>NZ_CP073355.1:1257726-1886589 GCF_023525255.1 Thermospira aquatica | reverse complement strand
AAAGAAAAAACTCAATTTCCTAATGTTTAAAAAGTAAAACTTTTTTGTAAAATATAAAAAACAAAAATTCATTATAAATTCATTTTCTTTTCATCTGATGTTCATAAACCCACCCTTATAATCATTGTGCTTTCTTCGCAAGAAAAGTTTCTTGACAGAAAGCAAAAAATATTTTAATCTATTAAAGGAGGTTTTTCTATGCGAAAAACATATCTTCTGGCGATGATCGTTCTCGCCTCTCAGGTTTTCGGTGTTGATTTGAATGCGGCAGGTGCTACTTTCCCTGAGCCCCTGTATGCTGCGATGTTCAAGCAGTATCAGACCCATCGCGTAAACTATCAGGCTATTGGTTCTGGTAGCGGTATCAAGCAGCTCATTGCACGAACAGTGGATTTTGCTGGTTCTGACGCTCCCCTCAATGATGACGAAAAGGCTCAGGCAAAGGATGATGTCCTCCACATCCCAATGGCTCTCGGTGCTATTGTAATGGCGTACAACCTCCCTGGTAATCTGAAACTAAAACTGGATGGTGATACTGTTGCCAAGATCTATCTTGGTCAAATCACCAAGTGGAACGATCCCGCCATTGCTACGTTGAACCCCGGTGTTGATCTCCCAAATCTCAACATTGTCGTTGTGTATCGTTCTGACTCTTCTGGTACAACGTACAATTTCACTCTCTACCTCACCAAGGTAAGTAAAGATTGGAAAAAAGCTGTAGGTACCAGTAAGGCTCCAAAGTGGCCTGTGGGTATCGGAGGAAAAGGGAATGCCGGTGTAGGAGCTTATGTAAAACAGGTTCCCGGAAGCATTGGTTATGTGGAGTTCGCTTATGCAAAGCAAAATGCTTTAGCATACGCTCTTTTAAAAAACAGTGCAGGGAAATTCATTGATGCTGCTAATCCCAAATCTCTTGCAGCAGCCATCGTTAATGTTCCTGCTGATGGTATCGCCGATGTGGTGAACTCTCCAGCAAAAGAGGCATATCCTATCGCTGCAACCACATGGATCCTGTTGTACAAAGATCTTTCTTACCTCAAGGATAAAAACAGAGCAAAAGCTATCGTCGAAACCATCTGGTGGATGGTACACGATGGTCAAAAGATTCACCCTACCGTAGATTATGGTCCAATTTCTTCCCAGGCAGTGAAAGTATCAGAAAATCTTTTAAATTCGGTGGTATTTAATGGCAAGAAAGTTCGCTAACACTTCTCAGAAAGAAACAAAAAACCCAGAGAAGGCCAAGGCCTTCTCTGGGGGCTTATTTTCATTTTTTCTCTGGTTTTCGGTGGGATTTGTTGCCCTTTTTATTCTGGCAACACTATTCAGTCTTTTTATATTCTCTCTTTCTGCCATCAAACACAATGGGTGGCAAATCTTTATTGGTACAAACTGGGATCCGGACAATGCCTCTTTTGGGGGGCTGCCATTTATCACAGGAACATTTTTAACATCTGTCCTAGCTCTTCTTATCTCTCTTCCTTTTTCCCTTTCGCTTTCTATCTTTCTGGGTGAATATCGTCCCACGGGAAGATTATCCACCCTTTTGAAAGCTGTCGTAAGACTCCTCGCAGGCATTCCCTCGGTTATTTATGGGATGTGGGGACTTTTGGTACTCGTCCCACTCATGCAGAAGTGGCAGCTCTCCTTGGTTTCTTTTGGAGTCATACCAATGGGAGTGGGTGTATTGACAGCATCTCTTGTGGTAGCTATTATGATTATTCCCTATTCTACCTCTTTGGCTTACGAAGTTATCCAGCTTGTTCCTCAAGATCTTAAAGAAGCAGCTATCTCTCTAGGTAGTCCCCGTTACAAGATGATCCAGAAGGTGATTATACCCTATGCCTCTTCAGGTATTCTCGCTGGCCATATGCTTGCTTTTGGGAGAGCTTTGGGCGAAACCATGGCTGTGACGATGGTTATAGGAAACCTCAATCAGATGCCTACGTCTCTTTTTTCTGCGGGAAGCACCATCGCAAGCGTTATTGCAAACCAATTTACTGAATCCACCGGGCTGCATACCGAATCGCTTACAGAACTCGGTTTGATCCTCTTTTTATTTACCATTGTGTTTAGCTTCATAGGGCAAAGGATCATCAAAAATCTGTCTTTTGAGAGGTAACCTATGACAACGCCAAAAGCACATCTTCGAAGTAACATCATAAAAGATAAACTTTTCTTTGGGATAATCCTTGTCCTATCCTTTGCGGTTGCCATTCCCCTGATATGGATAGTAGGTTATATAATAGTTCAGGGAGTCCAAAATTTATCTCCCGTTCTTTTCATCAAGGACCAAAACGGCGGTGGTATCCTCAATGCTATCCTCGGTACAATTATTGTTACAACAATCGCTGCTCTGATTGCCACCCCTATTGGAATTATGACAGGCATTTATATCGCTGAGTATCAAAACAAATTTTCCCATTTTCTCAAAGTTATTGTTGAACTGATCCAGAGCATTCCGTCTATTGTGATGGGAATTCTTGCTTTTATCTGGTTTGTCGTTCCCCTGCGTTCGTTTTCAGCCTTGTCTGGAAGCATCGCTCTGGCTCTTATCATGATCCCTGTCGTGGTAAAAAACACCGAAGAAAACATACGACTTATCCCACTCCTCCTCAAAGAAGCAGCCTATGCCCTCGGGGCTCCAAAACATGAGGTCATTTTGAAGATTCTCGTACCGTGTTCTATCAGTGGTATTAGCACAGGGGTACTTGTAGGCGTATCGAGAATCATGGGAGAGACAGCTCCACTCTTGTTCACTGCTTTTGGAACACGTATCATTCACATCAATATTTTCAGGCCTATGGAAACCCTTCCTACTCTTATTTTTAAGTATGTTTCTTCTCCTGTCGAGGAATGGATCAAAATTGCATGGGCTGCTGCTCTTATACTTTCTGCAACTGTTTTTCTTTTAAATCTGATAAGTTCCGTTTTGATAAAGCGATGGAAGGTGAAACTATGAAAGTTTTGATTCAAGTTCAGGATCTCAATGTTTTCTATGGAGAACAACAAGCTCTTATGTCGGTATCCCTGGAGTTTTATGAGAACCAGGTGCATGCCATTATGGGTCCCTCAGGTTGTGGGAAAACCACTCTTTTGCGTTGTCTAAACCGTATGCACGAACTCGATTCTTCGGTGAGAGTCGACGGGAAAATTTTCTTGAGCGGAATTAACATCTTTTCTATCCCTGCCATGGAAGTGAGACGAATGACAGGGATGGTGTTCCAGCGTCCCAATCCCTTCCCCAACATGAGCATCTATGACAATGTGATTGCTGGCTACAAACTCAACAACATCCACCTCAAAAAAGACGAAGCCAATCAGATTGTTGAAGAGAGTCTCAAAAAAGCTGCCCTGTGGGTAGAAGTGAAAGATAAGCTCCACAAACGAGGAACCTTTCTTTCAGGTGGACAACAACAAAGACTTTGTATCGCCCGAGCTCTCGCCATGAAGCCAAAGGTACTTCTTCTTGATGAACCGACGTCTGCCCTTGATCCAAAGTCTACAAGTCATATTGAAGAGCTCATCACTGAACTCAAAAATACGGTTACAATCGTCCTTGTTACCCACAACATTGCCCAGGCTGGACGGATTTCAGATTATACTGCCTTTATGTATCTCGGAAGCCTCGTGGAATACGGACCAACAGAAAAGGTTTTTACCATCCCTTCAGACAAACGTACAGAAGAATACCTTTCAGGAAAATTTGGATAGGAGAAAACTATGTCAGCCAAAGAAAAGTTTGCTGATCTCAAAACAGATATTCTTAAATACGCTTCCCTTATTGAAGAAATGGTGGAAAGAGCTTTAAGCGCTTTCATCGAAAAAAACAAAACTCCAGCGCAGGCCGTTATTGATTACGATGAACGTCAAGCGGATATCTGGGAAAACAAGCTCGAAGAAGCCTGTATAAGTTTCATTGCGCTTTTTCATCCAGAGGCAAAGGTTCTCCGTTTCACCATGATGATCTACAAGATGACTAGCGATCTCGAACGAATTGGAGATATCGCCACAAGTATCGCCAAGGACGCCTATGCGATTTGTGATCATCCCGTGGATTTTCCCCTGGAGAGATACGAAGAGATGAAAAACATTACGCTCCAAATGCTGAGAACATCTCTTGAAGCCCTTGTCGAAGAAAACGCGGAAAAAGCAATTCAGGTCATTCATAATGATTCACTCATCAATAACCTGAGAGACAGTATTCATGGAGACATTATCCGATTAATGAACGAAAGAAAAGGAGATGTCCTCCCCTGGCTTATCCTTCTTAGCATTTCACGCCATATTGAAAAGATGGCCGATATCATCACCAATATCGCAGAAGAGGTGGTTTATATTACAGAGGGTCGGGTTATCAAGCATCACCACATTTAAAAAGTAGCATATTTTTTTTATTACGCTATAATGAAGCATCACGAGTATAAAGGAGAATACGATGCCAAGATACCCGGGAAAACCCAAAAACCTCTCTACTCTCAGAGAGATTATAACCTTCATCGACGAATCGCTGGCAGGACACACCGCTTTTATCAATAGTTCCCCGGAAACTTTCCCCTCTATGGACTACCTTCAGGTGAAAAATACCGTGCTTGATCTTGTACAAGCCCTCCTCTCCCTTGATGTCAATAAGGGCGACAAAATCGCTCTCCTTTCTGAAAATAGAACCGAGTGGGCTTTAGTTTATCTTGCTGCTGTTTGTATGGGATGTGTCATTGTCCCTTTGGATATTCTCCTCACTCCTCAAGAACTGGAAAATCTCATCAAAGACAGTCAGGCAAAAATACTTTTTGTATCCGCTTCTCAAAAAGATCGATTTCCTTCCCAAGAATCTCTTCCCGTGAAGCACATCGTTGTCTTTGATCCTATTGACGAAACACGTGCACTCCAGGAAAAAAAAGAAGCCCAGGACCTCCTTACAAAACTTCTAGGTCTCTCTATTCTCCCCTCCAAGATCTCCAAAACTCTCTCCCTTCATAAACAGGAACTCGTTCTCACCGATAAATGCGAGGTTCTTTTTCGAGAGGAACGCGTCCTTGATTTTCTGGTGCTAGTAACTGCAGGTAAACACATCCGCAGTGAAAACTGTAGCAATCCTCTTGACAATATCCCTCTTTCTCCAGACGACCCGGCAGCTCTGATCTACACCTCAGGCACAACAGGTAAACCCAAAGCTGTTCTCCTCACCCAGTACAACCTTGCAAGCAATGTAGATGATATACAGATGCACGAACTCTTTGCGCCTGAGTTTCGGTGGGTTACTCTTCTTCCTCTTCATCACACCTTTCCTACGATGGGAGGTCTTCTTGTTCCCTTTGTTACCCGGGGTACTATTCGTTTTGTTGCAAGTTTACGCTCTGATGTGATCATCAATGCTTTTAAAGAAACAAGGGTCAACTGTATTATTATTGTTCCTCTTTTCCTAGAAAAAATATACAAAAATATCCTCAAAACTGTGAAAGAAAAGAATTTCATTGTACGTTTCATTTTTAAGACCCTCTTTAACTTTTCCCATTTTGTCTACAAGTGGACACATCTCAATCCTGGAAAAATTCTTTTCCACAACGTCAGGGAAAAACTTGGACTCTCAGAACTCAAATTTTTTATCTCTGGCGGTGGTCCTATTGCCAAGGAGATTCTCATAGGACTCAACAGTCTTGGGATCTATGTCGCGCAGGGCTACGGTCTTTCTGAAACCTCACCCGTGCTCACCTGCTCCAATCTCACGGTCAACAAGTTTGGTTCTGTAGGATTTCCCCTTAAACGAGTTGAACTGCGAATTGACAATCCCGACAAACGGGGTCATGGAGAAATCCTGGCCAGAGGTCCAAACATTATGAAAGGCTACCTCAATAACCCAGAAGAAACCGCTAAAGTGATTGAGAGTGAAGGATGGTTTCACACGGGGGATATTGGATTTATAGACAAGCAAGGTTTTCTCTGGATCACAGGGCGACTCAAAAATATCATCGTCACCTCTGGTGGTAAAAATATCTACCCTGAAGAACTGGAAAACCTTCTCGCCCAGAGTGAATACATCGCCGAAGTAGCCGTCATCGGGAGAAAAGACTGGGAAAGCCGCGGCGAGGTTCCTTACGCAATCATCTACCCAAATCTTGAGACCATCAAACTTCTGAGCGACCAGCAGGAGAAAAACTTTGACGAAGACTCTCTCTATGAGCTTTTCTCCCAGGAGATTAAACGTCTCACGGCCGACCTTCCCCTTTACAAAAAGATCGCCGATTTTGAACTTATCTACGAAGAACTCCCCAAAACTTCCTCCAAAAAAATCAAACGCTTCCTTCTAGAAGCATCCAAACCTTTCCAGAAAAAGAAATAAATCCTAAAAAAAGCCCCGATGGTACCATCGGGGCTTTTTTTTGACTTAATAGTGTTTCTCCGCGTAACCAACCCATCCACCTGCTTCGATCAAAGCCTTCTCAAAACCTCCAAGGGTATAAGAATATGTTTTTTTCTTCCCCTCTGCCTCTAAAATAATCTCTGCAGGATCAATCGAAATTTTTGCATAGGTTTTCTTGCCTTTAAACTCGCGAAAGATCTCATCAATTGTTTCCTTTGGAAGTTCTATTGCCAGCATCCCACCGTTAAACATATTCTGGCGAAAGATTCTGGCAAAGTTTTCAGCAATAACCGTATAGATCCCATTGACCTCTAATGCCCAGGGCGCATGCTCACGGGAAGATCCACACCCAAAATTTGCCCTCGTGACAATCACCGATTTCCCGGCAAGATCCCTTTTTGGATCAAAACCCTCAAGCTTCAAATCCTCAAGACAATACGGTTTTAATGCTTCCTTGGTAATCTCTGTGAGGTATTTCGCTGGAATAATCTCATCCGTATTAATATCGCTTCTATCCAGAAACAAAACCTCTCCGTCAAACTGACGCATAATCACCTCCTCTATTTCCCGCGATAAAGAGGGGAATTCGTAATTTTCCCCGCGATAGCCGATGCTGCGGCGGTAGCAGGACTCATCAGATGTACTGTGCCACCTTTCCCCATACGGCCATAAAAGTTTCGGTTCGTTGTCGCTGCACAAACCTCACCCTCAGCAAGCACACCATTTGACATTCCAAGACATGCTCCACATGTTGGATTGGTGATAGAAAACCCTGCTTCGTAAAAGATCTTCAAAATACCTTCTTCCATAGCCTGAAAGTAGATTTCAGGTGTAGCTGGCGAAAGAATACCTCTCACCGTTGGGGCAATCTTTTTGCCTTTGAGAATCTGAGCAGCTATACGAAGATCCTCAAGCCGCCCATTGGTACAGCTCCCTATGTACACCTGATCTATGGGTGTACCCTCCATCTCTCGTACTGGTTTTACCAGATCGGGCTTGTAGCCATAGGTTACCATGGGTTCAAGATCAGAGAGATCGTATTCCAGAACCTTTTCGTAGTGGGCATCGGGATCAGAAACCCATTTTTGAAAATCTTTCAGAGCTGCTTCCTTGGAAGGATAGTCATTCTGAATAAATTTCCACAGATACTCCACCGTTGTCATGTCAGGATAGCATATTCCACTGGTTCCGCCAGCTTCAATGGCCATATTTGAAAGGGTCATCCTGCTCTCCATAGACATGGCATCGACAATAGGACCTGTAAACTCCATCACATGATCCGTTGCACCGTTAACCGAAATCTGGGAAATAATGTAAAGAATAACATCCTTGGCATAGACACCCTCAGGGAGTTTTCCTTTGAGAACAAATTTGATAGTTTTGGGATACTTAAAAGCACATACTCCTTTGAGAATACCAACCTCAAGATCAGTAGTCCCTACTCCTGCTGCAAACGCCCCAAAAGCCCCATGGGTACAGGTATGAGAATCTCCCATAATAATTGTGTAACCAGGACGAACAAATCCCTGTTCCGGAAAAAGAGCATGACATACACCATTTCTTCCAACATCAAAGAAGTCCTTAATGTTGTGACGACGTGCCCATTCTCGTAAAATCTTGTGCTGGGTAGCTGTCTTGGAATCTTTGGCTGGAGTCACATGATCGATCACTGCTTTGATCTTCGTAGGATCAAACACACGGTCCAGTCCGCGATTTACCAGATCCATGATCGCTACCGGTGTGGTAATCTCATGGCAAAACACCATATCCAGCGAGAGCACATACACCCCTTCATAGGGCTTGTCCACCAGATGGGCATCAAAAATCTTTTCAGCGATGGTTTTTCCCATAGCTTCCTCCATTTATACTTTTCGCCGTGGAGGCGTAACTATCCAGTAAGCTTCCAGAAATACTTCCCCTGTATTACGAAAAACATGCGGTACACCAGAAGAAAACGCAATACTATCCCCTGCCTTTAGGGGGTAGATCATGTCCCCCAGGATAAACTCTCCTTCTCCTGAAAGGATGATCCCGAGTTCCTTACCCCGATGTCCCTGCGGTTCACTTCGTTTTTCGTGCTTCGGAGGGATACGGATAAGATATCCTTCTATACCTTCCCCTTCTGTAGAACCAGGGATCGAGGCCAACCTCTCATAAACCGTCCCATCAACCTCGGTTTTTGTCCGATTCTCCCGGGGAACAAAAGCAAAAGGACGGGTACGTCTCCAATCCTGAAAAAGATACTCTATGTCCAGCTCCAGAACCTCAACAAGAGAAAGAAGAGTATCCATGGCCGGAGAAACACGATCCCGCTCAATCTGAGAGATAAGGCTTTCACTTACCCCCACATTCTCAGCAACCTGCCGAAGGGTAAGCCCCTTTTTCTCTCTGGCTTCCCGGAGTCTACTCCCAAAACGGTACTTCATTTTATCTTTACTTAAAGTAGTTAAGTATATTTTAAGTCAAAAATACCTCCCTGTCAAGTAAACACTCTCTTTAGTGGAAATTTTTTGTTTTTAATGGTATACTAATAAGAAAAATCTTGAGAGGGAAAACAATGAAATATCTCAGGAAAATCATGCAATTTTTCATACTTCTAGCAAGCGATCTCATGGCCTACTATGCAAGTCTTGCCATTGCTGTTTTTTTACGGCAAAACATTGCGGGTTTTTTTTTCTCCAACCTTCCTTCTTTTAATTTTCAGTACGAATATTTTGCCTCTGTTTTGTGGCTTCCGCTGGCCTTTGTGTTCAGTATAGGGATGTTTAAGCTTTATCACAGGCATTTTTCCTTCTGGGAGGAAACAGAAAAACTCGTCAAGGCGCTCACGTTGGGACTCATTATTGTATTTTTTGTGATTAGTATTCGCAAACTTTACGCTGATTTTTCCCGATTAACCCTTCTCTTTTTATGGGGAAGTGGACTTTTTTTCTTTGCTCTTTTCCGTTATATTTTCAAAAAACTTCTGTGGATAGTAGGCCTATGGGGAGAGGACGTCCTCATCCTCGGAAAAGAGAACCTGGGAGAGGAACTTTCTCAAAAGCTTTCTCAGGACAGTTTCCTGGGTTTTCGTCCCAAGGCTATCCTCTCCCCCACAAAGGGCAAACGCCAGAAATCCCTTTCCCCCAATAAGATTCCTGTGTATTACGAAAAAGACATCAGTGGTTTTATCCGCCGTCTCGGCATGGAAACGGTATTTATCATTACCGAACATTTTCATGAGAAAGATCTCGATCTTTTGGCAAGCGAAGCGTACGCGAGTGCAAGAAATATCGTTTTGTTCCCTCTCGAATACCCCATCGTCCTTTTCAACGCGGAGACCCACTATCTTCTCAAAGAACGTTCCTATCTCATTTACGCCAAAAATAACCTCAACGCCTGGTGGAACCTTTTCTTAAAGCGAACTATAGATATTGTGGGATCTCTTGTCGGACTTGTGTTGCTTTCTCCTCTCCTTCTTGTTGTGGCTTTCATTATTAAGCTAACCTCTCCAGGAAAAATTGTGTACAAACAACAACGTATCGGAAAAAATGGAAAGCCATTTTATCTTTATAAATTTCGTAGCATGTATCCTGACGCAGACGAAAGGTTAAAAGATATTCTTGCCAGTGATCCCAAAGCCAAAGAAGAGTGGGAAACCAAACGAAAACTCACCAACGATCCGCGAATTACCCCTATTGGGAAGTTTATTCGCAAAACGAGCATTGATGAACTTCCCCAGCTCTGGAATATACTAAAAGGAGATATATCCATTGTAGGGCCTCGTCCAGTATCAGCTGAAGAGATTGAAAAATTTTATAAGGAGTACCAGGTTTATTACTATTCCGTCCGCCCCGGTCTTACAGGTCTCTGGCAGGTATCAGGTAGGTCCAATACCGACTACAACTATCGGGTACAAACAGATGTCTGGTACGTTGAGAACTGGTCCCTGTGGCTCGATATCGTTATCATCCTCAAAACCTTTGAGGTTCTCATAAAACGAGAAGGGGCATATTAACGCGAGCAAGAGACAAGAACCTCATACAGTGGACTCTCCCGGAAGTCTTCAAGAGAAATTTCTTTTTGTGCAACAAGCATACCAGCTTTCTTTGCCATACCAGGAATCTGCTGAATTTCGTGATACGAAAGCTTTTTTACATCAAAGGGAAAACAAAGACCGATAAGTGAACGCTCTCGATAGTCAATCACAAAAGCATCCAGGTGTTCTCGCAAAGAAACATTGCGTGGAATTTTCACTATAATAGGATAACTCCCCAATTGTCTGGCAAGACTCCATTCCCCACGGTGTCCATCAACAATAAGATCTCGAAGCACGGTACCCGGGGGGAAAATTCTCTGAAGCATCGGAATATCGATTTCTTTTCTTATTTTCTCTCTATAATGACGAAAAGCCGCCTCTGTTTTCACATCTTTTTTCAAAGGCAGATGTTCCAGAGGTGTCCCCGGGGTTTGCTTGAGCTGACGAATATTGATTCTTCGGAGAAGAAGCCCTTCTTCAAAAATTTGCAAGAGAAACTCATAATTGAGACGAAAGGTCTCCCTCGTTTCTCCTGGTAAACCATGGATAAGATTTACCCCAGGGAGTAGCTTTGGGATACCACCATCACGTTTTCCACCGATCTCATTGACCATTTGTATGGCCTGAAAAACCTGATCTGGAGAAGCCTTGAGAGCGTTACGGCGAATAACCTCTGGATCAGCTGATTCCATACCAAAAGCTGCCACATCTCCCGGTGTATTATATCTTGCGATTGTTTCAAGGATCCTGGCAGATTCTTTTGGAAAACGAGCGATAGTACCCGGATTCATGTTGTCAAGATGAAGTGTTTTAAGATCTGGAGCCACCTCTCGAATGCCTGAATAGAGCCTCTCAAGATTCTCCGGCACAGGGCGAAAAAAGCCATCCCTCTCACAGGAAAAATCTGCCTGATAGCTTAAAATATCTGCCTGCTTCCCCAGACGAAAATGGCGACATCCGACTTGATAAAGTCTGTTCACCTCCTCCTGAATGGAAGCTACAGGACGAAATTCCACCTCAAAAAGCCCCTCAAGGCAAAAACTACAGTGAAATCTCCTGGGACATCCCCTTCCTGTTTCCAGTTCTATAACCACATCCGGGAACCAGGGATGCTGAAGCACTACCTCTGCCCCAAACGTGGCACATACATGCCATTCCTCTAAACTTCGAAAACGTTCTCGAGGTGTATTGTTACGAGCTATATCCCACACATAAGCCTCAATATCCCCGCTTATCACCTGAATGTTTTTGGAAAAATTGTTGTTTTTTTCACGACTCTGAGGTCCCCCCCAGAGAAAATTTTTTTTCCGATAAAAATCAGCGAGTTCTTTAACCTCGTCCAAGGTAATAGGATTCCCTCCCAGATACTTTCCAGGGACAGGATTTCCTGCTATCAAAATGACAAAATCCGCATCTGGCTTATCATGTGTCTCTCTCAGCTGGTCAATCGTCCGATAAAGAAGCTCATGCCCGCCCGCCGACCATATAGCTCCTGCCACATAACGAACATACGGTGAAATGTAGGGGGGAACACCAAGCGCTGTAGGCTCATCAATATACCCATCAATAAGAAGAAACCTCACTTACAACCCCAGGTCGAGATTTACCGGTCCCTCACTACTATCAAGCTTCCAGTTGTCCTGCGGCTGGTCAAAATCAAATTGATAATCCACATTATTGGTGAGGATCTCTATCTCCTGTCTTTGCCGCTCATAGGAGTCTGTGGTATGTTTGTCACAGGTTCTGGATGGTACAGTACTCCGAAGAAAGATCTCCTCAACCACATCAGGACAGTATACCGTTGGCAAAAGCCCGCTTTCTGCACATACACCCACCCTCACGACATCACCTGGTTGAGAAAATCCCGGGGGAGGATTTTTTTGAGAAACATCTCTCATGTAATTCATCCATATGGGGGCTGCCACAACTGCCGCAGCACGATGGCGCCCCAGGGCTTTACGATAATCATCAAAACCCACCCAGACAACGGTGGAAAGATTTTTGGTAAATCCGGCAAACCATGCATCTTTCCAGTTTGGTGTAGTCCCTGTCTTTCCTCCAGCTGGATAGTTAAAACCAGCTGCTGAAGCAGCTCTGGCCCCAGTACCACGATAGAGTACCGTAGACAGCATGTCCTGCATAATATACGCTGCTCCTTCAGAAAGAATCTGCTGGCGATTGGTTTTATTGAGGTCGCGCTCCATTTCAAAATCAGCCACTACTCTTCCATATCGATCCTTCACCTGACGAATCGCTAAAGGCTTCACCCATTCACCATTGTTGACAATGGTGGCAAACGCCTGCGCTACCTGAAAAGGCGTAAAGATACCAACTCCCAGCGCAAAAGCAAGGGAAGGCATCACATTTTTCTTCACATCATCTACAGTTGTTCCCAAAAGCCCTGCGATCATCGAAGCCGTAGCCTCATAGCCAACTGTTTGCATGAGCTTTTGCCATATCTGAATAGCTACCAGATTAACCGAGTACTGAAGAGCCGTTCTCACACGAATCTCGCCTCGAAAAGTTCCTTCATAATTTCTTGGAATCCATGGGTTTCCAGCTCCATCCTGAAAAACCTTTGGAGCATCATCAAAAACACTTGCAGGTGTTATCAACTTTTTTTCTATAGCTACCGCATAATACACGGGTTTAAAAAGCGATCCCATCTGTCTTCTTGCCTGAACGGCACGATTGAACTGATTAAATGAGGAGAAATCCTTCCCCCCTACCATGGCTTCAATATATCCTGTTGAAGGATTAATAGAGATAAGAGCCCCCTCTACCTGATCCTTACGAGCTGTTTTAATACGATTGGGATTGAGCCTCTCTCGCAAAAAGAGATTTACTTTCTCCATCCCAACTCCATAAGAAACAAGATACAGGGCATCTTCATAGTCTCGCAAAGCTTCATCCAGCGTATTCTGAACCTTAGAAAACCCAACGTACACCTGAGGAATTCCAAGATAGATCCCCAGCGCATCCACAATATCAGCATAATTTTCCTGTAAGATGCGTCTCATACTCCGATTGTAGGCATCATAGATCACCTGTTCATTCGACACGGCTGCTTTCACATACTTCTCGGCCGTGAGTTGCTTATCAAGATCGAGCGTCGTGTAGACACTATAGCCAGCCGTATACAATTGTTCCTTGCCAAAACGTTCCTCCAACATCTGACGAATATACTCCACAAAATACGGAGCATAGGAACTACCGCTTCTCTGAACAATCACGGATTCAGCTTTTACATACACATTGAGATTATTCCAGAAATCGTCATATACTTCTTCTGCCTGGGTCTGCGTGATATACTTCAGAGAAACCATCGCGTCAAGCACTTGTTTATGACGTTTTTTAGCTCGTTCTGGATGCAAAAGTAACGAATACCCCTCCGGGCTCTGGGCCATACCAGCAAGCATTGCGGATTCTGCTAGACTCAACTCTTTTGCATGTTTACCAAAATAAAACTGTGCCGCAGCCTCAATCCCATAACAACCATGTCCAAGATAGATCTGGTTAAAATACATCTCCAGAATTTCTTCTTTTGAGTACTTCTTTTCGATCTGAAGGGCATACCACAACTCCACAAGCTTTCGAAAAACATTCCTCTCACCTGAAGTATAAAGCCTCTTGGCGAGCTGTTGGGTAAGCGTCGATCCACCTCTAGCTCGTTTTCCAAGCAAGGGATCAATCAAGGCTCCCCGAATCATCGCAAATAGATTAAATCCCCGATGCTCAAAAAACTTGTTATCTTCAATAGCTACAATTGCTTGAATAAGACTTTGAGGCATATCCTGGTAGGAAATGATCTCTCGTTTTTCACGGTAAAACTCTGCAATCAGCTTACCATTCACATCATACACTTTTGTTGGAACAGCGTAAGTTGAATATGACTCTAATGGTTTGATGTCTGATAACTCATGAAACGTAATAGTAATCTGTGCAATGACTATACCAGAAACAATGCCTACAAGCACAAGAATAGTATAAAAAATCATCTCTAACTTCGAGAGTGGTAGTTTTCTTCGCAGATTGTGAAGATGTTTTTTAACACTCATAAAGTAAGAACTCCTTACTCCGTATATCCAGTATTTATTGTAAAGCAAAAAAATAAAACTTGCAATTTAAAAAAACAACCCCCGCCAAAGCGGGGGCAAACTTTAGTAGTTTTCCACAAACACTTCGAAGTAACTCTGCGGATGTTTACAGCTGGGACACACCTGTGGAGCTTCCTTGGCCTCGATGATGAACCCACAGTTGCGACACTTCCAGAGGATCTTCTCGTCTTTCTTGAACACCTTGCCCTTCTCAATATTGTCTGCCAGTTTGCGGTAACGAGCCTCATGACGGGCCTCCACCTGAGCGATAGCACGAAAACTTGCCGCAACCTCAGGAAATCCCTCTTTCTCTGCTATATCAGCAAACTCGGGATAGAGTTTTGTCCATTCTTCGTTCTCACCTGCAGCCGCACTCTTGAGATTACTCAAGGTGTCTGAAAGAGCAACAGGATAACTAGCCTGGATCTCTTGCATTACATCATTCCCCAACCCTTCCACGAGATGCTTAAAAAACACCTTCGCATGCTCTTTTTCGTTGTCAGCCGTTTCTGTAAAAATTGCCTCAATCTGCATGTACCCTTCCTTTGCAGCCTGAGAAGCATAGTAGGTGTAACGAGTACGAGCTTGAGACTCTCCAGCAAATGCTTTCATTAAATTTTCTGCTGTTTTTGTCCCTTTGAGAGACTTTGCCATATATCTATCCTCCTTTTATAAGAATTATTCTCTTTTTCCAAGCTTCCCATCGAGATAGAGTTTTCCGGAGTTGCTTTCTCCAATCTTTTTCAGCTTCTGCACAATCTCGAAGGTCTGCGCTTCTTCCTCTACTTGTTCAGCCACAAACCACTGAAGCATCTGCTCGGTAGCATAATCATTGACCTCACGCGCATACGCTACCAGATCATGGATCCGTTTTGTCACGGTAAGCTCGTGCTCATAGGCAGCCTCAAAAACGGCAAGAAGATCTTTCCATTCCACTGGGGGCTTTTCAATAGCTTCCATGATCGCTCTTCCACCCTTTTCCACAATATAGTGGTAAAACTTCATGGCATGATTTATTTCTTCCTGGGCTTGCTTACGAAACCAGTGAGCGCTCCCTGTCCAACTTTCTTCATCACACCATGCCGCCATAGCAAGGTACAAATACGCCGAATACAACTCCTCCTGGATTTGCGTATTCAGCTTATCATTCATCTCTTTGTCTAACATAAAACTCTCCTTCTTTTAAGATTTCCAGAGGCCGTGGAGATTACAATACTCCCGGGCTGTTACCGATGACGCCTGCACAGCAAAAAATGCCTCAGGTTTATCTCCAGGGTTTATCTCCAGGCTTGAGATACTGGGTATACTCCTTCCCATCTGCCATAAGAGAAATCCACATAATATAGTGTTTTTCCTCCATGGGATGTTCTACACTCCCAACTTTCACCAAATATCCGCCATCTCTCGCCTCAATCACAGGAATATGCTTCTCCCGAGATGCTTCCACCGTATTCTCCTTGAGAAGCTCCATCGGTTGCCCACAGCACACCAGCGTACCACCACCAGCAACCCTAACTTCAACAATGTTGCCACATACACTACACTTGTAAATCTGACCACGTTCGATCATCTTTACCTCCTTCGTATTTTTCTCTTTATCGTATACCTTTGTTGTTAAAAAAGGGCTTGTAAGCCATATCTGTCTGAAGAATATGCTTACTAAGCCAATCTTTCAGAAAATTCAAAGTATCCAGAGAAATAAAAATATCTCCTCCCTGGAATTTTCTATAAAGCGTTGTTGCCTCTTCAACAAACTTCTGATGTTCAGCTTGATGTCCAGGATAGGCAGGATAACCCATTTCTTTCATTTTCTTTTCCTCAGCACTAAAATGATACTCACTATACCTCAAAAGTTCTTCAAGCACCCCGCCTACCACTTGTCTCCCCTTACCCTCACTCATCGCGTCAAAAAGCTGATTCGTAAGATCAACGAGCTTCTTGTGATGAGTATCAAACTCTTCTACCCCAACACTCATATTCTCCGTCCAGGTAAAAAATGCCATAAAGGCCTCCTTGTATCTGTTTTTTCCCTAATCTGAATGAGAAAATATTCTCTTCAGTACATTTTCACATACACTCTTAAAAACCTTCTTTAAGATTTCCACAAACCGTGGAGATTACAATACTCCCGGGCTGTTACCGATGACGCCTGCACAGCAAAAAATGCCTCAGGCTTGTCCCCTGGCTTCAGGTACTGGGTATACTCCTTCCCATCTGCCATAAGAGAAATCCACATAATATAGTGTTTTTCCTCCATGGGATGTTCTACACTCCCAACTTTCACCAAATATCCGCCATCTCTCGCCTCAATCACAGGAATATGCTTCTCCCGAGATGCTTCCACCGTATTCTCCTTGAGAAGCTCCATCGGTTGCCCACAGCACACCAGCGTACCACCACCAGCAACCCTAACTTCAACAATGTTGCCACATACACTACACTTGTAAATCTGACCACGTTCGATCATCTTTACCTCCTTCGTATTTTTCTCTTTATCGTATACCTTTGTTGTTAAAAAAGGGCTTGTAAGCCATATCTGTCTGAAGAATATGCTTACTAAGCCAATCTTTCAGAAAATTCAAAGTATCCAGAGAAATAAAATATCTCCTCCTGGAATTTTCTATAAAGCGTTGTTGCCTCTTCAACAAACTTCTGATGTTCAGCTTGATGTCCAGGATAGGCAGGATAACCCATTTCTTTCATTTTTCCTCAGCACTAAAATGATACTCACTATACCTCAAAAAGTTCTTCAAGCACCCTGCCTACCACTTGTCTCCTTACCCTCACTCATCAGTCCAAAGCTGATTCGTAAGATCAACGAGCTTCTTGTGATGAGTATCAAACTCTTCTACCCCAACACTCATATTCTCCGTCCAGGTAAAAAATGCCATAAAGGCCTCCTTTATCGATATATTTTGGTTTCCTATTGAGAGAAAAAGGTCCTGTTTGCCGCACACTTATGGCATACCCCATAAAAAATCACCTGCCATGACTCAATTTCACCGGGTATTTCCCTGGCCATCCACGGTTTAGTTTTGAGATCAAAGTCAAAAACCTCTCCACACTTCCGACACACAAAATGTCCATGGTGACAGGTAAACCCATCATAACGCCTTTCTCCCTGTCCTACATCCAAGACGAGCACCTGGCCTTGGGCCTCAAGAATATGAAGATTTCGATAAACCGTTGCTAGCGTAACCGAAGGATACATCTTCTTCACCTCTTGCCAAACCCATTCAGCCGAAGGATGCGTTTTCGTACTCCGAAGAACCTGCAGTACAGCGTCCCGAATATGGCTTTTCTTGTAAGTAGGCACATTTCCTCCTTAATATCAATATATAGGAAACTTTTCTTTTATGCAAATTTTTTCTTTTAAAATTATTATACTAATTATTATAGAGATTATTATTTTTTTTGTCAAGTAAAATAGCTTGAAAAAATTCACAGACAAGTTGTAATTATAACACGAGAAAAATTTTCTGCTAAAAAATCGCCCAAGACTATCAATAGCATAAAAAAACAAAAATTCTTCACCGATTGATGAGCGAGAAAAATATCTTTCTTTGAAAGAAAATTTCAAAAGCAAACAAGTCGTCAAATTTTTGAAAGAGGATTTCGTCAAATTTTTGAAAGAGGATTAAAAAAAGGAAAAACGAAAAAAGAACGGAGAGGGTGGGATTCGAACCCACGGTACGCTAAAAAGCGTACATCTGATTTCGAGTCAGACCCAATCGACCACTCTGGCACCTCTCCAAAAAAGAAAACGCGCCCAAGAGGAGTCGAACCTCTGGCCTTCAGATCCGCAATCTGACGCTCTATCCATCTGAGCTATGGGCGCATCTACTCTTCTTTGAAAAACAATAAGGGCAAGGTCAGGAAAAAAAGCACTGCCCAGAGTGAGTTGTAGAGCCATTCCCCGAAGAAGACAAGGAAATAGCCACTACTCACCAACCATTGTCCTTTTATTATAAGGGAAAAAAGGAAAAAAATCAAGTATTTCAGTCCTGTAATCCACAAAACAAAAAAGAGAAAACCTCGAAGGGTATCCACAAAAAACCACTTTTGATACACCCCAACAAACCAGGCAATAAAGGTATACAAAAAGGCATGAAAACCAAACCAACCACCTGTAAGTGTATCCACCACAAGTCCAAGGAGAAATCCCATAATCTCTGCAACAAACCGACTCTGGAAAACCGCAAAAAGGGCAAAAATAATAAGAAGCATATCAGGCAGAACTTGATAAATTTGAAAGATATGACTCGCCTGGAGAGAAACAATAACAAAGAGAAACACCCCAAACCACACCCACTTCACCCATGATCTACTCATGATCACCCTCCTCCTCAGCCACCAGGGACCACCTAAGCACAAAGAGGAACTGAACTTGCATAGGATGAAAATACGGCTTTACATAGAGTCTTTTAAAAAACTCCTGCCGCAGAGAACTTGTCATACCAACCACAAAACCAATACGAAAACCGGCAGGAAAAATATCACTTTCACCAGAGGTAGTGATGACATCTCCCACTTCGACAAGTGCCTCTGTAGGAACATACGACATGACACAGTATTGGTGCCATCCCCCCTGACCATTCAAAACACCAAGTGACCCATTGGGGAGTGCCCCTCCAATAAAGAAATTTTCTGAGTAGAGAACCTCTACAACAGAGGTAAAAACATTCACCTCCACAATCTTCCCAATGATGTAAAAACCGTACTCAGGGGTATACCCAATCACAGCATGGTTCCTCTTAACACCATCCCGAATACCCCGATCTATCAAAAATCTCGAAGAAGTAATATCAAGGTTTTTATTCACTATACGGGTAGAGAGCGCATCATACTGGATTCGCTTCTTAACATCAAGGATCTGACGAAGTTCCTCATTTTCTTTTTGAAGCTGACTAAAGAGAAGAAGTTGTGTCTGAAGCTGCTGAATCTTGTCTTCCGCTTCACTCAAATTTTTCTGGGTTTCACCCAGAGTCACAACACGCTTTACTGACTCACCAACAAGCCACGTCATGTTTGACCATGTCCACTGAAAAGGATACAAAAGAAAAAGAAAAACCGAACGAACCGTAATCTGGGGAAGTTTAACGTCCCGTACCATAAGCCCCACCGAAAAAGAACACAATAACAACATGGTAAGAAAGGTTCGTCGTCGGGTAAAGGTAAGAACCGGCATGCGTGATAACCCTGATTACAAATTAAACTGGGTTTCGTATTTCTTGATATTCTCAAGAAACTTTCCTGCACCAATCACATCACACACAAGGGGATCATCGGCCAAAAACACAGGCACGCCGGTATTTTTCGCTATAAACTTTGGAAGTCCACGGAGAAGCGATCCACCACCAGCCATCACAATACCCCTTTCAAGAATATCCGAAGCCAGTTCCGGAGGCGTCTGGTCAAGGGTTTGACGTACCGTCTCGAGAATCTTGTTTACCATGTCCTGAAGAGCTTCTCGTACCTCAACACTATCAATCTTCAAGATTCGAGGCAGACCACTCACTGCATCCCGTCCCTTGATTTCCATTGATTCAACATTTTTGAGGGGATAGGCGCTTCCTATTTTGATTTTGATATCTTCTGCGGTCTTTTCACCGATGATGAGGTTGTGATACTTCTTGAGATGGGCCATGATCGCCTCATCAAACTTGTCTCCACCAACACGAATCGAGTTACTCACCACAATCCCACCCAGAGAAAGGACAGCGATCTCTGTGGTTCCACCCCCAATATCAATCACCATATGTCCCGCAGGTTCCTCAATAGGAATATTTGCCCCCAGAGCCGCTGCACGGGGAGCCTCCACAAGATGAACCTTGGCTGCACCAGCCTGAAGAGCAGACTCTCGCACAGCACGCCTCTCTACCTCCGTCACACCTGAAGGAACACTAATAACTACGCGGGGATGAACAAGTTTTCGTGTTACCTGAGCCTTGTTGATAAAATATTTAAGCATCTTTCCAACAACATCAAAATCAGCAATCACCCCTTCTCGCATAGGACGGATCACAATAATATCACCGGGGGTTTTTCCGAGCATATTTTTTGCTTCATTACCTACGGCACGAACCAAGCCTGTTCCGGTCTGAACAGCCACAACAGAAGGCTCATTAATCACAACCCCCTTACCTTTTACATAGATCAACGTATTTGCTGTTCCAAGGTCAATCGCGATATCATTCACAAAGGCATCTGCAATAGCTTTCACTAGATTCATATTTCTGCTCCTTACGTCAGACTTCACTTTCTGATGGGTTATTGTAAGGAAAAAAGAAAAAATATGCAATTATTTTTCTCTTTATACTCTCAAGTTGATTTTTTCTTTCTCTTCCCATAAACTATAACAAAAATAAAAGGTATCACCATGGGTAACGGAGAGAAAAACCTCTGGAAAAATATCGTTCACCTGTGCACCACACAAGAAAAAACCATCGCATCTGCGGAATCGTGTACCGGCGGCTGGGTAGGCAAAGTCATCACCGATATCCCGGGAAGCTCTCGAGTCTTTCTCGGGGGAATCATTGCTTACGCCAATGACATCAAAACAAAACTCCTCTCTGTCCCGGCTACAACCATTGCCAGGTATGGAGCGGTCAGTTTTGAAACCTGTGAAGCCATGCTCCAGGGTGTGTTTACCCTGTTTTCCCCTTCTTACGCCATAGCCATTACAGGTATTGCCGGTCCAGGAGGCGGAAGTGCTGACAAACCTGTTGGTACAGTATATATCGGGGTAGGCACAAAAGCAAACTACACCATTTATCAATGCCTTTTTTCAGGAAACCGAAAACAGATAAGAACTCAAAGTGTTGGGTTTGCTGGAAAGGCACTCCTCTCTCTCCTTACCGATGCGTCTTCTATCATCCCCCAAAAAAACATTCAAAACACACTTTCACGAAAATATACGGAGGAAACACTATGATCCAGCGCCTTTTGCTCTTTCTTATGACTATCATTCTTGAAACTCTTGTGATTATTGTCTTTTGGTTTCTCGCTACAAAATTTCCTTTCTTATACAGCATCGTTGTCATCATTACCGTAGTTGCCACAGTTTTCTGGTGGATTCTCTCCCGAAAAAAAGAAAAACAAAAAATCTATCCAAGCGAACAGCTCAAGAAACAACAACAAAAACATATAAAGCTCTTCTTGATCATTACAGGAAGTATTCTTCTTCTCAGTTATATAGGATTTCTTATCAAAGTAGCCTCAGGATAATAGACAACAAAAAAGTTATGGTCGAGGCATCCCCGGAGTTCGTACTTTTCTCCCCTCCACTAAGATACGCTGAAGCTGGAACATAGTCTCATCAAAAGACACCTTCTCAAAAATCCCCTGTTTCACAAAGGCTTCAATAGCGGAAATCCTGAGTAAAGCCTCATCAATTTTTGGATCACTGCCGCGCACATAAGCCCCAATCCTGATGAGATCCTCTGCCTCTCGATAAGTTGCAAGAAGCTCTTTTACCTTCGCTGCCAGAAGCTTGTGTTCTTCTGAGGCAACGTCCACCATCAAACGACTCACGCTTGCCAAAACATCAATAGCAGGATAATGATTCTTTTGAGCAAGCTGACGAGAAAGCACAATATGACCATCGAGAATACCCCTTACCGTATCCGATATAGGTTCATTGACATCATCACCTTCAACAAGCACGGTATAAAACGCTGTAATGCTTCCTTTGTCTGATGTTCCCGTCCGCTCCATTAAACGTGGCAGGAGAGAAAAAACACTGGGAGTATATCCCTTCGTCGCCGGCACCTCTCCCACTGCAAGCCCAACCTCTCTCTGAGCCATAGCAAAACGAGTCGCTGAATCCATCATGAACATCACATCAAAACCCTGGTCACGGAAATACTCCGCTATAGCTGTTGCAACATAGGCACCACGTATACGGCGCATGGGAGGTTCATCAGAAGTAACCACAACCACAACCGAGCGTTTGAGTCCCTCTTCACCAAGATCCCTCTCAATAAACTCCCTCACCTCACGGCCTCGTTCTCCAATGAGAGCAATCACATTCACATCAGCAAGGGTATTACGGGCAATCATACCAAGGAGGGTCGACTTACCTACACCACTCCCTGAAAAAATACCCACACGCTGTCCTTTGCCCACGGTTAAAAGCCCATCAATCGCCCGAATTCCTGTTACCATTACCTCGGTAATTCTTTTTCTTTGATACGCACTTGGGGGTTGCCGATCAACAGGATACATGAGTGGAACCTGAATCTGACCTTTGCCGTCAATCGGTTCTCCATCCCCTCCCAAGATTCTTCCCAGAACCTCATTTCCCACAGGAACCTCAAGTTTTCGACGGGTATTTACAACCCTCATTCCAGGCGAAATACCTCTTAGTTCCCCCAGAGGCATGATTATAGTCTTTTTGTCCCGAAAACCCGCAATCTCAGCCATCACCTTTTGTCCCTGCTCTGTCTCTACCCAGCACACATCTCCAATAGCCCCAAAAGGTCCTGTAGCTTCAATGGTTAATCCAACCACATTGGTTACACGTCCAATCGTTTTGACAGGAACTACGCGTTCAACTGCCTGCTCATACTTAAAATAGACATCCTCTCGATTTGGAAGAATCTCCTCATCAAGAAAAGCTTCTGGCAAAGAAGGAGAAGAATACACCGCTTTCATTGGAGGACAATCTCTTTTTCTTCTTTGATTTGGGATTCTTGTGATTCAGTACGAACAACCTCATCTACCCCCTTACTCTTCACACGTGCTGGCACATAGAACTGTATCTTGTTTTCGAGTTCCTCCAGCTGAGTAGCAATCGTAGCATCAACCTCTCCGATATCCGTCTCAATAAGTACCCCACCACGATCAACTGCGGGATTTTCAAAAAACTTCACCTCAGGCATACCTTCAATCATACGGATAAGCTCTTCTTTATGCTGAAGAGTAAAATTGTAATCTTCGGGATTGACGTGAATATAAACTCTCATAGCACCACGGACAAGAGCGAGAGCTTCCTTTGCATTATTGAGTACAACATTCTGTTCCTCAACGGTAAGTTTTTTCACCACTTTTTTCACCATTGTAAGAATAAGATTAAGAATCTGCTGTTCACTATGGACAAGAATCTTTTCTCGCTCTTGAATAGTAGCATAAATTACCTGCTTCAAACGTTCTACCATTGTTCTGATTTCTTCTTTTCCTTCAGCAAAACCCTGTTCATGTCCCTGGCGAAATCCCTCTTTCTGAGCCTCTGCTTGAATACGGAGAGCCTCCTCTTGTGCTTGAGCACGAATTTTTTCCGCCTCCTCTCTCGCTTGATTCAAGATATCCTCAGCCTCTCTGCGTTTCTCATCAATAAGACGTTGCTGATCCTCAAGAGATTTTTGAATCCGATCAAAAGCGGCTTTTTCTGCCTCTTTCACGATACGTTCAGCTTCAAGTTCTGCCTTTTCCACAATCTCTTCTGCTATGCGTTCACTTTTCTCGATCTTAGCATTGATCTCGTTCTCGAGAGAACGGATTTCCTCTTTGAGGCTTTCAATACGCTGGAGAGACTCATCGATCTCTTGTTCTCTCGTCTTCTTAAAAACACGTGGAGCCTCAAGAATATAACGATTCGACTCTATGTGGTACTGCCCTTCGCGAAGTATACGGAGACGGTACTCGAGCGAAGTGTCTTTCATATATTTTCCTCTTTATACAATAATCTCATCCTCGGCATTCCTCGACAGCACAATTTCTCCTTGCTCTTCGAGTTTGCGAATAATGTTAACAATTTTCTGCTGGGCTTCCTCTACATCTTTCAGACGTATTGGTCCCATGTATTCCATATCCTCTTTGAGCATTTGTGCAGCTCTTTTAGACATATTTCGGAATACTTTGTCTTGAACTTCAGCATCTACAGCCTTTAATGCCTTGGCAAGATCGTTGTTTTCTACATGGCGCAATACCTTCTGGATAGAACGATCATCGAGGGTAACAATATCTTCAAACACAAACATTTTCTTCTTAATTTCTTCCGCAAGATCGGGATCGTCTTCTTCTAGAGCCTCGATAATATTACGTTCAGTGGTTCTATCAGAACTGTTGAGAATAGCTACTACTGCATCAATACCACCAGCCTGGGTAAAGTCTTCGCTGGCAAGCGTTGAAAGGCGCCTTTCCAGCACTCGCTCAACTTCTCGTAAGATTTCCGGTGAAGTACGGTCCATCGTAGCAATACGCTTTGCCACATCGGCCTGGATCTCATGGGGAAGGGCACTCAAGATGCTTGCTGCCTTTTGAGCATCAAGATAAGAAAGAATCAAGGCTATCGTTTGGGGGTGCTCGTTCTGAATAAAGTTGATGAGGTGTGCTGGATCAGCCCTTCTCACAAAGTCAAATGGCTTGGTCTGGAGAGATGAGGTGAGACGGTTGATAATATCGACAGCCTTTTGCGTTCCAAGAGCCCTCTCCAAAACCTCTCGTGCATAGTCCACACCACCATTGATGATAAAATCTTGAGCCATCATCAGCTCTTGAAACTCCATCAGGACGGCATCTCTATCCTCGGGATCAACTTTGTCGATACGCGCTATCTCAAAGGTAAGTTCTTCAACTTCGTCTTCCTTGAGGTGCTTAAAAATTTCTGCTGAGACCTCCGGACCAATGGAAACAAGAAAGATGGCGGCTTTTTCTCTCCCTGTTAAGGGTTTCTTTTTATCTCGCTTCCCTGCAGTTACTTTTCCCGCTGTGGCTTGTTTTTTCCATTCGTCTTTTTTGCTCGCGAGAGCCTTATCTACTGCCATAATCCCCTCCCACCATCTCTTATTCTTCTGCCAGCCAGGTTCGAATCAGACGTGCCACATCATCCGGTCGTTCACGGGCCACATTAATCGCATTCTCAAGGAGTTCCATACGGGCTTTTTCTTCAATAGAAAGCTCCACCGTAGCAGCCTCTTCTTCTGCGGCACGCAGAGCTGCTTCACGCATAGCCTGCTGTTGCCGTGCGAGCTCCTCCTCGCGGAGTCTTCGACGTCGCTCGAGTTCTCTTGCAATGGCACGATAGATCAACGTTCCTATAAACAATACAAACAAAATAATGATAGAAGCTATCAGTGTTCGGCGCAGTCTAATTCTGTTACGAATCTTGGCGTCTTCGGCCTCAAACTCCTTGGTATGATCAAAAGGAATATGTCGTACCACAACCTCATCTCGTCGTCGAGCATCATAACCCACGGCGGCCTTTACCCACGCTTCATAACTACGAATTTCTTCATCACTGACCGCGATATATTCCCGAGCAATCCGACCTCCGTTGGTGATTACTTCATCTCCTGTGTCATTACGGATAATTCTCCAGACACCATCAATAGCCACAGCCACAGAGATTCGTTTAATCTCGTAGGGAGCCTTTTCTTCCTGAACATTCTCTTTACTATTCTGATAGTTGACAATGTTTTCGTTTTTCTGGTAATGGGTAAACCTGTCAATCTTGTCCTTGAGGCCGGGAGGAACATTGTTTTCCACACCTGCCGGTCCTTCTGGAATATAGGCAGGCCCTTGAAAATCCTCTGTCGTCTTTTTCTCACTTATGGGAACATTCACCATCACCTCGGATTCATCGTACGGGGTCTCAGGATTGTCTGGCCTCACCTCAATAGGGATAATCTTCTCAGCCTGTTTTTTCATCTTGGTCCAATCAAACTCTATATCCGCGTTGATAAGAAGTCTCTCCTCGGGAATAGAACGCTTCAAAGCATTCAAAACTCGAGAAACAAGAAGAGCACGCTCCCTTTCTTTAATCTTCATTTGCTCACGGGCCAGACGAACACTGTCAGAGAGATCATTCGGTACCAAAAGATCTGAAAGAACATTTCCACGGTTGTCTACCACAACAATATTTTCAGGTTTAAGTCCAGGAATACCCTTGGCAATAAGTTGGACAATACCATTCACTTTTGCCTTATTCTCAGCAATATCGGAATACGCGGAGGGGGTAATTGTGACCGAAGCGGTAACAGGAACATCATTTTCCGTGTATAAGGTTTCTTTTGGAAAAGAAATCTGGATGCTTACATCTTCAATATCAGAGAGGGTTTTGAGATGCTTCACCATCTCTCCTATGAGCGCGCGCTGGAGATTGACATTCCTTTCAAAATCAGTGGTTGTAAAGTTCTGAACATCAAAAAGCTCCCATCCCTTGATGTTCTGCGGAATAATACCCTCCTGTCCCAATCGCATCCGAAGGGTACGACTCTCCTTTTCATCCGTCACAAGGATATACTTATCGTCCTTTGTCTCAAACTTGACATTCCATTCCGCAAGTTTTTTCGTAACACGAGCATACTCTTCAGGTGATAAGGGTGATTTGTACAGAAGAGAGTACGTCGATTGAGTAGAAAATGAAGAAATAGCGATGAGTCCACCTACAAGACCAAGAATCACTGCTCCAACGATAATTTTCTGTACCATGGTAAGTTTCTGAAAAATCTCAAGAAACTTTTTCCACAGTTCTCCAAAATTTGGCATCTTCCCCTCCCTGCCCAGACGGGCTTCTTTTGGTTCTTAAATCTATCTCATGGTTACCAGATCATTATACGCACGAATAGCTTTTTCTACAATCGTCTTCATAAAAGTGATACCCAAACGTGCCTTCTCAGAGGCAATCATTACCTCATGCACATCCACCTCCTCAGGTGAAACAGCCATCTTCTCCTCAAGTTCATCGGCATTCTGCTGGAGTTGGTTCACATTCTCTACAGCACTGAAGAGAACCTGGGCAAAAGGTGCCACCGGATCATCGGAAGCCTGGGTGATACGACCTCTATCATCAAAGTGTTGCTTGCTCGTCCGCACCATGCCCACCTGATTGCCAGCCACTTCCAAACGCGAATATATCTGCATACAAACTCCCTCCTCTAGTAGACAAAAAATTACTACTATTCTATTATGACACAAATTTTAAATTTTGCAAGTATTTTAGCGCTTTTTTATAAAAAAATTTTTTACTTACCCAGGGAAAGTGCCTTTTCAAACATCTGTCGAGCTGAATTAATCATGGTTACATTGGCTTCGTAACTTCGGTTGGCGGAAATCATATCCACCATCTCTTCTACAATGTTGACATTCGGGTACATGACATAGCCTTTCCATTTTCCTGATTTGATCGCATCAGGGTGGGTCGGATCGTAAACCATTCTTGGGGGTTTTTCATCTTTTTCAATCTTGAGTACCCGAACTCCCTCACCAACACCGGGCTCGAGAGCATCCGGTAAAAGATGAGACTTAAAGGTGAGGCGATCGTTTATCGGTCGAAGAACCACCCTTGATCGCTGAAAAGGCCCGCCCTCTGTCGTGCGGGTTGAGGTGGCGTTGGCAATATTGTTGGCTATCACATCAAGCCTGAGTCTCTGAGCGGTTAATCCGCTGCCACTGATATTTAAAACGCTAAACATTCCCATACAGCCTCCTTACTACCTCATCACCGTATCAAGGATCCGAATATTTCTTGAATACGCCTCTAGAAGAGCGTTGTATTGCATGGCATTTTTTGTTGCATCGGTCATCTCTTTGTCAATATCAACATTGTTTTTATCATTACGATAGTTGGAGTCGTATTCGATACGTATCTGGGGTTTGACACCACGATAATCAATATATTCCTCAAAAGCCATGTGCCGTTTGTCAGTAAGAAGAGCTGGAAAAGATTCTTTTCTCTCCGAATCAAGAGCACGCTTGAGCTGGGACTCAAATGTCACCTCAGCCCGTTTGAAAAATGGGGTATCGGCGTTGGCGATGTTGTCTGCTATAACCTGTCGCCTAAGCGATGTCGCCTGTAAACTCATCCGGAAGATCTCCATCTTCTTGCCAAAATCACTGTTTGTCCCAAAAAGCATGGCTTTCCTCCCTCCAATTCTTTTTCTCTTGTTTTGTCTATCGGCAAAAAACAAAAAACCTTAAAAAAAAAGGGCGGATATTCTCCGCCCTGAAAACCATTCATCACACTCTCATGTCAGAAGAAAACCACCTTGGCGAGGGCAAGATGAAGCCATGCCACAATAAAAGTGATAAGGCCTCCCCACGGCTTGTAAGCCTCGATAAAACGGTGATACGACTGTTTTTGTTCATCAGTAATATTAAAAAGATCTACAACATTTTCATACCATACCAGACCATTCAAAAGAAGAATAGCAGAAGGAATCAAGGCTCCAAATAGCGTCGGACCATACTCAGGATGCCCAAAATCAGGGGCAAAAAGATTCCACACACCAAACACAAGACCTGCCAGTCCCATTATAAAACGGAAACTTCCCTTCTCGGCTATAGCATCACATTTATCGTAAAAATTTTTTAGCGAAGGATTTGTTTCAACATTGAGAATCGTCTTTTGCTGACCCAATGTCATAAAAAAACTATACCACAACAAAATAACAAAAACCAAAAATACTGCTATCATCGTCTTCCTCCTACTTTGTCTTTTCAAACACCATTATGGCAAACTCATTACCCTTCAAGGTCACATTCCACTCCCCCTTTACAACTGATTCCTGTAAATTCTTGGGAACAGGCTTGGTTTGATCCTGGGAGGAGATTCCATCAACGTATTTCCACTGACCGGTTTTCATCACCGGGAGATTCACAATCTCTTTGAGAGAGGCCTTGGATGAACTTCCGTTGATAATGACCACAACCACCTGGTTATCTGTCACCCGAGCATAGGTCAGAACAGAGTCGAGCCCCTTTTCCTTTGCCTGTTCAAAAGGCAAATCGACAAACGCTCCACTCTGGAGAGCGGGATACTTTTTTCGCATAGTGATAAGCTTCTGGTAGGTATACCAGAGGGATTGTTTATCCTGCTGATAGGCTTTGATATTTATCTTGTTTGTCAGATAGTACTCGGGCTGCATTATCACCACCCAGGACTTGCCACCAGAACTAAATCCTCCCGTCTTTTCTTCATCACTCCACCAGAGGGGATAACGTTTTTCTGAGTCTCCGCCACCCCTACTCTTCTTGCTTCCGTGAAGCTGCCCTATCTCATCCCCATAATACACGTAGGGCGCACCGCCGGGAAGCGTAAACTGGAGCACCGCCGCCAATTTTTGCTTGGCAACCTGTTTTACCTTTTCAGAGAGTCTCCCCGTATCATGGTTAGAGAGAAACATCGCAAAAAACTGGGAAGGAACTCCCTTCTTGGCTACCGTAGCATACTTTTCTAAAGCCGTCCGTAGCGTTGCTGTTCTTCCTGTTAAGAGGAAAGGATACACTGCTTTATCTCCAGTCCCTCCAAAATCAAAGTTAAACACGGCATCCAAACCCCCTTCTCCTTTGTAGTACTGTGCACAGATTTCCATGGGGGCAAAAACCTCGGCTACAACATAAGCCTCGGGATTCACACTCTTGATATAGCGAACAAGTTTGTCAATAAACTCAATGGTTTCAGGAGTATCTGTCTGTTCTCCCTCGCCTTTTTCGATGTAGTAACGAGCTGCATCCAGGCGGAATCCATCCACTCCCTTATCCAGCCAGAACTTTACTATCTTTTTCACTTCCTCCACAACCTGGGGATTTTTAAGATTTAAATCTGGCACATTAAGGTTAAATGCTGCATAGTAATACTGACCATTTCTCCAGGAGTTTGTCCCGCTGTAAAGATTCCACGCCGGCTGGGTCGTACTCCCTGTTGGATTAGGCCAGGAAAGTTTTGTCTTCGACCATACGTAGTAGTTCGTATAAGGCGACTTTTGATTGGTGACACCATCTACAAACCAGGGATGCTGGATAGCTGTATGGTTAATCACCAAATCGAGAATAACCTTTATCCCTCGTTTGTGGGCTTCAGCTACCATTCTGTCAAAATCTTCCATATTGCCGAGACGAGGATCAATCTGGTAATAATCAATCGTGTTATACCCATGATAGTCCTTGGCCAAAAAAATCGGATTAAGCCAGATAGCTGTCACACCGAGATTGGTAAGGTAGTCCAGCTTTTCTGTTATGCCCTTGAGATCGCCTTTCCCATCTCCATCGGCATCATAGAAACTCAGAGGAAAGATCTGATAAAACGTAGCCCCATTCACCCAGCTTGCCCCAAACATCAAAACAGGAAAAAGCAGCCCCACAAGAATACGCTTCATTTGTGCCTCCTTAAAAATTTATCTTTTCGGCTATACTATACCATAGATAAAAAAAAAAGTCAAATCTTTTCTCAGCAAAAGATTTTATAGAAAATTCATCTCAAACAAAAGATATCTTGTCCCTCAAAACATATTTTCCCCCTTGAGAAGATTCCTCTCATTCATTCGTAAACAGAATGAAGAACTCATCACTCTCATAACATTTATCCAAAAAATCTCTCTTTTTCTACTTGACTTTTTCCAATTTTGTGGTATAGTATATATAGGAAAAATTATATCCAAAAGGAGGAAACTATGAAAAGACTCTGGTTATTTCTTGCCCTCTCGTTGATCAGTAGCTCTCTTTTCGCAGCTCTTACCAAAGATTATGTGAGCTACGAAATCATGGAGAAAAAGGGCAACACCATTTACGTGCGCTTTCGTGTGAATGTCCCTTACTTGATCCAGTTTGCAAAGGATCAGATCCAGGTGACAAAGAATCAGATTGCGAAGGAAAAAAATCCTCGCAAAAAGGCTAAATTGGAAGAGATCTTGGCTCACTATGAACAGCACTATGATCTTCTTTCTAAGAACAAAGTAAAGGCTATCTGTGTATTTGGTGATTTCAATGGATGGGCAACCTTCGCCAGTGAAATCCCCAACAAGCTCGAACCTACTTCCAAAAATCCTGATACCTGGTACACCAAAATCCTTGTACCTTTCGTCATCAAGCCCGGTGAAAAGATGCAGCTTCGCTACAAGTTTGTTATCGATGTTGGTGTCCAGTACAAAGCAAAAGACGGAAAGCCCCAGGATTATCTCTACCTCGAAGATCCCATCAATCCCAACAAGGATCTCGATGGCTTCGACGGTTACAACTCTTACTTTGTTTACGAAGGTAACTAAAGTATTCCCCCCTTCTTTCTTTTTTTGAAAGAAGGGGGTTTATTTTTAATTTTTCAAAAAAAGAGGCGGTCATGTTAGAACAGTTTTTTGAAAAAGATGGAGTTGTTGTGGTTCGACTCAAAGGGCATCTCTCCGCTGAAAATCTTTCACCAGCTGTGAAATTCGTAGAAAAAAAATTGTCAGAAGGGCGGTTTCTTTTTATTTTTGATCTCTCTGAAGTAAGCTGGATGGGCTCTATGGCTCTGGGACTGCTTGCTTCCGTTATTCGAGAGGCCCTTGTTCACAATACAAGAGTTCGCCTGGTAGGACCATCTCCACAAATAATTTCACTTCTCGAAGACACCTCTCTTCTGCCTCTCTGTCATGTCTATGCCACTCTGGATGAGGCATTTCTCTCTTTTCGGTAAAGCGCTTTCAAGGCCTTGTTTAATATCTTCTCTACAAGCTTCATAAAAATACAAGCATTTGAATTTTATCGTGAAAAAAAGATAGTGTGTTGCTCTTCCAAGAAATTTGTTTTTTATCTTTTGGTATGTTATAATGTAACTTTCTAAAACAAGAAGATCATGAAGGAGAGAAACATGAGTACAGAAAAAAACGTCAAGAACCTCAAAATTCATCTCCCAGAAGGAGAGGATATCGTTCACTATTCTAATATCGCTATTATTTCTCATTCTCCTGAGGAGGTCGTCTTAGACTTTGCTCAGACACTTCCGGGAAAAGAAGAAGCTCACATTGTATCCCGCATTATCATGACACCACGAAACGCCAAAATGCTTCTCAAGGCTCTGGAAAACAACATTCAAACCTATGAGGAAAATTTTGGCCCTCTCATGCTTCCTCAGGAAAAGGACAATATCCACTAAAGGAGCTTCCATGAGCCAGAAACCCAAGCCCATCACCGAAATAACCGTCAATCGCAAAGCATTTCATGACTACGAGATCCTTTCGACCTATGAGGCAGGCCTGGAACTTACAGGAACAGAGATTAAGTCTGTGCGTGAACATGCTGTCAATCTCAAGGATAGTTTTGTACTCATCCGCGATGGTGAGGCATGGGTGCACAATATGCATATCAGTCCCTACGGACACGGTAACATCTTTAATCATGATCCTACCCGTAAACGTCGTCTTCTCCTTCACAAGCGAGAAATCCTCAAGCTCAGCCAGGCTATCCAGCAAAAAGGCCTCACGATAGTCCCCACCAAGCTTTATATCAAAGGAAAATACGCCAAGCTTGAAATCGCTGTCGCCCGCGGGAAAAAACTCCACGACAAAAAAGCAGCCCTGAAGGAACGTGACATTAAACGCGAAATGGATAAGGAGATAAAAGATTTCCGACCTTAAGGTAAATCAATACTTTTCCACATTCCTTGCTTTTGCCTTTGAGCCTTTTTTTCTGCTTCCCTTAGTTTTTTTCGTTCCTCTGGCGGTAATTCCGAAAAAAGAAGATAAACCACTGCCCAACCGCTCTGAACCATCTCCTCGTTTATCCAGCGATGAGAAAGATACAGACTTCCCAAAATCCTTCCATACTGATCCTTCCCGTACGACACAAGGAGTACCTCAGATCCTGGAGGCAAAAGCTGCTTGAGAAAAATATAGCCGTTACTTCCCCATTGAAGCCCCTGCTCATACGTGACTCCTATTCCCCTCTTTTTCCAACTTAAAACCTGCCGTATCAGCCTCTGATTCGCGTGAATTTCCCAGGCATCTATACCGATAAGTCGCACCACCCATTGTTTGCCATCTCTTTCCACCACACAGGTGTCACCATCCTGAACCTCAACGGCCACCACTGGTTGAGCGTTTTTTATCCCCGAAGAACAAGCCACAAATATTAATAAGAAATAAATGAGACTCCACCCGGTTTTACCAAACATACGTACCTTCCATAGGGGCGGATCACCTCTACTCCAACCCCCAGCACCTCAGAGAGAACTTCAGAGGTAATCCCTTTTTCAACGTCTCCTTGATAAAAGGTTTTTCCTCCTTTGAGCATATGGATATACTGAAAAAAAGGCAAAATATCCTCGGTATGATGCGTGACCATAAGCATACCTACCTCTGGATGACGATTAGCTATCGTTTCAAGACTCAGAAGAAAAAACTCTCTCGAAAGGATATCCAGATGACTGCACGGCTCATCAAGGATCAGAACCTCAGGACGAGCCATCATAGCACGGGCAATAAGAACCCGCATCTTTTCCCCATCCGAGAGAGAACCAAAAAGCCTTTCAGCTCTGTCTTCCATCTGAACCAGCTCAAGCCAATACGAGGCCTCCTTTTTTTCCTCAGGCTCTGGCACTGCATACATCCCAACCCATCCATGCTTTCCGCTTATCACCGCATCCAGAACCTTTTCCCCGGGATGCATTGACTCTTTCAACCACGTATTGACAAGGCCTATTCGAGAACGAAGCTCTCTAAGGTCTGATTTTCCATCCTCCTGTCCAAAACGCCAGATTTTGCCTCTCGTTGCCATCTGGTAACCCGACATCACCTGAAGAAGACTGCTTTTCCCTGACCCATTTCTCCCGAAAAGCACCCATTTCTCACCTTGAGAGATAACCCATGAAATTCCGGAAAGAATCTCTGTTTCTTCTAACTTTAAATACACATTCTCCAAACGAAACAACTCCATGCTAAGCCCCTTCAAAGAAATCCATATATTCCTTTTGAATTTGTTTTACCTTTTCTTCCTGAGAAAAAAGATATTCCACAAGACGAGCATCAAGTTGAGTGCCGCTATTTGCTTTCATATACGCTACCACTTCATCCCACGGCCACGCCTTCTTGTAACAGCGATCCGAGGACAAAGAATCAAACACATCCGCAACCGCCGTAATCCTGGCATACAGATGGATATCCTCTCCTTTCTTGCCATGAGGATATCCTTTCCCATCCATGCGCTCATGGTGTTCAAGGGCAATAATCGCCGCTGCCTTGAAAATAGGTCGCGAAGACTTCTTGAGCATTTCATAGCCATATAACGTATGCTTTTTGATAAGCTCAAATTCTTTTGAGGTAAGTTTTCCTGATTTGTGAAGAACAGCATCCGGTATAGCAAGCTTCCCAATATCATGCATGGGGGCTGTAAGACGAATCAATGATATCTCTTCCTCAGAAAGTCCACACATCCTCGCAATAAGAGCCGCATATTCACTCACCCTGCGCACATGGTTCCCCGTTTCTCTTGAACGTGCCTCGGCTATCTCACTGAGACGCAGCACAATCTCCCTCTGGGTATCCACTATTTCAATATTAAGACCCTGAATCTCCTTGAGCATGGTTCTATTTTCCTGTATCACAGCTATCATCTGCCTTGTTGCTACAACAAGAAAATTCACAAAAACCGCCACCCATCCATAGGCAATGTAAATATGCTCACTCACAAGAAACCCTTGTTCCCTCAAAACATCCAGTACCGCAGTTATCCCAAGCACACAAAAACCAGGAAGAACCTCTAAAGCCCAGCGGTTTTTCCTTCCATGATAGACCATAAAACCAAGTAAAAAAGGCAAAAACACAAGCAAAAAAAACTCAAAAGGATAAAGAATTTTCACTAAAACCTGAAAATCAAAAAGAGACCACATCACACTCGTCACCCAGAAGCCAAAGAGGGTATAAGAAAACCACCTATGCCACGGCCGATCAAGCCTTAAAAGGGCTATCACCATCCTCCAGACAAAAAAGGGAATCAGAAAAAGGCTCCACAATTCAAGATAGCCATAGAGAAAAGGATAATTCCCAAGGATCCACCATTTAGCCAGTGATCGCATTGAAAGGTAAACCGCTATAGTAACTGCAAATCCGAATAGCCAGCTGACAAAAAATCTATTTAACCAGAAAAAAACTGCCAGTTCCGCTAACGCAGAGAAAAATATAAGAGCCACTATAAACCAGAGAAACACATCCCTTTGCACCAGAACACGAATAATTGCTTCCTTCTGACCAAGAAGTAGCGGTATTCGCGGTATTCCAAGAAAATAGGTCCGAGATCGAACACGTAACAAAATCTCTTTCTCTCCACTCACTTCTTTAAAATCCACAAGAACAGGCGAAAAAGAAGAAGAAAAAAGTTCTGGATCACCAGAAGAGAAGCACTTCTCTCTATCTACATAGAGAGTGATCTCATGATCAACCGAAGGGATATAGAAAAAATCTCCTGGCTTGATAAAAGCACGAGTACGAAACCAGACCTCGTGATACTTGACCCCCGCCCAATGAAGACGAGACGCCCCTGACCATACTTTGGGAAAAGCTTCATCTCCTACCTCGCCAAGGAACACCTCCTCGAGATGAAATACCGTTACCTCTGACCAACCAACCTCGAGGCCTGCCATCACCGCCAGACAAAGAATAAGTTTTTTTGAGAACAATGTCTGTTCTCCTTCACTCTCTTTTCCCGTCAAGGGCCCTCATTCTATGACGATCTTCTCCATATCCACAAGCTTCATAAACATCGCGTCCACATGTTGCAAAAGAGCCACACGAGCATTTTTCTTATTCTCATCCTGGTCCATGACGAGAACCTGATCAAAAAACGCATCCACCACCGGCCGAAAACTGGTCAGGATACCGATAGCCAGCCCATAATCTCGAGCACTCAACGCTTTCTCATAATCTGGCAAACTCTTCTGGTACATCTCGTATAAAGCCTTTTCCGCAGGTTCTTGGAGTTTATCGGAAGCTAAGGGTAAAATCTCAAATCCCTTGAGGATATTTTTCACCCGACGAAAGGCAATAGCAAGATTCTGAAAGTTTTCACCCTGCCGTGCAGTATGAATGGCGCTCACTCGACAAAAAACATCATAGATATCCTCGACTGCCATAGCAATACCAGCCTCAATCTCATCATGAGCAAAGCCGTATTCTCTAAATACGGTTTTCACACGGGTAGTGATGAAATCAAAGACACGATTTTCATATTCTTGGACCTCAAGCGTCAAATAGGGCTGATAGAGTGCAAATACCTCTCTATATACCTCACGCAAGGGAAGATGAAGCTTCTTTTCGATAAGAATGCGAATGATCCCCAAGGTTTGACGACGAAGGGCAAGGGGATCTCGAGAACCAGTGACTTCGTATCCCTGAGCATAAAGGGCAAAAAGATTATCGAAACGATCGGCCAGAGAAACCAGTATCCCCTCCGGAAGTGAAGGAAGACTGTCCCCGCTAAACTTTGGCCAATAGTGCTCCTTAATGGAAATAGCAACATTGATGGGAAGACCATCATGAAGGGCGTAGTAATACCCTACAATCCCCTGAAGTTCGGGAAATTCATACACCATGTGAGTAACAAGGTCTGTTTTACAGAGTCTCGCCGTCATCTGAGCAAGAGGGAGATCTTTCTCCATCCCAAGATAACGCGCCAGAATACCCACAATCTTCTCAAGGCGTTCTGTCTTATCTTTAAGACTTCCAAGATTACGTGCAAAAGCAACCCGTGCCAGCTCCTCCAAACGACTCTCAAGGGAACGTTTTCTATCCTCATCAAAGAAAAACTTCCCATCGTTGAAACGGGCACGTATCACCCGTTCATTGCCCGCTACAATGGTTTCATTAGGATGGGTATTGGTTACAATAAGAAAACGATTCACGAGCGTTTTATCACTTTTCTGAAGGGGAATAAACTTCTGATGCTCTATCATCTCAGAGATTAACACCTCTTTTGGAAGCTTTAAAAACTCTTCTTCAAAGCTTCCTACCGCCATCTCAGGGTATTCTGTGAGACTGACCAGGGTATCAAGAAGTGTTTCATCACAAACTGCCTGAACACCCAGTGTTTGAGAGGCTGCCTCTATCTCTTTTGAGATAATCTCCCTGCGATTCTGGTGGTGGACAATCACAAAATGCTTTTGAAGTTCTTCCTCATACGTTTGAGCTGAAGAAATTTCAAAAGCCTCAAGTCCAAAAAGTGTCCGATGACCATAGCTCTTGTTGCCCGCCTCCAGATGACCCCATTTCACCGGTATCACCTCTTTGTCCAGAAGGGCACAGAGCCATCTTACAGGGCGTACAAATGTCATCTCATAGGTTGCCCAACGCATAGCTTTTGGGAACTTAAGACTGGATACGAGGTTAGGAAGAATACGCTTGAGGACCTGAACAACAGGTTCTCCCCCTTCTTTTTTTTCATAAAAGATATACAGCCCACCGTTGATCTCTTTTTGGGTAACTTCCTTTTCTGTAATCCCATTCGCACGAAGAAAACCCTCGAGGGCTTTTGTCGGTTTCCCATCTGCATCGTAGGCTGCCTTGAGTGCCGGACCCTTTTTCTCCACCACACGAGTCAGTGTCACCGGCTGGACACCCTCAGCAATAAGAACAAGCCTTCTGGGTGTTCCTGTCGCCTCTATCTTTTCTGCAATAATCCCTGACTCTTGAAAAAGTTTGTTACCTTCTGTTTGAAGCTGGGTAAAACAATCAAAAAGAATCTCGTGTGGAACCTCTTCCAAACCAATCTCAAAAACAAGCCGAGCCATACATACTCCTTTTTGTTTTCTCTATCAGGCTTCTATTTCTTGTAAAATCTTTTCCACCGTAGCCACGGGATCTAAAGAACCATACACCGAACGTCCCATAACAATATAGTTCGCCCCATTGATGTGAGCCTCATGGGGGGTCATCACACGTTTCTGATCTCCAACCGCATCCCCTGCCAGCCTCACACCCGGTGTTACCAAAACCGTATCCTGAGGCACCCATCCACGAAGCAAGAGAAGTTCATGCGGAGAACAAACAAATCCCTTCATCCCACTTTCAAGGCCCATCCTGACCAGATGGCTCACCGTATCCTCAACACCCTGTTGAAGACAAAGTTCCTCCTTAAGAATCCTCTCGTCCATACTGGTAAGCACTGTCACCCCGAGAGCAAGGGGAGAAGGAGAGACTTTTGATGCCCCGGCCAGGGCAGCCTTTGCCATATCCTGCCCGCCAAGCATATGGATGGTAAACATATCCACTCCCATACCAGCCACAACCTCACAGACACCTTTTACCGTATTCGGGATATCAAAAAACTTTAAATCAAGAAACACACGACAGCCTTTATCCTTGAGGGCCTTGACAAGATCCTGACCCTCTCGAGTAAAAAGAATACTTCCTACTTTGAACCATTGCACTCGAGGAAAAAGTTTTTGAACAATACCGAAAGCCTCCTCTCGTGAAAAGACATCGAGAGCAACAATCAGTTCCGTTTTCATTTCATCCCCCGACTCCCTGGTTTGACAGCCGGCAGTTTACCCTCCTTACAGAGCAAACAATCAGCTGGATCGTACGCTTCCGCCTGCACCGAATGGAGCCATTCAAACCGATAGGGCAGTTTCTCTGGATCTGGCATATGACGATCCACAAGACTTGCCACACCAACAACCTCTCCCCCATGCTGTTTGACAAGCTGTGCCACTTCATCAATCGATTTTCCCGTTGTCACCACATCCTCTGCGATGAGAACCTTTTCCCCCTGGCGTATCTCAAAACCACGACGAAGTTGGAAAACTCCCTCTACCCGCTCACAAAAGATCCCACGCACCCCCAAAACACGGGCCAACTCATACGCTATGGTAATCCCTCCAAAAGCACCACCAATCACCACATCAATAGGCGGATCCTCATAAAGTTTTGCAAGTTTTTTAGCCGCCAGTTCAGCGTAAGCCGGATACTGAAAAAACTTTGCACACTGCACATAGCGATTGCTGTGCAGCCCAGAAGAAAGAATAAAATGCCCCTTCAAAAGGGCTTCTGATTTCATGAGAAGGGATTCGATCTCATGATCCTCACGAAGAGTAAGCATCTAACGATCCTCCTTGTGCGCGATAAGCTCTTTGAGTTTTTCCTTCACCTGATGGAAATTCTCGGGGACCTCGATATCTAAAAAGGCTCCATCACAAACATATCCGTACAGTTTCCCCAGCTTGGTCAAAAGGGGAAAGATATCCTTCTCCAGAGAAATATTCTCGTTCGGCTGGATAAATTGAAGCGCCTCTTTACTAAACACATAAATCCCTGTATTCACGAGCTTAAAGAGATCCTTGTGACCCCGTCCAATAAAGCGTACAATCTGATTGTTTTCTCCCAATTCTACCACACCGTAGCGTTCGGGATGCTCGCTTTCCTTCAAGGCAAGAGTGATCCATGCCTCATGGGTGAGATGAAACTCTATCAATTCATAGATTGGAACATCATGAAAGGTATCCCCATTCACCACAACAAATTGATTGTTTTTGATAAGTGGTTCAGCCAACTTCACACTGCCTGCCGTTCCTCTCAAAAAATCCTCATCCGTATACGAAATCGAAAGCCCCCAACGTTTTCCATTCCCAAAATAGCTCTCTATCACAGAACGCATATATCCACAGGAAAGAATAATCTCATCAATCCCATTTTTACGCAGATAGAGCAGCACATACTCAAGAAAAGGATACCCATTGACTATCGCCATCGGCTTCGGCGCCTGCCCCAGCTCACTTTTGATCTGGCGCCCCATCCCCCCCGCGAGAACCACCGCTTGCATCATGTACTCCTTAAACAAAACTTAGAAAAAACTTTACAAGTGAATATTTTAGGCTAAAGCGTGGAAAAATGCAAATTTTCTTTTTTATGCGAAAAAAAGGTACAGGAAAATCACGGCACCACATGTTAAGAGAATCTCCAGGATATGCACATGTTTTCCCTTCACAACATCACGCCCTATCAGGATCACAGGCGAAAGAGAAGAAAGAGTTGTCGCTACTCCCCCAGGAGCGTATCGCATGCCAAGCAAAAAAAGCGACACACCCAGAAACGGTCCAAAAATGCTCCCCCCAACTGTAGCAAGAATCGCATCCTTTTGTCGTGCACTTGCAAGCCAAACCCTTGTTCGACCAGACAAAAACACCACCAGAGCAAATGCCACAAGACCACCCACAATACGAATCCATGTCGCCTCAAAAACAAACGTATTTGCCCCAAGGGCAGGCTTTGCCAGAAGCGCTCCCCCAGCCTGTCCCAACATCCCCCCAACAGCCGCCAAAAATCCCCTTAGCCTTTTTTCCCCGATAGCTTCTCGCTGATGATGAAAGAATACCACACCCCCCACACAGAGAAGTGTGCCTACCATCGCCAACCACTGTAAGCCAGAAAGTCTCTCTCCAAAAACCACACTTGCCCCAAGAGCACTCACAAACGGATACAACAGCATAATGAGAAGGCTCATCCGGCTTCCAATCACCACAAACGACCAAAAAAGAAGAATATCCCCCACAAAAAACCCACCAATCCGGAGAGAAGAAGCCATACCGCATCGATAGGAGTAACATGACGTAAGAATTCAGGATAAAAAATAAGGTTAACCGCAAGTACGAGAAAAAAAGCCCAGAGAAGACGCCAGAGATTCACATAAAGACTTCCAATTTTTCTTGAGCTAAACTCAAAGAAAAGCGCACTCCCTGCCCAACCCACGGAAGCCAAAAGCGAAGCAGCCTCACCAAGATACCTCATACATCCCTTTCACTAAAAACAAGCGCCTCAAAGGAGAAAACCGTTGCCCCATTTTCCCAGCAGTAAGGCTCCATACCAGCTTTACGACAGGTCTGGTTGAGAAATTCTTCCCTCCCCCATCCGTATTCCGTCGCAACCTGCGGCAACAAAAGTCCTCGATGATACCCCCGCTCCATCACGAGACCATGGCGTCCTACCTCAATCTGATGAATATCTCTTACCTCTTGAAGAGGGGTTAAAGTAGAGATCTCTATTTCAATAAAAGGAAACTCCTCCTTTCGGAGAGGATGAAAACGAGGATCATGAAAAGCCGCCTCACAGGCCATCTCTCTCACCGCTTCGCGAATTGGCTTTATTCCCTCAACATATCCTATACAACCACGCAAATTTCCATCAATCGTCAGCGTAACAAACAATCCACACTTCTCACCAAATACCCTGTCAGATAAATCCGGATACGCTTCAGAGGATTTTCCAAAGAGCTTCTCTTCAATCGCAAGCCTTGCTGTTTTGAGAAGAGCCTTTTTATTTTCACTGGTTAACGAAAAATTCATTCTCTCCTCCTAACGAATCTTAAGAAATGCAAGCGAAAAAAGCGCACACAGAGCCGCCAGAATCCAGAAACGAATCACCACCTGTGTTTCTTTCCATCCCTTCTTTTCAAAATGGTGATGAATAGGTGCCATCAGAAAAATCCTTTTTCCCGTTCCCGAAGTATGCTTCGTCCATTTGAAATACGAACGCTGCAACAGAACCGACACCGTCTCCAGCAAACCGACTGGACCAGGAAGCAATCACGACTGCCAGTTCTCCAGCCCCTGGAAGATAAGGGAACTTCAAATACTGGGCTGCAATAGCATTTCCAATCACATAGGCAAAAATCCCAAAAGGAATATAGAGAATAATGCCCATCCCTGAGGCAAGTCCATCGAGCCCATCCGAAAGGTTGGTTGCATTCGAAAACGCGACCATGGTAAAAACATAAAACGCTATCCCCAGCCACATCGGCCAGACAAACAGAGGCTTATCATAGATAGGAACATAAAACAAAAGTACCTGTGAAGGATCAGGATTCAGCACCACAAGAACCGAAAGAAGAAGTCCCACTCCAACCTGAAGAGAAAATTTCACCCCTTCAGCAATCCCTTTTGAGTTTTTAAACCTCACCTTGAGATAATCGTCAAAAAAGCCAATAAGACCAAACAAAACCAAAGCCAGCGTCGTTACCCAAACATAGTAGACAGGCATACCCCAAAGCAAAATCGAAAGAAGGGCTGCCACCATGACAAAAATACCACCCATAGTAGGTGTACCTGCCTTCACATGATGGGTCTCCGGACCATCCTCACGGATACTCTGTTTCACCCCAACCTGACTAAAACGACGAATAAAATACGGAGCTATAACCATTCCCAATAAAAACGCCGTAAAAAAGGCCATCAGCGAGCGAAAGGTAATATACTTCAAAAGATTAAACCCGAAAAACCAATCCCTTAGAGGATACAAAAGCGAAAACAACATAGAACCTACCTTACTAAAAAAGATAGTATAATGATAAAGACTCTCTTGAAAAAAGTCAATTGAGAAACTCGATTATAAAATTGCGATTTTCTCTTGATCTAATGCAATACCAAAAAGAAACACAGGAGAAAATTGATAGTGCACTTTGCCTCCCAGTTGGTATACAAAATCCCTCGAAACCACAAGCTCTTCCTCAGTCATCTCGAGGAACCCTTCATAGCGAATCTCTATCACAATTTTTTCACCGTTTCTCACCTGTAAAAAAATCTTTCCCTTTCCACGACAACAACGCCACACAACAAAGAAGACCTCCTCTATAGCAAACATACACGCTAAAAGAGACTGCTCATTCATCTCAACAGGATCTACATCCGCCTCTACGTCTAACCCCATATCAAGTCTCACATGTTGCACAAATTCCAAAAGAGGAACCTTGAGATTATACAACCTTAGCTTCAAATCCTGCATCGTATAGTTTTTAATAATGGTAAGGAGATCAACCCCACACGTAAGTTTAAGCAATAAATCCTCCGTCGTATATCTGGTTTTAAGAGAATCATGAAGCCGCATAAAGGAACGCATAAGCTGCAAGGTATTACGCACCCGATGTTCCAATTCCATAAAGAGGAGATCCTTTTCTTTCATAGCAAGTAGCATCTGATTTTGTTTATGCTGGAAAAGCTTTTCTGAGGCCTCCTGAGTTGAATAATCCACAAAAGTAAAAAGAAAAGTACTCCCCAACCGGTGGATATCTACCCGACAGGGGTGTTCTTTTTCCTCCTTATCCAAAAGCAAAAAATGATCAAGAAGGATATAAGGATTAGGCTTTCCACCCGTTACAATCGTTTCCCACTTCTCCCACAAGAGTTTTCTATCACTCTCCTGAGCTGCTGCCATTCTATAAAACTGGTAGAAGGAAGAAATCTCTTCTTTTTTCCAGCCAAAAAGAATAACAAACTCTTGATTGACATACGACACCACTCCATTTTGATTTACCATCATCGCGGCAAGAGGCAAACGATCAAGGACCACCGGAAGCATCTCTGCCATTTCAGAAAGTTCTCGAAAAAGCTCCCCCTCGCGCCGCTCATGTTCCATCTCCCGAGATCGAAAAACCCGTAACCACCAGAGAAGCACCCCAAAAAGACCAATCAATCCCAATCCCAAAAGCCCAACAAGCCACCACCATCGATTTGTTCCGATATACTCATGCCCGACTATAACCCAACGCTTAATAATACGGTTTTTCTCTGCTTCAGACAAAGATCGCTCAAACTTTTCAAGAATACTCACGAGTATCGGCCAATCAGAGCGTACCCCAAAACCACTGACGTTATCAGGTTTAAAAGCAAGAACAATTTTCAGAGTATAAAACCCTCCCTCTGTTATATAATAGCTCGCTGTTCCAAGATCTGAGAGAAAATAATCAATCTCTTCACTAACAAGAGCCTCTAACCCCTCTAAAAGCGTAGGATACAATCGAGGAGTAAACCATGGATACTTTTCTCTAAGAATATCCACCATGCCATAGCTTCGAACCATTCCTACTCTCCCCTGAAGCACTTCCTCAAAAGAACGAGGAACTGTCATGGTTCTCCTTGTCACCACCACATTGGGAAGCCTAAGATAAGGTGTGGGAAAGGTCGCATAAACCCTTCGAGAAGGGGTATCAATGGCACAGTTGATCATATCAATCTCACGGTTACTTAGAGCCTGGAGCACCTCCGACCAATTACTATAGTGATAGATTTCCACCCTGACACCCGACCACCGAGAAAACGCTCTCACATAATCTGCCCCTATTCCCTGGTACTCACCCCACTCGTCAAAAAACTCAAAAGGAGGAAAATCCGGATCTGGCGCGAGGCGAATCACAGGATGGGTTTTGATCCACACCCGTTCCTCATCGGTAAGTGAGACCCTTTGACAAGAAAAAAGCCACACCCCTAGCAGTAAGAACCACCAAATCCTTTTTTTCATAGCCCCTCCTCAGGGATCTACGAGGACAACCACTCCTTTAAGGCAATCTCCCGTTTCTTTTGACGGATCGCAAACTCTATCCCATACTTAGCTAAAAGATGTACCTCGATATTCACCTCGTCTCCCTCCCGTTTAGAAGCAAGCGTCGTATGGGAGAGGGTTTGGGGAATCACCGCTACCGAGAAAACCTCACCCTCAATATCAAAAATCGTAAGGCTTATTCCATCAATGGCTATCGAATCCTTTTCCACCAGATATCTTGCAAGTTCGGGAGAAAGAGAAAATCGATAGAGAGCAGCTTCACCTTTCGAACGAAGAGAGACTATTCGGCCTATACCATCAACATGTCCCATCACAATATGCCCATCAAGAAAACTCGATGGTGTTACCGGAAGTTCAAGATTGAGCTTTCTTCCTACCGTGGCCTCACCCAACGTTGTTCTCTCCAATGTTTCAAAACTCGAATACACCTCAAAACAATTCCGATCCTTGCGTTCAACTGTATGGCAACTTCCATCCAGGGCAATACTTGTGATACCTTCCTCGAGAGCGTCTACCACCTCTGAAACTGTCTCCACAACAAAACGTTTCCCTCCTGAGGCAGGTTTGAGTTGAACAATCTTGCCCTGATACCGTATAATACCCGTAAACATTACTCTACCCACCTTACCTTCGTTCTTGCTTTGTCCATCCCTTCTACCTCAACACAAAAGGCTTCCATCACCGTCCGTCCGAACTCTGTGGGATCAATTCCCATCTCTTCAAGACAGGAGATAGGAATAGGTGCTCCCGTTGGTTTGATATTGAGCGCCGTATGCACCAATCCCGAGAGAGGGCTTACTGTCGCAATAGAAACCGAAAGTTTTCGACCATCATAGAAAATGTCATCCCCGTCTCGAGAGAGTTTCTCCCTGGAAATATACCTCGTCAGATGCTCAAAGAGGATCAGAATAAAAAATCTCTGCACCCAAACCATCTGTCCCAATCGTACTTCAAACATCTCGATAAGAAAATGCAACATCTCGTCTGACGAAATAGGAGCCACCTGACGGACATCTTCAAGATCTACCATCTCTGAAATACGTACATCCGCCGGACCACGAAAACCCACGATCACATCTCCCATCACGCCGTACCGCCGGTACGCAAAATGGGATACAAGCTGACGTCCATCATAGGTTATACGCTCATCTATCCACAAAGGAGTCATTGTGCAAACCCTCCCCAAAAGTGTTCGGTCTCAAACCAGCTGCGATCTGTTCCCATCGCCCGTTTCAAACGCTGGCAGGACTCACACTTACCACACATCTTCCTCCCCCCTTGGTAACAGCTCCACACAAGATCGAGGGGAGCCACAATATCTTTTCCGAAGGCATATATCTCTTTTTTGGACATTGTGAGGGTATAACAGGAGAGCTTTACCTTGCCACGAGTAGAATAATGCAGGGCTATGTTTAAGGCATCAAGATAATCAGAAGAGTTATCAGGAAAGGTTGTGGCCTCCTCACGGTTAAAACCAACCACCACTGAGGAAGCCCCGACATTCTCTGCTATGGCAGCAGCAATTTCGATAAAAACGCCATTTCGGTTAGGAACCCAAACGGCGGAGGCAGATTTTTCCGTCGTCAAACTGTCCTCCAGATCCTTCTGTGAAAGAAGGGGGATCCTTCCCCTTGTAAGTCCCGTCGAAAAATCTCGCATAAAATCGAGCCGAATAATCTGAAAGGGCACATCATACCGCCTCGCTATCTTTGTAATAGCCTCCTTTTCTCGTTTGTACGCTTTTTGTCCATAGTCAAAAAAGAGTACCAAACGGACCCCCTTCTCATCCAGAGCTTTTTTAAAATTCACCACGGAATCCAGTCCTCCTGAAAGAAGAACGACCGAAGAGCCCATGAAACAATGGCCTCCTTTTTCTTTTTGTCTCTTTATCCTACAACCAAAGAAGAAAAAAGTCAACATTTTACCTGTTCTTTTCGAACATTATCCATGGGGTTACCCCCGAAAGATCAAACCACCCTCCAACAGCTTTGATTTCTTTTGATTTCTCTCCCCGTTCGTTCAGAAGGTATGCCCTAAAGTCAGGAAGGTACACTCTTACCTTGGGTTGAAAAAGAACATAGGGTTCCCTTCCCCATTGGTCACCGACAGAGGTTTTTGTTGTAGTCCATTTCATACCCGTGTTTTCCCCACGACCAACAAGTACCAGAAATACTTTGTCTGTTTTTTGCCAGGGTTTTTCATCCAATGTCGTCATAGCTATCGTTCCCCACGGCGAAGCTTTGGCTATCTCAACAATCATCGAAGCATTGGTGAATACCATGCCCTGTATCTCACCCGTCACCAAAAAAGCATGTTCATCCCTCCACAAAAGAGAAGGCCTCTGCCTCTCCCAGATCCATGGCATCTGACGAGAAAGAGAAGTTTTCTCCTTACCCTGAGGATGAAGAGCCACCCTGGCATAGAGGCTCTCATCCTTCCACGAACAAAAATACCTGATATCAGCAATATCATAGGATGGACCCTGTTCCTCATACATCTTCCTTAGCAGAGAAAAATCCACAGACTTCACTGCCTCATTTGTACACACCATCCCCCGTGAAAACACTTTCGCTGCCCAGGGAAGTAAACTCATCTTCGCCCCACTTCCCAAAAAGTGGAAAAAACCTCTCATGTGTTTTTGGTTATAGTCCCCACCAAAATCAAAAAGAGTGTACAGATACACCCCATCCCAATCCTGAAAAGCCCCCCACAAAGCAAGCCAGACCGGAGCTTCCGAAGCATACCAACTCGGATCAGGCACATTGTACTCACTCACCGTAAAGGGCTTGCCAGCAATTCTCCAATACGCCACGTACCCCAATGGTCCAAGATTTCCCTCTGTAAGCTGACTCGTATTCCCAATATGCCAATCCGTAGAAGACCATAACTCCCCGGGAAACTCGGGATGCTGCCAGTAGGCATGCATGTCCACAAAATCAGAAAAAGTTCCTTCTCGCACCAGTCCGGCAAGACCTCCATAGTTCACCTGGGTATGAGTGATGGGCTTGGTACAACCAAGAGAACGTATATGCCTGCGTAGGGCTTCTACTACTTCCATCTCCCGCTCATGAAGCATCCCACGAAAATCTGCACTCACGCGTTTTCCCACACAACCCTGCCATGGGAGAGGAAGCACCTCCTTTTCCCAATCCTTTTCAGACAACGAAGCATGAGACACTTCCCTCAACACAAAACCTCGCATCTCCACATTTCCTACGTCTGCTCTTGAGAGAGAAAAATTGATCCTGGCCTGCCCATCATCCCTTTCAGGGATAAAATGGATCGTGTACTCTTTCCACACTGGCGTAAGAGAAATATTCGTAAAAAGCCCAAGCCCCATCCATGGTTCATGGTTTTCCATTGCATACACAGTCAGGATAAGAGACTCTTTACTCCGTGCCTCGAAACGTATCTCATATGACAAACCACCAAAAACCGGAAAACCTGCAACCATAAACTGGTTATGCCACAACTCTTTCCCCGGCTTTTTCACCGTCCAGACCAATTCATCCCCTCGCCACCTTGCCCCTGAGAGAGCTTCTCCATGATTTTCCCATCGCCAGTAGACGCGTTCCCTTTGATTTGTCTGAGCAATAAACAAGACATCATGCTTCTCAAAACGATTGGCTGCTTCCCATGCAGCGTAGTTCGTATAACGCCTGCGAAGAAATTTCGTCCAGAGCCTCTGGAGAATCCTCTCATAGTAAGGCATGAGTCTTTTAAGTTCTTCTGGTGAGGCTGTGGTAAGGGCATTTTCATTATTTACCTCGATGACTGCCACCACAGGATCAACCGTATAAGGGAGCCCCGTGTACGGATTGGTATGTCCAAGAAGACGCGAAGCATATCTTTTCTGAGACGCTACCAGGGCATCATCAAGATAGCTTACGACCTTTCCCAGGGCAAAAACATCCCGATAGGCAAAAGGAATCTCCGGAAACACTCGCCCTACATGAAGATTGATATTGACATATATCCCTTCATTCTTAAGCGCGGCAATAAAAAAATCCAATTTATCCAATCTCTCCCTGTCAAGCTCTTCACTCTCTGGCGAGGCAAGAAGTAATCCTCCCCACGAATGGTCCAGAAAGTGCAGTCGCACAATATTCACTCCCAACAACCGAAGACTTCGAGCGATAGCCGGCGCATCCTTTTTGTCTGGAAAATTCCCGGGACCTGTGATGTTTAACCCCCAGAAGCGCACCCTCTCCCCATCACAAAAAAAATGCCCATTGGAAACCACAACCGGCGAAAGCTTTTTGCGAGGCATCCCCCACTCAGGCTTCTCAAGATGCAAAAAATCCACAAACCACGGCACACCTTGCCCATAGATCCACGTTATCCCCCAAAAAAACCAGAAAAAAAGCCATTTTTTCTTCATGGTTTTATCCTTTCTTTTACCTCAAGACTCTCTTTATCGAGAACTAGAACCTCCTTCGTAGTGCTATTTACAAACACCTCATCTCCAAAAAAGCTAATAAAAGTATTGGGATCGACTGGTTCCTTTGTCTGGGCCTGTTTTTTGAAAAGAAGATCAAAACGAGAGAGGTAGTATTTGTCCTTTTCTGGTATAATCACATAAATACTTTCCCCTCTCACTTCAACAAAACTCCGCCAGAAAATCGTATCGCTTCCCTTATAACGTACCCCCAGATTGGTCTCATTCAGCATCACAAGAACATAGTTTTCCGGACGTGGCCCCTCGTATCCTACCAGTACGTCCCTGCCATCTGATCGAGTTGCTTTTGTCCCACTTCCTGCCAGAGGTTCAAATCCAATCACCACAATCCCTTCAGAAGAAAAATCAAACTTGTGCCCTCCGATACTTTTGTATGGTGAACTCGTCAACACACTTCGTTTCACCGGGTCAATGATAAGCATCTCGTTGGAATAATGCCCATCCGTATAGTACCCGTTGATCTTGAGGTAGTAAAGCTTTCCTCCCTTGATATCAGGGACAAATCCCTCGCGTAAGGTTTCTTCTTGTTTGATGATATTGGTTTCTCGCTGGGCAAGTTCCTGTTCCTTCTTCGCCAGTGCTTCAGGGGTTGTCCGGGAAGTTTCTGTTTCGTCTTGTTTCAATTGCTCTTCTTGTTTTGCTACCTGTTGCTTCTCCTGTTCAAGCTTTTTCTCTGCCTCGGCAACTTTTTTCTCCTGGGTTACCACCTGAGCCTCTTTCTGGGCAACCTCTTGTTTTTGCTGTTCAAGGGCTTTTTTCTCCTGGGCAACAGCTGTTTCTTTCTGGGCTATCTCTTGTTTAGCCTTTTCCTTCTCAGGACCAGGGGGGAGAGTAGCCTCCTCTTGTTTTTTCTGAGCTACTTCTTTTTCTTTTTGCTGAAGAGTAGTTTCTTTTTGGGTAGTTTCTTCTTTTTGTTTTGCTATCTCTTTTTTCTCCTGAGAAATCTCTTCCTTTGCCTGCTGGATGACCTTTTCATCAGAGGCTATTTGCTCCTTTTGCATCTCAAGAAGCTCTTTTCGCTCTTCAATTCCTTTATCAGGTTCTTTTCTCAGGGTTTCAATGGTCTTCTCATCTCCCAGGGCAAGGGTATCCAGTCTCAGGGCCTGGTTGAGAGGATTCTGAGACAGCGGGATGACAATCTGCGTTTTCCCTGGCCAATCGGTATATCTTCTGGCAAGTCCTACCTTCGAAGAACTGAGAAAACGCAGGACAACCCCTTTATACCGGGAGGAAAAAAATCCCATATCTCCCCGGTGGGTAGCATTGTAATACACGATAAACCAGGCAATGGTGTCATTTTCCTTTGGATCGTAACGAAAAGTTTTCCCCAGATAAAAAGACAAAAGCGCCTGAATATACTTCACATGAAAGATACGAGAATCACGATGGAGTTCTACAATATCGGCATCCAGTTTTTCTGTTTCTACGGTATCCACAGCCCGAATCACACTATACCTCATATCTGGATAAAATATCTGCTTATTGGTTTCACGGATAAGGGCAAGAGTCTCCCCAATCGCCCGAAGATCCTCCATACCCTGGGGACTTCGGTAGGGCCCCGTATAATTCACAAACTCTACTCGCCGTGCGTTTTTGGAGAGCTCTTCTTTATCCACATCCAGAGCCAGGTCACTATCTATAAGAAAAAAAACCATTCCTACCCCAAAAATTATTTTTTTCATACCGTCGCCTCCTCATCTTCAGGCTTTTTAGGAAAACGGAAAAGAACCCGTATTCCATTTCCCCGCCACATTGCCTGATACCCCCCAAGCTCTTCAACCACCATCATCATCACCTGGGATCCATAACTACTACTTTTCGCTGTTATCTCGATAGGTGCCTTTTCCCCTTTTTCTCTCCCCCCATCCGAGTATTCTATCTCGATTTGTCCCCCTTCCTCTTTTAAAGAGAGAAATAACCATCCTTGCTGCCTTTGTCCAAAGGCATACTTGATCGCATTCGTGAGAAGCTCGGTGAGCCACAGCCCCACCAGGTTTGCCCGATTGGAAGATATCGACACTCGCTCAAGGCGAATCTCTACCTCGACATGCTCAAACACACGAGAAAAACTCTCGCGAAACCCATCCAGGATACTCTTGAGATACTCTCCCAGATCAAGGACCTTTTCTTTCCCTTTATGGTAGAGAATCTCGTACACCTTGGCCATCGCCACCACATCCTGACGGAGCCTGAAAAGTGCCTCCTGAATCTCTCCGCTATAATCCATTGCCATCAATCCAATAAGCCCCGCAATCGAGGAAAAGGTATTTTTTGCCCGGTGCTGTAACTCCCGGAAGAAAAACTGTTTCTGTTTCAGTGCCTCTTCAAGCATCTTTTGCTGTTGTTTAAGCACCGAAATATCAAGAAAAATCGTGGCAAATCCATCCTCCCAGGGAATAGCCGATATGAAATAGTATCGATTCATAGGGGGATAATAGGTTTCAAACGTCTCTGCCTGCCCTGTTTCAAATACCCGACGATACACATCAAAATAGGGTGGTGGATTCATCCCATAGAGTCTTGTGGCTGGCACACCTATGCTTGAAACAACATCAAGATCGGTATACTTGGCAAACGCCTCATTTGCAGCCACAATCCTATAATCCACAATTTCACCTTTTTCATCGCGGATCCACTCATGGAGGACTACTCCTTCCTGCATGTGAGTAAAAAGCTTTTGAAAACGACGTAAGGCAAGCTCTTCTTTTTCGCGGTTAAGTACTTCGGCAGTAACATTCTCGTGGGCTACAAGTACCCAGCGCCGACCATCATAGGTAAATCCGTTGATATGAACGTGAAAATACCTTCTCTGCGTAGGCGAATGACAGGGATACTCGACAACACCACCCCCATCCTCTCCCTTCAGTACCCTTTCAAGGAGTTCAAGAACCTGCCGAGCCGTCTCCTCAGTTTGAGCCCCCCATTTGGTAACCTCAAGATAATTTACGCCGATTTCATCACCTTGTAGCCCGTTTTCTCGTGCAAATACCCTCCAGGCCTCGTTTACCATACGTATCACTCCCTTTTCATCCAAAACGGCCATCTGGAAAGGCAAAGTATCAATCATAGTCTGAAGAAAAGAGAGAGAAACACTTCCACTCCCATCAAAAACCATGGAATCCTCCTTTCCCACCTATTTTAGTGTAAAGAAAGAAGCAGAAAAGTCAATATTTTCCAAAGAAAAAACTCTTACCTTCTCCGGTAAAAGATCTCGTGATCTTGAATAACAGGCTGGATCTTGCCTTCACGCTGGAGAATGTCCAGGTAAGCCATAATCTCTTCTGAGTTCCTCCCCAGCATTACCGAGAGATCGTCCAAACGCATGGGACGACGGGCCACTGCTTCGAGAATCGCTACTTCCACATCCTGGTGATAGCGAGAGAGTTCAGAACGTACCGTATAGCGCTTGACAATATCAATAGGAACAATCACTCCCTTCTCTCTCAGGGCTTCTCGTATCCCATGAAGTACCGACTCCGGAGCAGGCTTTACCCAGGCTTCAGCCGGTGGTCGATCGAGGCTATTGAGCTGAACCCGATCACATTTCATCTGCTGGATCAACGTAGCAAGCCGCCGGGTATGTGAGGGGTCATCATTCACACCAGGAACAATAAATACCTCAAGCCAGATCTCTTTTTTCTCTTCTGTATGAAACTTCTGGGAAAATTCTATGATTCCCTGAATCACTTTTTCAAGCTCAAAAATTTTATGCGGACGGTCAATCTTCTGGTAGGCTTCCTCGGTTACGGCATCAAGTGAAGGAACCACGAGCGAAGCGGGTAAAAGATCGTGTTGCACCTCAGGATCCCAGAGGAGACTTCCGTTCGTAAGCACCGTTAAACGGATAGAGGGATAGCGTCTGGAAAGTGTCTCAAGGAGAAAACCAATATCGAGGGAAAGGGTTGGTTCCCCCGTGCCTGAAAAGGTTATCGATTGTGGGGCAGGATTTGATGCCAGAAAATCCTCTATCTCCTTGAGAATCTCTTCAGGTGGGACAAAATGCCCCCGCTCGTACACATAACGGGCATTTCTTCCACATTCACAATAGACACAGTTAAAATTGCAGGTTTTGGTTTCAAAGAGATCGACTCCGAGTGAGATCCCAAGCCTTCGTGAGGGAACGGGACCATAAATATGTTTGTAACCCATCAGCGTATTTGTTTAAAAATCTTACGAAAGATGTCTTCGGGTGTCAGTCCAAAATGCTTGTAAAGGGCTGAGGGTGACCCGGACTCACCAAACACATCCATAACACCAATACGAAGCAATTTAGCAGGAAAATCTTCTGCCAGTACCTCTGCCACAGCCCCACCAAGTCCACCAATGATACTGTGCTCCTCTACAGTAACTACCAGACGGCTACTCTTGGCAATCCGAACAACCGTTTCCCTATCGAGAGGCTTAAGAGAAGCTGCATCGGCCACTATCACCGAGTATCCCTCCTCTTCCAGCATACGAGCAGCCTTGAGGGCGTTAGGTACCATGGTCCCGATAGCAATGATTCCTACATCTGCCCGGGGCGCATCCTTTATAACATGCATCTTACCAATAACAAAATCATAACTCTCGTCGTAGATCACTTCCGTCTTGGGACGGGTGAGACGAATGTACACCGGTCCAGGACAGAGAGCCGCCTGTTTAACAATCTTCGCGGTCGCTATCCCGTCTGCAGGCACAAAAATCTGCATGTTAGGCATCACGCGCATGATCGCCAGATCTTCCACTGTCTGGTGAGAAAGCCCGTCCTCTCCCACACTTACACCTGAATGGGTAGCAGCAATTTTGACATTGAGGTTTTGAGAAGCAATAGAGTTACGGATCTGTTCATAAGGACGTAACGTTGCAAACATGGCAAAACTACTCGCAAAAACTACCTTGCCGCTGAGTGCCAGTCCGGCCGCAAAACACATCATATTTGCCTCAGCTATCCCAAAATTAAAAAACCTATCAGGAAATTCTTTTGCAAACATGGCGGTCTTGGTGGATTCGGAAAGATCAGCATCAAGTACTACAAGATTTTTATTTTCTCTTCCTATCTCAACCAGCGTTTTCCCATAAACATCACGGGTAGCAACTAAAACCTCTCCCATCAGTTTTCCTCCGCATTCCATTCTTCCATACTCTCAAGACATCCAAGCTCATCAAGAGCCTTCATGAGATCATCTCTGGATGGTGCAACCCCATGCCATTGAGCCTTATTCTCCATAAAACTCACACACTTTCCTTTCACTGTTTTAGCTACAATAGCCGTAGGCTTTCCGCTCCCTTGATTAGATTCAAAAAACTCGAGAGCTTTTTCTATCTCATCAAAATCATGCCCATCAATATTCAATACCTGCCATCCAAAGGAAAGAAACTTCTCCCCAATAGGATAAACATTCATAACATCATCCACAAGACCATCAATCTGAAGCCCATTATTATCCACAAAAAGACAGAAATTATCCAGCTTGAAATGCGCTATTGCCATCGCTGCTTCCCAGACAAGACCCTCTTGAATTTCTCCGTCTCCCACCAAACAATACACACGCGACGGACGTTTATCCATCTTTGCAGCAAGTGCCATCCCACCCGCAACAGAGATCCCCTGTCCCAGTGATCCTGTGGAACTCTCTACCCCGGGAAGCTTACGGCTATCAGGATGCCCCTGGAGAGGACTCCCCAGCTTGCGAAGGGTTTTTAAGAGATTCGAAGAATAGTAACCCACATGAGAAAGAACGGCATAGAGAGCTGGTGCTGCATGACCTTTCGAAAGGACAAACCTATCTCTCTCAGGCCAGTGAGGATTCGCCGGATCATAACGCATCTGCTTTAAAAACAAATAGGTAAGAATATCAATACACGAAAGAGAACCACCAGGGTGTCCACTTCCAGCTTCTGTGAGCATCATAAGAATATTTGCTCGAAGTTTTTTGGAAACCTCTTCGAGCCGCTTTTTCTCTGTCTGTTCCATCCCTTACCTCTTTAGAAAAAATAGAGAATATATTGTAAGACAAAAAGAAAAAAAAGTAAAATAAAAACAAAAGCTCTCAATAAAACACAAATCCAAATAGGAGAAAAGGCTCTCTCCTTATCGAAAGTCTTCTTTTAGTACCACAAGCTCACTGGACTGAGTAAACTCACTCCCTAACAGTAAGAAAACATACGCCGGATACCTGTTTTTTCACATCTCATGCTACAAGTTACGCCGTATTTTGAATTTTCTTCCACTTTATGCTATAATGAAAGAACAAAAGAGAGGGAGGTCTTCCATGAAAAAAGCCTGGCTTACCCTTATATTCATGCTCGTCTCAAGCATAGCTTTAGCACAAACCGTAAACCAGATCCTCTCTGAGAGAGAATTTCGTGTCGGAATGCTGCGTTTTTACAACCGACAATACCAGGCAGCTATTCAGGTTTTTCAGAGATCTCTGGACCTCGATCCTCTCAACTATCGGGCTCGCTACTACCTCGGTGAAGCGTATCTTCAGGCAGGCTACACACGCCAAGCTATCGAAGAGTGGGAAAATCTTATCCAACTCGGAGGAGCTACTTATCAGGTAAAACAACGTCTCAACGACCTTTATTACCAGCTCTCCATGGATAAAAACTACACCCTTTATGAGAACTACGTTCTCAGTCAACTCTATGATGGACTCAAGGACGGGGCTCACAAAGTCATCCGACCGGCTTTCCTCTTTTATGATGAAGAGGAGGATACTCTCCTCGTTTCCTCTCTTGGTAACCGTTATATCTCGGAGATAGATAACACAGGGAGAGTCATCCGCACTATAGGCCGAAAATGGTGGGAACAAAGTGTATTTGCTACTCCTATGGGGATCTTCCTCCATGACAAAAAAATCTATGTGGCTGATTATACCCAGGACAAAATCTTTGTCTTCAACCGCACCGGCAAGCTTCTTGGTTCTTTTGGCTCTCATGGCTATCAGTCCTCAAATCTCGCCGGGCCCATGGGTATTGTTATTGTGAATGGTTATCTTTATGTGGTAGACAACGGCAACGATCGCATCCAAAAGTTTACTCCCGAAGGAGAATGGGTGCAAACTATAGGAGAAGGGGAACTCAACCGTCCCACGGATATAGTCTCCGATGGAAGTTATCTCTATGTAAGTGACACGGCCAACAAGCGTATTGTTGTTTATGATTTTTTTGGAAACTTCATACGAGAAATCGTCTTAAACGGGATTGAGGAACCACGAGGACTTTCTCTCAAGGGGGATTTTCTCTATATCGTAGATAGCAAAAAAGGCATCTATCTCTATAACCTCCAAACAGAAGACATGGAGACTTTAACTACAGAAGAAAAGCCACTTCAAAGGCCATTCGACGTGGCTATTGATAAACAATACCGTCTCAATCTTTCAGACATTAACAGTACAAAAATGGCTATCTACACCCCCCTTCAGATGAAATACGTTAACCTCGGAGTTTTTATCTCCCAAATATGGGTTGACAAGTATCCCAAAAACCTCATTCATTTCCGTGTTCTGGATCGAGAGGGTAATCCCATCTATAACCTGAGACAGGAAAACATCGCCATCTACGAAGAAAATACCCTTGTGCCCTTTATTAGACTTGGTCAAACTTACAACTACCGGGATAGACTTTACCTCAAAATAGTGATCGAAATGGATCCTACCATGAACACCTACCGTGAAGAACTTCAGGAGTTTTTAAAATCAATTATCGAACCCATGCAAGGAACGGATAAACTTGATCTCACGCTTATTGGAGCCACCACAGAGGATACTGGTCCCTACGCTGCCGCACTTTTGTCCACTCTTGAAAAGGTAAAAAATCATCCCGTAGGACCACTTAAAGATGTCGACAAAGCCCTCTACAACGCAGTGACTTCTACACTCAACGTCAATCTCAATAAAGCGATTATTTACTTTACCTCAGGCAAGACATCATTTGATTCTTTTACCACGTACGAACCTGATGTCATTACAACCTACGCAAGACAGAACGCCGTTCCTATCTATGTGATTCACATGGGAAATCGGCGTCAACCCCTTTACCAGGAGATGGCTGAAAAAACCTTTGGCAAGTATTATACCCTTGAGAACATGAAAGATATTGTCCAGATCTATCAAACCATCCGACAGGCTCCCCCTCTTGAGTATGTTGTCTCCTACACGGGCCTCAACCTGCGCGGCCTTCCCAATTTCTGGGTGAATGTAAAACTCAAAGTCCAATACAAAGACTTTATGGGAGTAGTAGATGGCGGATATTTTGTTCCTGAACTCTTTTCCTCCCCCTTCGGTCCAAAACTGATCGACCTCAATCGTGAACAGTTCAAGCTCCGCCAGTCCCAACCCAGGGAAGAGTAGACATGTTTCGCCGTCATTCTCACCCATGGTGGAAAAGTTTTATATACGCCTACGCAGGTCTGAGGAGAGTGTTCCTTCGCGAAAGAAATTTCCGTTTTCATCTTGTGGTTGCCACCATGGTAATAGTTGCAGGAATATTGTTTCGTCTCACTTTCATCGAATGGGCTATCATTTTTCTTGCGATTGGACTTGTTTTAGGGCTGGAAACCGTGAATACCTCTGTTGAGGCAATCTGTGATGTGATCAAACCAGAAAAACATGGGTCAGTTCGTCGGATCAAAGATATGGCAGCGGGTGCTGTGATGATTGCGAGTCTTACCAGTGCTATGGTAGGTGTTGTTATCCTTGGTCCTCATGCATGGAACTGGTTCATGAGGGTGATAGGATCAAAATAAGTTTTGAGGCTCTGAGCAAGTCTCAGGAAAAGCGGATGTTCAGGGGTGAGGTTTTGTCGCTCCTTCTCAGAGATTTCCACAGAAAACGCCTCTAACACCTTTACCGGCGGAAAGGAAAAGATAATCACCCTATCTGCAAGCATCAAGGCTTCACTCAGATCATGCGTCACCAACAAAACGTGTTTTTTTTCTTGTTTCCACTGTAATCGTAAACGAGGGAAAAGACGCTGTTTTAAGCCCACATCCCAAGCCCGAAAAGCCTCATCCAGGAAAAGCCACTCACCCCCAAAAAGCCAGGCGCGCGCAAGAGCAACACGCTGTTTTTGACCTGTACTGAGCTTTCCAACAGGAAGAAATGGATTTTCGATCTCAAGCTCATCAAAGGTAGTAGAAATCTTTTTAAGATCCAATTTTGGATTTATAAGCCGTATATTATCAACACTTGAGAGCCAGTCAATAAGCCGAAGCTCCGGAAATACCACTCCCGCCGGTCTCACCGTTACTATCTGCCCCCTGGTAGGTTTGACAAGACCAAGGACCATCCGAAGAAAGGTTGTCTTTCCACAACCAGAGGGCCCCAGGATAGCCGTTATCCCGGGCAAAATATCTAAAGAAAACCCTTCAAAAATCTGTTTCTCCCCAAAAGAGAGAAAAAGATCCTCACAAAACCTCATTCCACCTCCAGATGAAAATACCGTTTCAAAACAATTATCAGTCGAGAAAACAAAGCATCAATCCCCCAGCTCAAAAGAAGAAGAAGCATCGCCCAGCCAAAGAGTTGCACAATATCAACATACGTTTTTGCCCAAAAGAGACGGGCTCCAATCCCCTGAGCAGGAAAAGCCAACACCTCAGCCATTACAACAATCTTAATAGAGAGAGTGATGGTCCCCCGCAATGTCGTTGAAAGAGAAAAAAGCACATAGGGAAAATAAAGAGCAAAATACCGCCTCACTCCCCGAACCCCAAAAACATCGACCATTTCCAGAAGCTCTCCCGGAACACTCAGGATTGCCTGCCGTATGCCCAGCACCCACAGCGGAAAGGTGGTCAGAAAAGCTAATACGACCGGTGTAACGTCCCGGGGAAACCACAAAAGAGAAAGAAGGACCCAAACGATCGCTGGAATACTTTGAAAAACCAAAAGCCATGGTTGAAAAAGAAAATAAAGATCATTCCATCTTCCTGAAAGTATACCAAGAATAATACCAGGAAAGGCACTCAAAACAATCCCCAACCCTATTCTTATAAGCGTTGTGCTGAGATGCTCATAGGTTTCTCTTTGCCAGAGAAGATGAAGTAGTTCTTTCGCCACTTCGTAGGGCGAGGGAAGCAAAAGGGAGGAAGCCATCCCAAAAGACGCCACCTCCCATAGAAGGACAAAAATTACCACCCCTAAAGCAAAAAAAATCTTACCACGCAAAGAAGTTATCATCAGGAATGTTTCCTACTGTCTTTTCATCTACAGCCCTAAGTTCATGAAAATAAAGCAAAATCTCTTTCCTCATCATACGAGCAGGAAGATACGTAAGCCCCATGTGAGGGATAGCCTTTTCAATCACAGCCGGGGGCACCTGAAGTCCCAGTCCCACAACCCCTACCTGACTGGCTTCGGCAGGGTGCGTGTTTACCCAGGCAACTTCCTGTTGATAGGATTGAAAAAACTTTGTTACCTCTGCCTGATTTCTGGAAAGATAGCCACTAAACCCCACAATGGCTGTCTGAGGAATCCCATTTTTTGTTTTAAAAAACGTTTCCCATTCGGCACGATAGACTTTGAAAATACGAACCTTGGGGTTTTTAGCAAGAACAAGAGAGACAAGGGGTTCGGGAAGCACAGCATTTTCAATCTTATCTGCCATCATCAGCTGAGCTATCTGCGGGGAATCCCCGTAAAGAATCTCCGGCCGAACTCCTGCCTGTCTAAAAAGTACCCGACTGACCACGTCAGGCGAAGAGCCAGGAGCCCCAATATGGACCTGCTTTCCACTGAGATCCCGCCAGTTTGTATATAACTCATTGGTAGTCAGAAGAGCCAGCATCCCCACTGAGGTGATCCCAACCAAACGAAGATCAGACATTTTAGCGTAAAGCTTGGATGCTACATTAGCAGGAATGATAAAAAGTGCCTCTTCCCTTTTGACTAAAAGGGGCAAAACCTCTGTGGTAACATCCTGATAAAAAACCACATTGACCTCATTGGTAAGTCTTACAAGGGGCAAAGCTGGTGCTGCCTTGGGGCTGTAAATCGTAAGCCCAAAAACAAGAGAAGGAAGAACCAAAAAGAGATATCGCATACTCTCCTCCTTATACTTTCATCTCTCCACTCAAACAACAAACAAAACTCTATATTTCCTTTTGGTAGTCCTTTTCAAAAAAACGTTTCACTACCTGTGATGCCTTTGGATGGTGCTGGCAATAAAGCAAAAGCGAATAGAGATAACTCTCTGGTTCGCCCGTATCAAGCATCATCCCCTGCATGGGAAGAGCACGCATCTTCCCCCGGGAAGCAAGGGTATTTATCGCATCGATATGATAAAATTCTCCTGTCGTATGATGCCTCCAGCCCTCCTCCAGAAGAGAGAGAAGCTCAGGCTCAAAGAGATACCGCCCTATGGATACCCAGTTACTGGGAGCATCCTGAGGAGCAGGTTTCTCCACAATACGAGAAACAGAAACCGTTTCCCCCTCAAGCTTTCCGGCTACTACCCCATAGCGGCTGATATTCTCATGCTCTTCGCGAACGACGAGATAGTTCGAAGGATGTTTCGCATACATTGTGAGCAGCTGCGAGGAAAGACCAGGGGTGTGAAGCACGATATCATCAGGATACGCCACCACAAAAGGTTCATCCTTTATCCAGGGCTTAAGAAGAAGCAACGCATGTCCTGTCCCTTTCATCTCCTGTTGCCGGATAAAAGTAATGTTCACATCTCTTGGTTTAATAGCATCAAGGTGTTTTGTTTTCTTTTCCCGCGTAAATACCGTTTCAAGTTCTATCTCTCTATCAAGATAATCTTCCAGAACTTTTTTTCTCCGACTGGTAATGATGATGATATCCCTGATCCCTGCCTCTTCAAACTCATCCAGAATCATATCGAGAAGGGTCTTATCATAGAGAGGGAGAAGCTCCTTGGGTAACGTCTTCGTCAAAGGAAGAAAACGACTCCCATACCCGGCTGCGACAATGACACCTTTCATTGGTTCCTCCTTGAATACTCAATTTTAGTATAGGAAAAAGAAAAGAAAAAGTCAATCACTTCTATCATTGAGAGAAAAACACACAACACATCCGCGGGAAAGGGTATGCACACTCAGATCCCTGAGGTGAAGAGAGGAAAGCTCCTTTTCCACCTGCGCACCCTTGAGAATCACATAGTGCTTTGCCGCCGGAGCATGACTTCTAGTCCAGAGAAGAATCCTTTCAATTGGCCCATACGCTCTGGAAACTATCTCACATGGTTCTAAAAATACAAAAGAAGGCAGAACCTCCACCACACGGGTGTTTGCAAGATGCAACTTCGCAGTAATATAATAGAGAAAGGCAAGTTTTTTCCTGTCCACTTCGGCCAGCACAATCTCCCGATCAGGAAGAGCAATCGCCAGCGGAATACCAGGAAGTCCCCCTCCTGTTCCCACATCAATAATGGGGAGATCAGGCTTTAAAAAAGGGATAATCTCCAGACTGTTTTGGAGATGTTCTTCGTCAAAACTTGCTTCCGTCGATCTGCCTATAAGATTGGTGGTTTTGTTCCAATGAAGAAGCTCCTTTTTATACACATCAAGAAGATTCTGTTGCTCCGAGGAGAGCTTAGTTAGCACGTTGCCGCTCCTCAATAAGCTCTTGAGCGATAGCACGGGCTTTTTTCTCCGCAGGAAAAAGCGATTCCCATGAAAGAGAAAGTCTTGCTTCCTCACTAGCACTAAACCTTTCAAGTCCTTTTTCAATAAGTATCTCTATATCAATAAATCGTATCCTATGCTCAAGACATGCTCCCACAATCTCCTCGTTAAGGGCATTCAATGCCAGAGGAAAAAGTCCTCCCTTTTTGCCCATTTCATAGGCAAGCTTTAAAAGAGGGAACCTCCCTTCCGGGATATCAAAAAACTCTAACGGCTTTACGACAAGAGAGAAAGAAGATTCTGAACGCGGGGGTATACGGGGATAGAACATTGCCATCCCTATCGGATAGCGCATGTCACTGGGAGAGGCGACCATAACCTGTGTCCCATCTGTCAGTTCGACAATCCCATGCACCAGCGATTGAGGATGGATAAGAACACGAATACTCTCAAAAGGGATACGAAACAGATAATGTGCCTCGAGAACCTCAAACCCTTTATTGAGCATGGTGGCACTATTCACGGTAATGTAGCTTCCCATACTCCATGTGGGGTGCTTGAGAACATCCTGAAGAGAGGTGCGACTATCGGCAGGTTTTTTAAAAAATGGGCCACCAGAAGCAGTAAGGATAATGTTTTTTACCGATTCCCTTTCAAAACGGGTTAAGAGGGTGAAAATAGCATTGTGTTCACTATCCAGAGGAATAATCTGACGATTGGTTGCATCCAGTGAGGCATTGATAAGTGGACCTGCCGCCACAATAGACTCTTTATTTGCAGAAAGCAGATGTTTCTGATGTTGAATAGCCGCCATCGTGGGACCAAGCCCCGCAAGACCAGCAATGGCAATAACAACCATATCCGCCTCAGGAAGAGAAGCAAGAATATTCAAGCCCTCTTCACCTGAGAGGAAGTTTATACCCCTGTAGTTCTCTCTCCACTCCGGAAGTTCAGGTAGACAAACATACGCTGGATGAAACTCTTCTACCAGGGCTCGTATCTTCTCCTTCTGACTATGACCACTAAGACCAAGAAGTTGAAATTCCTCGGGATAAGAGCGAATAATACTCAGCACCGAGGAACCTATCGAACCTGTGCCCCCGAGAAGAACAACCTTTTTTGGCATGGTCAATGCCCCGCTTGAAGACGCTGCAAAAGATTCTCAACTCTCGCAAGCGCCTTTTGCTTGCCAATAAGAGGAAGGATAAAATATATCTCAGGTCCTGATACACGGCCCGTAATAGCAATCCTCAACGGGAGAAAGAAGTTTTTCCCTTTCACACCGAGTTCCTTCATCATCTCCATCGCCATCTCACGAAAAACAAGCTCATCCACATCCCTTGTTTCCGCCTGAAGCTTCTCATAAAACGCCTGCAACACTTTTGGAGTGGTCTCAAGCTTCAAAAAAGGCTCGGCTTCTGCTTCAATAGGAAAATCCTCCCGCAAAAAGTAGACAAGATGATTTTTGATGTCAGAGAGACGGCTACAATATCCCCGAATCAGATCCAGTACCCCCATAAAGAAGTTTTGCTTCGCCGGATCCTGAAGCTCCTCTTCGGTAACCCAGCCCGTCTCTACAAAAAAAGGAATAGCCTCCCTGTAAAGTTTCTCAAGAGGCATCTGAATAATATAGTGTTTGGAAATCCAGTGAAGTTTATCGTAGTCAAACACAGCCGGACTCGAAGAAAGCCTATCAAGATCAAAAAGCTCAACAAGTTCATCCTTTGAGAGAAGCTCTCTTCCATCCGGGCTCGACCAGCCCAAAAGCGCAAGATAATTCAGCAAAGCCTCGGGAAGATACCCCAATCGCCTGAACTCGTCAACACTGGTAACACCATGACGTTTGGAAAGCTTCTGCTTATCCGGCCCAAGAACCAGTGCCATATGACCAAACACCGGTGGTGTAGCACCAAGGGCTTGATAAATCATGAGTTGTCTCACCGTATTCGAAAGGTGATCATCGCCTCTCAGGACGTGCGTAATCTTCATGAGATAGTCATCGATCACAACAGCATAGTTATAGACAGGCAGACCATTTGAACGAATAATCACAAAATCCCCTACCATCCCCCGTGGAAAATGCACCTCTCCTTTGACCACATCCTGAAGAATATACTCCTGGTCATACGCCACAAAACGGATAACCGGTTTTCTCCCTTCCGCCTCAAACGCCCTACGCTGAGAAGCGGTAAGATACCTACACCGTCCATCATAGTGAGGAGGTTTTCCCTCGGCAAGAAGCTTCTGTTTCGATGCCTCGATCTCTTCGGGGGTACAATAGCAGTAGTAGGCTCTTCCCTCATCAATGAGTTTCTGAGCATACTCTTGATAGATGGAGAGACGTTCGCTTTGGGTATAAGGACCATATGGCCCCCCTACATCTGGTCCTTCGTCCCACGACAAACCAAGCCAATGAAGATCCTCCATGAGTTTTTGAGTATAGATCTCCTCAGAACGTTCGAGATCTGTGTCTTCAATACGCAAAACAAACTGACCACCGTGCTTTTTCGCATAAAGATAGGCAAAAAGCGCGGTACGAACATTGCCTACATGAATCTGTCCTGTAGGCGACGGGGCAAAACGAGTTCGAACCATGAATACTCCTTGTCTCTGATTCTTTATAATATATAATAAGATATATTGTAAAGAAAAAAGAGCGGAAAAGCAACAATTGAAAAAATTGAAGAAGACAAAGGGATAAAATTTTCTCTAAAAAATACTTGAAAAAAAAAAAAGAAATGATGCTATTATTTTTACAGGAAAATACTCTAAAAAATTTTAAGGAGGTAAGCATGCGAAAAATTTATCTCTCTCTGGTACTTTTGTTGGTTTCTTCCTGGGTGTTCGGTGGTGTGGTGTTTCAGGTGTACGGTGATTGGACAACACTAGCTATGGAAAAGGTCAATGAAGATATCACCAACGCAGAATCAAAAAAAGTTGATTCTGGCTGGATAGTAGGCGGAAGTGTTGGAATAGAAGTGATAAAGGGTCTCTCTCTTGGTGGAAAAATTGAATATCTTTCCGCCTTTCATTGAATATCTTTCCGCCTTTCAAGGAAATCTTGTGGAAAACGGCACAAAACTCTTAAGTCTTGACTTTTCTCTCCTTTCTCTTATGGGATATCTCTCATACAAAGGGATGATTACCCGCGAAATCTACTGGACTGTCGGTACTTCGGCAGGATGGGGATGGGCCTCCGGCCAGCAAACTATATATCTTTCTGGAGAAATAGCAGCCCCCTTCGCAGGACAAACCCTTGTGTGGAATGTCGATGGTGGTTTGGGTTACCAGATAACTCCGCAGATAGGAATTGGAATTGTTGCTGGTTATAGACTGGCAAATGTAAGCGAGATGAAGGCAACAAAAGACGTTTCTATAATGGGAATAACTATTTTGAAGGAAGGTGAAGTGATAGAAGAAAATGGTAATGCGGTTCCTTTCAATTTTAGTGGTTTCAAAGTAGGACTCGACGTTAACTTCACCTTCTAACAAAATAAAAAACCGAACTCTCCAGGAAGCAGGCTGGCTTTTGCCAGCCTGTTTTTATCCATTCACATATTTATCCAAAGCCTGGATTTTCTCCCTCTCCCCAAAAACCACAAGCTTATCTCCGCTCTCAAGAATGGTATTTCCAGGATGTGGATTGTAGAAGGTTGTACTTCCCCGCCGAATAGCAAAAACAAGGAGCCCTACGTTTTGGTAGATATCAGCATCACGAAGACTTTTGCCGATCAGAAAAGAGTCTGGTTCGATAACCACCTCTCCGACAAAAACACTTTCTTCAGGGGATGATTCCAGCTCTCCGACAAAGGAGAGAAAATGCTCATTGAGCATGGTTGAGGCAAGATGGCGCCCAATGAGAAAATCCCCAGAGATAATCTCATCCACACCAATCTGCTGAAACTTACGGATATTTTTCTCATCAATCACATACGTTGCGATTTTAATATGAGGATTGAGCTGTTTTGCCGACATGGCAATAAAAAGGTTTTTGATATCATCACGAACACAGCAAAAGATGGCCGTTGCCCGATCAATGCCCGCCTGTAAAAGCACATCCTCATCAGTGGCATCTCCCTCGAGAAGCCAGTTGTTCTCAAGCGTGTATTCCTGTTTTAAACGCTCGAAGTTTTTGGGGTCAATATCAATTCCCACAAAACGTTTCTTGTTTCGCAAAAGCGTCTCTATAACATGTTTGCCTACCTTGCCACACCCGCAGACGATATAATGCTGACGAATCATAAAAAGCTCTCGAAGCATACGTTTCCTCCTGTTGTCTATGGAGAGATAGCTCTCGATGATCTGAACTCCCAGTAAACTCAAAATCCCGACAAAAACAATAATACCACCGAGGGAATAGAGAATAGTAAAAAATCTTCCCCCTGCAGAAAGAGGATGAATCTCCTGAAAGCCAAGGGTAGTAACAACAATCACACTCATATAAAGAGCGTCAAACCAATGCCAGCCTTCAAGACTCATGTACCCCACTGTACCTACCAAAAGGAGAAGAAAAAGTACAAAAACAAAAAAGAATATTCTTCGAAAGAAAGCCGTCTGCATAGGTGGTTTTTCTCCTTCGCCGATATATCATAGAGAATAAAAAGTTTTTTTGCAAAAAAGCCAAAAAGACATTATCATAACCTCATGAGAGAAATAACAAAAACTCTTATCCTGGCTGGTTGGCTGGTTTTCTCGATATCGTGGACCAAAACCTCTCCCATCTTTCCGTACCAGGGACTCGTTGATGTGAGTGAGCTTAGTGAAGGACGTATTCTTGTTCGTCTTATTTACTCTACCACCAACAACTTTCTCGGAGAGGATGTGTATGGTGATCTCGAAAAAGCGTATCTTGTTTTAGAAGCCGCTCAGAGACTCGTCGCTGCACAAAACCTTCTTGAACAAAAAAGACCGGGATATAGAATTGTTGTTTACGATGCTGCTCGCCCTCTCTCCGTTCAGAGAAAAATGTGGGAAAAGGTCAAAAATACACCACAAAGTATATATGTAGCTTCCCCAGAAAGAGGCTCCCTTCATAACTATGGTGTGGCAGTTGATGTGTCTCTTGTCGACGAAACAGGTCAGGAGCTTGACATGGGAACTCCGGTAGATTTTTTTGGTGAACTTGCCTCACCAAAGTATGAGAAGCGATTTCTCCAGGATGGAAGACTCTCCCAAACGCAACTAAGCAATCGCCTTCTTCTCCGTGAAATCATGATCCAGGCTGGTTTTTCTCCTATCGAAACAGAATGGTGGCATTTTCAGATGTATGGCCGTGAAGAAGCAAGAAAAAGATACCCCATTATTCCCTGAAAATAGCATAACAATTGACAGAAAAAGCGTTTTCCCCTATAATATCACCATTCTCGCATTCAAGAGGCTGTATGCATAATCATGATCATGCGGAAAGCAAAAAATTCTGGATTCTTATTTTCCTCAACGGGGGTATTACCCTTTTTGAAGTAGTGGTAGGATTTGTCGCGGGGAGCCTGGCCCTGGTAGCAGATGCTCTCCATAATCTAAGCGATGTAGGCGCTTTGGGCTTGAGTTTCTGGACAAAAAACCTTGGAAAACGCTCTTCGGACGAGAAACACACCTACGGCTATAAACGAGCCGAGATTCTCGCGGCTCTTGTGAATGCTCTTGTGCTTATAGGGATTTCTGTACTCGTTATTCGAGAGGCCATAGAACGTTTTTTCTCACCAACAGAAACAAGTGCCCTAGGGATGACTCTCGTAGGGCTGGTTACCTTCGTAGCGAATGGTCTTTCAAGTTTCCTTCTCCATCAGGATGCAAAAGAAAGTCTTAACATGCGTTCTTCTTACCTCCATCTGTTATCGGATGCGTTTTTCTCTCTTGCTGTTGCTACGGGAGGCATAGTTATGTGGCTTCTACCTTCGGCGACGTGGATAGATCCGCTTCTTTCCACGTTCATAGCCCTATGGATGATGCGAGAGTCCTGGAAAGTAGTAAAACAGACGGTGGAAATACTCATGCAAGCAGCAGCTCCTCTGGATTATGAAAAAATGAGACAGGCCATTGAGAAAGTCCCCGGCGTAAAAAATATCCATCATGTTCACACCTGGCGATCTGACGAACATACTATCTATCTCGAAGCCCACATTGAAATGGACGATAGAAACCTTTCGGAGGCATGTGAAATCGGGAAAAGAGTAGAACAAGAACTCTTCGAATTTGGTATTGCGCATGTAACTCTTCAATATGAAACAGACCGCTGTCAGGAAAAAAGCTTCTTTGTGAAAAAATAAATCCTTTTGAGCTCGAGAGGTATCGTCTTTTTTCAAAAATAAATTCCGTTACAAGATGAGAAGCTTCATCTATAAAATCTCCCCTTTTAAATGTATGATGATAAACCCTGGAGAGTTCTTCGCAAACGATTCTCTTTTTTCTGAAAGTTTAACGATGTGTATAAAATTCTTTCTCTCAGATTAATCTTTGTCTTTTTATTTAATCTTATAACATAAAACAGGGTAAGAGTGTCTGACCTCAAGTTTTAGCTGTGATATGGGAAGAGCACATCTCTTTAACAAAACTTTAAAAACTTTTCGCTTTTTGCAGGGAAGAAGCTATTGACTTTTTCACTGCAACATGGTAAGAGCAATTTTGATATATCCACGAGAGAGACATAAAAACCAGGGGGTAAATAGGAAGTCTAAAACTTGCAGGAAATGCTCTTCCCTTGTTGCAGTTTTAGCTCAGGTTTCAAAACTGTGATAAGGTAAGAGCTATACCTTTTTTAAACTGAAACAAAGTAATAGCAAGGGAAAAAATTTCTACAATGCCACATGGGAAAAGAAGTAAGCTCACCTTCTTGATTCATTTGGTCTCTTTGGCTTATCAAAACAGTTTTCCGATTCTGAACTACAAGAGGTTGAAAGGAGAATAGCCTTTTCTGTCAATTATGAGAAAACAAGAGATTTGCTCGTAGCCTATTTTTGAGGAATGTCGGAATCCCGTTGCGTCAAATAAAAAAGTACTCGAAATTCGAATCATTGCCTCATAAAAAAAAGTACTCAAAAATTCCATACAGTTTCCTCCAAATTTTTGTTTTTTACATTCTTTTTCTTTTGAAGGCTGAAAAGTTTTCTCTGGCAAGCCGTAATTTTTTGTCTTAGGTGAAACAAATCGAGAGCCTTATAAAGCCTTGTTAGGCGTTCCTTTTGTGCCTCACTTACATAAGAGCTTTCTAAAAGCCGTTGGTAGGGAGTTTTAATATCATCATGCTTCTTTGCACCTTGCTTCCGATTCTCTTTTTCTCTGTCATTTTCATAGCGGTTGAAAAAGTTGGCATAAAGCCTGAGATACGCATAGAGTCGGTTCAAGTAGTAGACTTCTTCCTCGGTATCGTAGCGGAAGTATCCAACATTCTGGCGGACTATGGAATAGTTTTTCTGCTCAACGTAGCAGTTATCATTGGAACAGGAGCTTCTTCCCTTGTAAATTTTATCTGGTGCTTCTCACCAATCACGCAGAGGATGATTAATAAATTCAGCACCGGTATCAGAATCAATTCCCCGTAAATCAAAAGGAAGTCTTCCTTTGACTTTTTCTATGGCTTCTCTTACCCATTTTGAAGCCTTGTTTTTGATTGCCACAAGCTCTGTCCAACCGCTCCAAACATCCACCATATTTAATGTTTGAGCAAAGTCTCCCAGCTATTTTCCCTCATGGGCAACCAGATCAATCTCCATGAACCCAGGGCAATTTTCATCCCACTCTGCCCACGTGCGTATAGCTATTTGTTGCTTTAATAGCGTTCCAGGCTTTGTACCTTTTCGTCCTTTTATCTCAAGCTTTTTACGCTCATGCTTCAAAAGTCGGTCAATACTTGAAGCACTTATATGGCGCAAGTTTTCTATAGCCTGTGGAGAACCGTGGAGATGTCCGTTTGCTAAGAGATTATCTAAAACTTCATTGAGAATCGGCTTTAAGCGTTTGCACACATGTAGTTTTTCAATTCTCCCAGACCTTTTTTAGAAGTTTTAGTTCCTCTTCGCTGAATTTTTTCTTTCAATCTTTTGTTCTTTTGGCTATGTCGGTTTTAAGGTAATTTTTCTTGCCTACATATATGGTTTTTCCGTGTTGCCCAAGAGCCTGGTGGCATAGTTTCTTGGTTTTAAACCTGTTATCTCACAAAGTAATCCAGTATCCTTTTTCTCCTTTTTGCTGGCTTTTTGATACTCTTTCGCCGTTTCCCTGTAAATAGGTCTCCTTTCAAACATCGCTAACTCCACCTTGTACCTCCAGTTCTTTGAACTGGATTATTTTATACACAGATTTGGAGTACTTTTTTATTTTGCAATAGCGTTCCCTTTTCGAGTACTTTTATTATGAAGCAATTCGGGAATTTGCGTTTTTTTGTTTTTTGGCTTATACTTATTACTTAGAGAAAGCATTGAGGTTATCCATGAGATATATCAGTTCGAGAGGCAATTACCCGGAAATTGGTATAAGCGAAGCGATCACTACAGGCATGGTCCCACGTGGTGGACTTTTCCTTCCGGAAAATATTCCAGAAATGAATTTTTCTTTTCTCCTCCATACAAACGATTACCGTGAGATAGGGTATCGGGTTCTTGAACCCTATTTTTGCCATGGAGAGAAGCATTTTACTGAAGAAGAACTCCGATCTTCCCTTGAGGTTGCTTACAGGAGTACCAACTTTGATACGCCAGAAATAGCCCCTGTTACTGTACTTTCAAACAATATAGGTATCCTTGAGCTCTGGCATGGCCCTACAGCTGCCTTTAAGGATATGGCGCTTCAAATTTTGCCTCACTGGCTTGTTATTGCCAAGAAAAAGCTCAATCAAAAAACCGTCACTATCATTCTCGTAGCCACCTCAGGAGACACGGGAAAAGCTGCTCTCGAAGGGTTTAAAAACATTCCCGGAACAGAAATCTATGTGTTTTTCCCCGATGAGGGGGTAAGTCTCGTCCAGAAACTCCAGATGCTCACCACCGAAGGCGTAAACACCAGGGTTATCGCTGTCGAAGGGAATTTTGATGACTGTCAAACGATGGTGAAAGAAATCTTTGCAAATCAGGATTTCAAGTCAAAACTTGCAACAAGACAGTATAAGCTCTCCTCGGCCAATTCTATCAACTGGGGAAGACTCGCCCCACAGATCGTGTACTACGTGTGGGGATATGTCCAGCTCATCCGTAAGCTCGGACTTGGTATTGGGCATGAAATCGATGTTGTTGTTCCTACCGGAAATTTTGGGAATATCCTTGCCGCCTACTACGCAAAACGCATGGGACTGCCTATACGCAGGCTTATCTGTGCTTCGAATCAGAATAATGTTCTTACCGATTTTCTCCGTACCGGCGTCTATGACCGACAACGTCCGTTTTATAAGACCTACAGTCCTTCGATGGATATCCTCATATCTTCGAATCTGGAGCGCTTCCTGGCGGAAGTCACCAAACACAACTTTCTTAAAATTCAAAACTGGTATATGGAACTCCAGCAACAGGGACGTTTCAAGGTAGATAGTACCACACTTGCTGCGATAAGAGAAGTGATGTCTGGCTACTGGACCTCCGAGGTTCAAACCCTTGAAACGATCCGTGAGGTTTACCACAAAGAAAACTATCTCCTTGATCCTCATACTGCCGTAGCTTACCATGGACTCAAACAATACTGGGAAGACGAAGAGAAAAAAGTCCCTACGCTCATCTGTAGCACGGCTTCTCCCTTTAAGTTTAACGGGGCTATATACCAGGCTCTTTTTGAGAGTGAACCACCTGCCGATGAGTTTGCTGCTATAGAAAGGATCGTAGAGTATACCCACCTTGAACCCCATCGTGCAGTAAAAACACTTCAGGGGAAAGTCGTGCTTCATCGAGATCATATCCAGCCGAGTGAAGGACTTAGTTACCTGGAGAAAAAACTCTTCTCCAAAAAACACATTCGACTCAAGAAACCTTCTCATTCATGATCGAGAGATTTGAGATCGTTGGCTTCCGCAATTATAGTGAGACGCGTTTTCCCACACTCTCTGAAAAAACGGTCATCATTGGTCCCAACGGAAGTGGAAAAACCAATCTCCTTGAGGCAATCTCCATCTGGTTAACAGGAGATTCTTTTCGTACGAACAATCTTCAGGAAGCTATATCCTGGGGAGGACAGGGATTTTCCCTTCGGGGGATTCTCGATCATAATGAGTATCACTTTGGCTATACCTCAACAACACGCCTCTATAGAAAAAATGGCAAAACCGTCACAGCGAAAGAATACCGTCAGCACCATCCTGTTTTGGTCTTTCTCCCGGATGATACCATCCTCCTCTACGGAGGCTCTGAAGGGAGAAGAAGGATCCTTGACCAGATACTAACCACCCTGGACAGTGAATATCGCTCTCTCTGGCTTAGCTACTATCGGGTACTCAAACAACGCAATGCCCAACTTCGTATTTCTCCATCAGATGCTCGCATCTGGGATAGACAGCTCATAGATTTTGGGAGTCAGATTATCGAAAAAAGACTTTTTTATTTACGGAAGATTTCCGCTCGTCTGCAGGAATATTACTACGAACTCTATGGCACAAAACTCGAACTTCGTATGCTCAATACCTTCCGTATAGAAAAAGAGATCCGTGAGAGTTTTGGGCAGGCTCTTTTCCACACACGAGAACTCGAATCCCAGAAAAAACTCACCCTCGTTGGTCCTCATCGTGACACTTTTGAGATACGCGAAGGAGAGAAGATTTTCCGACATTTTGCCTCGCAGGGACAAAAACGAGCTTTGGCTCTTCTGCTCAAAATCACCGTCGCAACCATCCTACGTGATCAGGCAAGGATTCCTCTGCTGCTCTTTGATGATGTTATGCTCGAAATGGATCATGAAAGACAAAAGATGCTTTTAAGCCGTTTTTGGGATAGTTTTCCATGGATGTGGACAGTGTACACCAGGGACATGGTGCCAGGTCCAAGAACCTACGAGGTTATTGAACTTCCTCTTAAGTAAAAAACCATCCCTCTACAACAACGTTCTTTGATAGGGACAAAAAAAGCCTGGAAGTATCTCTTCCAGGCTCCCATGAGCGGGCGACGGGATTCGAACCCGCGACATTCAGCTTGGGAAGCTGACGCTCTACCACTGAACTACACCCGCAAAAGCAAGTTTATTATAACATAAAATTATCAAAAAATCAAGTTTTCGAATTGTTTTAAATAAAAGGTAGTGTATACGTCATGTTTCTGGGAGAAAAAATAAACACTACCCCAAGGAACATAAAAAATAACCTTACAAGCTACAGACAATCCGAAACGCTTTTATAAGCAACTCCTCTTTTTACGAGAAGCCCATTATCATAGAGAGTTTTCTCGCGACAATCGTAGGAGAAGTAAGGTTGTCCCTTTAGCTATTTCAGCCTTTTCTCATCTTCCTGCCCAGCACCATAACAAACACTGATTGAATCATAAAAATGACAAGAATACCTATAGCAATCCAACTCGTCCAGATAATATTATGGTAAACTGGTTCACTCGCCGAGCGCTTGATAATAATCCCAAGATACGCCCATACAATCACGGCTGCATAAGCTATCGCCTGATACCGAAGAAGAACAATAATTCCCACAACAGCGCCAACAGCTATCATAAACATTGCCCACACATCCTGACTAATTCCCCATCCATTCCATCCCAGGGAAACCAACAAAGCTGTTATATTCGCTATCGTGGCTACAGTAATCCAGCCTGCATAAACATCAATGGGTAAGACAGCTGCTAACCCAATTTGACCATAAACCTCTTGCTTACGCTGAAAAACAAAAATAAACAAAAGCGTCACAAGAAGAGCAAGCATCACAATAACGGAAAGCCCTAAAAGTTCATAATGCCACGTAAAAAGCCAACCCATATTCAAAAGACAGGAAAGTGCAAAAGCCACTTGAGAAGGTATATACTTCTCAGCTCTTCTCTGGTCATTCAACGCCACAATAATATGATAAATCACATACACCACCCAAAGAACAAAGATTACACTCCAGATAGAAAAAGTAATCCCTGCAGGAACAAACAGATTGGGATACTGGTCAGAAAGCGCTCCTGTATCTTTTCCATTGAGTGGTAACAACACGGCGAGAGCATTCACTGCAATTGTTGCTACAACGAGCACCGCATTCAAAATACTTACCCAAAAACTTTTTTGTTTCATAAACCATTGTGTCAAGAAAATTGTGTCTAGTCATAGGATAACCTCGCTGTGAATATTTTCTTTGGTGTATGAGTGTTGCTCACGATAGAGTTGAAAGTAATACTCCCAATTTTTTAACTTTCTTTTTAAGAACTTCTCATTTTGGTATCTTAATAACAGGTAAAGATATTTCTCAGCTGAAGCCTCGCTTTGACACATTTCCATTGTTTTTAATCTCCTTTTAAGTTCTTTAAAGAGTCTTTCCAGGGCATTGTTTGTATACACCATGCTTCGTATTCCTTCAGGTAATTCCATGTAAGTGAATATATTCTCTCTTATTGTCAAGAGGTTATTCATTAAGTTGGGATAGATATTTTTCCATTTTTGTGTAAATTTCATAAACAATTGTTCTGCCTCCTGTTTGTCTTTGGCATGAAATACCTCTTTTATTTCAGTGGCAATGATATTTCTGTGTTGAACTCTCACTTTAGCCAGTATGTTTCTCATGACATGGACTACACAGGGCTGATACTTTGCGTGGGGATATATCTCTGTTATGACGTTTTCATACCACTTAAGCCATCAGAGACAATAAAATGAATCTGTTTGACACCTCTTTCTCTTATATCAGCAAAATTTCCCGCCAGTTATAAGCACTTTCCATGCCTCCTGGCAGGTAGTATCCTAAAATCTCCCGTCTTCCCTCAGGTGTAATGCCTATAGCTACATATATTGATTCATTTTCTACCCTGTCTCTCTTGATAGGAAACACCATAGCATCCAGAAATACCACGGCATATTCTTCCATGAGAGGGCGACTACGCCACTTCTGAATCTCTTCTATGCCTACCTGGCTTATCCTTGAGATGTTAGCATAAGAAATCTTTATTTCATAAAGCTCTTTTAAAACTTCTGCTATCTTCCTTGTTGACATTCCTGATATCAACATAGCCCTGATTAATGCATCTAAGTCTTCTGTGATGCGTTTGCGATAGGGAAGAAGGGCACTTTTAAATCCATTATCCCTTGTTCTTGGAACACGTATGGCTGTAAGCTCGCCAAAAGCTGTCTTTAAATCCCTTTCGTAAAAGCCATTGCCTTTTGTGGGAGGATTGTTTTCCAGGTAAATCTCTCTTTCCTCTTTTAACATACTCTCTAATACTTCCTTGACAATTGGTTTGAATAGCTCTAAAATATTCTTCGTCTCAATCATATCTGGCCTCCTGTGATAGTTTTATTTATATTATCACAGGAGGTTATCTTTTTCCTACCAGACACAATTAAGTATACACTGCCTCAAATAAATTAAAATGTCACCTTTTTATTGAAATAGAAATGTCACTTTTTTATGCCGAAACTCTACGACCATAATCATCTATTTCAAAAAAGTTCAATTCGATATTTTTCTTAAAAATATGTATACTTCCATCAAGCCAGGTTTTTAAGATAACATTGTCCCCGGGTTTTATGGCTATAGGTTGTTTCTTTTCAATCTGGTATATTCTTTTAGAAAACTTTATTGTATAATCTCTATAGACTTTGCACTCGGCCGTATAACAAACATAGTTCCTTAAGTCCTGATCAGGCATTAATGCAATATGAAAATCTTCATCCGACAGAGGTTTTTTACTAAATTTTCGGTTATTCTTTTCCCAGTAATATTCTTTCAAAAACGATTGGCACTGTCAATATCCTTTATGTTTTTAGTTTCATTTCTGCTATTAACCTGTCCTGATGGATCCCATTCCATCTCTCTATGATCCTTTTGCCTGGGGACTATGGGCATATATCATTTCTATCCCCAGCCTATGGCAGACCTCTCCAAACTTTGTTAGAGGCAATTCCCTGCAAGCTGTTCTTCTATGGTCGCTTCCCGTTTCGTATAGAACAGGCTTTTATAATCACAATAGATCGAATAAGGAATACCGTATTTCATTATCCAGTCAAACAAACATTGCAGCGCTACTTGTGTCGTTTCTCCTGTGTCGAAAAGACCGTAAGATGCCTGTAGCATCATCCACCATATTCATCAGACAGACTTCTTTGCCTGTCCCAAACCAGTCGTGAATGCTGCCGTCCATTTGAATCATTTCTCCAAAATGCTCTTTTCTCGGCCTTCTGGTACGGTGTTTCGCAGTTTTCTTATTTTCTTCCACAATCCTGTTTCCATCATCCATAAACGAAGCGTTGATGCTCTATTTTTATATGATGTTCCTCATAAAGCTTTTCAGCTATAAATGTCGGCTTAAAACCTTTATAATTATTCCGTACTATCTGCATAATTTTCTCTTTGATATCACTGCTAATTCTGTGATTCCCCGGTTTGCCTATTAATTTGTGATTGAGGGCTTCATCACCCTTTGATAAATATTCTTTAAAAATTCGAATAAGTTGCCTTCTGCAAATCCCCAGTATTATTGCAGCATCTTTCTGCTTGATTTTCTTGTTCTTTACCATCTCCAGTATTTTTGCCCTCTTCTGTGCTTTAAGTGTCATCGTTATCACCTCTCTCATCTGCAACCTCTCGTTTTTTTAGTTGCAGTATTTTAAAAGGTGACATTTCTATTTGCACAAAGTGTGACATTTTAAATTGTTTTCGACAGCTTTTTACGCTCATGTTTCAAAAGTCGGTCAATACTTGAAGCACTTATATGGCGCAAGTTTTCTATAGCCTGTTGAAAACCCTGGAAATGCCCGTTTGCTAAGAGATTATCTAAAACTTCATTGAGAATCGGCTTTAAGCGTTTGCCACACATGTAGTTTTCAATTTCCCAGACCTTTTTTAGAAGTTTTAGTTCCTCTTCGCCGAATTTTTTCTTTCTGCCAGGTCTTTTGCCCTTCTTGGCTATGTCGGCTTTAAGGTAATTTTTCTTGCCTACATAGATGGTTTTTCCGTGCTGCCTCAAGAGCCTGGCGGCATAGTTTCGGTTTTTTAAACCTGTTATCCTCACAAAGTAATCCAGTATCTCCTTTTTCTCCTTTTTGCTGGCTTTTTGATACTCTTTCGCCGTTTCCCTGTAAATAGGTCTCCTTTCAAACATCAAGCTCCACCTTTTACCTCCAGTTCTTTGAACTGGATTATTTTACACAAATTTAAAGTACTTTTTTATTTTGAAGCAACGTTCCCTTTTCGAGTACTTTTATTATGAAGCATCCTCCCCGTTGCGTCAAATAAAAAAGTACTCGAAATTCGAATCATTGCCTCATAAAAAAAAGTACTCAAAAATTCCATACAGTTTCCTCCAAATTTTTGTTTTTTACATTCTTTTTCTTTTGAAGGCTGAAAAGTTTTCTCTGGCAAGCTGTAATTTTTTGTCTTAGGTGAAACAAATCGAGAGCCTTATAAAGCCTTGTTAGGCGTTCCTTTTGTGCCACACTTACATAAGAGCTTTCTAAAAGCCGTTGGTAGGGAGTTTTAATATCATCATGCTTCTTTTACCTTGCTTCCGATTCTCTTTTTCTCTGTCATTTTCATAACGGTTGAAAAAGTTGGCATAAAGCCTGAGATACGCATAGAGTCGGTTCAAGTAGTAGACTTCTTCCTCGGTATCGTAGCGGAAGTATCCAACATTCTGGCGGACTATGGAATAGTTTTTCTGCTCAACGTAGCAGTTATCATTGGAACGGGAGCTTCTCCCCCTTGTAAATTTTATCTGGTGCTTCTCACACCAATCGCGTAGAGGATGATTAATAAATTCAGCACCGGTATCAGAATCAATTCCCCGTAAATCAAAAGTCTTCCTTTGACTTTTCTATGGCTTCTCTTACCCATTTTGAAGCTTTGTTTTTGATTGCCACAAGTTCTGTCCAACCGCTCCAAACATCCACCATATTTAATGTTTGAGCAAAATCTCCCCGGCTATTTCCTCCCTCATGGGCAACCAGATCAATCTCCATAAAACCAGGGCAATTTTCATCCCACTCTGCCCACGTGCGTATAGCTATTTGTTGCTTTAATAGCGTTCCAGGCTTTGTACCTTTTCGTCCTTTTATCTCAAGCTTTTTACGCTCATGCTTCAAAAGTCGGTCAATACTTGAAGCACTTATATGGCGCAAGTTTTCTATAGCCTGTGGAGAACCGTGGAGATGTCCGTTTGCTAAGAATTATCAAAACTTCATTGAGAATCGGCTTTAAGCGTTTGCCACACATGTAGTTTTCAATTTCCCAGACCTTTTTAAGTTTTAGTTCCTCTTCGCCGAATTTTTCTTTCTGCCAGGTCTTTTGCCCTTCTTGGCTATGTCGGCTTTAAGGTAATTTTTTGCCTACATATATGGTTTTCCGTGCTGCCTCAAGAGCCTGGCGGCATAGTTTCGGTTTTAAACCTGTTATCTCACAAAAATAATCCAGTATCTCCTTTTCTCCTTTTTTTTGCTGGCTTTTTGATACTCTTTCGCCGTTTCCTGTAAATGGTCTCCTTTCAAACATCGCTAACTCCACCTTGTACCTCCAGTTCTTTGAACTGGATTATTTCTAAATTTAAAAAGTACTTTTTTATTTTGAAGCAACGTTCCCTTTTCGAGTACTTTTATTATGAAGCAATTCGTCCTCTTGACAAAACCAAAAAAATATGCTATAATATATTTACCAACGCCGGGGTGGCGGAACTGGTAGACGCACTACTTTGAGGTGGTAGCGGGTGCAAACTCGTGCAGGTTCTCCTGTCCTGCAAAGCCGGCTTAAACGAAAAGCCCTTTTCTTAAACTTGAAAAAGCCCTTTTCTTTCACTTTACTTGTTGAGGAAGTCTTCCTGATCCCATAGTCCGATCTGTTTTTTCTCTCTTTGTGGATTTTGTTGTTGTTCTACCATAGTATGGCCCGCGAAGCTGAATGTTTATCTGAACAGCAATACCTTCATTTTTCACCATATCGCCTGTTGTATCAGAAGCAAACTTCCCTTTTTGGTGAGCCAATCTGTTCGAAGAGCAAATCACTAGAAAAGCCTTTTGAGATATCTGTTCCAGGATAGGCATTCTGAATGATAGTCCTGAGTTTACTCCGTAGTGAATTAAAACTCACGTCAGCCTGAAAAACACCATTACGAAGCGTCTCCTGACTTCGCTCACTGAGAGGTGTTCGATCTTTATCCGGAGCAGTTGCAATAGCAAGATACTCCATCACCTGATTGTAAGCATGAACCCAGTCCAATATTGCCTGATAAATTTTTTCATAATCATGATCAACGCTAATTCTTGCAGGAAATGATGAGGGATTTTTTAAGGTAAGGACAACACCATCTATCACATCGTCAATATCATTTTTATCTCTCGTGACCTCAATCCCATCAAGTGTAAAAATAGCATCCTGCGCTTTTGAAACAGGATTCCCTGGCTGGATGCCTCCTTCGCTCACAACTGTTTCTAAAGATATATTCTGGATAGTCACCTGTTTGTCAGTATTCTCGTTTTTAAAGGTAATACGAACAATCCGCTTCCCTTTCTGCATGATAAGTTTGTTGGAATAAACCCCCGATGCCGTTGGAGAGAGATGCTGAACTTGGCCATCGCTGTACTCCAGGATAAGATAGTCCTGAAAGTTTGAAACACGTACCGGTGGGGCTTTTGGTTCTTCGTAGTAAACAATCAGGCTCCCTCCCTCTACGGTGACATTACTTATCTGGACACTCTCCATTTTCTCAATCGGAAAATCAAGAAGATAATTGGTAGGAGAATCTTCTTCTGGAAGTTGGGTAATAGAGGCAGAAAAAATGAGTGTGGTATTTTCTTTGATTTCCGGGCTATCGGAAAGCACAATTTCACCCTCTGAGACAGGAGAAAGAGTTACCTGGCTTTCACTGATAAGCGGTTTCCCCTTTTTAGCAACGGTTCTGGAAAGTGATGGGGTATAGCGCTCTTTTTTGTCTTCTCCTACCTTGAGCAAACCAACGCTGAAAAAGGGGTCAAGATTTCCCGAAAAAATAAGTTTGTTTTTTTGACCCGTTTTTTTTCCCGAGATAACCAGTACACCGGTAAAGGGTGTATCTGCCACTACTTTCGCCTCTACAATTTCAGAAGCCTGTTGATTGATTTGCTCGGCAAGTTGATAAATATTCCCTCCACGAAATCGGACTTTTACTGTTGTCTCTCCCATCGTAAGAGAAAAATCACCCGCCGGAAGACTCTCTGAACGAGAGACCGAGCGACTAGCAAAAGAGTCTGCTTGCGCTATCTGAATTACCTTCACTTGAGAGGTGTCTTTTTTGGCTTTTCTCTGGGCAATAGCAGAAACACTCGATTCATCAGAAGATTCGGCAAGTTTATCACCAAAAGGAGACTCAAAGCTATAAAGCTTTTTGCTTTTGTTGTCAAGTTCCCGCAGATAATTCACAAAATCTTGAATAATCTGATTCTCTATTTTGAGATTCTGAATCTCTTGCTGTTTCTGTAAAATAGGGATTCTCCTCACCTCAACAAGCTTTTTGATGGTGCCTTCAGTATCAAATTTGTTCTCAGTACCAGGGAGATTAAGAATTGGTTTATTTGTAATCGATGCCCCCCACAATGCTCCCACGAGGAGCATGCCCCATGCCATGATGATACGACGCATATGGGCCTCCTTTGCTTCCTTTTCCCTCTCATCTTTATATCGGCATGAGAATGGAAAAGTTGAGCCTTTTCTTTGTAAAAATATTTTTAAAAAAATATACTTATTTTAAACTAAAGCTAAAAAAGACTTGACTTTTGATATTTTCCCTTGTATAATTTACTAAAGAGGTCTATTAAATAAGGAGGAACCTATGGAAAATAAGGTGCTTTTGATCCTTGAAGAGGGTGAAAGTCTCAAAGATCTGGTTGCTCAGCTTGAACTCAGTAACCCGCCTATAAAGGTGAACGTGGTCTCAAAAAAAGATGAAGACGCATATAAACCTGTAAAGGCAGATTTAGTGGTCGTGGATGTGAACCAGACAGATCATCGTGCGGGCTTCATTATTCAGGAGATTCGTCACCAAAATCCTTATCTCCCTATCATTGTTCTTTCAGAGAATGCTTCACCAGAAGCAGCTGTTTACTATTTCAATATGGGTGTTGATGATTTTATCCGAAAACCGTACGACGTGATGGAATTTGCCTCTCGTGTCAAAGCAAGACTCAGGGTAATGAACTACCTGGAAGAAATGAAAGCTGCTCGTAATGCCAAAACTCCCCATGCTCTCCACGGCCGAGTCAGGATTGGGGATGTAGAGGTAGATTTCGATCGCATGATGGTAATCAGGAAAAATGGCGAAAATATACCCCTCAATCCAAAAGAAACCGGCGTTTTGAAGTTACTCTATCTTAACAAAGGTCGTGTTGTTACTAGAGAAGATTTTCTCCGCGAGGTATGGTTTATGGAAGAACCCAAGATCACAGATCGTGTTGTAGACACCAATATTGTGAATATCCGCAACAAAATTGGTGGCATAGGCAGAAATTCACCCTACATTAAAACGATTTTTGGCATCGGGTATATGCTTGTAGATGCCTAAAAAAACGTAAAAATAAAAAAATCAGGGCTACCTCAGCAGCCCTGATTTTTATAACTCAGCAGCCCTGATTTTTATAATTTAAGAACAAAGCACAGGGTAGCACTCCCATATTCAAAACCATAGTAAGAGCCATCAAATCGAATACCAAACGTATCGGTCAGAAAATACGTCACTCCACCTATGGTCGCAAACCCCAAGGGATTTCTTCTGCGAATAGAGTCAAGATACTCCTGGCTATAAGGATCTGATGTAGTATACCACGAGTTTTGAAAAGACAATCCCAGACCTACATGAAAATCAACCCTTTCCAGAAACTCAAAGAGTACAGGCATACTCTTTTTTGGACCAAAATGCACTGTTCCAAACACTCCCACGCCAAGAGAGGTAAAACTCCAGGAGTAAGAATAATAATTTACTCCATAGGTATAATAGAATCCCTGGACAGCCAGCCCAAAATCAAAAGGAATCTGGTTTTCAATAGCATATTGAGCAAGAGAGAATTCTGCCCCTGGATACACACCCAACCCTCCGTAGGAAAACGCCCACAAATCAATACCCACATTTACCGCAAAGGTACCCGGTTTGTAATGAGAATCCAAAAACCCTTTCGTTGATTGTGCTGTCGAAGATTTAGTCGCCGAAGCCGTTGCACCGTACATCCCTCCCACTATCAACACCACCATAACCATCAAACAACCCAATTTTCTGACAGCCATACGCTGTACCTCCTTCTTATAAGTTTTTTAAAAAAACAAAAAATTTTTTTTGCTAAAAACAGTGTAAGGAAAGGATTTTGTTTTGTCAAATTTCCGACGTTCCTCAAAAATAATCTTCATCAGATTTTCTTATTCCATCATAATTGAGGAAAGATGGTTACCGTCTGTTGACTTTTAAAAAGTTTATCAAAGTTGAACACTGGTTTGATACAACCAACAATGCAGGGCTATTCCCTTATCACAGGAGGAAGGAGTGCCTCCAGCTATTGCCTTTTTACAGTAAAAAACACAAAGAAGAAAGCTATTCTCTTGTAACAGCCAGTACCCTCCTCTTGCTGTGTTGAAGCTATTCTTTAGCTCTTACCCTGTCACAGTTATCACCAACTCTTCCCTTATCACAGGGTGATACATCTGCCCTCACTGCAAAAAGGTAATAGCATCTTCTTTAAACACCGTCGTGAAATATTTAACCCATCTTTTTTCTCCTCCAAGCATGAGTGGAGTAAGAGTTGCTCTTACCCTATTCCAGAATAAACTGAAAAATCCAGAAAGCCTCTGTCCATAAACTCAAAAGAAAAAGATTTAATGTACAAAACTGACCATCTTAGACAGAGATGTATTTTTAAAAAAAACAGATTATAAGATACACTCTCCTGTTAGAAAGAGACCGTTTCAAGCTGCTGGTATACCTCATAAACCTCGGGAAACATCTCTATCGCCCGGGGAAGAAGACCGTTCACCCAGGCAAAGAAAAGCCCGTAATTGAGTAGAGGTTTTCCCTGGCTCTGGATGAGATCCATCGTGTTTTCGTACTGGCGACGGGAAACCATACATCCCCCGCACATGATAACCCCATCATAGGAAGTAAGCTCCTCGGGATGTACAAGCTGCTTTTTCCAGTCAAAAGTAACAGTTGGTTCAATCATTTGACCAAAAAGACGGGGGATTTTTACCGTTCCAATATCATCGGGTTGGCGATGATGACTGCACATCTCAAGGATGAGGATACGACTCCCGCTTTGCATGTTTCGGAAGCGAGGAAGACTCTGAATGAAGGGAATAAGATCACCCTTTTTTCGTGCCATCAAAATGGAAAATGAGGTAAGAGGTTGATCGGGGGGAATGTCTGAGGCCACCTTGTGGAAGACCTGGCTATCCGTAATCACAAGAGAAGGTTTCATACCAAGACGATCATAAAACATTTTGAGTTCACGCTCTTTGACCACCATTACCCCACAGTCTCTATCGAGAAGTTCACGGATAGTCTCTACCTGGGGGAGGATCAGTCTGCCTTTGGGAGCTGCAAGATCAATCGGAACAACGAGAAGAACAAAATCATTTTCTCTCACCAACCCATCAAGAATCCCCGGTTCTGGCTGGAGAAAATGCCGAAGTTCGAGAAGCTTTTTCTTTACCTCTCCAACACCCTCCCGTGTGACGTTGTCTACAGCCACCCATCTTTTGTGGGTGAGAAACTCTTTGGAAGGATGGATTTCACCCTTATAGAAGGTACATACTACCAGAAGAGGTCGTCCCGTCGCTTCGAAACTTTCAAGCATACTTTTTTCTTTTTCGGTAAGTGGTTCATGAGCAGGAGTAACAAAAATCCCCACATCAGCAAGTTTAAGGCGATGACTGGTCTGAATACGCAGAAGGTCCCTCATCTCCTTCATCGAAACTCAACAAAACTGGTCGGGCCAAGCTGAGCAAGCTCCATAGGAAAAGAGACCGGATCTGTCGTCGTTCCCGGTTCATCTGAAACGATAGCAACAGGCTTTTCCGCCAGGTTATTAATGAGAGAGGATTTTCCAGCATTGCGCTTGCCAAAAAGGACAAACTTCATTCTTTCAGAGAGAGGGGTTTGTGTCATGGTTTTTTCTCCTTAGGTATTTTTCGAATAAAGCGCGTCAGAGAAGAAATATCACAGAGATTTTGCAGATCTTCAGGGAAACCATTCTCAGCAAGCCAGCGTTTCAGATCTTCAAGATTGGAAAAAGATGGCATTTTTTGAGCTATGGCTTTCGTTTTCTCATATCCTACGACGGGCAAAAAGAGGTTCAGCATGGCACGAGAGTGATCAATATGCCTGGCCATTGTGTCGGTATTTACTACAACAATCTCGAGAAAACGTATCATCCCTTCTAAAGATCGTTGAAGAAGATCGGCAATCTCGAGCATGGCTTCAGCTATAAATGGGACAAAAGCATTCAGTTGAAGGTTACCGGCAGCATGATAGTCTTCCACTAATCGACAGAGGGCCGCTGCCCGCATACACATCCCTTTTACCCATTCGAGAAGCACAGGATTGGTTTTTGCAGCCATAATAGTAGAACCATACTGGATTTCAGGATGGGTCATCTCTTGAAGAAAAGAAGAGGTATAGAGAAGGAGATCATTGCAAAGTTTTTCAAGGTTTCGAGCAAGGAGAAGATATCCGCTCGCCAGTTCTGACCAGTCATCGTGGTGGGCTATCGCATCCGGAAGATTTTGAGAGCGCGCCAAGGGAAGACCTGTCACATCCCGCAGGTACTGTTCTACTGCAAAAACATACTCTTGAGGAGCAGGAAAACCAGTCCCCACAGCTGTCCCACCAAGAGCAACAACCCTGACGCGATCCTTGAGCTTATGAAGCCTCCATCGGTCTCGTTCAATCATCCCAGCCCATCCTCCAAAAACCTGCCCCAACGTCATAGGAAGAGCATCCTGAAGCTCTGTCCTTCCCATGATAGGAATAAGCGAATAGGTTTTTTCTTTTTGAACGAGGGTGGCTTGAAGAGCAATCACCATCTCTTCGATACGCAAAAGATCCCGAAAAAGGACAATAGTCACCGCAGTAGGAAAGGTGTCATTTGTCGATTGATAGCGATTGACATCCTCTAAGGGATGAAGGTTACGCTGAATGTTGTAGGTTTGGTGCAAAATTTCGGTAGCACGGGAAGCAATGATCTCATTGATATTCATATGAAAACTTGTTCCAGCTCCTCCCTGCTGAAGGGGAATCACACACTCCTCATTCCATTTTCCACTGATGAGTTCCTCAATAGCTGCCAAAAGACTCTCATAAACCTCTGGTGGAAAAAATCTTTCTGTCTTTTGAATGGCAAGGATAGCCGCCTTCTTCACCTCTCCATAGGCTCGAATCAGCTTTTCTGGGACCCTTCCTCTCCCAAAGTTCTGGAGAGCAAGCTCGGTTTGTTTCCCATATTTCATTGGGCTTTCTCCCTCAGGACACTTTCCCCCCGCTCAAAAGAGATTGTCTTCCCCACCGAAGCTACACGCAGAGAAAGACAGGAAAGACACTCCCATCCGTCCTCATCGAGGCAGATCTTATTGGCGTAGAGGAGGTAGTGTTTTTTCTTTTCAACGGGGGTAATATTGGGCATAAGCACATTGGCGCCTGCTTCAAGCATCATCTCTCTTCCTCGTGGATGAAGGGAACCTGCTGCTGTTGTCGCGGGAATATTTGCCCATGGAAGGAACAGACGTAAAAGCGCCGTTGTCCGAACAGTAAATTCGATAGGAAGAGACTTGTGTCCCTCTTTTCCAAGAGGAGTATCCGGATGGGGAATAAAGGGGCCTATGCCAACCATCTCCAATCGAAGATCTCGACAAAGAAGCACGTTTTCAAATCTGGTTCGGGCATCTTCACCGGGGAGCCCTACCATAAATCCTGAACCAACAGCGTACCCCTCCTGACGGAGGTCTTCAAGCGCCTGAAGCCGACGATCGAGGGTTTTCCCTGGACAAAGAGAGGCATACAGTCTCGGATCAGATGTCTCAAAACGAAGAAGGTACCGATGAGCCCCCGCCTTTTTCCACTCGCGATATACCTCTCTCGGATACACCCCACACGAGAGGGTAAATGCCACGTCTTCTTTTGCAATTTTTCTCAAGGTAAAAAGAAGCTTTGTCATACGCTCAGGAAGGTCCGCTCTATTTTCTCCACTCTGGAGAACAAAGGTATGAAATCCTCTTTGGAGCCCGCGTTTCACAGTTTCGATAATCTCTTCATCAGTAAGGCTATAGCGTGTAATTTTTGCGTTAGAACGACGGATCCCACAGTAAAGACAATCACAGAAACACTCGTTAGAAAATTCAATAAGCCCACGAAGATATACCTTGTTTCCATAGGTTTTACGACACACTTCATCAGCCATTTTTGTAAGGGTTTCCGTAGGCTGATCTTCCCACCATGAAAAAAGAGTCTCTCGCTGAGATAAAGATGGAAGAGAAAAGAAAGATTTCTCCTCCCAATTTGCCCCAAGAGTCTCAATAATAGACATCCCGTTTACCCTCCGCAACTTCCGCAAGTCCCATACTCGTTTTTTTCTGAAGAGCACGATCAGGAATCTCGCTTACCAGCTTTTCAATAAGCCTGAGCCCTTTTTCCCTTGTGGGGGGTGAGGCATAATCATCGAGATACTCACGAAACGAAAAAAGCCCATTGGGCATACAAAACTTCTGGATAAGCCCGGGTTTAGCAAGATCCATAAAGTCCTGACCTACCCTCCCCTTGCGATAGCACCCGGTACAAAATGAGGGTATGAAGCCATCATCAATGAGAGCAGAGATCACCTCCTCAAGACTCCTGTGATCACCGAGGGAAAACTGACTCCCTGTCTTTTCGCCGGGATGAGAGTATGCCCCGGGATTGGTACGGGAACCAGCAGAGATCTGACTCACACCGTAATGAAAAAGTTCCTGTCGCAAAGATTCACTCTCCCGTGTAGAAAGAATAATCCCCGTATACGGCAGTGCAAGTCGAATAATTGCGACAAGTTTTTTAAAATCTTGATCAGAGACAGGAAAAGGAACCCTTGTGGAAAGAGGAGCCCCATCTGCTGGTTCTATCCTGGGAACACTCACGGTGTGTGGTCCACAACCAAAACGCTCTTCCAGATGATTGGCGTGGACGAGGAGGGCAAGTACCTCAAACCGATAGTCTGCCAACCCAAACAGCACCCCTATCCCCACATCATCAATACCACCTTCCATGGCACGGTCCATCACATAAAGCCGCCAGAGGTAATCAGACTTGGGACCAACCGGATGGTATTTTGTATAGAGTTTCTCATCATAGGTTTCCTGAAAACAGGCGTAGGTACCAATTTTCTCAGCTTTAAGCTTACGAAAACCCTCCACATCAAGGGGAGCTATCTCCACATTAATACGACGAATAGAAGCTCCTCGTTCATCTTTCACGCTATAGACTCGACGAATAGCCTCTAAAAAATACTCTAAAGGCGTTCGTTCATCTTCTCCGGTAAGCATCAGCACCCTTTTGTGTCCTTCTCGCAAAAGTGCAAGCGTTTCTTCTTCTATCTCTTTGGAAGAAAGCCTGGCTCTCGCGAGAGTGGTATTGTCCTTTCGAAAGGCACAGTACACACAATTGTTAGAACAGTAGTTTGCAATATACAGAGGAGCAAAAAGCACCATGCGTCGGCCATAAATAGCTTCTTTTACCTGACTTGCAGCAGCAAGAATGGCCTGGATATCCTTTTCCTCTTCTGCCTGAAGAAGGATAGCCACCTGATCAAGAGAGAGCCCTTTCAGTTTAAGAGCCTCATGCAAGATCTCACGAAGCTTTTGAGAAGAAAACTTTTTTTGTGCCTCATCAAGTCGGTTATAGAGTTCATCTCTCGGGATAAACGACGTCGTTTTGGTCTGGGGGGTTAGCATCTTTTTCCTCCTGGGTTCGCGAGAGGATGGATTTCACCCTGACCCCATGGAGACGCCCCAGTTTTCCTGTGAGAGCACCGATCTCGTCGGTTGTTGCTTCGACAATAAGAGAAATAACGCGAAGGTGATTGGTTTTGAGATTGATCCCCTGTCTCCCAATAATAGTATCACCATACTCACTCAGAATACGGGAAACAGTGCCAACCTGCGAGAAGTCCTCAATCATGATGCCAATAATACCGATTCTCTTATCCATCAGGCCTCCCTCTGGACTCGATGTGGGCTCGTCTCCTTGAGGAGGGGTTTCCACCTCTCAGAGTTTACTCAGTATAACATGAAAATAAATTCTTGTCAAATAGAATTGTCTCTTTTGCATAAAAAAATGGAAAAGTTTAAAAACTCCCCTGGAAGCTTCCTTTTCATCACAATATTTTTTACGAAAATACTGGAAAATATTTAAACAATCTTCTCATAAACGTGAAATCACAGCATACGATAAACAGCAAGCCCAGGAGTAAAAGATTGTCGTAGGATGTGGGAAGTTGCTCTTACCTTGTTGCAGTTTTGTTTTAAAAGCTCACATGGAAAAGTCAGAATGTTACACTGCAATAAAGAAAGAGCAAATCTCTTTACAATCAAGTGTACGGATTGAAACACTGTGTAAAAGTTTGGCCTGAAATTTTTTGGATATGCTCTTGCTTTGTTACAGTCTTTTGATTCCCATTAAACTGCATTAAGGTAATAGCAAAACCCGATACACTCAAAAAAAGGCAGAAAAACCCTGGTTAAACGTTTAACCAAAAAATGGGGATGGCGGCTTTTACCGCATTACTCCTTCCTAATGGCTGAGTTTAGACTGCGATAAGGGAATAGCTAAAAATCTCTGGAGCTAACTGCAACAGGGTAAGAGCAAACATTTCTCTCTTTTTCCAAACATGGCAACGGCTTCAAAAAGCATCTTCGTCTTAACTGCGATAAGGGAATAGCATGGCAGACTTTTTCTAGCTGCGAAAAGGTAATAGCTTATAGAAAAGGGGAAAAACCACAAAAACTCCAAAAAGTCTCCCGCCCCTTTATCACCTGTGATAGAAAAGACCTAATCCACCATCTGCATCTGAAAAAGTCTCGCATAAATCCCTCCTTTTTTCAGGAGTTCTTTATGGCTCCCCACTTCCACCACTTGCCCCTCATGGAGCACAACAATCCTATCCGCATGCATAATGGTAAGAAGTTTATGAGCAATAATAATAGTGGTCTGTTGACCAAGAATATTTTCCATCGCATCTTGAATAGCCTGTTCAGATTCCGCATCAAGAGCACTGGTTGCCTCATCAAGAATCAAAACACTAGGACGGCGCAGGATAGCACGAGCTAAAGCAATACGCTGACGTTCTCCACCAGAAAGCTGGGCCCCCTTATCCCCAAGCAATGTATCATATCCCTGAGGAAGTTTTCTTATAAAAACATCGGCATGAGCTATCCTCGCTGCCTTAACAATTTCCTCAAACGATACCTCAGGGCGAGAAAGCGCAATATTTTCTCGTATGGTCCCTGAGAAAAGAATTGGTTCCTGCGTCACAATACCCATGTGATGCCGATAACTTTTCCCGCTGTAGTTTGTTAGTTCCTTGCCGTCGATCAGGACTCTTCCCTTCGTTGGTGTATAAAAACCTGCTAGAAGAGAGACAAGTGTTGTTTTCCCAGAACCACTGAGGCCCACGATAGCCACCGTTTCTCTTGGGCGGATAGTAAGCGAAACATTCTGAAGAACAAGGCGTCCCGGTTCATATCCAAAAGAGACATTCTCGCAGACAAGCTCCCCTTCCACCTCGGTTAAGGAAGGCAACGTACTTTCATCGGGAATCTCATAGTCCAGAACCTCATAAATCCTATCCAGAGCAGGAGAAAGTTTACGAAGCGTTGTAAAAACCGTACTGGAGAGACTGAGCGGTTCAGAAAGCACCGTGGCCAGCAAAAGAAAGAACACTATATCCCCACTTGCAATCTGTCCCTGTCGCACCATGAGACCACCAATCACCAAGATAATAATAATGCCAAGAGAACCAAACCACTCCGCTACCGGAGTACTGAGAAACCTTATCCGAACCTCTCGCAAAAGAGAGGAAAGATATCCCAGATTATGCCTTGAAAACCGATCCCTCATCACCTCTTCCACAGCAAACCCCTTAATCACATCTATCCCATACAGTGTTTCCTGAATACCGGATGTCACATCAGCAATATGCCCCTGAACCTTTCGGCTAGCATGCTCCACCCAATTTCCAACAATACCCAGGACTATCCCCAGGATCGGTACGACTGAAAAAAAGTACAAGGTCAAAAGTGGTTGTTTCACCACCATCATAATAATGATCGCTATCACTGTTAACGGCTGAACCAACAACTCTATCAAAACATTCATCAAAAAAACCTCAACCACCTGAATATCATTTGTCAAGCGACTAATGATATCTCCCGTACGCTTGGACTTAAAATATCCTACCGGGAGCATAAGTACCTTTTCATACACATCCTGTCTCAAGGCTGCCAACACCTTCACAGCTAAGGTATTAGAACACACCAGCATCACATAGTGAGAAATAGCCCAGGAAGACGCCGACAAAAAAAGCAAAAAAGCACTTTGAAAGGGATTTTGCATCGTTTTTTCAAGAAACACACCAGAAAAAAAAGCGGCAAGCTGATACACCGCTGTAAGTTTACTCACTACCACACCAAGAGCAAAAATCACCATACATCCAAATAACCACCCATGCTTGTTTACATATCGAAGAAGACGACGGTACGCCATACTATTCCCCTTTTAAAAAAACGTCATACGAACCCCATCCACCCCACATTGGATGAGATTCCCTGAAATCTTTCACCAACGGATGTTCTTGAAGAATCTTGGCCACCTGTTGCTTTCGCACACTTTTCCCTTTCCCAGGAATCACACGCACCATGGTATAACCCTTTCTATATGCCTCATCAAGATACGTTTTCACTACACGGGATACATCTTGAGAAGCAAAACCATGAAGGTCTAACTCAGGTCCATTACACAGGGGCAACTCCTCATCCCATCCCACGATTTGTATCAGATCAGAAGGTTTTTTGAGAATATAATCGGGGGCATTCACCTCTCCATACCCCCAACGTGCATAGGCAAACTCCATCCCCACATTCTTCGCAAAAGTCTCATCAATCTCTGTATCACCAACCATGAGCACATCCTTTCCTTCAAGAGGCTTTCCCTGCTCTTTCCAAAAACGTTTCACCAATTCAAAAGCCTCAGGATGAGGTTTGGGATGTGTCACATCATTCTCGGAAACAATCAGGTCAAACCAACGTTCTCCATTCCAGGGAGAGAGTGTTCGTTGAATACCTTCCCGGCTTTTATTTGAAACTATCACCATAGGTATTTTGCCGTACAGTTCGGCAAGCACTGCCTCTATCCCCTCAAAAGGTTTGTGTTTCTCCCAGAGAGAAAAATACACCTCTCGATAATATTGAATAGCATCCTCCCCCAGCCCCACCACCTCCATTGTTTCCCGAAATGGAAAACCAATTCGCTTTTTCATCCATTCCCTGGAAACAGGCTCCCGTCCAAAACGAACGAGCATTTTCGAAAAAGCCTCATAGATTACCGGCAAGCTATCTACCAATGTTCCATCCATATCCCAGATGATAGCAGCATATCGAACCATACTTACTCCGTATAATCCAGTCTCACGGTTATCCCATTTTCAGAGAGGTAACGCTTGAGTTCCGTAATATCCAGTTCACGAAAATGAAAAAGAGATGCCGCAAGAGCAGCACTTACCGAGGTTTTTTGAAAAACATCAAGAAAATCCTCTTTTTTCCCTGCACCCCCAGAGGCAATCACAGGGACACTTACACTTTCAGCAATTCGACGTGTAATCTCAAGATCATACCCATCTTTTGTCCCATCCTTATCCATTGATGTTAACAAAATCTCTCCAGCCCCTCTCTCACACACTTCTTTTGCCCATTCTATAGCATCAAGTCCAGTATCAATTCTCCCACCACTAATAAATACATTCCATTTTCCCTCAGTTACCTGTTTCACATCAATAGCAACCACAATGGTTGAAGATCCAAAACGTTTCGATGCCTGGGAAATAAACTCAGGATTTCTCACCGCCATGGAGTTGATAGAAACCTTGTCCGCCCCGGCCAGAAGAATATCCCGTATATCGTCAAGTGTTCGTATACCACCACCAATAGTAAAAGGAATAAAAACCTCTCTGGCAACAGCTCTAGCCACATCTACCATAATCCCTCTATTTTCATGGGTTGCTGAGATGTCAAGAAAGACGAGTTCATCTGCTCCAGCCTCATCATAAAAACGAGCATTCTCCACGGGATCGCCAGCATCTCTAAGGTTTTGAAACTTGACTCCCTTCACCACTCGACCCTGGTGAATATCCAGACACGGAATAATCCGTTTGGCATACATAAATCCTCCCAACGTTAGTTTACAGAAACAACAGAAAAAAATCAAAAAGAGCGTGTGTTTCTTATACAGAAAATAAAAGCACTTTAAGGCACCTTTTCACCATAGCACTCGAGCTTACTCTCCAAAGATATGCTATTACCTTTTTACAGGAAAAAAAGTATTTTTGCTCTTTCCCTGTTGCAGGAAGTGGGGGTAGCTCTTTCCCTGTTGCAGGAAAAATGTAAAGACAACATTGCTGTAATTAGGTAAGAGCAAATCTTCAAGCACTTGAAAGTGTACAAAGGGATATATTAGTTAAACGCTTAACCTGAAATCTTTCACATAAGCTATTACCCTTTTGCAGCTTTATCGGATGGTTTAACACTGTGAAAAAGTAATAGCTGGAAATTTTTCCCGCTGCAACAAAGAAAGAGCAAGAGTTTCTCTCACTGCGATAAGGTAATAGCTTTCGGTTTTCACGCTCACTGCAAAAAGGTAATAGCAAGAATTTTTTGCCTGAAACAAGGAAACAACTATTAAAAACCACGTTCTCACTGCAACAGGGAAAGAGCTTTTTCCCCTCCAATTAAGAAAAGTATCCAATGCAACTTTCTCGAAACACTGTCTCCAAGGCCCAAACCTTACCCCTTCAAAAATATGGCATATACCAGCACATTCAAAAGAGTCAACGGAACCCCAGACCTCAAAAACTCCCAGAAAGAAACCGTCTCTCCCACTCGTTTTTCAGCATTTTGCAGAATAATCACATTACTTGCTGCCCCAAGCACCGTGAGGTTTCCCGCAATGGTACTGCCTGCCGCCAGTATCATCATCTCTCTGACTCCCCCTCCCGCCGATACAAGAAGAGGAAGATACAATGCCACAAGAGGAACATTCGAAAGAATCTGACTCCCCAAAACACTTACCCCTCCAATCATCAAAGGAGAAAGAGCCGATACAGGCAAAACACTCATCCATGTTTGAAAAACCCCTGTATTCCACACACTCCGCATCAAAACAAACATTGCCATAAAAAAAACAAGCGTATGCCAATCTAAACGACGAAGCAGTTTTTTCCTCCTCCGACTAAACAGAAGAGGAGGAAGACTCGCCACCATAGTAATGCCAACAAGCGGAATCTCATACCCTCCCGGCAATAAAGATAAAACCACCTTGATAGCTACTCCTCCCAAGAGAACCCCCAGAGACCACTGCGAAAGTCGAGCGAGCTGCCTGTCATGCACAGGTTCTTGAGAATGAACGAGGGGATCTTCCCGATGAAACTGATCCCGATACATCAAACGAAGTATGCCATACGCCACCACAAGATTCAACAGGGTAGGCAAAGCCAGGTATTCCAGAAATCTTAAGACCGCATAAGAGATATGACCTTCACTCGCGATAAGAAAATTCTGTGGATTTCCTAAAGGACTCATCACACTTCCGATCGTCACGGCAAACGCTAACGTAAGAAGAAGAAAAGAAGGTTTAAGACGATGCTTTTTGGCAAGATGAAGCACCACCGGTGTTCCAATGATAGCCAAAGTATCGTTCATCAAAAACTCTGACCCTAACCCCATAACAAACAAAATACGAAGAATAAGCCCATCGGTAGACTTTGCTTTTTTAAATATCTCATAGGTGAGGTGGGAGAGATAACCACTCTCTTCCATTGCTGCGCCGATAATAAACATCGTGAAAAGAAACAGCATAACCTCCCAATTAATAGCCAAAAAAGCATTTCTAAGTGAAATCTGTCTTGTAACAAGGACCACAAGGGCACCAATACCCATAATCTGCCAGAGTTCCAACCAAAAACTTCCCACTTTGCGAACCATCATCATAAAAAAAAACAAATCCCAAAGCAAGAAAAGAAATCATGCTTACCTCTTTTTCACAAAGAAAACCCCCGGTATTACCCGGAGGTTCTCATAGTTTATATCTCTTCTCCGATTACTTTCGCATATTCACGTAAGATTTCTTTTTCTCTAAATGAAGGATTCTTAGGAATCTTCACAATCACCTCAAAATAGAGATCACCCCTTTCTCCTGTACGAATGTCAGGTAGTCCTTCATGTCTCAAACGTATCATATGCCCTGATTGTACACCTGCGGGTATAGAAATCTTCTTTTTCCCCGTAAGTGTAGCCACTTCCACCACGCCACCAAATACCGCTCGTGGGAAACTAATATACACTTTACCGTAAAGGTCGCTTCCTTCACGACGAAAATCCGTTGTATTACGAACATGAATCACGACATAGAGATCCCCTCGTGGACCATTATGACGTCCCATGTCACCTTCACCAGGAACACGGAGCTTCATCCCATCCTCAATACCAGCCGGTACACGGATAGAGATGATACTTTCCTTTTCTACTGTACCTTCTCCTCGACAAGCCGCACAGGGATCCGAGATCACGCGACCTGTTCCGTGACACTGGGGACATGTTGTCGAAATTGAGAAAAACCCCTGAGCCACACGCACAGCCCCTGTTCCCCCACAGGTAGGACAGGTCGTTGACTGGTTTCCACTACGACTCCCTGTCCCATGACAAACCTCACAAATCTCTTTTCTTCTCACTTTAATCTTGAGTGTCTTTTCTTCCAGAATATCCTTAAGTTCCAGGGTAAGGTCAGCCCGAATATCCCCTCCCCGGTTCACATTACCCCGTCGAGAACGACGAGTCCCTCCTCCAAAGAAAGATTCAAAAATATCCTCAAATCCGCCGGTACCAAAAATATCCTCGAAATCAAATCCACCAGCCCCGCCAAATCCTCCCTGCTGTCCAAAAGCAGCCGACCCGTACTGATCATAGAGTTTTCTTTTTTCCGGATCGGACAAAATTTCATAAGCTTCCGTAATTTCCTTAAACTTTTCTTCGGCTTCTTTATTTCCAGAATTCTTGTCAGGGTGATATTGCATAGCCAGTTTACGGTAGGCCTTCTTAATCTCCTCCTGGGAAGCATTCCTGGGAACACCAAGAATATGATAATAATCCTTTTCTGCCATCGTTCATCACCTCATAGTTAACTTTTTGAAAATATACACTCATATAAAGACAACCGATGGAAAATCCATCGTCAAAAAGGCCGCAACCCGGCTAACCGGGCTGCCAGAGCCAATTTTTCTCTTTTACACTTACTTGTCGTCTACAATTTCCGCGTCTACAACCTTTTCATCTCCACCATTACCAGAGGATTGTGTTTCACTGTGTGTCTGAGCACCCTGAGACTTATAGATCATTTCACCAATCTTTTGAGATTTCTTTTGGAGGTTTTCCATAGCGGACTTTATACGAGCCTCATCGTCCGTCTTAATAGCTTCTTTTACTTCTCTTATAGCTTCTTCCACCTGGGCTTTCTCTCCTGCAGGCACCTTGTCACCATTTTCACTGAGAAAGTTCTCAAGACTATAGACAAGAGAATCTGCCTGGTTCTTCAGTTCTATAAGCTCACGAGCTTTCCTGTCTTGTTCTGCATACTTTTGAGCCTCTTCTTGCATGCGTTTTATTTCCTCTTCATTCAAACCACTAGAAGCCTCGATACGGATCTTCTGTTCCTTCTGGGTACCCAGATCCTTAGCGGTTACATGAAGAATACCATTGGCATCAATATCAAATGTCACCTCAATCTGAGGTACACCGCGTCTTGCCGGAGGAATACCATCCAACGTAAACATTCCGAGAGTACGGTTATCCCGTGCCATCGGACGTTCTCCCTGAAGCACATGGATTGTAACCGCTGTTTGGTTATCTTCGGCTGTAGAGAAAATCTGAGACTTTTTGGTAGGGATCGTCGTGTTTCTCGGAATAAGTACCGTAAACACACCACCCAGTGTCTCAATACCAAGTGACAGCGGTGTCACATCAAGCAACAAGAGATCGTTCATCTCACCGGTCAACACACCACCCTGAATAGCTGCTCCAATAGCCACTACCTCATCAGGGTTTACTCCCTTGGAAGGCTCCTTCCCAAAAATATTTTTCACGGTTTGCTGGATGAGAGGCATACGGGTCATACCACCCACGAGAATCACCTCATCAATCTGCTCTTTAGTGATACCTGCATCCTTCATTACCTGCAAACAAGGCTCTATCGATCGATCCACAAAAGGTTTAGCAAGTTTTTCAAGCTGAGCACGGGTAATATTCATCTGAAGATGCTTGGGACCACTGGCATCTGCCGTAATATAAGGCAGGTTGACCTGTGTTTCCATCTTTGACGAAAGTTCAATTTTGGCCTTTTCAGCAGCATCCTTGAGACGCTGAACTGCAATCGGATCCTTATAGAGGTCTACACCTGTCTCCTTCTTGAACTCCTGGATAAGATAGTCCATGAGCGCATGGTCAATGTCATCTCCACCAAGGTGGGTGTCTCCGTTCGTTGCCTTCACTTCAAACACTCCATCCCCAATCTCGAGGATAGAAATATCAAACGTACCTCCACCAAAATCGTAAACAGCTATGGTCCCTTCTTTCTTTTTATCAAGACCATAAGCAAGGGCTGCTGCTGTCGGTTCGTTGATGATACGCTCTACTGTAAGCCCCGCAATTGTTCCAGCATCCTTGGTAGCCTGACGCTGAGAGTCGTTAAAATATGCTGGCACCGTAATCACCGCACGTTCAACCTTTTCCCCGAGATAATCCTCGGCCGCCTGTTTCAGTTTCATCAACACGCGAGCTGAAATCTCCTGAGGGCTAAACTCCCCGGCTCTTGTGACAAAACGAACATCATCATGGGGTCCGGGTTTCACTTTGTAGGGCACCATCTTGATTTCACCCTGAGCCTCTTCGTAACGACGCCCAATAAAACGCTTCGCTGAATAAATAGTGTTCTCATGGTTCGTAATCATCTGGTTCTTTGCTGGTTGCCCTACCAACACCTCTCCCTTCTCCGTAAAAGCCACAATTGAGGGAGTGGTTCTTGCGCCCTCTTGATTGGGGATCACTACAGGCTGACCATTCTCAATAACAGCAACCACTGAGTTGGTGGTACCAAGATCGATACCGATGACTCTTCCTTTTCCTGCCATAGTATACTCCTTCTGCTAATTTTTTTCTGTTGTCTGAGAGGATGTTTCAGAACTCTCTGAAGCATCCTGTTTGGTAACCTTTTTGGCTACCTTTACCTTGCTTGGACGGAGAACCTCCTCACCAAGCATATACCCCTTTTCAAGTTCCTGGATCACCGTCATCACATAGGGTACATCCTCACGTTCTTCCATCATCAGAGCTTCATGACGACTATAGTCGAACTCCTGTCCAACACACTCGATAGGTTTTACCCCTGCATCATTCATCACCTTGCTAAACTCAGCAAAAATAATGTTTATCCCCTGACGAAGACTCTCCACCGAAGTATTCTCAAGAGTGAGAACAGCACGTGAGAGACTATCATACACCGGCAAAATATGCTGCAAGAGCTTCTTGTTTGCCTGGAGCCTCATATCCTCCATTTCCTTAAGGACACGCTTTTTATAATTGTCAAATTCTGCAACCTTGCGTTTATACGCATCCTCAAGATTTGCCTTTTCCTGCTTGAGCTTTTCAACTTCCTGTCTTAAAAGTTCCACCTCTTTCTCCTGCTTATGTTTAGCTTTTCCTTCATGTTTTTTCCCATTTTTCTCTCCGTCTTCGGGAGAAGATGGCAATTCCTCTGGCTGGGGAACAGGATTCTGCTCATCTTCTATTTTGCGATCTTCAGCCATAACTCCTCCTTTTGTTGATTTTCTGTCGTAAATATAACGAAAATATCCACATATCGGCAAATTTTTCCTCCTATGTTGCAAAATGAACCAAAAACCCGTTGCGTCAAATAAAAAAGTACTCGAAATTCGAATCATTGCCTCATAAAAAAAAGTACTCAAAAATTCCATACAGTTTCCTCCAAATTTTTGTTTTTTACATTCTTTTTCTTTTGAAGGCTGAAAAGTTTTCTCTGGCAAGCCGTAATTTTTTGTCTTAGGTGAAACAAATCGAGAGCCTTATAAAGCCTTGTTAGGCGTTCCTTTTGTGCCTCACTTACATAAGAGCTTTCTAAAAGCCGTTGGTAGGGAGTTTTAATATCATCATGCTTCTTTTGCACCTTGCTTCCGATTCTCTTTTTCTCTGTCATTTTCATAACCGGTTGAAAAAAGTTGGCATAAAGCCTGAGATACGCATAGAGTCGGTTCAAGTAGTAGACTTCTTCCTCGGTATCGTAGCGGAAGTATCCAACATTCTGGCGGACTATGGAATAGTTTTCTGCTCAACGTAGCAGTTATCATTGGAACGGGAGCTTCTCCCCTTGTAAATTTTATCTGGTGCTTCTCACACCAATCGCGTAGAGGATGATTAATAAATTCAACGCGGTATCAGAATCAATTCCCCGTAACTCAAAGGAAGTCTTCCTTTGACTTTTCTATGGCTTCTCTTACCCATTTTGAAGCTTTGTTTTTGATTGCCACAAGCTCTGTCCAACCGCTCCAAACATCCACCATATTTAATGTTTGAGCAAAGTCTCCCCGGCTATTTCCTCCCTCATGGGCTACCAGATCAATCTCCATAAAACCAGGGCAATTTTCATCCCACTCTGCCCACGTGCGTATAGCTATTTGTTGCTTTAATAGCGTTCCAGGCTTTGTACCTTTTCGTCCTTTTATCTCAAGCTTTTTACGCTCATGTTTCAAAAGTCGGTCAATACTTGAGGCACTTATATGGCGCAAGTTTTCTATAGCCTGTTGAAAACCCTGGAGATGTCCGTTTGCTAAGAGATTATCTAAAACTTCATTTAAAATTGGCTTTAAACGTTTGCCACACATGTAGTTTTCAATTTCCCAGACCTTTTTTAGAAGTTTTAGTTCTTCTTCGCCGAATTTTTTCTTTCTGCCAGGTCTTTTGCCCTTTTTGGCTATATCGGCTTTAAGGTAATTTTTTTTGCCTACATATATGGTTTTTCCGTGCTGCCTCAAGAGCCTGGCGGCATAGTTTCGGTTTTTTAAACCTGTTATCCTCACAAAATAATCCAGTATCTCCATTTTTTCCTTTTTGCTGGCTTTTTGATACTCTTTCGCCGTTTCCCTGTAAATAGGTCTCCTTTCAAACATCGCTAACTCCACCTTTTACCTCCAGTTCTTTGAACTGGATTATTTTATACACAGATTTGGAGTACTTTTTTATTTTGCAATAGCGTTCCCTTTTCGAGTACTTTTATTATGAAGCAATTCGATGACTTGACAGATTTTCAGCTCTCCACTACAATGTAATAAGGAGGTACCTATGAATTTTTCAGAAATTGAACTTTTTGAAATCGCAAGGCTTATCAAAGAAGAAGAAAAACAAATCTTTACCAAGTTAACTATTCATAACAATCTCGCAGAAAAAACACAAAAGTTTCTCGAAGAAACCCTCGTTTTTTACGCTCGAGAGGAAAAACAAAAAAAACGCAAACAAAAGATCTGTCAGTACATTGACAACGAAGAGACCCTGGCATACCTCAAGGAAAAAGTAGCCGACATTTTCGCCATCTCCCAAAAAATACAAGGGCTTTCTCTTCAAGACGTCCAGCAAACCTGGATAAACACCCATCAAAAAGTCCTCCAATTTTTCGAAACCCTTGCCAATGAGACAAACGACCAGGCTCTCAAGGAAGATATCCAGAGTATTCTCTCTCGAGAACGAGAGTGGCACACCCATCTCTCTCAGCCAGATCTCTTTTAAGTACCTGATAATAAAAAAGGGCGGAAAACCGCCCTTTTTTTATTATCCAATGTGAAACCTTTTATCTCTCCTGGGCATCCTCAAGAAAGACGGGATCCACCAAAGAGGTGTTCTCTGTCTGTTTTTCCGTAGGAGAAGAGACTTTAGGGATCTGGCGACTAGGACCATTAACGCCAAACTCAAGATAGTACTCAAGTCCAAACACATACCCCAGAGCGTCCTTGTGCCCGGGATAGTGCCCCAATTCTTTCCCATAATACGTCACAAAGGCTGTCAGATTTCCCATCGTTATAGGCCACAAAAGAATCGAAACAAAATCTGACATACCTGGCATATCCCTTAACCAACAGAGAGTTAAATTCACCTTTCCCCCTACCGTGGGGTATCCTTGATTGAGTCCCACCCCTACCTGAAGTATATCCATCAAAAGCTTTACATCAGCCCCCATCCTTACCTTAGAAAGAAGCGCAAGTGGTTTCGTATAGAGAAGATCCTCTACCTCCATATACAACGAGGGCTCATTTACAAAAAACTTCAGAGGTTTGTCCATCGGATAAGTATAACGCACTCCTGCTACGATATTTGGCAGAATCCAATCAAAGTCATATTTTTCCTCTCCCTTTTCTGTTTTGTATCTCCATAAAATAGGAGAAAGAAGATTTTCTGCCTTGAAGCCAATACTCCACTGTTCGTCTATTCTTTTTATGGCTCCAACATCAAAACCAGCTCCCCAGCCTACCCTCACATTTTCATACTGAAGAGCAGCATTTTGATTGCTGGAAACTGCTTCTCCATAGTCGTACATTTCCTCAATACTCTGGAACCGTATACGCGTCATAAAAGGATAAACCCCTACACTTGCCCCAACCATCACATTGCCAATAAGTGGCAAATCATATCGCCCAAGTCCTAGCGAAAAAACACTCCCCGTTTTAAGAAGAAAGGAAACCTCCGGATCACGGAACACAAAAAAAGTACTTTCCTCTGATGTAAAACTCCCATAGCTTTCAAGATCCACAACAGGCTGCACCCCTACTTCATTTCCTGTATTTCCAAGTGGAAGAAAAAGAGAAAAAAGTCCAAAACTTTCCCGAAAATAAAACCCCGCTGAACTATTCGAGAGCACCAGATTCATCGCTTTTTGAAGGTATTCAAAATCATTGGTAGGGTGAGCAAGCATTTCGGTAGAAAAAGCCCCCCCTGTAAAGGGAACGATAGGATCAAGCCAATTTTTTAGGGTAGAAGCAGTTGAAGGATCCAAATCATACGCCAAAAAGTAGAGATATGCCTCAAGAAGTTGATAAAAAGATGTATTTACACCCAGTGCTGTCGACGAGGAAAAAAGATAAAACCTCCCCACCTTCCACTGAGGATGATTTGTACTAGACGTCCGAAACACCCACGGATTCGGATATCCTCCATACTCCGTCATCAGAGCAGGATTATTGAGTCCAGCCCAAGGAGAGCTATAGTCAAAGAGTGTAACATTGCCTTTGAACGCGGTAGAAGAGGAAGGTATACCCTCCCCAAACCCAGGTGTAACTATAACAAACAAAAGAAAAAAAAAACATATCGCTTCATCTTGTGCTCCTTATAATCGCAAACCCGCTATAATATTTGAAATCTCCTCAGGGGTATACTCATTCGTAATCTGGGTAATCACATTACTTACATCATCCTCTGTCAAAGTTCCCGAAAGAGTCTCCCCAAAAGCCTTCAGTCCTCCCGAATGACTCCCCCACACACTAGGAGTAAAATCACCAAGATTCTGATAAGCGTAACTTCCCACGAGAACGTGGTGAAGATCATTTAAAACTCTCCCTACATTCGTAGGAGCATACCGCAAAATGTACAAAATCTGCAAAGAATTGGTATAAGATGTAGAAGCCGATGGATTCGTGAGCGCATCTCGTATCTCATCATACTGATTGGAATAAGCCGAAGAGGATGCGGACACACGTTTCAGAAACGCGGATGGTCGAATCACACAACCGAGAAGCCCATCAACATAGACAATATTCAGATACAAAAACCGAAGAAGAGACAAACTCTCCTCCAAGGCATCATGAGATCCCTTCAGGGTGTTAATAAGATCATCCGCCGTATAGCTTGTATCAATCTCGGTGGAAGCCACCACATTACTTACTATCCGATCGATATCAAGAGAAAACGTGACCTCGTTTCCTTGCAGACGAAGATAATCCGGAGGAGTAAGAAATTGCCTATCCCCATTGGAATCCAGAAGATTTAAAGAAATCAGACTGAAATAGGCCACCAATAAAATAACATTGGGTTCCAGCTTGTCATCCGTTATCACTCCATCTCCCTGATTTCCAATGATACCGTTAGGTCCCTCTAAAGCGTCGATAATCTTCTGATAAAGAGGAACCTCTCCTCCAAAAAGAGCTTCTTTAAACTCATTCTTGTTAAGGGAGGCAAGAAGCCCCTGATAGATATTATCCCCATTTTTATGAGCCTCTTCTGCCACGATATTGGCCACTGGATAAATCACCTGCCAGAGAAGCGCTCGTGCATACCCCAGTCTAGCCTTACTTGATTTGGGATCTATTAGCATCGCCTGGTAAAAACTCTCTTCTGCACTTGTATAATCCTGCTTTTCAAAATACTGCTCCCCCCGATAGATGAGTTCCTCTGCACTTATGCCACTCATCGGAGGTGTTAACCATTCAAAAAAGTTACACCCACTCATGCTCAGAACTATTACACCTATAATAATACCTTTTTGAAAACGCATACAACCCTCCTCTGTACTAAAACGTAAAGCTTCCAGCTAATTCAAATGACCAAGTCGCATCAAAAATCGGAACCATCACAAAATCACCATACACCCGCCCATGCACAGAGAAACTTCCCCATCTCTGGAGAAGACCCAACCCAAAAGGCACACCCACTGTCTGAAAGGTATGAGGAACCTTCACTCCTGTAAAGAGATACGGACTCACCTCATCTCTATGAAACACCCAAAAAGAGACATTAAACTGAGAAAAAGGGAAATACCTCACCGAAGTCTCAAAGGTCATAACCATGGCAAAAGGATTCCACCGAATCGTAGGAAGTTGCCAGGAAAGCCAAGAAATATAATAAAAAGTAAATGAGGTACTCAGTCCCACATCATAAAACCCCATAATATATTCAATATTTTTATTCCAGGTAAGAGGTTTTGCTAACATCATTCCTGAAAAAAACACTGTCAAAAATATCACCCGCTTCATATTTTATCTTCTCCTTTCCTCACTATATACGTACCACATTTTATATACGTTTATCAACAAAAAAAAGTGCAATCTTTAGCGAAATTTTACTGCCGTACCATAAGCCACAATTTCCGCTGCCCCTTGCATGACGGCAGCTGATGCGTACCGCATACCGACAATAGCGTCTGCCCCAAGCTTCTCAGCCTCCTCCACCATGCGCTTCGTTGCAATTGCCCTTGCTTCATTGAGCATCTCCGTATAAGAAAAAACCTCCCCGCCTAAAAGCATCTTAAAAGCCGCCACAATATCCTTTCCAAGGTGCTTTGAATACACAATAGAACCTCTCACCAATCCGAGTGTTTCGAGTTGTTTCCCTTCAATGGTATCAATAGTTGCGATAATCATCTTTATCCTCCTTCGATACTTCTTTTATTCTGGCAAAAAAGGCCACGATGAGCCCTGCTATGAGTACAAGAAAAATCATAGATACAAACCCTATACCCCACCAGGGCATCTGAGCTACAGACAACGCCCACACAACAAATGCCGCATATCCCACAATCAAACCACCTACAAAAAGCACAATAAAAAGAGAAATCAGATACTTCATAGAACCCTCCTCAAAAGAGTGTAACGAAAGAAGAAATTTTTTTCAAACAAAAAAACACATGTTTCATAAGTCTCTAAGCACAATATCTTGTAAACTATGAGAGACTTTTTCTTTTATTGCAAAAAACTCTTAAGCTCTTTATACTAAATTACCTTTTACACAAGGAGAAAATCATGCTCAGACTTCCCCATGAAACACTTCGTCAGTTTATGAAGGATAGTTTTATCGCTGTAGGTGTTCCTGAACAAGATGCAGATACATGTGCTGAGGTTCTCATTACCGCTGATCTTTTGGGTATTGACTCTCATGGAATAGGTCGTTTAAAACCCATCTACATTGATAGAATCCTGGCCGGACAGATTTCTCCTGCCACCACAATTGAAGTAATCAAAGAAACCCCAACGACTGCTGTTATTGATGGGCATAATGGAATGGGGCAGGTGATTGCCAAACACGCCATGGAACTTGCTATTCAGAAAGCAAAAACCTACGGGATGGGAATGGTTGCCGTAAGGAACTCAAACCACTACGGAATTGCGGGATACTATGTGCGTATGGCTGCTGCCGAAGGCATGATAGGCATCACAGGGACCAATGCTCGTCCCTCGATTGCTCCCACCTTCGGGGTAGAAAACATGCTGGGAACCAACCCTCTTACCTTTGGTATTCCTACCGATGAGGCCTTTCCCTTTATGCTGGACTGTGCCACCTCTATCACCCAACGAGGAAAAATCGAGGTGTACGCTCGTCTCAATAAACCCCTTCCTCAAGGATGGGTAATCAGTGAAGACGGAACAAGCAAAACCAACCCCCATGAAGTGCTTGATGATCTTGTAAAGGGCAAAGCGGCTCTTCTTCCTCTTGGGGGAATGGGAGAAGAAATGGGCGGTTACAAAGGCTATGGCTATGCAACCGTGGTGGAAATTCTCTCTGCCGCTTTACAACAGGGGGCTTTTCTTAAGGCTTTAAGTGGATTTGAAAACGGCCAAAAGGTTCCCTATCGCCTCGGGCATTTTTTCATAGCCATCAATGTCGAGGCTTTTACCGACCTCCCAAGCTTCAAAAAGACCACGGGAGATATTCTCAGGGCCCTGCGAGCATCCAAAAAAGCTCCGGGTTGCAGCCGCATTTACACAGCTGGAGAAAAAGAATATGAAATTATGCAAGACCGACTGGTCAATGGTATTCCCATCGACGAAGAGGAGAAAAAAGACATCCTCAGCCTTCGGGATAAGTTCAAACTCCCGTATACCTTCCCATTTGAAAACATATAAGGAGCATGTATGACCATAACCCAATCTGCTATCTCCTTTCTCCCTCTTATCTACCAGGGCAAAGTGCGTGACATCTATGCTATCAGTGACGAAGAATGGCTCATGGTAACCACTGATCGTATTTCAGCCTTTGATGTCGTCTTTAACGAAGGGATCCCTGAAAAGGGACGTATCCTCAATCATATCTCACTCCTCTGGTTTGACATAATTAACTTCATCCCCAACGCTATAATAACCAGAGAAATCACCAAAAAACTCCCTCAACTTGCGGATATGCCAGGTATTCCCGAACGTTCTATGATTGTCCGAAAACTGAAAAGACTCCCCTTTGAGTGTGTTGTACGGGGATATCTTTTTGGAAGTGTGTACGAAGAGTATCAAAAAACGGGAAGTGTGGCAGGACACAAACTTCCTTCAGATCTTCCACTTGCCGGCAAACTCCCTACCCCTATTTTTACTCCTGCCACCAAAGAAGACACCGGACACGATATCAATATCACGGTCGGAGAATTTGAGCATCAACTCGGGGATACGAATCTTGCTAGACAAGTCCAAGAAATCTCTCTTTCCCTTTACAGTATGGCCTACGAGAAACTTCTTCCCCATGGGATCATCCTTGCCGACACCAAGTTTGAATTCGGACTTGATGACCACAACCGTCTTATTCTTATCGATGAGGTATTAACACCGGACTCCTCGCGTTACTGGGATCAGGCAACCTACAAAGAAGGAAAAAGTCCTGCAAGTTATGATAAGCAGTTCTTGAGGGACTATCTCACTGCCATCAAGTGGAACAAAAAACCCCCCGCTCCCCCTCTTCCAGAGGATATTATCACCAAAACCCACGAAAAATACAAAACCATCGAAACGATCATAGAGAAGGTATGCCGTGAGTGAGAAAAAATTTACTGCAATCCCCAACATAGAAGAACCAAAGCCTCCAAAAAGTATTCCGATTGCCCCAACATGGCGTAGAATCGCTGCCTTTCTGGTTGATGGCTTACTTTTGAAACTGTTTTTCTCGTTTGTTTTTTATCTCTCTCAACAAGAACTTATCATGGGATATCTCGCAAATCATCCCATCATAGATGAACAAAGTATGAAAGAATATATAAAGTTTGTCTCAACTATTTCCTTCACTCTTTACCAGGAAAACAGTCCCATATACCAGATTTTTGAAATCATCCTCTGGGCTTCGTATTTTATCCTGTTTTGGAAAGCCTATGGACAAACACTAGGGGCCAAGATCTTTAACATCCAAATCTTGCCCGGTACCTCAGAAGCAAGCTCTCCAGAAAACCCCTTTTTACTTTCATGGGGGGCCTGTATCATTCGTTTTATATGGTTTTACATAGGCTTGAGTTTTTGGGCACTACCTTTTGTTTTTATGATAAACCCTCAATTTAAACAGCGTTTTCATGACTTTTTTAGTCAAACATTTGTGATTTTTATCCCCCCGTGAAGATCAAGAAACATCCACATCAAAACCACGAAAAGGAGGAAGTTATGAAAGTAAGGATTCTCAGTATTAGTATTGGCTTGGTTTTATTGAGCGGAATTGCATGGACTCAGATGATTCTCGATGACTTTGGGTTCAAGGTAGGAGGTAACTCAAGGTTTGGGATACTTCTCACGTATCAAGGAGAAAAGGTTGCTACAGCGAATACTCCAGAACTTCACCCCCTATATAAAACAGAAATTTTTTATCAAGAGAAACAGGATATATGGAGGACCCGTATTGCCGCCAATATTTCCCCTATCTCGGTGAATTCCCAACTCGGGCTGATCTGTGTTTTAGAAGACCTGTTTGGCATCCAGCTTTCCGTACCCTTTACCCTCACTTTTGGGACAGGATGGCATGATAAAATCTTTGGAAATGGTATCGGTATCGCCTCCAACTTCTACGACTCATCCATCAAAGACAACGTATATTCCAAAGAAACCTTCACCAAAATGTACTTCAAAGCAGCTCTTGGCACAACTTTCCAAGGTTTTCTTATCGAAAGAACACTCTCCTTGACGCTCGCGCAAAACCTCTACTACCGCTACTTTCTTGGAACGAAGAGTGACAGTGATATCTGGTTGTACGAAAACCAAGGAGATAACCTGAAGTACTTCCGATTCATGACTAGCGGAATGCTAACCTTGCATCTTCCATTATTTCTCAAAGAGATTTCCCTCTATGGAGAGGGAGATTGGGATATCCAACACTACAGTGTATCGCCAGTAAATCAAGGTGGATGGGGATCAGATCTACCGATAGTCAAATTTGGCACCATCTGGGGAGTAGGGAAACAGTTTTTCTCCATCAAGCTCAAACTCGAGTGGGGAAATACTCCCGCTTATCAAGAAGGCTATGGTGAAAATATTCTCCTCACCGAAAGACGCATCAACACCGAGATTGTTCAATACTGGTATCTCAAAAAGATTGCTATACTTGCTACTTTAGAGATATAAAAAAATAAGGAGGTTTATATGCTTCAAAAAGGAGAAAAAGCCCCTGATTTTCATCTCCAGACCACAGAAGGGGAGATTTCCCTCTCTCAGTTCCAGGGCAAAAAGGTGGTATTGTACTTCTATCCCAAGGATGACACCCCTGGCTGTACCAAAGAGGCTTGCGGTTTTCGAGATGTATACGACCAGATCCTTGCCAAAGGTGCGGTAGTCATCGGCATCAGTGCAGATAGCGTTGACTCCCATCAAAAGTTTAAGAAAAAGTACAACCTCCCTTTCTACCTCGCAAGTGATCCCGACCATAGTGTCCTTAAAACCTACGGAGCTTGGGGAGAGAAAAAGATGTACGGCAAAGTTTTTCCTGGTATCATACGTTCCACCTATGTGATTGACGAACACGGCACTATCATTGCCGTTTTCCCCAAGGTTTCTCCAGAAAAACACGCCGAAGAGATTCTTGCCCTTTTGTAGAGTTTACTGATCCTTTTGCTGTTTTTGTTTTCGAGAATGGAGAAGATCCTTCCACGCCTGTGAAAAAGCCTCACTTTCAGGAAACGATTCCTCCTGTTTCTGGAGATATCGTTTCTGAAGCTGTTTGTACACCGAAAGCCTGAAATGAAGCCCAAAAAGATAATAGGTAAGAAGAGCGAACCCATACCCCATAGAAAGAAGAAAAAAGACCACAGCATCCAAAAAAGCCATGATCCCAACCATGGGAACCTCAGCAAAAGCAAAGCGTATGCCATACGAAAAAGCCTTAAAAAAAGAAAGACGTGGGTTATATAAAAACATAGGCATCATGACAAACTCTGCGAGAGACACTGCTACAAAAACCCAGAAAAGCCCTCCCACAAAGACCATTCTCACCACGGGACTCTCCAACACACTCCCATAAAAAACAAGCGCATACCCTATCATAATCCCTAAAACACCAAATACCACAAAAAGCTGTATCGAACGCAAAAAGGTTTTGAGAAACGCTTTTCCATAATCCTGAAAAAAACTTCTCAGATAGACCACATCAAGATCATACACACCTCGAAGGTACTCCAGAGCCGCAAAGCTTGTGGGAAAGACATGAACTATCAAACTTGCCGTTAGCCACGCCACAAGAAGAAAAGCCATCTCCCCCTCATTTTTTGGCATATGCCCCGTCATTATCCAGAGAATCTGAAACACCATCCAGAAGAACACCGGATTAACAGCTGCAACAAGCGTCACTACCCAGCTGTGCCCAAGCTTGTTCCATAAACGGGAAAAAGACTCAACAAAAGCGTCTTTGAGCATGATTACTCCTCCACCCACAAGAGATTTACCGTATTTTTTGCCAGATCACTGTATTGATACCTGTTCTGCGGATCAGGAACCCACTTCCCATCAACAACAAAACAGTACACATGTATGCCTGGCCTGAGTTTTACCTCTATCTCATATTCTCCCGCTCCCTTGTATACCATAGGCAAACTGTAAGGATCCCAGTTATTAAAATCCCCAACTAACGACACCGTTTTCGCCTCATCATCCTTGTAATAAAAACGATAAACATGATTGGAAACCTTTAAGGGATACCGCACATTTGGTAAAAACTCCCTATCCAGATCAAAATATGAGAATTCTACCCCGGTCATATCAACAACTTTTTGAGTATTATAGGGATCAGATATCCAAACCCCATCAACCATGAGACGATAACGATAACGTCCGGGGGCAAGCCGATTTGTCCAGCGCACCTCCCAGAGAATAAACTGATAATTATTCGGCACAATATAGTCAGCGTAAGCCTCTTCTATCAATCGACGATTGAGGATCCAGCGTTCCTTTTCCTTCAGACTTCGTGAGAGCATACTTTGCGTCTCTTCTGAGAGTTTTACACCCTTAAAGATTACAGGGTTATAAAGAATAGGCCCCTGAATAATCTGATTCATGTCCTGGATAAGGGACTGTTTCAAATCACTAAAAGCATATTTTTGTTTCTTATTTTTTGTCAGAGGAATAGAGAGCTCTCTCATAATAGTGTGGGTTTTCTTGGAAAATTTTTCCATAAGATATCGAGAAAGTTGGTTCTTTTCATCGTAAAGTGCATTCATAAAACCAACATAATCGCGTATATCCTCCTCCGTAAAGAAAAGAGATCCCCTCGTGATCTCCATCCGAAGTGGTTTCCCCCACTGATTAAAATCCCCTGACACAGACACACTCTCCGCATCCCCTTTAAAGAAAAAAATGATTGCATTTTCCGTCACGATAGGTGACTCCACGGAGAGCATCATATTTTGATAAAGTGCCTCGTACTTTTTCTGAGAGTCGACAAGCACTGTCCTTTGTCCCCACAGAAGAACCCACATCCCCCACAAGAGAACAAACCATTTTTTCCAGGACATCCTTCCTCCCTAATCAAACACCACCGTTTTATTGTGAAAAACCAGAACCTTATTCTCCGTATGCAACTTCACCGCGCGACTCAGTACCCTTTTCTCTACCTCTTTTCCTTTGTTAATCATATCATGGATACTATCCCTATGACTCACCGCGATCACATCCTGAACAATAATAGGACCATTATCTAGCTCTTCGGTCACATAGTGACTTGTGGCTCCAATGATCTTTACTCCTCTCGCATATGCCTGATGGTAAGGCTTTGCTCCCACAAAAGCAGGCAAAAACGAATGGTGGATATTAATAATACGGTTTGGATACTCGCGAATAAAATCTGTTGACAACACCTGCATATACCTTGCCAGAACAACCGTATCTATTGTATATTCCCTAAGAATTTTCAGTTCCTCTCTTTCCACCTCTGTTTTCGTTTCTGGAGTTACAGGAAAACAATAGTATGGGATATGATAATAGTCCGCCACAGGTCTTAAATCTTCATGATTGCTGATGATCAAAGGAATCTCCATCTTTATCTCTTTTGACTGCCATTTCAGTAAAAGATCATACAAACAATGATCAAACTTAGAAACCATGATCGCCACTCTCGGCACTTCATCAGAGAAAACCAACCTCCAATCCATAGAAAACTTGTCTGCAATAAAGCTAAAAGCCTGGGCTATCTTTTCCCTGGGAATACGAAACCCTTCCAGTTCCCATTCAATCCGCATAAAAAACGTATTGGTTTCAACATCGGTATGCTGATCAGAATGAACAATATTACCATCATATTGATAAATAAAACTTGCAATCTCTGCGACAATTCCCTTCTGATCAGGACAAGAAAGTAAAAGAATCGCTGTTCCGCTCATCCTCATCTCCTCTTTTCTTCATAGTAGTATAGCGAAAACATACAAACTTTTCAAGCTTAATTAAAATTCAAATAAAACCATGCTGTAGCATAATCCTGATTGATCCTGAGAGCAATTTTGCGAAACTTTTCACTGAGTTTTTTATTTTTCATCTTCTGGTAACAAAAAGCTATCTTATCCACAAATATTTCAGATTCCGGATAAAGATTTACCGCCGCAAAATACCACTCAAGAGCCTGGGAAAAGTTTCCTTTATTGTATTCCAGTTCCCCGAGTTGAAAATAACTCATGGCTTCCAGTTTCCCGCCTGGTTTTGCAGCTATTACCTGTTTCCAGGTGGCTACAGCATCCTGCTCACTCCCACACATGAGATGAGCCTGCCCTAAAAAGTACAAGGTATCCTGCATGGGCTCCATCATATATGATTTCTGGAGATACTTTCTTGCCTCCTCTGCTTCATTTTTCATAAGGTGGGCTATCCCAAAAATCTGAGCAGCATAGGGCTGAAATTCCTCAGGAAAACGTGAAAAGGGTTCTTTCAACCCAAGGACATTTTCAAAATCACCGGATTGCAAAGCATTTACAAACGACAGATACAAACGACCAAACTCCTGATACCCTCTAAATCGTGGATCTTCTTTTTCAAGAAGAAGCTTTAACCTTTCAAGAACCTGGGAATCTCCTGCCAGAGCCAAACGAAAAGTGATCCGATACAACCGTAAACGGTAGGCATCTGTATTTTTCTCAGAAATATTCTCCAGAATCTCCTTGGCCTGTTGCCAGTTTTGTTCGTCATAATACCGATCAAAGGTATAATACCGACTACATCCAACCAATACACTCGCAAGAAATACATTTTTCCACCACTTCATAGATAAATAACTCCCTTTTCATAACGATAGGTAATCCCCCTTTCTATCAACACAGCCTCTACGGCTCTCCCCACCACAGGAAACACTGTAGGCGAATGCTCCCCCTTTCCAACAATGATGGTCACAGCTTTAATCTTTTTCGTTCTCTTCATTTCAAGAATATCATCAAGCCTCTGAAGCGCTTTTTGGAGAGAAAGACCATGGAAATCTACAGTAAAAACTTTTTCCGAAAAAAGAGGTTCCGCTTTTTTCTCCTTTGGTGGCACAAACCGTATATCTTCTATAGCCTTTAAAAAAATATCTTCGGCTACTTTTCGATCGTCCATAACGAAAAACTCCCGGGCAAGAATATCCCCTCAACACCACCCGGTGTTTTGAGAAGATACGGAGAACCAAAATAACTCACAAGATTCCCACTCAACGGCAGAGAATAATTTGTATAACGTACACTCTGACCCATGTAAAACGAAAAAACTCCCTCAGAGGAAACTCCCCATAGGTGATCCGAGGCAGCATAAATCAAACGAAGATTACCCCAGTGGGCAGGAGATGCCTTCTCCAACCTCTCGACTAACGATACCACTCCCGGTGTTATGACGATAGGCACTCTTTTCTGTCGAGCCAAAAAGTAATACATGACACCGGCAGCTGACATATTTTCCTCAGGTAAAACATACACTCCGTTCCATGTCCAAGCAGGTTCTCTCACCCTGCCATTTTCTTCTATTTCCCTTCTCCATCGAAAAAAAGGCATTGACGAAAAGGTAACATACTCTTCCCCATCACCCATGACAAATGCCTTTGCAAAATTCTCTCTCACCCATTGAGCGGCCTTTTTCTGATAGGTCTTCTCAAGACCAGTAATATCCACTACCCAAAAAGTTACCGGCATTCGCATCAATAAGGCAACAATCTCTTTGAGTTTTTTGGAGGTCTGCAAACGATCAAAAGCAACCGTGTAATCAGGATAAAAATCTGCATCTTCCCAGACATTGGTCAAAAAACCAACCCTCTGTTGAAAAAGCCTCACTCGCACATAAACCGGAAGTTTGTTGCTTATTGCCCACATCATCATTTGATCAAACTCTTCCCGGCTCCCAAGAAACGTCACTACACTTCCTCTCTGGTTTTTTTCCCCCAGATCAGTGTAATCATATACCTCCTCCGTCGGGAAAAATCTCCCAGAATATCCCTTAAACGGAGTATCAATAAAAATCGCATCGTATATCCTATTGGTTTTCAGAATCCAGGGAAAAATTTCAGTATACCGGTATCCTCTGAGGTCCAGGATAACCTGAGACCAGCCAAGACCAACACACAAAAAGACAAGAAAAAAAACCGGTCTCCACATGCTATTTACCCCAGTGTTCCAACGTCATGATCGCAAGTGCTGCTGAACCCATGACCCCCGCATCGTTTACCAGTGCTGCCGGCACGATAGTACAGGTTTCAAACATCTCCGTTTTCGTATAAAGAGAAGTATAGCGTCTCAACCGTTCAAAGAGAAAATCCCCGGCCTGAGAAACCCCTCCTCCTACCACAACCGCCTCAGGGTTAAAAAGATGAATCAGGTTGGCAATCCCGATACCAAGATAGTGACATACCTCCTCTACCACCTCAAGAGCAATCTCATCCCCCTTTTTCGCCTCGTCAAAGATAACCTTTGCATTTATCTCTGGTACACTGGATAGACTCGTCTTCTTACCCATTGCCACCAACCCCTGTGCGCGTTTGATCATTGCCGTAGCCGAACCGTATGCCTCCCAACACCCATTGAGCCCACATCCACAGGTCCTTCCTTCGGGAACTAACTTCATGTGGCCAACCTCTCCAGCAAAGTTTGCCACACCTCCATAAATATCCCCGCGAATAAAAATCCCTCCACCAATTCCTGTTCCTAAAGTGATCAAAACAAAATCCTGATATTTCTTTGCTGCACCAAAAACATACTCCCCTCTTGCAGCATTGTTGGCATCATTATCAATAGCCACTGGCATACCAAAACTTTTTTCAAGATCCTCGGCAAGAGAATAATTCTCAAGTGCCTGAATATTTGGCATAAAACGAATGATACCATGTTTCTTATCCACCCCTCCAGGGACACCGATACCAATCGCTAAAACCTTTTCCCATCCCCCCAGAGCAGAACGTATAGCATTTTTGATGTTATCAACAATCACCTGTCTATCCTGTGTTTCTGCCCTTGTAGGAACCTGAAAACTCTTGAGGAGTTTTCCTTCTCGAGACACAAGCCCAAGTTTAATAGCTGTACCTCCCATATCAATGCCCAAAAAAACTTCCATAGTTAGTTATTCCTCCCGTTGCTCGCAAATGTCCCATCACTTTAAAATCTGCGCAAGGCGCTCAATCACCTTTTCCCGATCGATAGGTTTTACAAGATATCCTTTTGCTCCAAGCTTAATCGCCTCCTTAACAGCTTCCGCAGTTCCTATAGCTGTTACCATAACCACGGTCGCATTGGGATCTATTGCCTTAATCTCTTTGAGAGCCTCAATCCCATCCATTTCAGGCATAGTGATATCAAGTGTCACCAGATCCACATTAGGATAGAGCTGTTTGTAGAGTTCAACACCTTCTCGCCCATTTGTAGCTGTACCAGCTATCTCAAAATCCCTGGACATAAAAATCTGTGAAAGATGTTTAATCACGAACTGAGAATCATCAACAATCAAAACCCGGTAATGACCGCCACCTACCTTTCGACCTGTTGGGAGTCCGTTCTCATCAAATATAATAGCCATATGCTCCTCCTTTTTTACGATTCTTTAAAAGCAACATTAATCTCAATAATACCAAGAGACATCTCTACAGGAATAATCAGTGCTTCCATATCCCCCTGTTCAAAAACAGTAAGGTCTTTTCCTGTAATCATCGTCGGCGGACTAAAATGAAAAGCAAGATTTTCCTTTTCAAGTCGTGTCACCGCACGTCCTGTGATCATATTCGCCAGTTCTCCAATAGTGGAGATCACCATCTTGTCCATCGTACGAAAGGTTTCCCCGTTCATGTGAGAAGCCAGCTTAATAGCAACTTCTTCTGTCATGTCAAACACCACACGACCATTCACCTGACCCGGTGACACCAATCACCACCGCCACACCCTTCATAGATTCACCAAGTTTCTTAAGGTAAAGTTGCCTTCGCTTTACCTCTGTTTGAAAAACTTCCTTTAAAATATCAAACGCAGCCTCGACAAAAGGGTTAATGTACTCTATGCGCATACTGCCTCCTTATTTTTTCTCTTGAAGCGATGAAATATACAAAAAAAGTCTATCCATATCAATAAATAAAATCTCCTGTTCCTGTTTCAGGATCACGCCTGAAACCACCGCATGCTCAGACCACCGAGCGATGTGATCTCCACCCTGAAATTCATTTTCCAGAACCTCAAGATGCTTATAAATTGTGTCCACCATAAGCCCAAAAGTATTCCTTTGATACTTCACCACAATCACATAACGATCATCTTCATCGACTATTCGACTTCCCTGATAGGGATCAGACAAAGATAATAACCTGCGCAAACTATACACAGGAATAATATTTCCTCGCAGATTATAAACCCCCAAAAGCTTATCATGGGTATTGGGAAGGAGAAAAATCTTCCTTGCAAAAAGGATACTTTCCACAGCGTCCATACTCAGAGCATACAACTGTTCTCCCAGGGAGAAACTAATACACTGCATTAACACTTTCTGAAGAACAGTCGTCTCTTCAGCACTAACACGTTTATTGCGAATTTCCATGGTTTTCTCCTTTTTGCCCCACAATATCCTTATAAGACTGAATCACCCCATTGAGATCCACAATATACCCTATGTTCCCATTTCCGATAATTGTCCCTGCGGAAATACCAGGACTCTTGATAAGACGATTGTTAAAAGGCTTGATCACCACATCCTGTTCACCCACAATCTCGTCAACCACAAGCCCATAATGTTTTTCACCCTGTTTTGCCAATATACAGTAAAAAGAAGAACGGAAAGATTCCGACTCATGATAGAAAAACCGTCTCAGTGAAAACACAGGAACAAATTCTCCTCGCACATTAATATGGGGATCTCCTTCAATGTCTACCAAATCCTCAGGCTGAACAATCATTGTTTCATCAATCGATACAATAGGGAGAATATACGAGAACCCTGATATAAGAACGTGAAGTCCTTGAATGATTGCAAGAGTCAGAGGTAGTTTAATTTGAATTTTTGTTCCTTTATCCCTGGCTGTAGAGAGAGAAACACTTCCACCAAGTTGTTCGATCTTCTTCTTCACCACATCCATTCCAACCCCACGGCCAGAGAGTTCTGTGACCTCCTGGGCAGTGGAAAAACCTGGTAAAAAAATAAGCGCCAAAGCCTCTTTGGCTGAAAGGTTTTCAGCAGTCGCTGAAGAGATAAGACCTTTTTCTATCGCTTTTTGTTTCACACGATCAATATCAATCCCCAAGCCATCATCACTCACCTCAATATAAACATTCTCCCCCTCATGATACGCTCGTAAAAGGATTTTCCCCTGTGGAGATTTACCCTTAGCTGCTCGCTCTTCTGGTTTTTCTATCCCGTGGTCAATACTGTTTCGCAAGATATGGATCAGAGGATCAAAGAGATCATCCACCATCCCCTTATCAATTTCTGTCTCTACTCCCTCTATCTCGAGAGTAATCTGCTTGCCTAGCTTTTGGGCCTGATCACGCACCAGCCGTGGAAATCTTGAAAACACCTGCTGGATAGGCACCATTCTTAGCCCTGTAACATTCTCCTGCAAAGCAGATGATATTTGATTAAATCGCTGCAGAATCTCCTGGTACTGTTCAAGAGATGTCTCAAGCTGATGAAAATCCTCACGAAGATGATAGTTCAACTCCCTATTGGTTTCGATATTCTCATCTAGTGGCAAGAGTGCAATACCAGACAAAAAAGATTTGAAAAAAAGCCTTATATTACTATGGCTTTTCACCATCATCTGCGAAATCTCATGAAGAAGAGACTTGTTAATCACAAGTTCACCGACTAAATTCATCAACTCATCAATACGTGTACTCTCTACTCGAAGCGTGGTACTCATCCTCACGGATTCTTGAGCATCTGAAGAAAGAGTCGTTTTTTTACTGGATGGATTTTCTGAGGGCTGGGGAAGAGAAGACTTTTCCATCTCTGTAACTGACGGGGCAGTCTCCAAAGATTGTCCTTTCATAATTTGAGTTTCAAGATTTTCAATATCATTATTTCTAATACGGCGTATTTGAAGACTTGTAACCAGATCCTTCATGAAGGTTTTTTGACGGATAAAATCCTCATCCTTATCCGTCATAACAACCAATCGAAAATCAGGACGAAATTCTTTTTCGACAATTTCAAGTGACGGTTCCATACGAATAATCTGAGCAAAATCCCCCACAAGAGCATAAATCTGAAAAGCCGAAACATCTTTCATTTCATAATTTTCATTAAAAACATACCACAATTCATACACAGGAAAATTCTGGTGAAGAAATTCCAGGATCACCGATCGTTCATACGCTGTCAGATAGGACAAAGAAGCTTTCCCTTCTGATTGGTTGGATGTTTTACCTTCTTGTGAGGAAGCAGTGGGATCAGGGGGTTGTTTACCAAGATACTCCCCTAGTTCTTTCATGATATCTTCTGCCAATTCTCCAACATAGACATCCCCATTCTGGCGGGCATCAAGCATTCCTTCAATCACATCCTTACAGCGAAGCAACAAAGAAACCAGATCTGGTGTAACAGCTATCTCAGACTTTCTCACACGATCCAGAAGATCTTCTACCTTATGAGTAAATTCCTTAATCTCTGTAAAACCAATAGTTCCAGCTCCACCCTTGATCGTATGGGCTGCACGAAAAATCTCAGCCACTGCAGCTTTATCCGTAGGATTATTTTCAAGAACAAGCAAGCTATTTTCCATCTTTTGGACAAGCTCAAAAGCCTCATTCATAAAGTCAGCAACAAGTTCCTGAGAAATTTCTTGCATTCTTTCCAGCCACTCCCCTTATAGTATAAAATAAAACAAAAAATCTCTCAAACTTTTACACATCTTTTTTCCCTGCAAGCATAGTTATTGCTTGCCCCATTTCATGAATAGGCAAAACCACATCCACTCCGCCACTCTTAACAGCGTTCCCTGGCATCCCCCAAACCACCGACGTAGCCTTATCCTGAGCCAGGACAATAGCCCCCAATTTTCTGAGACTTGGTGCCTCAAGAGAACCATCTTTTCCCATTCCACTCAAAACCACAGCTACTACTCGGTTCCCCACGGCTTCTTTTATAGACTTAAAGAAAATATCGACAGAAGGTTTAAAGAAAAATTCCTCGTAATTTTTTTCGTCCCTATGAAACACAAGATCGTCGCCATCTTTATCAATCCTAGCATGAGTGCCTCCCGGACAGACATAGATGAAACCTGGTTGAAGCTTTTCTCCCTCTGTAAGTTCCTTCACTGGACGACGATAGGCTAAAGAAAGATTTTTCGCAAATTCACCTGTAAAAAGAGGTGGCATATGCTGAGCTATCACCATAGGAACAGAAAGTTCTCCAAGATGTTCCATGATTGAACGTATAGCGTTTGGTCCCCCCGTGGATGAACCTATGGCTACCAAACGAGGCACAATAGGCTTTTGTTTCATTACTTCTTTGACTCCAACAAGGGAAGTTCGAACACCCTCCAAAAGACGGTCTTCTTCCTTTTCAACTGGTTTTACTTCGGACTTCGAAGTCCCCAACTGATAAAAAAGACCTTCTATCTTGAGCTGAAATTCTTTTTTTACCTCCTCCAGGTTCTGATAAATCGGTGAATCAGGCTTAAGCATAATCTCCTTAGCACCAAGACTCAATGCCTCCCATGTTGTAGGACTTCCATCACCCACTACAGAACTGAACACAATCACATGAGGCCTATTTTTTGTTTCTACTTTGTCTTTCAAATACTGCAAAACCTCAAGACCATTCATCTCAGGCATCTCAATATCCAGAATCACTACATCCGGTTTGTAGAGAAAAATCTTCTGGAGTCCGATCTTGCCATTTGGTGCACTTCCGACCACTTCCACATCATTAATTTCTGACAAGATTTGTGTGACATACTTACGAATCAAAACCGAATCATCGATAATTAAGACTCGTATCTTACGATTTGACATACACTACCCCTTGTGAGAAACTCTGTGGATGAAACATATTGGTAATCCTTATTAAACTCTCAGAATGTCCTATAAACAAAAAACCTCCACTTCTCATGGCACGATGAATATTTTCCAGCACTTTCAATTGTACAGCAAGATCAAAATAAATCAAGACATTTCGACAAAAAACCACAGGAATATCCCGAAGTCCATTATCATAAATCAGATTGTGATAATCAAAACGAATGTGTTTCGCTATCTCAGGAACTATCTGGTATCCTTTAGAGGTTTTCACAAAGTACTTTTGAACAAGATCCTCTGGCACTTTTGTAAAAGCCTTTTCAGGGAAAACCCCCTCTTTTGCCACAAAAAGACTTTGAAGACTGATATCCGAACCTATAACAGCATACTCCCAATCAAACATCTCATTCTCCCGAAGAAAAATATCCAGCGTTATAGCGAGAGAATAGGGTTCCTCTCCTGTGGAACACCCTGCACTCCAGATCGTAATCTTTTTTTCGGAGCTTTTTTGCACTACCTTGGGCAAAATCTCTGTCCGTAACATCTCAAAATGTCGCGGATAACGGAAAAAACTGGTAAAATTCGTCGTCACAAAATCCACAAAATCCCGAAGTTCCTGATCATTCGTCCGGAGAATCTGGATATATTCACGAGGGGAACAGTGTTTCTCATTAATCCTCGTTCTCAACCGACTCTCAAGCACAGTAAGATTAGAATCTTTAAACACAATACCGCTCACCTCATAAACCAGAGAAGCAAGTTCCTTCAGAACACCAACATCAATCTCCATCCGAGCTCCATACTACTGAACGATAAAGCTCTATTTTTTCTGGAAGTTCATACTCCATTAAATCTCCCAGATAAACAAGATCGGATTTTTCAATCGCTGCCACGATATCGGAAAGAAGAGCATTCATTCCTTGGGCCATATTTTCAATCTCATCATCCCGTCCTGCAAAATCAGCGGCATGCTGCCGCAGATACAAAATAGCCGACTCAAGAATCGCTACAACCTGGTAGATCTTCTCAAACGCTATCCTATCATGACCCAGCTGAAAACTCTCTGAGATCTGAGGCAACATCTCAAGGAGCTCATCCAATGCCTTCTCAAGCTCTTCGCGCTCTATCTGCACAGGAAGTACCACTTTTGACATCAACAACTCAAAATACTGAGATAAACTCTGCATAACCTGAACGAGTTGAGGAATATCTTTTTCATCTTTGTTATCAGATTGCCAATACTTGATGAGTTCCAAAATTGTGTTACGAATCAAAGAAGATTCTACCATCTCTACAGGAGACAGGGCATGGACAATCTCGAGAACCTCAAGGATCCATTCCATGATCTCTTTGTATTGAGCGACATGGGCATATCCGTTCCCCTGAAGATCCTGTGCTACCGATATACAAATTTCCTGTGACTTCTGAAGCAACGTTTTTACAACCTCACGTTTTTCTGCCACCTCTAAAGAAATATCCTGAATTTCCTCAACAGGTATCTGCTCTAAAACATCATTATCACTGGAATAAAAAGTATTGTTGATCGTTACTCCTGTAATAATTCTGTCTTCCTCTGCAAGAATACGCGTAAGAGACATCACAAGATCCCAAGCGGTTTTTTCTCCCTCGAGAGTAACATCAACAATCTCGCCATTAATAGATAGTTGCATGAAAAACTCCTTTCTCTATGATAAATATATATCGACAAAAAGGGAAAAAACTTTCCATTTTAAACATCGAAAAACAAAAAAATAATTTTTGAAAAGAGCACAAAAAAACTTTACTTTTTTGAAAAAATACCGTATACTATAGTCGTGAACAGCAGGTGAGTGTCTTTGACTTAGCCATCATTTGCTGATTCTCAAATTTTGGCTAACTCAAAAGGAGGGTCTATGCCAGACAAAATTCTCACCTGCAAGGATTGTGGGAAAGAATTCACCTTTACAGAAGGTGAACAGGCTTTCTACCAGGAAAAGGGGTTCACAAATGAACCCGCACGCTGTCCTGATTGCCGTAGGGCCAGGAAACAACAGCGAAACAATCGTTCCTTTGGTGGCGGTTCTTCCAGGTGGTAGGGATGCCTGACGGGATCCTGATTCACCTGACTCTTATAGAAGACAAAGTCCCGTAATCCCAAAGGCGCTCTTAAAAAGAGCGCCTTTTTTATTACCCTCTTTTCACACTTTCCCAACGACCACCTCAGTCAAACTGGCAACAATCTCTTTGTGTTTTTGAGAAAGACCCGAAAGACTCTCCATCACCTGCAAGACTTTCTCCTCCTTCTCACGCTGCGAATCCAGCTTGCTCATAAATGCCCCAAGAAGCTTCTCCGTCTCCTCAAGTATCCTCACAAACTCTTGCACCTCTCCCTTCTGCTTACCAAGATCCATTAAAAGCCCAGCCACTACCTTATCAAGCTCCTGTATCGTCATGACTACATTCTGAGAACCTTCCCTTTGCTTCTCAAGCCTCTCCTGGAATACCCCAAGAAGCCCCTCCACCCTCTCAAGCTCCTTTAACGTCCGACCAAACTCCTGCTCCAACCTCCCAAAATGCGCCTGCACACCAGAGAGTTCATTATTCATCTCCTGTACCTCACTCGTCACCGTCTCCGCTAACCTCGCTACACTCAAAGCAAGATTCCTTACCTCCTGACCAACTATCGCAAACGACTTCCCATACTCCCCAGCATGCGCCGACTGTATCGCCGCATTGATCGCAAGCGTATTCGTATCATCCGCTATCTTCTGAATATTCCCCAATAACACAAACACATTCTCCGCCCGCCCAGAAAGCTCCTCAAGCGCACCCTGCGACGCTTTCGTCTGCTCCCCAAGTGACAATACCCCTTCCTTCAACCCTCCCATAACATCCTTCAACTGCCTGAGTTCTCCCACCATCTCCCCTATGGACCTCACCAGTTCATCAAAACTCTTCATCCCCCTCTGAATCAGCTGGTTCTCCCTCTCCAAACGTTGCATCACATTCCCCATCCCTCCAGCTACCAACGCCGTCGCTCTCGCACTCTCCCTCAGCTTCTCCGCCTCCCTCTGAAACTCTCCCCTCATCTCCCTCGAAAGATCTATCACATATTCCATCGCCATCCTGGCACTCGATATCTCCCGATCAAGCTCCTGACTCGTCTCCCCAAGCTCCACCACAACCTGCTCCGTTTTCTCAAGCACCTCCTGCAGTTCCCCCTTTTGCTTCCTCAACTTTTCCTCCTTCTCCATACTCTCCTTCTGAATATCCGCAGCCCGAAGCGCCATCGATATAAACATCGAAACTGAAAAAAGAAGCATCCCCCACGATGACGTCCAGTAACGCATCCACATGTTAAGCATAAATCTCATCGAATCATGAATACCAAAGAAAACTGCAAAGAAAAAGCCACCCCCCATTAAAATAGCATACGGTTTTTTATGAAACATAGCCCAAATATTTATCCCTAGGATATACAACATTGCTGGAAGTACCCACAAAGGATGCATCACAGAAGTGGTCACCATTTGCCAAGAGGCATAATCTGAAACCACAAAATTGACCACAATCGATACGATTCCTATGCCTATCACCAAAACTTCAATCCATCTTTTTCCCGTCTCATATATCCTGTGAAAAAACAAAATAAAACATACCAACGCCAGATACAAACCCATGTAAGCAATCTTGGTTTTCGTAAGATAATCAACAAAAGAAAGATATTCCACACAGAGATCTATATAATAAAAAACCCCTATAAAAAACATAGCAAAGCCAATAAAAAGATAATAGTTTTCTCGACTCTTTAAAAACAAAGAGAAAAAATAGACAAGCATAAAAAGGGCAATTACCGCCACAATTTGAGGAATTCCTATCCCCAAAAAATAATCCAAGCGTACCCGCTGAAACACCTCATGATATGGTGCTATGACAATTTTCCCAAAAGAACCTGTTTTTTTGTGTGTGTATAAACGTAAAGCTATGAGATTTGTCTCTCCATAACGGAGAATCTGACCTGACAATAAAAAACCACGTGGTGTATTAGGCGTTCCGAAATAGCGCTGCGGAGGCTGACTTCCAGAAACCCCGATAAGAACACCATTGAGATAGATCTCCACAGCATCATGAATTCTTCCAGTATAGAGACCCAAACGATTACCCTTTAAACTCTCAGGAACAAAAAAATGTTTACGAAACCAGGTATAAGGATTCTCTTGACCCTCAAAAACAAAAAAGGTTGTAGGGAATTGAACAGTTTGCCACTGAGAATCATTATAGTCCACTTCACGATAACGAGAATCATCCCCATACGTATACCGCCAGTTTTCCAAAAGAGGAATCTCAAACGAAAAAGCCGCTAGCAAGGAAATCCTTGCAAAAAATAAAAAGATGATTCCTAACCACCGCATATTACTCTCCCTTTCCATTCCCTTATCTTTTCAACGACACCCCCATTTCCTATCCGCACCTACCTATCCCCTTCCCTCTTTCCCAATGACCACGTCAGTCAAACTGGCAACAATCTCTTTGTGTTTTTGAGAAAGACCCGAAAGACTCTCCATCACCTGCAAGACTTTCTCCTCCTTCTCACGCTGCGAATCCAGCTTGCTCATAAATGCTTCCAAAAGCTTCTCCGTCTTTTCAAGTGTCCGTACAAACTCCTGAACATCTTCCTTCTGCTTCCCAAGATCCATCAAAAGCCCACCCACTACCTTATCAAGCTCCTGTATCGTCATGACTACATTCTGAGAACCTTCCCTTTGCTTCTCAAGCCTCTCCTGGAATACCCCAAGAAGCCCCTCCACCCTCTCAAGCTCCTTTAACGTCCGACCAAACTCCTGCTCCAACCTCCCAAAATGCGCCTGCACACCAGAGAGTTCATTATTCATCTCCTGTACCTCACTCGTCACCGTCTCCGCTAACCTCGCTACACTCAAAGCAAGATTCCTTACCTCCTGACCAACTATCGCAAACGACTTCCCATACTCCCCAGCATGCGCCGACTGTATCGCCGCATTGATCGCAAGCGTATTCGTATCATCCGCTATCTTCTGAATATTCCCCAATAACACAAACACATTCTCCGCCCGCCCAGAAAGCTCCTCAAGCGCACCCTGCGACGCTTTCGTCTGCTCCCCAAGTGACAATACCCCTTCCTTCAACCCTCCCATAACATCCTTCAACTGCCTGAGTTCTCCCACCATCTCCCCTATGGACCTCACCAGTTCATCAAAACTCTTCATCCCCCTCTGAATCAGCTGGTTCTCCCTCTCCAAACGTTGCATCACATTCCCCATCCCTCCAGCTACCAACGCCGTCGCTCTCGCACTCTCCCTCAGCTTCTCAGCCTCCCTCTGAAACTCCCCCCTCATCTCCCTCGAAAGATCTATCACATATTCCATCGCCATCCTGGCACTCGATATCTCCCGATCAAGCTCCTGACTCGTCTCCCCAAGCTCCACCACAACCTGCTCCGTTTTCTCAAGCACCTCCTGCAGTTCCCCCTTTTGCTTCCTCAACTTTTCCTCCTTCTCCATACTCTCCTTCTGAATATCCGCAGCCCGAAGCGCCATCGATATAAACATCGAAACTGAAAAAAGAAGCATCCCCCACGATGACGTCCAGTAACGTGCCCACATGCGAAGAATAAAACCAAAAGAATCCCTCAGAGAAAAGAAAATGGCAAAAAAAGCCCCTACAAACATCAAAAAAGCATATGTTTTTTTTTGAAACACGGCAGAAAGATTCACCCAAAGAATATACAACACCGCTGGAAGCACCCAGACCAGTTGAACTACTGATCCCATGATCATCTCCCACATTGGAAAATCAGGCATAAGAAAATTTGCAATCACACTCCCCCCACCAAAAATAAACGCCAACATTTCCTGCCATTTTCTTTGAAATCCATAAAAACTATGAAAGAAAAGAATAAAAAATATAAAACACAAATACAAACCAGAAAAAGCTATCTTCTGTTTAAGAAGATAGTCTATCGGCAGATACTCAACATAAATATCCATGTAATAAATTCCGATAAAAAAGGCTCCTATAGCCAAAAAGAGATACGTTTTTTCACGGTTCTTCCAGAATAAAAAGAGAAAATACAACACCATAAAGAGAGAAACAATAGTTACCACTTGAGGAATACCCAACCCCAAAAAACTCTCCCGATGAACACGTTCAAGAACCTCTTGATACGGGGCCACCAATATTTCTCCAAAAGCTCCCTGAGTTTTATGCGTATAAACACGAATAGCTAAAAGATTTGTACCACCATAGCGCAACACTTCCTCAGGCAATAAAAATCCACGCGGAGCATGAGGCGTTCCGAAATAGCGCTGAGGAGGCTGACTTCCAGAAACGCCTATAAGAACACCATTGAGATAGATCTCCACAGCATCATGAATTCTTCCCGTATAGAGCCCCAAACGATTACCCTTTAACCTCTCAGGAACAAAAAAACGTTTTCTTAACCAAGTATAAGGAACACTTATACCCTCAAAACGAAAGGTTGTAGTAGGAAACTGTACCACCATCCACTCGTTATCATCATACTCCTCGTGACTATATACAACATTATCCCCATACGTATACCGCCAGTTTTCCAAAAGAGGAATCTCAAACGAGAAAGCAGCCATTAAAGAAAAATTAAGAAAAAACAATACCACCACCCACACCCTTCGCATCTTTCCCCCCTTCCTACCGCTTTCCTTGATCTCTTTTTTTATAAGCCCTCTGGAGATGTTCCGTAATCAACGTTTTTTGTTGAGGTGATGCATAATCCAGAGCCTTTTGAAGATAGATCACAGCATTTTCATAATCCTCTGCCATATAATATGCCCAACCCAGACTATCGTAATAAGCCGCTGATTTTGGAGAAAGCTGAAGTGCCTTGCGACATTCTGCTATAGCCTCACCTAGATTAATCCCCAATTCTGCATACGTATAGCCAAGATTATTGTGAGCACCAGCATTATTCGGATTTAACTGAATGGCCTTACGAAAATGAAGTATAGCCTGATCATAACGTTTCATTTCAAAATAAACATAACCCAAACTGGAATACGCCATAGAACTCTGAGGATTGGTTTCGATCACCCTCTTCAAATACTCCTCAGCCACAGGAAAATTGCCCTCTTCCGTAGCAATATACCCCAAAAGCATCCACGTCTGCATTTGCTGAATCAGAGTAAGCTGTTTTGATTTATTAATAAGGCCAAGATAACGTTTGGCTTCCTCACGCTTACCTATATTGGCATAACACAACCCTAAATAATACGCCAGAACATCATCCATACCATACTGTTCCTTGAGATGTTCCAGATCCTCAATCGCCGCAGAAAATTGCCTCTTCTTAATAAAAGTCTGATGAATCCTTTCAACTTCCTTCCGAAGTTCCTCTTTTAATGCCATAGCACCCCTCTGCAATTAAAAACAAAAAGGGGCTAACAAGAGCTAGCCCCTTTTTTATTGGTGTATCTATTACTTCGTATAAGGAGTTTGGGTTCCTGAGCCCCCGCCACTTTTATCAGTTTCAAAAACATTGGGCTCGTTCCATTTGATCTGGGTGATACTCTTTTGAGCCACTTCTTTCACCGAGTTAAGATATGGTCCCTGGGTCACTCGTAAAAGATACACAAAAGAAGATTTATCCCCTATCTTTCCAAGCGCTTCACAGATATCAGCAACCAGCGCGTTGTCAGGAGTTTTATCAAGCAGATCATACAAAACAGTAAGAACATATTTATCCTTTGCTTTATTTCCCATAAGACCAAGCGCCTGAACTGCTGCTCTTTTCACAATAGGGTCCTCATCTTGATAAGCACGAGACGCCAGAGCATGGACAGCTCTTTCATCCCCTATTTGAGCCAGTGCCTTGGCTGCAACCAAACGCACCTGATAGGTGTAGATTTTCCTCGTCCCCCCAACTCGAATAATAGTCTCCGAACCATAACCGAGAGCATCAATAAGAACGGGCACAGCCTCTTTGGCCTTAAGTTCACCCAAACGCAAAATAGCCTTTATTTTGATAGGAACATCATTAGGATCCTCCAATGCTGCAGCTACCATCAATTGATCGATAGACTCAGCTCCCAATGAATTAATATACTCTTCTGTCACATTATGCGCTGCAAACACCCACCCCACAATCAACAGCAAAAAGGCTGATACAATACGGTTTCTCATATTCTGCCTCCTCTCTTTTCCCAATTTAGGATATGTTCCAAAAACCCATCATGCTTCTCTATCAAAAATATCTATCGACTTCTAGAAGCATAAAACTTAAGTATTTTTTACATTCTCTTCAGGAAGAAATATGAGATCCAATACCTCTATAGCTTTTTCCACATAGTGAATGGTAAGATCCTTTTTAATCTCGGCCGCAATATCTGAAATATCTTTCTCGTTCTGTCTGGGAATAATAACCTCATAGATGCCTGCTCTTTTAGTGGCGAGCAACTTTTCACGAAGCCCTCCTATAGCAAGAACATCTCCCTTTAATGTAAGCTCACCTGTCATAGCAATATCATGCCGCACTTTTCTCCCCGAAAAAGTTGATACAATAGAACTGAGCATCGTAATACCTGCTGACGGACCATCCTTCGGTATTGCCCCTTGAGGAACATGAATATGGAGATCATTATCCTCAAACTTTTTGGCAGGGATATTATACTGATCTGCAATAGAGCGAGCATACGAGAAAGCAATCTTTGCTGATTCCTGCATCACCTCTCCAAGATTTCCGGTGAGAATGAGATTGCCTTTGCCCTTGAAAATGGTAGATTCAATATACAGTACATCTCCCCCACTTTCGGTCCAGGCCATTCCCGCCACCACACCAACTCTTGGCTCTTTTTGCATCTTGGTGTAATCATACCGTGGTATACCTAAATATTGCTCAAGCTTTTTGTGTGTAACCACAAAACGAGAAAATTCTTTTTTTACCCGTTCTCTTGCTACTTTACGAACGATTTTCCCTATATGACGCTCCAAACTTCTCAGCCCTGCTTCACGGGTATACCCCCGAATAATCTGCAGGATCTCTTCATCAGGAATATGGATTTTTACATCTCCCAGACCATTTTCCTTGCATTGCTTGGGTAAAAGAAAATTTTTCGCTATCATTTTTTTCTCGAGTTCTGTATAGCCTGGAATTTCAATAATCTCCATACGATCTCGTAAAGGTTCTGGAATGTTGTATACATTATTTGCCGTGGTTAAGAAAAACACATACGACAAATCTATATCCAGTGAAAAATAGTGGTCATTAAAGGCATGGTTCTGCTCCGGATCCAAAACCTCAAGAAGAGCAGCACTAGGATCCCCACGAAAATCCATACTCATCTTGTCCACTTCATCCAGCAAGAAAACAGGATTCATGGAGCCAGCTCGCCGCATTAATTGAACAATCTTCCCTGGCAAAGCCCCAATATAGGTACGACGATGTCCTCTGATTTCGGCCTCATCCCTCACTCCTCCGAGAGAAAACCGAACAAAGTTCCTATTCAAAGCACGAGCTATAGATTGAGCAAGAGATGTTTTCCCTGTACCAGGAGGACCCACAAAACACAGGATAGGCCCCTTGGATTGAGGATTCAACTGGCGGATGGCAATAAAATCCAGGATTCTTTCCTTTACCTCTTTGAGACCATAATGATCTTTTTCCAATACCTCCTCGGCCAGAGTAATATCTTTATTGTCCTGAGTGTAGATATTCCAGGGAAATTCTATAATCCACTCCACATAGTTGTAGTTCATCGGATACTCAGGCGAAGATGTAGGCATTTTTCTTAGTTTATCCATCTCTTTTTCAATTTTTTCTTTCACTTCATCGGGATAGTTTCTCCCTTTCATTTTCTCCCGAAGTTCCTGGAGGGTTCCTTCTTCACTCTCCTCCCCTTCGGTATCGTGAAGCTCTCTCTGTATCTCTTTGAGTTGTTCATTGAGAATATATTTCTTTTGTTGCTTCTCCAGTCTATTCTGAACCCTCTGGTTAATATCCTGCTCCAGACGCACAATATCTATCTCCTTTTTTACCAGAGCAAGAGCCTTCGTAAGGCGTTCATTGAGATTATTTTCCTCCAGGATAGCCTGTGCCTCTTCCACGGAAGCAGATATATTTGCCATCACCGCATCGACAAGTTTTTCTGGTGTTTCTATGGCTGTCACAGCAAACAAAGTATCTTTTGGAATCTTGTCTGAGACCTCAATATACTCAAAAAAAGCATCCTTGAGACTCCGAAAAAGCGGTTCAATCTCTGTTTCATTAGCAACATAAAGCTCGGCAGGAACCACCTCAGCCCAGGGAAAATCATTTTCATCCACCTCTTGATATTGAAGATTCATCGCTACAGCACGCTGCTCACCCTGGATCACAATTCGCACAAGCCCATTGGGAAGATGAAGAAGCTCCATAATGGTAGCCACACAACCAACTTTATACATGTCTTCTTGAGTTGGGGTCTCTATCTGTTTGTCCTTCTGCGCTACTAGAAAAACCTTGGTATTGTTCTCATACGCGTACAAAACAGCACGCATGGAACTTGGACGTCCAATAATAAGAGGAACAACCATATGGGGAAAAACTACCACCCCTTTTAACGGAATAATAGGAAGTCTCTCTTTATCAGCCACATATCCTCCTTACTATTCAAAAATAGGTTGGGCGTTCTCTGTAATCATTTCTTTGGTAATAATACACTTCTTGATCCCTGAAAGGGAGGGCACGGTAAACATAATATCAGACATGGCCTCTTCAAGTACCGAACGAAGTCCTCGAGCCCCCGTTTTTCTCTGGATAGCCTTCTGAACGAGTGCATCAATTGCCTCATCAGTAAACTCAAGTCTCACATTGTCAATAGCCATGAGATATTGATACTGTTTGATGAGAGAATTTTTGGGGTCGAGAAGCACATGTTTCATTTCTTCCTCGGTTAATTCACTGAGAACACCAATCACCGGCAAACGTCCAACAAGCTCAGGGATAATTCCATATTTTACGAGATCGTAAGGGGTTACATGTGACAAAATCTCAGAAGTCTCCATCTTCAAAGCATTTTGTCCACGAAAACCTATCTCTTTTTTAGCCATTCGCTGACGAACGATATCATCCAAACCGACAAAAGCCCCACCAACAATAAAGAGAATATTCGTGGTATTGATGAGTGGATTGTATTGCTGAGGGTGTTTTCGACCACCAAAAAGGGGAACAGAAGCCACTGTCCCCTCTACAATCTTCAGCAGTGCCTGTTGAACCCCTTCACCCGATACATCCCGGGTAATGGAAGGGCTCTCGCTTTTACGAGATATTTTATCGATTTCGTCAATATAGACAATACCCATCTCTGCCCGAGCAATAACCTGAGAAAACTCCGGAGAAGAAGGCTCCACCATCCCTCCGCCGGCATTCAAAATAAGGCGCTGAAGAACATTTTCTACATCGTCTCCCACATATCCCGCTTCCGTAAGCGTAGTAGCATCCGCAATAGCAAAAGGCACCTGCAGGAGTCTAGCAAGAGTTTTTGCAAGCAACGTCTTTCCACTTCCTGTAGGACCAATCAATAATACATTACTCTTCTCGAGCTCAACTGATTCCTCAGAGAGCTCATCATACTCCCCATGATGGTGAAGAATGCGCTTATAGTGATTATACACTGCAACCGAGAGGATCTTTTTGACTTTGTCTTGTCCCACAACATACTGATCAAGAAAAGCCTTGATCTCCTGGGGAGTAGGAAGACGTCGCAAGTCCAACGTAGTCATTTTCCTTTTTTGATCTTTCTCGATTAAAGCATAACAGCTCTGGATACAATTTTGACAAACGTAAACATTTGCCCTATCCACAGACTCAAAAACATATCCCTTAAAATGCTCAAGGGACATACCACAAAGTGCACATTTTTTTGTCTGTTTCTTTGTGGAGGTTTCTTTATTGTCCGACATGCTTACACCCTTTTCTCGATAATTTCATCTATAATACCATACGCCTTGGCATCAGCTGCAGACATAAAGAAATCCCTATCGGTATCCTTCTCAATACGTTCAATTGGTTGTCCCGTATGCTTGGCAAGCACCCGGTCCAGAGTAGCCTTAATCCGGAGCATTTCCTCTGCCTGAATCCGGACATCCGTTGCCTGTCCTTGAGTTCCTCCCGAGGGCTGGTGGATCATAATTCTTGACAAAGGAAGACTGTAACGTTTTCCAGGGGCACCTGCAGCAAGCAATACAGCACCCATAGAAGCAGCCTGTCCGATACAAATTGTCGAAACATCACACTTGATAAAATTCATCGTATCATAAATAGCAAGCCCTGCGGTAACAACACCCCCTGGCGAATTAATGTAGAGGTGGATATCCCTTTCGGGATCCTCTGCCTCAAGAAATAAAAGTTGGGCAATCACAAGATTTGCCACCTCATCATCAATAGGCGAACCCAAAAAAACAATTCTATCTTTGAGGAGTCTTGAGTAAATATCAAATGCTCGTTCTCCTCGGTTACTTTGTTCAATCACTATTGGTACCAACATCCTCTGCTCCTTAAAAATTTAAACTAGTAAAATATACAGAAAAAAAAACAAAAAGTCAAAAATCAAAAGCTTTGATTCATAGGTATACTCTTACTTTGTCTGAGAAGAGAAATTTTTTTTGCTCTCCACAAAACCAAGGGTCAAAAGCTGTTCAAAGACCAGATACTCTTTATAAGCGTCTGGATAATCATATTCTAATTCCCTGACGTATACTTTAAGCTCTTTGTAAATATCCCAAGCTTTATCAAGATACGTCTTGTCCATTTCTGCCATTTGAACAAGAAGAATCCCCATATATATTTCATTGAAATAAGAATTCTCTCTGGATTTCCGCTGGTTTTCCGGCAACTCGTAACATTCTTTAGCCTTTTTATAGTACATATACGCAAGCATGTATAACTTTCGCTGGTGATAAATCCGCCCTAGAGAAAAATAAATATCTGCCTCACGAGGAAGATAATCGGCCGCCATTTCATAATAACGAATAGCCTGGTTCCATTGTCGTTTCTCGTAGAGCATGTCGGCTACACCTTTTGCCCGTATGCCTTTTAATTCCTCCTGAGATACCTCAGAAAAATAGTAGCCATCAACCTCGAGTTTAGACTTCATCGTTGCCGAAAAACCAAAAACAGCTACACTAAGCCACAGAAAAAGTATTGCTAATCTTCCAGACATCCCCTGCTCCCAGAGTAACCAATACCGCCTGGGTACTCATAATCTGCGGAAGAGCTTTTTTCACCTGTTCCAGGGATTCAAAATAATGCAATCTCGAATTACCGCGCATTTTTACGATTTCGTTATAGATAAGTTCACTGGAAACATTTCCTGGATTTACCTCTCTTGCGGGATAAATCTCTGTCAAAATAATACGATCAGCTAAAGAAAGAGCTTGCGCAAATTCTCGATAAAAAGAGAGGGTTCTAGAGTACAGATGGGGCTGAAAAACTACCACAAGCTCAGCTCCATTTTTCTCCGCAAGACGTCTTGCGGCTTTGAGGGTTGCCATAACCTCTGAGGGATGGTGAGCATAATCATCGATAACCACCAGATCCTCACTCTGGTATTTCACTTCAAATCGTCGATTTGCATTTTGGAACGTGGATAATGTCCTGTAAATCACCTCCTGAGGAACTCCATGAAGTTTTGCCGTTACCGTAGCCAGAAGTGCGTTGTATACATTGTGAAGTCCTGGCACATTCACGTAGAAGGTACCAATTTCCTCCTTGCCCCGCATCAAAACAAAACGAGAAGAAAACTCTGAAAGCTCCACATTCTTGGCTACAAAATCAGCTGGGGTTTCTATACCAACGGAGATAACCTGGGGTAATCGTAAACGATCCACAATCTCACGAAGAGGTTCATTGTCACGATTGTAGACAAGAAGTCCATAAGGAGAAACATTTTCTTGCATATAGCTAGCAAACGCCTTTTTCACATTATCAAACGTTTTATAATAATCCAGATGATCGGCATCTACGTTGGTAATCACCGCTGTATCTGGATAAAGCTTCAAAAACGATTCAAACGCCTCACACGACTCATAGATAAAAAATTTCCCTTTCCCATCATATCCGGAACCACCAATATCTGACAAAACTCCCCCAACTGCCAGAGAAGGGTCCAGATCTGCAGCAAGAAAGATCTTTGCCAACATCGAGGTAGTAGTGGTCTTGCCATGGGTCCCCGATACGCCAATCGCATACTTTGAAGACGCAAGCATATTTAACAACTTCGCACGTTCAATAATAGGGACACCAAGCTGTTTAGCCTGAATAAGCTCAGGATTATCTTCGATGCTCACCGCATTCGTATACACAACAAGGTCGATATCCTCATGAATATGGGCAGCTCTATGACCAACAAAAACCTCCATGCCTTTTTGACGAAGATCCTGTAAAATAGCAGAATCACTCCTATCAGAACCAGAAACATGATGCCCACGCGCCCACAAGATACGAGCCAAAGCAGACATGCCAATACCACCTATACCTACAAGAAAAACATGCAGCTTCTGTTTCAATTGATCGGAAGAAAAGAATGAACCCATATATCACTCCTCAGGGAAACTTTTTTATTACCCCTTTTTTAGGTATCGGCTTTCTGCCAAAAAAAATAAGTCCATACGCCATTGAAAGAAAAATGGGCTGTCCCCAAAGACAGCCCACTCTGGGTGGTACTGGATTCGAACCAGTGACCTTCTGCGTGTGGGGCAGACGCTCTGAACCATCTGAGCTAACCACCCTTTTGTTAGCTGTGGGCGGTACTGGATTCGAACCAGTGACCCCCTGCGTGTCATGCAGATACTCTAAACCATCTGAGCTAACCGCCCGTTGACGCCCTATAGTATAAGGCAAAAGAAAAAATTTTGCAAGTGAAAAGTCTTTTTTTCAAAAAAATGGCGAAAACTATCCCCACTCTCCCCCCTCTACTGTACCGGTCGTACCCCAGACAAAATCTCAAGCATCTTCTCATGCACCAATCCATTGGTGGCCACAACATGCTTTTGAAAAGGATCAAAAACCTCTCCTCGATAGTTTGTCACCTTTCCTCCGGCCTCCAACACCAAAAGCATCCCCGCAGCTGTATCCCAGGGTTTAAGATTCTCCTCATAAAAGGCCTCAAAACGACCACAGGCAACATATGCCAGATCCATAGCTGCCGATCCAAGACGTCGAAAACCCTCAAAATCTCGAACTAACACCGGAAGTGGCTTCAAAACCTCTTCTATCCTTCCCTCTCGTTCATAAGGAAAACCCGTCACCACCAAAGACTTTCCTATATCAGAGATAGAAGAAACCTTTATAGGTTTCCCATTGAGAAAGGCCCCTTTCCCCTTCACTGCCCAATAGGTTTCGTTCAAGATAGGATTGTAAATCACACCAACAACAATCCGGCCCTGATGTTCAAGCGCCATAGATACACACACAAAAGGAATCTGATGGGTAAAGTTCACAGTACCATCCAGAGGATCAATAATCCATCGCCATTCAGGAGATCTCTCACTCGAAAGAACCTCTTCTGTGAGAATAGAATCATCCGGAAACCATCGCTGAATAATCTCGACAATTACTTTCTCTGACAAGCGATCATATTCCGTAACAGGATCAGCAAACCTTTTAAACTGGATATTCTTTGAGGAAGCAAAACCCTCTTTAATCACTTTTCCCGCTGACCAGCTAGCCTTGAGAGCTACTTTCAGAGCTTGATCATAATCTCTCATAAAGTATATCCTTCTTTCTTTTGATCTCTTCCACCGTAGAAGCCCCTACCAAAGATAATGCCTTACGAAATTCTCTTTTCAGATTTTCCAGGTAGTAGCGTACACCTGCCACGCCATTCCCAACAGCATAGATCATGACAGGCCTCCCTACCATCACCAGATCCGCCCCTAAAGCAAGGGCACGAACAATATCCCAGCCACTTCGTATTCCTCCATCCAGAATAAGAGGCATATCCCCTACTACTTCCCGTATCCGTGGCAAAGCATCCACCGGAGCAATAGTAGCATCGCTTACCCTCCCTCCATGGTTAGAAACCACAAGAGCTGAAACCCCAATCTCACAAGCTAATTTTGCATCCAGAGGAGAGAGAATTCCTTTCAAAATAAAAGGGAGCTTTACCTTTTCCATTAGAGAGGCTATTTCTTCAATACTTTTGGTTACGGTTGACTGTTTTTTCATCTCCATGGTCACAAACGAAGCTGCATCGACATCAATACCCACAGCAATAGCCCCCACTTCTTCAGCAGCAAGCATTCGCTCCACAATCATAGCATTATCCATCCGGGGCTTAAAAAAGGGTATAGCCAATCCAAAATTCTCAAGGATCACCCGTATCCCTATACGATACTTGGTAGGTGTTGCCCCATCTCCCACCGTCCCAAAAACACCTGCTTGATTCGCTCCTTTTACAATAGCACGTGCCAGTTCTAGCTCTGAAATTGCCCCTCCAAGATTTGTAATTGCCCCCGTAATTGGGGCAGGTATAACAGGCATAGAAAGCTCCATGCCTAAAAAATGAGTCCGCAAATCTACAACACTCGCTTGATGGAGATACGAAGGCACAACATCCCACCTTCTGAGTCGTTCCACAGCCCTGATAAACCCTGTACCAAGACCAACTCCTCCAACTCCGGGTACCATTCCTCGACATTTCACCCCATCACAATCCGGACATACAAAGCACTGTCCATGAAAACGTGTCCGGGCTCTTTCCAAAACCACTGAAACATTGACAATATCTTCTTCTAAAGGTTTGGTATCTACCTTGACAGCTCTCACCGCCTGATGAGAGGCATGAAGCGCCTCACGAAAGGTCGGAGCACAAACGATCACATGTCCTGCTTTATCGAGATTGTTTTGCGGTTCGCGAACACGATCCCCAACTTTTACCTCGACGATAACATCGCGAACATGCTCAATAGCCTTCGCTTCTTCCTCTCCCATTATATTTTCCACTATTCCCAGCGGAGGAATAATTGCCCTTTCTATAGAAACCCACGATCTCTTTGGAATCACATCCCCTAATCCCATACCCAAATGAAGACGAAGAATATTTTCCATCAAGTCTACGCCTGTGGCATAAGGATAAGTATGGGTAGACATAAACCCTCCAGACAACCTAGCAGCAATTTCTCCCACAAAACTTCCGGTAGGGGTCACTTTGATATCCCCCTTTGCTGCCCCAAAACGAATCCCCAGAGCTCTCACCCCCCTCTGAAAAACATCCAATCCGGAAAGAATCACTTCTTGTGGCATCTGAGAAGGAAGAATATGTCCCGTTTCAACAAAATAAGGTGCATACTCAATAATACGATCAGCAATCCCGGTAATCACAATCTCATCTTCAATGACCAGAGCATCAATACTTAGTTCCACTCCATCGATATATTGTTCTATAAGAATACGACCACTCCTCGTATAACGAAAGGCAAGATCGCACGCCTCTTTCAGATCTTCCAACGTAGAGACTCTGCGTACTCCACGTGCTCCCATGTTGTCTACCGGTTTCACCACACAGTCTCCGCCAAGCCTCTCAAACACCTCTATGGCTCGACTGTAAGTATCCACCATTTCAAAGTCTGGAACAGGAACCCTAGCCTGACGAAGGGTTTGACGCATGAGGTGTTTATCGGTAGCACGAAGGGCTACTTCCGGTTCAATGCCAGGCACTCCAAGCTTTTTAGCACATACAGCCACCGTATACGAGGCATCCGTACCTACCGTAAGCACACCATGAATTGGTTGCTTTTCCCGAGCAATTTGAAAAAGAAGCTCTGCTGTCGCCTCAGCATCCATCGTACTAGAGGGCACATAGATATCTGCTTTTTTTACTCCAGGAGCCTCAGGATTACGGTCAACCACAATAACTTTTGCTCCTTGTTCTCTGGCCTTTTCTATTACAGGAAGTTGAAGTCTCCCTCCCCCTATGATTACCACACCCTTGCCTTCAAACATCTTACTCATCTTTACCTCGCTCAATACAAAAAAGGCACGGTAAACCCATGCCTTTTCCTTCTCTCACCCGCTAAGAACAGAAACTCCGGAGAAAATAACCACTTACTTAAAGGCAGCAAGGGCGTCAGCTTCGCTGTCGTAAATCTCAAAGAAACTGGTCAGCTTTGTAAGTTCAAAAACCTTGCGCACAGAAGCGTACACATTGATAAGTTTCAGAGCGCCTCCCACCTTCTTCAAGTTCGAAAGACTGGAAATCAACACTCCAATCCCCGAGCTATCAATATAGCTCACCTTGTCCAGGTTAATGATGATGTTGACCTTGCCCTTATTGATCTCATCCTTAATCTTGTCTTTGATCTCAGGAGCATTGTAGAGGTCAATCTCACCCTTGATGTCAAAGATAACCACATCCCCTGTTTCTCTGCGGTTTATTTCCATACCAGCCTCCTCCAATTTTTCTCTTATATTATACGCTATTTTGCTTTTAAAATCAAGAGAGTTTCATCATCATGTTGCGGCGCAGTCCCTACAAACTTATTTACCTCTTCGAGGACCTTATTCGCAATCTCTCTCGCCGACTCACGTCTGTAGGTACGGATAACGTTTTGCAACCGCTCCATACCAAACTCCTCATGCTGCAAATTCATAGCCTCGGTAATACCATCAGTATACAGAACCGCAATATCCCCACTCTCCAGCGTCACAAAATCCTGTCCATAATTCACCTCGGGCATAATACCCACTGGCATACCCTCTGTATCCAGAAATTGAAAGGTATCCTCAGAAGCTCTATAAAGAACAAGAGGGCCATGTCCCGCGTTCGTATAATTCATCAAACCTTTTTCCGCATCATACAAAAGATAAAAACCAGTAGCATACCTATCTTCTACAATTTCCTGTGCAATCGTATTATTCAAACGTTCAAGAATATGCTTCGTTTCTGCATCCAGAGATGCCACTGTTCGCAAAATACTTCGAATCATCACCATGATGAGCGCCGCAGGCACACCCTTACCAGAAACATCAAACATCGTCATGGCTATCTTATTATTTCCAAAGTCAATATAGTCGTAGTAATCACCTCCCACTCCCTTGGCAGGAATAGAGAAGCCATACAATTCATATTTATCCGTATCAGGAAAAGAATGTGGAACCAGAGAACTCTGAATCTCTCCCGCCACACCAATCTCTTTTTCTGCCTGTTTCTTCTCCAAAACCTCCTGATACATCTGAATCTGCTGAATGTTAATTGCAGCCTGTTCGGCCAGTGTTTCCACAAGGCTCAAATCATTTACAAGAAAAGATCTTGCATCATCGATCACAGTGAGCACACCAAAAACATTGTCTCTGGCTTTTAATGGCACCGCTATAAACGATGTCACAACCATATACTCTTTCACAGGCTGAACATAACGGCTTGAACGAAGAGCATCAGGGATATAAATAGATTCTCCCTCCTCCATCACCTGTCCCAGCAAACCCTCACCGATAGCAATCCTCTCAAGTTTAAATTTTTCTACCAGCATGGATTCAGTAACTGCCATGCCATCGCCTATTTTAAAAGGTTTCGTTGGAGGATATACGCCACTCACATATTTTGCCTGCAAGCGATTCGTTACCGCATCCTTAAGAAGCAACGCTCCACCCCTTGCATTGGTTCCACGTACGGCCGCATCCACAATCCGCTTCACCACCACATCCAGATCAAGTTCTCCAGACCCCACGATAGCACTAATATCTCTCATCAGCTGGATAATAATATCCTTTTCTTTGTCCAGGTTTTGGACCTTGGCCTCGAGATCCGCCACAAATTCCCTCTGAACACCAAAAGAGAAAACTGCCATAGCAACAACACTCAACCATGGAAGAACAAGCCAACCCTTCATCGAATAATAAGCAACAAGAATCGAAAATAAATGAAAAACCATTTCCGTTACAATATACGCCAAAAGGATTGGTCTATAGCGATAGATAGGTTTTAACAGATCTATCGTATATCCATAGATAGAACCAAGGCTCAACCACAGCCAGATGAGCAGAGCAATTCTCCATGCTCCCAAGAAAAAACGGCCACCAAAGCCGAGTAAAAACCTATCAAGAAATTCACTCCCAAGACTAAATCCCTCAACAGGTTGTCCCAGCCCCACAACCAACAAAACCAAGGTTGTCACAATCAGGAGAGCAAACTGGACTCCAAAGAAAATACGGCGTCCCTTTGTTTTCTTTCTCTCGGCCTCAGCCTTCTCAAGGATAAAAAACCTGCTCACAAAAACAATAAATCCTGTCTCAACAACATGCCACACAAGATAACGCCAGTTGTAAAAATTGAGGTAAAGAGGATTTACCACTGTCTGCTCAATGTTAGAAATACCCACCTGTTGTTTCACAAAAGAAACATCCAACAAACCTATTAAGCTATAAAGAAGAGATTTTAAAAACACAAAAGTAAAAAACCAAAACAAAAACTTAAACAGTCTCTCTTTGTAGCTTTCAGCCTGTACCGCCATCACCAAAGCAAAGAAAAATGCTATAACCAGCGGTACCCCAAAATAGAGATTAAGCTGCATTCCAGGCCTCCTCAAATCTCACCCTAATATCCTAAGATAAATTTTAATTTTGTCAAGTCTTTTTGTGTAAAATCTTTTTCACGTATAAAATACAAATCCTCTTTTTCAGGATAATCCAAGTTGCTTCCGGGCATAACTGCCTCCAGCACACTTTCATTTTTGTTCACTGACTTAACATTTAGACGAAGTACAGATTGCAGGGATCGTCTCTCAAAACCAATCCATGTTTCCCCTGCTTTTACTCCCTGGAGAGAGCCCGCAGCTAAAACATACTGACGCCTCGTCTGTTCTACCTTCAAAAGGTAGATATCTGGAAAAACACCATCCATCCACGTAACAATGCGCCACACGGTATCCCTCATCGTCTTCTGATCAAAAGGGAAAACCTGCTCAGCCAGCGTCGACGCATTCCCATCCACTACCTCTACCTGCACTTGATTTCTCGATGGATGAAGTTTTACCCGCACAAAAAAATCGTAGCCTTTTGCTCGTAAAAGAGACAACAACTCTTTTGTGCTTTCTACTTTTCGGAAATCACCCCCTGAAAACTTAAATTTTAAAAAAAATCCCGAGTATTCAAGAAGAAGGTGTTGCCCGACTTCTGCCATATTTAAAAAATCGCTATCAAAAATCACATAACCTTTATATTGATGCATTATCGGCTTATTGATCACTATATTCTTTCTTGCTATCTCCCAGTCATAACGTGCCAGTTTATCCCGAATCTTGAGATCATAATGAAAGCGTTTCAAAATCTGAAGCTCTTCATATGCCTCTGACCACATACCACGACTCTCATAAAACTCAATGAGATCCATCCTGGCATTCTTAAGGTAAGGATCAAGCAACAAAGCTTTTCTCAAGAGAACAAAAAACAACTTAAGATCCCCCTGAAGTTTCACCCTCTGAGCTTGCGCATACACCTTCAGAGCCTCATTTTGACGAACATCGTTTGTCACTTCTTGATTTTGAATAAGGTATGTTTGATATCCCAACTCGTAGAACTGATCCTTTGGAGCAAGCTTCTGCACCCTCTGGTAATAACTCAAAGCCTTTTCTTTATCTTTCACCCCATAAGCTAAAGCCATTTTGTATGCAAGAAGAGCTTCCTCTGTAGGAGCATGGTAAACCTTTTCTTTCTCAAGCCACTCGTACTGAACCAAGGCATCAGAAAACAGACCTAGAGCAAGAAAAGCATCTGCCAGGACAGCCCTCCCCGAAACAAAATGGTCAAAAAGCTCAATTGCCCCTTTCAGTACCTGAACTGCTTTTTCATACTGACCTGTACGAAAATAAAAATCCCCCAGAGCAAAGTGTGTCTCTCTTTTCCGAGGTTCCATCTGCAAAGCCTTTGCAAAGGCTGCCTCTGCATTTTTATTGTCCCCTTTTGCTTGATAATACCTCCCCAGGATGAGAAAATTCTGCCAATCATCAACATCGTACCTTAGAGCACGTTGCACAGACTGATAAGCGAGAGAAAGCCGATTCTGGAGCACATACAACAGACTAAGTTCACGGTGAGCCGCCGCTAATGCCGGATACTGTTTCAAAATATCCTGATAAAGCTTCTCCGCCTTTGTATATTCTTTCATCTCCCGATAACTATTGGCCAGAAGAATCATACTCTCGGTATCCTGGCGGTTATAACGCAAAGCCTGTTCCGCTGCATTTGCAGCTTCAGCATATTGCTGAAGGGCATAATGCACCATCGCAAGATACCGATAAGCATCTCCATACGAAGGATTATTCCTGAGTATCGTTCTAATATAATCAAGTGCCTCCAGATATGACTCATTTTCATATGCCTGTCTAGCCAATGACAATCTCTCAACCTCTGATGACTGGGCAAAGAGACTCCCCCCAATCAAACAGAAAAGCATCCACCCTACCAGCCAATACCTCATCATTCCTCTCCGTCCATACTATGATCCGACTGAACCCCAAGCTGCACTTCAAGGGTAGTAAGCTCTGTGTTTATTTTGTCTCTTACCTCTCTGGAAAGGTTTAAAAGAATTTCTGGGGTGTCTTTTTTCTTCTTGCCTAGACCGTAGACCTTACTCAAAATTCGTTTTACTTCTTCATATACCTTGATTTTTTCGTAAGGATCTTCTATAAAAACACTCATTTTATATTTTAACATCCCTAAAATATACAAAACCCCCTGATACCCATAATTGTGATCCGTATCCGGTCCTAAATTTTTGCAAGACTCCAGCGGCTCGATTGCCTTTGCCTGACGATCCATGGCCAGCTCATAAAACTCGGCTGCTTTTTTATAAAAGATTTCGCTGAGTTCCTGGTAGCGATTATCCTTCGTCTGCTCATAAAGATCCCGCATAAGCCAGGCCGTCCGAAGAGAATAGATCCCTCTCTTAATAGTGGGGGAAAACTTTCGAGGTTCAAAAAAACCATACGAAGAAATTGCCAGGATATAACTTGCTGTTCCCGCAACCAGATCCCGTTTCATGGTATAATCAGGGATACGCCCAAAAATTTTCACTATATACTTGGCACGAACATCTCGATACTCTGCTACTTTAGACACCATTTTCGGCGGTAATTTTTCAAAATCTTCATCCGCTGAGGCAAATAAACAATTAGGACATACCGTAACTGGATAAATTAAAGGATTAATCGCACCATATTTCTGAGTTGGAATATAAAGGCGTCGAAGTTCTTCTGTAAGCTTTCCTGCATTTAACCTTCCCCGCCCGGTCAGGAGTTCTTCTCTGTGAAAATTGGTTCCACACACAGGACAGGTAATTTCTTCCTTGGAAAAAAAGGTTACATCTTCGGGCATACCTTAAAACCTCAGAGAAAAAAACACCCAGAGAGATTGTGGTACCAAAATAACCGCCATAAAGATGACTACCATGAGCCCAATCAAAATCCATGGATTTACCATCTTTTGCATGAAAAACTCCTATATATAAATATCAGGCACTTCAAAAATCTCAGAAAAAACCTCGTCTTCCTCCCCCGTCCAATCCCGGGGCACCACTTTTAAAACAAAAGAATACTCATGTTTGCAAAGCGATGTACTCACTCGAAGCACAAACGTAAACTCCTGTGTTTTCTGTTCACTGGCTACAAGTGGCATGGGGGCAAAAGCATACCACCCACCCTCATCCGATCGAATATGATACGGATTATACCACTTGGCATAATAACTGGGCTGAATGCTGCCATCACGCAAAAGTATCACCTCTCCCTCTTCAATCGGGGCCATCGTACGTCCATCCAGCACACGACCATAGATCCTCGGGAAAAAATAATACCACTGACCAACATCCAGATTTTGTATTGTTTCTTGACCCTTCTCCACAGAACGTGAAACAATCTTCAAGGCTTGAGAAATCAAAACCAAGATATCAGCCAAAAACTGAGGATCACTATCATATTTTTGCAACATGTACACAAAACCCCGTCCACTTGTTGTATAAAGGGGTCGCATCCTATTGAGGACATAGGCAGCCATTTCTATCTTTTGTTCGTGAGAAAGCCTGCCTTCTTTGCTCTCTTCAATCTCCTCAATCATCCGCCACACGATATCTTCAAGGATATTTTTTAATTCTCCCATAGAAACTCCTGTTTATATACTTTAAGCCCAAAACCAAAAAAAGTCAAGAATTCGAATTGCTTCATAATAAAAGTACTCGAAAAGGGAACGCTATTGCAAAATAAAAAAGTACTTTAAATTTGTGTAAAATAATCCAGTTCATGGCTCGACAAGCTCGCCAACCGTGGCTCGACAGGCTCGCCAACCGGAATTGGGTTGGCGATGTTTGAAAAAAGACCTATTGACAGGGAAACGGCGAAATGATATGCTGAGCTTGTCGAAGCAGAGTATCAAAAAGCCAGCAAAAAGGAGAAAAAGGAGATACTGGATTACTTTGTGAGGATAACAGGTTTAAAAAACCGAAACTATGCCGCCAGGCTCTTGAGGCAGCACGGAAACAAAAACTCGGACAAAACAGCATGAAATTTTCAAGTACTTTTATTTATGAGGCAATGATTCGAATTTCACGTACTTTTTTATTTGACGCAACGGGAAAAGAAGGCATTGTCTCTTTACTTACCAAAAAAAGTAAAAAATGAGAAATAAAAAAACAAAAGAAATTTCTTCAAAATACAGAACACAACCTCTCGCATGATTCATTCCCCCTCTAGACAACAATATATTCTATTATTGAAATATAATTTTATTGAAATATTTTGTTAATAACATATAAATACCCATATCTTCCTTGTAAGAAATTTTCCAGGACGATAAACGTAAAAAGCCTTTTTTCGAGACACAGGACAAGGTTGCAGCATTTTCTTAACACATCCTTACGAAAATGAAAAGCTCCATAAAAAACGAAAAAATTTCACTTTGGTTAGACATTCTCTTTTAAAGACAGGAAAGCATGTTCGGAGTTTGCCAGGTATTACGAAAGATGCTCCAAAAACTTTTACTTTACAATATCCTTTTCTCCTACAACCTTTACTCCATGCTTCCGGAGAAGCTTCTCCACAGCTTCGGGAGCCTCAAATCGAAGAATAAGCACCACCTCGTTCTCAAAACAAGAAACCAGCGTATACATGTACTCGATATTTACCTTGTTCTCATGAAGAATTCCAAGGATATTGGCTAGTTCCCCGGGCCGATCTGGCAAAGACACCGCCACCACCTCAGTGAAACGAACAGAATATCCTGCTGTCTTTAAAGCATTGAGAGCTTTGTCAGGCTTATCTACAATCAGCCTCAATACCCCAAAGTCTTTGGTGTCTGCAACAGACAACGCTCGCAGATCCACCCCCTCAGAAGCAAGAAACTTTGTCACCTCATAGAGTCTTCCCTCTTTATTTTCCAAAAAGACAGAGATCTGCCTTACCATACTTCCCTCCTACAGCTTTCTATTATCAATGATACGTTTTGCTTTGCCTTCACTACGTTCAATAGTTCGAGGTTCAACTAATTTCACCATCACAGAAATACCCAGCACATTTTGGATCTCATGGCGAATCTTTTGCTCTATCGTCTCTAAACCTTTAATCTCATCGGAAAACACTCTGTCATTTACCTCAACCATTACCGTGAGTACATCAAGGTTATTTTCCCTATCCACAATAAGCACATAATGAGGGGATGCCTCTTCCACCTGTACCAGTACCTCTTCAATCTGAGAGGGGAACACATTCACCCCACGAATAATAAGCATGTCATCAGTTCTCCCCATAATACGATCAATCCTTGGATATGTTCGACCACAAGCACATTCCCCCACAAGAAAACGTGTGAGATCTCTTGTTCGGTAGCGTATGAGAGGAATACCCTCCTTTGTCAAGGTCGTTATCACCAGTTCCCCTTGCTCTCCTGGAGCCACAGGCTCACCCGTAGCAGGATTAAGAATCTCGGGATAAAAATGATCATCATAGATATGGAGCCCTTTTTGTTCCAGACATTCACAAGCCACACCAGGACCAATGATTTCAGAAAGACCATAAATATTTATAGCTTTGATAGGAAGCATTCTCTCTATCTCATCCCTCATCGCCTCACTCCACGGTTCAGCTCCGAAAAGCCCATACTTGAGATTGAGTTTGTGTAAATTGAGCCCTTTTTTGTGCGCTTCTTCTGCGAGATACAATGAATACGAAGGGGTACAGGTGATTATGTCAGGACCAAAATCTTCAAGAACTAGAAGTTGTCTCGCTGTATTTCCTCCGGAGATAGGGATAACGGTTGCTCCAATCCTTTCAGCACCATAGTGTACTCCCAACCCCCCGGTAAAAAGTCCATAACCATACGCATTCTGAATGATAGAATGCTTCGTTGCCCCGGCAGAAACAAGCGATCGTGCCATCACCTCGGACCACAGGGCAATATCTGATGCTGTATACCCCACCACTGTAGGCTTCCCTGTCGTTCCACTGGATGCGTGAATACGAACAATTTTTTCCATAGGAACAGCAAAAAGCCCATAGGGATAATTATCTCTCAAATCGGTTTTTGTCGTCATCGGCAGTAGACGAATATCCTCAAGAGAACGTATATCTCTCGGATGTACCCCCTTTTCATCAAACTTTTTTTTATAAAAAGGCACATGATCATACACATACCAGACCAATTCCTTTAGTCTGTACAACTGAAGGGAAGCCCTCACAGAAACATCCATGGTCTCGTCCTTCTGATTCCAATAGACATGGGAATTTTTCATCCCCAACCTCCTTCGTTTATAGTTTCTCCTTTAAAAACTTTCTTCCAACATCCTTTCCTAACGAGAAAGCCTTTTTATTTACCTCGAGATAATCAGGTTTAATCATCGAAGCAAGCACTTCCATCCAGTGTTTCTCCTCTACTTCGGGTAAAAAACACGAGAGTACTCCAAGAAAGAGCGTATTGGTCACCCTCGGATTACCAGCTTCACGAGACAATGATTCGGCTTCAATCATGAGCAATTGTCCTACACACCGAAAAAGATCATCCCTCTGAGGCGGATAAGACATCTGCCCTGTTTTCACAGGAATTGGTTCAATTTGCTGCGTACTGATCAATCCTATACCACCTTTTTTGAGAAAAGGAAGATATCGAAGTCCTTCCAGATACTCAAAAGCCATAAGAATATCCGCTTCGCCCTGACTCACCACAGGTGAGAATACCTTGTCGCCCCACCGAACAAAACTCACCACAGAACCCTCACGCTGACTCATTCCATGTATTTCGTTTTTCTTCACTTCATAACCAGCACGAAAAAGGACTTCTGAAAGAACATCCGAAGCGAGAACAATCCCCTGTCCGCCAACACCACATACAACCACACTCTTCACATTCATATCTTTATCCCCCACGGTTCCACAACTTATTTAACTTTGGCTGTGCGATAACACAAACCCCATCCACAATGATAACCGAAGGTCCCTCGGCTATCAATTCTTCTTCTATAACTGCTTTTAACCTTTCCCGATCATAGGCAGAAACCTTAACCACCCGTTCCACTCCCAGTCCCCGCACCACCTTTTCAATATCCACATAAGGCGTTGTCTGAGCATAGGCATTCACACGACTTGCCGGGTTTGGTTGATGGCCCGTCATAGCAGTAATATGATTGTCCAGAACCAACAGTTTCATCGGAATCTTGTTGTACACTGCATTGACCACGTGGGTCATTGCCGAATGAAAAAACGTCGAATCCCCCACCACACCAACGCTACGAACATGTTCACCTTGCCTCATTGCAGCCTTTTTGAATCCCGCTTCCACTCCTGCACCAGCCCCCATACATATACACGTATCCATAGCACTATAGGGAGTAAAAGCCCCAAGAGTATAACACCCTATATCTCCCCATACGGTAAGTTCCATGTCCCGCAAAACCTCAAATACGGGAATATGAGAGCATCCCTGACACATCTTTGGAGGACGGGCGGGAAGTTTTTCCTCCACAAGACACGAGATCTCTACCGGTAGCCCAAAAGCTTTACGAAGAACATCCGGTGTAAGCTCTCCACACCAGGGGATCTCCCCCTTTCCTCTTCTTACAGAGATTCCCAGGGATCTTACTTCCTCTTCGATAAGAGGATCCAACTCCTCTACTACCCACAATTCTTCCACAGAACTAGCAAAATCCTGAATTTTTTTCACAGGAAGAGGATACATGCCTATCTTCATCACCGGTACATCGGGGAATACCTCTTTAACATGGTGATAAACTAGCCCATGGGTCAGTATCCCAACCCGTCGATTCATTTCCTGGCTATCTACAATATTGCCTGAAAAGGTCTCAGAAAACTCACGAAGTTTCTGGAATCGCTCCACAGCAAGGGGATGTCTGTGTATAGCATTAGCCGGCGCCATAACGTATTTCCGAATGTCTTTTTGATAAGAGAACAGGGGCATTTGAGAAGGTGGTTCATCACACCATACGGGGGTACGGGTGTGTGACACACGAGTCACCAACCGAAGAATTAACGGCACCTCAAACCTTTCGGAAATCTCAAACCCTAAACGCACAAAATCTTTTGCTTCTTGACTATCTGAGGGCTCAAGAATGGGAAGAAACCCAAATTTACCCCAATGTCTACTATCCTGTTCATTCTGTGAGGAATGCATCCCCGGATCATCCGCCACCGCAATCACCAACCCAGCATTCACACCTGTAAAGGCAAGCGTCATTAAAGGATCTGCCGCCACATTAAGGCCTACATGTTTCATGGTAACCAATGAACGTACTCCTTTAAGAGATGCGCCTATCGCCACCTCAAGAGCCACCTTTTCATTCACACTCCATTCACACACGACATCAGCATATTTTTCCACAAGAGTAGCGATAATCTCCGAACTGGGTGTACCGGGATAGCCTGTTGCTATACCGGCGCCTGCCTCATAAGCCCCCCTCGCGACCGCTTCATTTCCAGATAACAAAACTCTCATATCTTACTCTCGCTCAAAACCCAACCACAACCCAAGCAAAACCATGACAATCCCCCCAACAATCGTTGCTACAGAGATCAGCGCATACCATCCCTCATAATTCAGCTTAATAAAAGAGACCAAGAAAAAACCAAAATACATCAAAAAAACGCCAATACCTACCATAATCCAGTTTTGAAGAAGCATTTTACTCTGTCGCATCTTCTCCTCCTTGTTTTTTCATCTGATAAGTATAAAGCACCTGCGTAGGATAGGCAAATTCTATACCTTTTTCTTGAAAAACCTCCATCATCCTCTGAAGAATCGCCTGCTTCACATCCATATGTATTCCAAAATCGTTACTCTCTACCCAATAGACACATTCAAAATCTAAACTATAATCCCCAAGATTGTCAAAATGACAGCGATCAAACGTCGCCTGATCTTGGGCATCAATAATCTCTTTAAGAAGGGAGGGAATTTCTTTGAGTTTTTCAAGCGCTGTTTCATACACAACACCAAATTTGATCACAACACGCCTTCGTTCCATATGCCGATAATTATGTAACCTCATAGAGGTAAGCTCTCGATTGGGAACAATGAGAAGCTCCCCCGAAAGACTCCGAATACGCGTAGAACGGAGACCAATATACTCCACCGTTCCCTTGTTCTCTGCATCAATCACCAAAAAATCTCCAACCTCAAAAGGCTTATCAAGAAAAATAGAGATAAAGGCAAAAAGATCCCCCAGTACCGATTGAGCAGCAAACGCCCCGGCAATACCACCAATACCAAGACCCGCCAGGATCGTGTTAATCTTCACACCAACATTATCCAGGATGATAAAAAACGCCACAATCCACAAAAAAAGCCGTAACACTCCCCAGATACTCTTTACAAAACCATCATGAAATTTCTCATCACGATCAGGTGCTTTATAATACCAATACTCTCGAAACGCTACCTCCAAAATTCTTGACACAATAATGGTAAGCTCTACCCCAATACCAATCACACATACCCTCTGGAGAAAGACAAGCCACCTCTCAGGCAAAGAAGCTGAAGAGGAAAACGCAAGCCCTACGGCAAATATCACAATCCCAACCGTTTGCTTACGAAATCCCTGCTTGCGAAGTTTGCCTTTATCATGAAGTTTCCACCTGCGCAGGATCCACACCTTCAAAAGCCAATCAAAACCAAGACTTAAAACAAGACCCAACAAAAACAGTCCCCCGAGAAAAAGATACCTCCAGAGAGGTACACCTAAAATCAAAAGATCCATACCCATCCCCATCACAAGAGATTTTTCCACATAGCTATCCAATCGGAAGCCGGCACGTCAGCAGGGTTAGCCTTCATACTCGAACTGGTAGAAAGCCTCACAATCTCCACCGGGTCGAGGGCAAGATTCCAGCGCCGAAAATCTGTATCTACACCGAGCATCTTTTTCCACTGAGAAAGAAAATGGACAAACCCTTCACTTCCTCCGTGGTGTTTTACTAGCGCAAGCATCTCATATCTCTCAGTATAGCGTCTATTTACCTCTACCACATGATCAAGAATTATCCCGCACACCCTTCCATGGGGAATATCTGTCATACCTCCTAGTGTCGCAGCAAAGCCGTGTACCGATCCCAGCCCTCCATTTGCCAATGCCATCCCTCCCGCGTTACTTGCGACAAGAAGCTTCTCTCGTGCTTCTCTATCCTCAGGATGTTCTTTCAAACAAGAAAGTCCCTCAATAATATCTCCAAGAAATCGATCAGCTAAAGCAAGAGCAAAAGGGTGAAATTTCTTGCTTACCGCAGCCTCCAACAGATGGGTAAAGGCATCAAGTCCGGCATTTACCGTTACTTCCCAGGGCTGCGAAAGGGTAAGAGCTGGATCAAGAAAGACACCCTGAGACCAGAGCATATCATGGCGCAAGGAACGTTTTACCCTTTTTTCAGGAACAATTATGACCGAATTCTTGGTAGATTCTGATCCTGTTCCTGCTGTCGTCGGAACTCCAACCCAGGGAAGAGGTTGAGAAAAAAGCTTTTTCGTTCCTACCTCTTCGAGGTAGTCTCCCACACTCCCAGGATGAACCACCATAGCAGCTACAGCCTTGGCTGTATCAAGGACAGTTCCACCCCCAATACCTACTATCCCATCCGGTTGATACGCTTTCACCCTCATGGTAAGCTCATCCACCTGGGGAACCGTTGGTTCACCACCCCTCACTACAAAAGCCTCAACCTCTAATCCATAATCATGAGCCACCTCTTGCCAGTGCGACCACTCCCTTTGGAGAAAGTGAGAGCCCATACACACAGCCCACCGTTTTCCTCGAAAAGAAAGAAATGAGAGAAGCTCACTGTGTGTACACCCCCATCCAAAAAACACAGGAGGGGTCCGCCACTGCCAGTTATCCATAATCCCTCCTTCATCAAAGCTTTTGAATAATGGCCAAAAACACCAGAGGCTCAGAACCCACGTTGCGAATAGCATGTCCTTCTTGTGGACCTGTGACCACCACATCCCCCACGTCTACTGATGTCACTTTTTCCCCCTCGATAACCTCACCATGACCCTCAAGGATGATATAGTACTCCACCTCTGACTCATGATAATGATAACCAATACTTGCCCCTACAGGAACCTCAATTCGTGCCACCAGGCGGGCATGATGAAGCCTCTCCTCAGGAATAAGATGGGTGAGGGAGATAACTCCCTCACCTCCTCGCATCTTCTCTCGTGTTTCTCTTTTATGATCTGCAAAGCGATACACCATAGGTATTTCTCCTTACTTCTTAATAAGGATGAACTCCACACGGCGATTCTTTCGTCGGCCCTCTTCGGTTGCATTATCTGCAACTGGATACTGGAAACCAAAACCTTTTGTCGTCATACGACGAGCCGGAATACCCTTCTTCACAAGATAATCTTTTACAGCCTGTGCACGCTGGAGAGAAAGCTCGAGATTTCTCTGTTCACTTCCAATATTATCCGTATGTCCATGAACTTCGATCTCATAGGCACTGTATTTTTTGAGAATCTGGGCCAAACGATCAAGGATTGGCATCTTGGCACTCCTCAGGTTTGCTTTGCCAAACTCGAACTCAATACTATTGATACGAATACGTAAACCAAGCTCCGTTTGTTCCACAAGGATATCCACAGGAATCACACCCGCATTCGTCGTTAGAGTGTTCCCCACGGTATCCTCAACAGTGAGTCTCACAGTATAATCCTGAGCAGACTCTACCAATTCTCCATTGTCAGAGCGGCCATCCCAGCGGATCGTGGGTGCAGGATTCCCCTCACCTTTAAATATCTTAAAGGGCTTTTTGTCCGGATCGAGAATCACCATCTCCCACTGTTTCACATTCTGAGGATCTTCTGTTAAAAGATGAATATAAAGAGTGTCATTTTCACCATCATTATCAGGGGAGAAAAGGGGCGGGTCAAACTCAAAAGTGAAAGCAGGAGGTGTGTTATCCAGAATCACCCTTGATTCTGCCTCTGGCATATGGCCGCTCTCATACACTACCTTCATCTTGAAGGTATAAGGACCATCCTTTACCACTTTCTTTTGTTCATCTTTTCCGTCCCATGTGAAGTTGGTAGGCAAATCAGCCTTCCCTTCCCAACGGTAAACCACTTCACCGAGGTCATTTCCTATCTCAGCCGACCATTTCTCGATCCCCTGTCGCTCAGAAACCATTGGCTGGAAGCTTACTGTCTGTCCTTTGAGCGCAGAAAAAGATTGTTTGTCTAAATTCACAAAGAGAGACTGTTTCTGTGTGGTAAGCACAATTCCCTTCGCTGAAAGGATAGTCTTATTCCCCGCAAGATCCTCACCATACAACAAATAATCATACACACCATCCGAAAGAAGTTGTCCTTTGGCATCCGTCCCATCCCAGGTAAGAGAAGAAGGAATATTCGTCTGCCAAGTCCAGGAGAGCACCACATCGCCACTTGCGTTACGGAGCTCTGCTCTCCATCGATCCGAAGAAGATACCTGCTGATCAAGTTTTAAAACATCTTTGTTGCCATCCCCATCAGGAGAAAAGATCCTATCATACAGGGCTATACTTCCCGATGGAGCTGTGACATCCAAAACAAGAGCATTCGTTGAAGATGTTCCCTGGTTATTGATCTCATCCCGGGCTGTCATGACCACAAAGTACTTCCCTTCCGGTACAAGTGTCCCCTTATCCGAGGTCCCATCCCAGACAATCTTTTCAGGAACCGGAACGGCTGCTTTTTTCGCCCAGAGCTTTTTCCAGAACCGAACAAAATCAAGACCTATATCGCGCTCCTCTTCAGAACGGAAGCTGCGAACTACCTCATTGTTCTCATTGTAGATCTTGACTTCCCACTTTTGTACAAGGCTTTCGTCTTTTATATTGACCGCAAGCTCAACAACATCTTTATTGCCATCATAATTTGGAGAAAAGTAGTATACTCCATCAACCAGATCAGAGGAGGCTACCTTGAAATCTACAACAGGAGGCTTTTCATCAATATAACCAAACGCTACCTGAACACCTGCCATATGCATAGCTGAAGAAGTGTTATTGAGTGTTACAGGGTTATAAGAGTAAAAAACCTCAAAAGGCACCTCGTTGATCTTGTAGGCAAACGACGCACCCAGAGTATAAAAATTCACGCCATTTCCGAACCACCCCAACCCGTTGTTTCCAAGCACCAGTCCCCCTCGCAGATAAAGATGATCAACAATCGAAAAGGTGGTATAGCCAATTCCATAAACTTGAAATGGCCATACATCCAGATTGAGTTCTGTCCCTGTCTGAGCCTTCAACCATCCATAGTCCATCCATGTGCCTGATATACCACCCCGTATTCCAATAGCGGGAACCGGGGTATCAGCAAGAACCTGCGCTGGCTTCCCCAATCCCTTGAGGGTAATCCCAACCACGTTATCCTTAAAACCTATCCCTTTATCAAAAGGAGCAAAGCTTTTCCGCAGACGCACAATAGCACCAATATCCCCTCCAACAGCAATATCCATCTGATTAGAACCGGCACCATGAACCATCATATACCCATCAAAACCAAAAGAAAGATAACGATCAATAGCCTTGCTAAAACCAACAAAAAAACCATTCACTCCACCAAGACTCTCCGGTCCATTCAGGAGTTTTCCCCCCACAGAGAGCACACCAGTTGGAATAGGCATAGAAAAACTCCCATTCACAAGCGACTGCCAGGGAGAAATACCCACCTGAAGAGAAAGATTAAGTCTTTGAACATAGGCTGGAGCGGCAGGATTCAAAAAGAGATAACTACTCCTCTCATCCGAAGTAACACCTGCATACCCATTTCCCGAACCTGCTGGAGTCACCCCAAGATAAATCCACTGACTTCCATCAACAATAGCCCCTGCTAAAGCTGGAAACAACCCCAATACAATCCACATTTTTTTCATCACCTTCATTCTATCCTCCTCTTATTGTTTTTTTATCCCTTATTTCATCTTCTCCTTGTAGTACTCCTGGATCGCTTGAACATCAAGACTTTTCCCTCTTTCGGCAAGTGCCTCTACCGCTGCATAAATCGCCGAAACAGTTGTAATCAATGGGATATGATTCTGGATTGCCTGCCGGCGGATATACGCATCATCGTGGTGCGCCTTCGAACTTGCGGGGGTATTGAGAATCATATGTATCTGATGATTTTTTAACAAGTCAAGAATATCTGGCCTACCCTGTCCCAACTTAAATACCATCTCGCAGGGGATTTGGTTTTCCTTGAGATATTTAGCTGTATTCTCTGTTGCAAGAATATGGTATCCCATCTCAACAAGTCTGCGAGCTGCATCAACAATCTTAGGTTTATCTCTATCATTCACAGTAATCAGGACATTGCCACTTGTAGGATAGGTATCTCCTGCCGCCATCTCAGCCTTGATAAAGGCACGAGCAAAGTTTCTATCAATCCCCATAACTTCACCGGTAGATTTCATCTCCGGTCCCAAAATAACATCCGCCTTAGGAAATTTCTGAAAAGGAATCACCACTTCTTTCACGGAAACAAAATGGGGTTTTTCATACAGAGGAAGACCAAGGCTTTTAATCGTAGCCCTTCCCATCACTATCTGAGTAGCCAATTTTGCCCACGGTCTCCCTGTAGCCTTGCTTACAAAAGGCACGGTACGGGAAGCACGGGGATTCACCTCAATAAAGTAGAGCTCATTATCCTTGATAGCATACTGTACATTCATAAGCCCCTTCACCTTCAGTGCCTTGCCCATGGCAATCGTCTGATGAATAATCGTATCCACCATCTCCTTTGAAAGAGAGACGGGTGGGAGAACCATCGCAGAATCTCCCGAATGGATACCTGCCTCCTCGATATGTTGCATGATTCCCGCTATCACGATATCTTCACCATCCCCCAAGGCATCCACATCCACTTCCTGGGCATCATCGAGAAATTTATCGATAAGAACAGGCCCATCTTTAAGCGCCTCTATCTCTTCCTGAAGGTAGCGTTCCAGATCCTCACGGTTGTAAAGGATCACCATAGCCCGGCCTCCAAGCACATACGAAGGACGCGCAAGAATAGGATATCCCACCTTCTCGGCAAGATCAGCCACTTCGTGAATATTTCGCGCAATGGCAGAAGGCGGTTGTTTAAATCCCAGCCTTTCCACGAGATCACGAAAACGATCTCTATCCTCAGCTATATCAATGGCTTCACTTGAGGTCCCCAGAATAGGAACACCAGCCGCCTCTAAAGATTTTGCGAGCTTAAGCGGGGTTTGTCCACCAAACTGAAGGATAACCCCAAGAGGTTTTTCTTTTTCATAGATATTCATCACATCCTCAAAGGTTAACGGCTCAAAGTAAAGCCTGTCTGAGGTATCATAGTCTGTGGAGACTGTTTCTGGATTGGAATTCACCATGATGCTCTCGTAGCCCATGTCCCGAAGAGCAAAGGCCGCATGCACACAGGCATAATCAAATTCGACCCCCTGACCGATACGATTGGGTCCACTCCCGAGAATCATCACCTTCTCTTTAGGAGAAAAGCGCACTTCATCTTCATCTTCGTACGTGGAATAATAGTAAGGGGTTCTTGCTTCAAACTCTGCAGCACAGGTGTCCACCAGCTTGTAAGTGGGCAATACCCCAAGAGACTGACGCTTCTGACGAACATCCACTTCTCCAACACCATACCACTCCGCTATCTGGGCGTCGGAAAAGCCGTACTGTTTTATTTCTTTAAAATCTTCTAACGTAAGGGAATCGAGCGTCCTCTGAGAATAAACCTTCTCAACTTCAAGGATCTCAACAAGTTGTTTCAAAAACCAGGGATCAATACCAGAAAGTTCATAGACTCGCTCAATAGACCACCCACGAAGGAAAGCATCCTTGATATATAAAACCCTATCAGGGCTGGGGATTCTGAGTTTTTCTTCTATAAGCATATCAGCGTCAAAATTAACCATACCACTTTTTTCCCAGCCTCTCCATCCCTTCTCGAGAGAGCGAAGTGCCTTTTGAAAGGCTTCTTTAAAGGTACGACCGATAGACATCACCTCACCCACCGATTGCATTTGAGTTCCCAACACCGGAATCGTTCCCTTAAACTTCTCAAAATTAAAACGGGGCACTTTCACCACTACATAGTCAAGGGTTGGTTCAAAGGACGCAGGTGTCTCTTTGGTGATATCATTCTGGATCTCATCGAGGGTATAGCCTACCGAAAGTTTGGCAGCAATCTTGGCTATAGGAAATCCAGTCGCTTTCGATGCCAGCGCAGAACTTCTCGAGACACGGGGATTCATCTCGATCACCACAACTTCCCCATCTTTTGGGTTTACCGCAAACTGAATATTTGATCCCCCTGTCTCCACACCAATCTCACGTATAATAGCTATAGCATAATCTCGGAGCCGTTGATACTCTTGATCGGTAAGTGTTTGTGCTGGCGCTACCGTAATCGAATCCCCCGTATGTACTCCCATGGGATCAAAGTTCTCAATCGAACAGATAACAACCACATTATCATTTTTATCTCGCATCACCTCAAGCTCATATTCCTTCCAGCCTATGAGCGAACGATCGATCTGGACTTCGCTTTTCAACGAAAGTTCAAGTCCCTTTTTCACAATATCAACAAATTCTTCCTGGTTATAGGCAATACCACCACCTGTTCCTCCCAGGGTATAGGCAGGGCGAATGATAGCAGGAAAACCAATATAATGCATCACCTCGAGAGCCTCTTCCAGCGAATGCACCACACGACTGACTGGCACTTTGAGTCCAATACGTTCCATGGCTTTGTTAAACTCGGCACGGTCTTCACCCTTTTTGATCGCATGGTATTGAGCACCAATCATCTCAACCCCATACTTTTGCAGAACGCCACTCTCATAGAGTATAACTGCCGTATTCAGAGCCGTTTGTCCACCCAGGGTAGGCAAAAGAGCATCCGGTCGTTCCCTGGCAATGATCTTTTCGATAATCTCAGGGTCTATAGGTTCAATATACGTCCTATCAGCAATCTCAGGATCGGTCATGATAGTCGCCGGGTTTGAGTTTACCAGAATAACCTCGTACCCTTCCTCTCGCAGAGCTTTACACGCCTGAGTTCCAGAATAATCAAATTCACACGCCTGACCAATAACAATCGGACCAGAACCTATGATAAGAATTTTATGGATATCCGTTCTTTTCGGCATCCCTATCCCTCCAAAAAAATCCAAAACTCCAGTATTATAAGGCAAAAAAAAGAAAAAGTCGAATGTTTGAGATCAATTTTTATTTTGAAAAAACCGAAATAAAAAAACAAAATCATGAGGCACTCTCTGATACTAACCGTGAAAAGGCTATAGCAAAGTAAAAGCTTTTCTCTCACAACATGGTAATAGTCCTGGAGCTCTCTTGGTATCGCGACATGGTAAGAAGACATATCCACACCCTCAAGCGGATAATACCCAAAAGTGGTTAAACGTTTAATCTATCATGAAAAAAGCCATGACACTTTCACAGTTTTTCAAGATCTCGTTTCCTCTTCAACCCTGCCCCTAGATTCCCTTTTTCCCTTTTTTTATTGACAATTATCCGCTTACACCGTATCCCACACCATCATCGCCAAAACTCTCGTGAGCTCGATATTTTTTTTTATTTTCTGTTTTCTCCCCATCTCCCTGGACCATCATCCCTGGAGCGCCACACGTGAAGCCCCAGGGATGAACAGAAAACCGCTACGGTCCAACATTATCAGGGGTATTGGCATCACTTCCTGTTCCCCAGATCACCCCATCAAAATTCTCAAAGACACTATTGTTGGTATAAATCCCATACCCTATATTTCCCCTGTTGGTCGTATTGTCAAAGAAAATCACAGAGTTTTTGAAATAGACTCCTCCCCCATATGCACCTGACATTGCCCTATTATGATGCACATCTGCGGACAAGGTATTTGTAGGAGAAGAGTTGAAGTAGATACCACCACCACTTCCCGCCTCGTTACTAAAAATTTCTCCGCCTATACGATTTGAAAGAGAGATCGTCAAATATACCCCCCCTCCAAGACCATTGCTACTAATATTCCCCATACCCCCTCCCACATTTGTTGCACTATTTGCATACAGATCACCAAGGATAACATTCGTATGAGAACTTGCTACGTAAACCCCTCCCCCATTAAAATTTGCCTTGTTGTTGGAGATGATCATGTTGGTAAGTATGGTATTCGTCGTCTCATAGAGAAGGAGACCACCACCACAGGCATGAATTCCTGAACCATTAGCTTTTCCATTTCTTACAACAAAGTTGTTTACCAAAATATTACGCGCATTAGACACAACCATCACATGCTTAAGAGTATCTTTGCCATCAAGAGAAGTTGCCATGTTGGTCATAGTAAAATCAGGATCATACCCTCCTTCCAGGATAAATCCGGAAATGTTCGTAATATATACCCCTGCTTCACTACTTTCAAGTCCATCCCCTGGTTCATAAACCCCGGAAGCCACCTTCACACGAGGAATATTGTACTGGACGGCTCGGCTAATCCCTACCTGAATGGTTTTTACCGATTTGTTGGCACTGATTCCGTCGTTCGCATCATCTCCCCCCTTGCTCACAAAGATGGCAATATCTCGAACAGCTTTCACACTTATCATATTGGTTTTCCCACTACTTGCAATGGCGATAACATCTACCAGGTTGGTTAGAAGTGGTAAAACCGCCGTAAATGACCATGTTGTTGTGCCAGAGGCGTTTTCCCATTCCCCACCATTGGTACGAAACTTGACCGCTGTGATACTATATGTGGCTCCAACGGATGCGGTACCTTGAAACAAAAGCTCATCATAAGCCGTCGTAAAATTGGTACTTGCAGGCGCTGAGGTGTTGGATTCGTTTGTCCTTGCTCCGTGGACTTGGACACCGAACAAGAAAAAAGAAACGTCCCCACAATTACCCATAAACACCCATAACTCCCAAACATTCCCTTCATAAAAAACCTCCTTACAATTTTTTAAGCTCACTTTCTTTTTCAGATTATTTCAATTTATTGTACCCCCTTTTTTTAAAAAATCAAATTTTTTTGCTTTTTTTTCAATTTTTTTTGCACAGAGAAGGGTTTTCATTTTTCTCCAGCCAAAAAAACGTAAGAACTTTCTCTTTTTTCAACACATCATATACACACCATCGCGCAAAAGAAGTAAACTTTCATGTTTTATCTTCAAGAAAAGACCTTTCTCTAAAAGACTTCCCATGATCACACCCTATTTTTTACTTCATCTCCTCCCGGGAAACAATAGCCTCAGAGAGACTCTGTGTCCCCGTTTGAGGCAAGAACACCCCAATCGGAACACCACGAGCCAAAACAGTAAAACGAAGACCATAGCCAGCAAGTCTCTCCCGTACATACTGCGCTGTTGCATCCCCCTCCGTTGTCGGACTCGTGGCAAAAAAAATCTCTTCTACTTTTCCTTGCTCAACTCGAGCTACCAGTTCCTCAATTCGTAGCTTGGAAGGAGTTATCCCATGAAGAGGAGAAATCACACCCCCAAGAACATGGTAAAGACCATGGAACTTTTTTGTCGCTTCGATATAGGTAATGTCGAGAGGTGTTTCAACTACACATATAACCGAACGATCCCTTGTTTCATCTTCACAGATGGCACACACCTCACCATCGGAAAAATTCCCACACACCTGACAAATATGCGTCTGTTCTCGAAGATGTATCAAAGCATCAGCCAGCCTTCGACAATACTCCACAGATTGCCCCAGAAAAAAAAGTCCCATCCGTTCAGCCAGCCGTGTTCCTATCCCGGGAACACGGCTCCACGCCTCAACAAAACGGTGAAGGGGGTCGTTCATGTTCTATTCCTTGAAGAAATCAGCAAACCCACTATTCTTCATCTTTTGCTTGACAAGTTTGTCTATCTCCTTGCCGGCAGCCTTGTGAGCTTCCTTCACACATTTTGCCAGCTCATCGGGGGTAATCTTCATAGCATCATCAGAAAATTCAATATTCTTGAGCCCCTTTTTGCCATCGAGGGTCACCTTAACATATCCCTTACGAGATACCCCTGTTGCTCGAAGCTCTTCCATGATTTTTTCAGCCTCTTTCGCAGCCTGTTGCATTTTTGCCAGATCCTTCAACTGATCAAAAGCACCCATACTCTATCTCCTTGTATTGTTTTCTTTCTCTTTGTGAAACATTTTCCCTTCAAAAAGCTTTAAAGCATACTCAGAAACTGAAACCTCCCCATGCTCTCTTTGAGCAAGGTTTTTTTCCTCTTGTTTTTCTTGAACTTTTTCTTGTTGAACTTTTTCTCCAGGAGGGGAAGCCATCTGCTTTTTTTCTCCGGCTTTGTCACCAGACGAAAAGGAAACAGGTTTTTCTCCCTTCATAGAAACAGCGACATGTACAGGGATGTGAAGTTTTTTACTCAAGATCTCCGATATCTTCGCTGCTGTTTTTGAAAGATAATCAAAAACATATCGAGACTTCACAATAACAGCCAGAGTGGTTCCATCCCATGCCACAGACTCAATATCCTGGGGCATTTTTTTTGTGAGAAGCGAAGATTCCAGCAAAGCATACAATGCCTGCTGTGGTTCCCCCTCTGCAGGAAAATCCTGCCTTTGCAAAACCAATCCCTCATTTTTCTCCTCAACAGCAGGTGAAAAGGCTTTTTCTTCTGCTGGAGAAGCTGAAAATTTCTCCTGAGATGAAGATTCTTTGGGTTTCGAAACCGTAGCAGAAGATATCTGAGAAACAGAGGGTTTTTGAGAGGCAGTTTGCCTGGAGGACACTCCCTGAGAAACAACTGACAGGGATCCTGTTCCCACTCGTTTCAAAAGCTCATCCCGAATCTCAGCCAGAGGAATCATATTTCTAAAATCCATCATCTGTACAAAGAGAAGCTCAGCTGCAAGCCTATCGTATTGATCGGATCGAAACCCTCGTAAAAAATCCGCCATAACTTGCATGAGACGCACCATATCCTTTTCATCCACAGAGGCAAACAACTGCTTCAGTTGAAAGTAATGTTCCTGTGTGATATCAAGGAGATCATCATCCGCTGCTAAACGTTTTACGAGAAGTCCCTTTTTAAGAAAACCGACCATTCCCCAGATAAGATCCTTCACATCCCCAAAATTCTGAAGATAGTCATCTATAGATCGCAGGATAGCTACCATATCTTGATTCACAATCCCATTCCATAAAGCCTGGTAAAAACTTTCCGGAGAGCTGCCAAGCACCTCTCGAACAGCAGAAAGAGACAATCTCCCTTCTGTATAGATCACTACCTGATCGAAGATACTCTCAGCATCTCTCATAGATCCTGCCCCGGCCTGGGCAATCTCGTAGAGTGCTTCCTTTTCATAGCTTATACCTTCTTGCTCACAGATATGCATCAACTGGTGGGTTATCTTGGTCACAGGGATCTTTTTAAAAACATAATGCTGACAACGGGAACGAATCGTTGGAAGAAGTTTTTGCACTTCCGTTGTGGCAAGAATAAACACAACATGGGGGGGTGGTTCCTCCAGCGTTTTGAGAAGAGCATTCGAAGCCTCGGTGGTCAACATATGCACTTCATCGATAATGTACACCTTATACTGGAGCTTTATAGGCATATAATTTACTGTATCCCGAAGATCACGAATAGCATCGATACCCCGATTCGAAGCACCGTCTATTTCAATCACATCAATTGCAGAACCTTCGTTGATAGAAACACAGCTCTCACAAATATTACAAGGTTCTCCATCCTTCAAATTCAGACAATTCAGCGCCTTGGCCAAAAGCCGTGCTGTAGAAGTCTTACCCACTCCACGGATACCAGAAAACAGATATGCGTGCGCAATCTTTCCCGTTTGCAGTGCGTGTTTTAACGCCTGAGCAAGCGCTTCCTGCCCCACCAGGGCATCAAACCGTTGTGGTCGCCATTTTCTCGCTGTTACCAAAAACTTCTCTTGCTTTTCCATACCTAAAAATTATAAGAGAAAGATCGCAAAAAAGCAAAAAGCTCCCCACTTCCCCATAAAAAAAGGCCGTCTTTTCCAGACGACCTCTTTTGCTTTCTATTTCTTGAACCAGGGGTTCTTGCGCGCAAAAACCTCCATCGGAAGCCCAAAAAGCTTGATAAAACCCTTGGCATCCTTCTGGTCATAGTTACTGCCAGCCTCAAAAGTCGAGAGATTTGTATCGTACAACGACTGCTCAGAAGCTCGCCCAACCACCACACAGTTCCCCCTATAAAGCTTCAATTCGACCGTTCCAGAAACCACTTCCTGAGTACTATCAATAAAACTCTGAAGAGCGACACGGAGTGGATGGAACCACTGCCCGTAGTAAATCATCTCTGCGAATTTGATCTCCACCATCTGCTTGTAGTGCATCGTATCCCGTTCCAGAGTAATCGATTCCAGTGCCTTGTGTGCCTCTATAAGAAGAGTACCCCCTGGGGTTTCATACACACCGCGAGATTTCATCCCTACAAGACGGTTTTCCACGATATCCACGATCCCAATACCATGCCGGCCTGCTATGGTATTCGCTTCCTGAAGAAGCTTCACCGGATCCATACGCTTCCCGTTCAGAGCCACGGGAATACCCTTTTCAAAGCTTACAGAAACCATCTCTACCTGATCATCCAGTTCAAAGGGATCCTTACCCATCAAAAACATCGAACTATCATACGAGCGAGTAATATCTTCTAAAACCCCACCTTCATACGAAATATGATAAAGGTTCGGATCCATACTGTATGGCTTTGATTTTGTTACCGGAACCGGTATCCCATGTTTCTCAGCAAAATCAATCAAATCACTGCGAGAGGTAAAAAAGTTGTCTTCTTTCCATGGAGCAATAATCTTGAGATGCGGTGCAAGCGCACGATAGGTAAGTTCAAAACGCACCTGATCATTTCCCTTGCCTGTCGCACCATGAGCCACGGCATCAGCACCCTCTTTGAGGGCAATCTCCACCTGCTTTTTGGCAATAATAGGACGGGCAAGCGAGGTACCCAAAAGATATTTATACTCGTAGGTTGCATTGGCTTTTATAGCAGGAAAAACCGCCTCTTCAACAAACTCCCTCTTGAGATCCTCAACATATACTTTCGATGCGCCAGTACGAAGAGCCTTTTCTTTGATAACGGCCCAATCTTCTTGCTGACCCACATCCGCAACATACGCAATAATCTCCGCATTATACTGTTCCTTGAGCCAGGCAAGAATAACAGAAGTATCCAGCCCTCCAGAATACGCCAATACAATCTTCATAGTCACCTCTTAATATTGATACTCTACAAACGTCAATTCAGCATTGTCGATAATCCGCTTGACCACATCTTTGGGTAAACGAATATAAAGCTTATGACCATGTGAATCGTTATACTTTCCTGTCATAATCAGGAGACTGATGGCTGCCGAATCGATATAGTGCACATCACTAAAATCAAATACAAAATAGGAAATCTTCCCGGCAGATACATCCTTCTCGATATCTCCCTTAATATTATTCAGGAAAAAAATCGTAAAATCGCCATGAACGCTATAAATGGCGGCATTATTTTCAACTCTGCGTTCATACTGCATACATTACCTCCCACAGTCTTTTCAACTCATATTATACGACAAAAATTTTTTTTAGCAATATTTTAGAGAGAAATTTTTGTGATACTCTCTACGCCACCCATATACGGACGCAAAACCTCAGGTATAACAACACTTCCATCTGGTTGTTGATAGTTCTCTAGGATAGCCACAACGGTACGCCCTACAGCCAGTCCTGAACCATTTAAGGTATGAACAAACTCAAGCTTGCCCGTAGATTCACGACGGAAGCGGATCTGAGCTCTGCGAGCCTGAAAATCAAGACAATTGGAAACAGAGGAAATTTCCCTGTATCGGTTTTGTCCAGGCAACCATACCTCAACGTCGTAACACTTGGCAGCAGAGAAACCCATATCTCCTTGCGAAAGCACCACCACCCGATGAGCAAGACCTAACCTCTTAAGAATCTTCTGTGCCTGCTCAACCATCTGTTGGTGTTCCTTCTCCGAATCCTCCGGTCGACAGATCTTCACCAGCTCTACCTTATTGAATTGATGCTGACGAATAATGCCCTTGGTATCTTTACCATAGCTTCCTGCCTCTTTACGAAAACTCGGCGCGTACGCTGTAATCCACCTTGGAAGATCCTTTTCAGTGAGAATCTCGTTCTGATAAATGTTGGTAAGCGGTACCTCAGCAGTTGGGTTGAGGTAGAGATCCTCGCCTTCTATATGATAAAGATCCTCTTTAAACTTGGGAAGTTGTCCTGTACCCTCCAGACTGCTGCCTTTGATGAGAAAGGGTACAAAATACTCCTCATACCCATCTTCCCGATGTGTGTCAAGCATAAAGTTTATAAGAGCGCGTTCCAGACGAGCCCCTAAACCTCGATAGAGCGTAAAACCACTCCCGGCAATCTTGGCACCACGTTCAAAATCAAGAATTCCGAGAGTTTCTGCAATTTCGTCGTGTGTTCTGGGAGAAAATGAAAAAGAAGGAACATCCCCCCAGCGACGAATCTCCTGATTAGAGGTCTCATCCTCACCTACTGGCACATCATCCATCGGGAGATTAGGAATCATCATGAGTTTCCCTGTAAGTGTCTCTGAAACCTCTCGTTCCTGACGCTCAAGATCGGAGAGCTTCTCTCCCAGTTTGGCCACTTCACTCATCACTGCTGAAGCATCACCACCTCTCGATTTGATAACCCCTATCTCTTTTGATTTTTGATTTTTCTCCTGGCGGAGAACATCACCTTCTTTTTGGAGAGCTCGCCGTTTCTGATCAAGAGCTACCACCTCGTCAAGAAGTGAAGGATCCTTGAGCCTATAGCGAAGTTTTTCCCTCACCAGAGTTTCATTCTCAACAATAAAACGAATATCAAGCATAGAGTCTCCTTGAGATTATTTCCCGTAACGTTCCAGAACAAGTTCAACGTAGCTGACAGATACCTTGAGGGTTGAGGCTATCTCATCCACATTCCATCCCTCTTTTCGTAAGCGAAGGATGGCTTTCACGGTATCCTGATCCGATTGCGATTTAGAAATTGGTTCTCCGCGACTTGGTCTTACAGCATCCTCCTGGGAAGCACGAATACGTTCCAGTTGATTCTGAAGCTCTGCCACCCAGGACCGCATTTTCTGTAGTCTTTTCCCTTCTTCTTCGATCTGGATAAGCATCTCTTCCAGGTTCTCTATCTTGTCTGCGGCCTCAAAAAACTTGTCCTGATTTCCCAGGACTTCCATGATCTGCCCCTGAAAGTTTTTGAGATCCTCTTCTAACTTTCGCGAGAGTTTGTTCAAAAGACTGATGCGCTGCTCAGCGTCCTGAAGCTTTGCCTGAACAGAAGCAAAAGATTCTTTTGTCTCTTCGATTTCACTGAGGATCTTCACCACCACGTCACGCTTCTTTTCGAGATCGGCAAACTTCGCCTGAAGATCACCATACAGCTTAATAGCCTCTTCCAGCGTATTTTTCATGTCTTCTGCCTTTTTATTCTGCTGTTCGGCAAATGCAAGAAGTGCCTGGGTTTCCTTTGCCTTTTCCATTGCCCGTTCCACTGTTTCCTTCATCTGAAGCGATTCTTTTTTGTGAAGAAGGAGATTGTTGAGAATATCATCAAGTTCTCTACGTTCTTTTTGCACTCCTTCGAGTGTTCGTAAAGCATCGGCAAGTAATCGGCGTTTCTCCTCTATCTCCTGATAACTCGAACGTATTGTCTCAAGGGTAGCTTCTGATTTCTCTGCCACCACCTCAGCACGTTCGAGAAGTTGCGTCTTCTTCATAAACGCATCATATTTTGATTCAATGTCTTTTAACTTTTTCAAAAGTTCTTTATAATCATCCTGAATATTGCCTTTGTACTCCTCACGGATAGCTTTCAGTTCTTCGGAAAATCTTTGAATGGTTAGTCGCGTCATAGAAACAGTGGACTCTGCATCTTCTTTTGATTTTTTTAGAAGATTTTCAATACTTGTAGAAAGAAGGTTTACTTTGCGATTCAAGGTATTTTCAAGTTCGGCCATGTCTTGCTGGTATTTTTCTACAGCATTTTGCTCCAGAGTGAGGAGATCATCCCTCAACGCGTCCGCCCGCTTTGAGTAGGCACTGAGATCTTTGTCCACATGGGTAAAGAAAGATTGAATCTTGCCCTCCATATCAGAACGGTAAACGGCTATACTACTCTCAACCTGTTCAGAGAGTTGCTTGAGAAGCTTTTTTACTTCCTCATCTACCTGTTGGGGAAGTTCACCAAGACGACTCTGCTGGATTCGAAGTTGTTTATCCATATCTGAAAAGATTTTACTCTGTTCAGAAAGCCTCTTCTCAAGGTTCTCAAAAGCAAGCATGTACTCATCACGTCGTTTGAGAAAATCCTGGGATGCCTTCTCAAGATACGATTTCAGGGTTTGCTCAAGCTCTGTCTGAAATCCCTGGATCTTTTGAGCAATATCCTGATCAACTTCGATGGCCACCTGGTCACTTTTTTTCTTCAACACGGCTATGGCTTCTTCAATCTTGGCTAGGGATTGTTGAAACTCCTTTTGCTCCTCTTCCAAGGCTGACTTGAGTTTTTCTGTCATACTCTTTTGCTGTGCTGCAAGTTCCTGTTTAAATTCACGAATTGTATCTTCAAGTTCGATGATTTCTCCTTTACTTTTATCAAAAAGCTCCTGATAATCATCCAAATACGTTTGCCTTACCTTATCAAGGTAACTATCAATCTCACGTGTTCGCTTGTTGAGAATCTCCCGAAGCATATTCTCAATCTGATTACTTTGATTGGTAAGACTGTTTACACGACTCTCCATCGAGGCAATATCCTCTTTTAGCGCTTTATTGGTGGTATCAATAACCTGCTGGATCTGCTGCTGGTAGAGCTTAACATTTTCTTCAAGAGAACGGAGATACTGACTTACCTTACCAGACGATGCCTCGGTAACAGAGATCATTTCTTTTTCTTTTTCTTCTATCTTGTTCATCAGTTGTGCAAGGAGATTTTCTGCTGTCTGCTGAATCTTCTGCTCACTCGAAGCCGTAAAGCTTTCCAGACGATTCCTTGTATTCTCAAGCTGACGATGAAGTTCTTCAAGTTTCTTTGCAAAATCCTCTGAGGAGTTTTTCCACGTCATATACCACTCTTTGGCTACACCTTCGATGGCTTTTTCTACATCATGGCGTGTGGTAGAGATCTTTGATTTCATCTCTTCCGCTGTCTGCTCCAATTTGTTAAGCCATTCATCTTTGTTATCAGTAAGTTCATCCACAACCTCTTTATTTACCTTTTCAATCATAGCTTGCATCTCGTCTACTTCATTACGGAGAGAGATAAGCTCTTCTTTACCCTTCTCCAGTGCCTCTTCATACTGCTGCGTTAAACGATTCGAAAAACTCTCAAGATAATCATCTACCTGCGACGTCTTTGACTCAATAGATGCCTGATACTCCTGTACCATACGCTCTAATGCCTGCTTCTGCGTCTGAATCGACTGCGAAAGCTGTTGACTCTCTCGCTGCACAAAAACCCTTATCTCCTGAAGCTTCTCCTGTAACTCCTTTGATATCTTGTCCCATACCGCCTTCGTCTCCTGCGTCGTCCCCTTCACCAGCTGTTCATGTTCCTGCTTCAACATAATAACACGCGACTCTAATTCCTTGCCCGTCTCCGTTACCTGTCGAAGCCACGTATCCTTATATGAACTAAATTCACCCTTAAGATCCTTGTCTATCCCTTCAACCCTCGCCTTTACCTCATCAATATACTTCTGGAGAGAAATAAGCTCTTCTTTGCCCTTCTCCAGTGCCTCTTCATACTGCTCTTTTAAACGATGAGAAAAACTCTCAAGATAATCATCTACCTGCGACGTCTTCGACTCAACAGATGCCTGATACTCCTGTACCATACGCTCTAATGCCTGCTTCTGCATCTGAATCAGCTGACCCAAACTCTGGATCTCAATGTTGATCGATTGACGAAGATCCTGAAACTCCTTCTGGGTTTCAGATTTTTTATCTTTTATAAGCTGGTCATTTTCTGCCAGCCTCTGATTAAGAATTTTAACAGAGGTATTAAACTGCTGTTCGAGGCGCTTGAGTCCCTCCAGAAACTGATTTTCAAGGTTTTTGGTTTTTTCAAGCAACTGGCTCTCTGCACTCTGCCGAAAGGTTTCAAGCTGTTTGGCAAAAAGTGCCTTGTTCTGAGCAAAAATCTTCTCTCCTTCTTTTTGAGCATTTGCTTCCTGTTCACGGAGTTGACTCTCCATCTGGTTCAATGCGCTGTTGGAAAGCTGGCACAATTGTTGCATCTGAAGGTTTCGAGGCTTGGCCGTACTTCGTACTTTTCGATCTTTCACATTGTCCTGAGCCCAAACACGAGATTGTTCGATATCACTTCGAACCGTCTGGGCAAACTTCTTTGTCTCGGCAAGATCCTGCTTGATCTCAGCCATCTCACGCTCCAGGGCCACAAGTTGTGCCATACGTGCTTCCATTGCCTGGAGATCCTTTTCGTATCCCTGAGCAGCCTTGAGCTGAATCTCGAGGCTTTTCTCAAGCTGCTTTGTCCGATCCATGAAATCTTTAAATTCAGCAATTTTCTGGTTGATAAACTGAGAAGCCTTGTCAAGTTTTTGCAGAGAAACATCGAGTCCTATTGTTTTGTCATAGAGTTCCTTTTGTTTAGCATCGAAAAGACGCTGTATCTCCTGCATAGAATGCTGAACAAAGTTTTTGAGCGTCTGAAGTTGGACATTTTTTTTATCTATTTTCCGGAAATAAAAAATAAGAAACAAAGACACCATTGTCGGAAATAGAAAACTCAATAGTGTATCCATCCCACTCCTCCTTATGGAGCTTTTTCATTGAAAATTATACTTCTATGATTATAGAGAAAGAAAAAAAAATTGTCAAAAAGAGAAAAAAAGGGGAGTATCCATTTACATGCCTAAAACTCGGTTCTCTTTTTTCTCTCTTTCCCCACGATGCTCCCTCACCTCCCCATACCCAAACGGTAAGCCAGTTCAACAGGTAAACCTTTCGACATGATTCCCTCTACCGTAGACTGAATATCATACGTAAACCGGAGAAAACGTACTTTCCAGCCATCTCGCCCATGCGAAAGAATACAACAAGAAGCTCGCGGGTCCCCATCCCGTGGCTGACCAATACTCCCTGGATTTATGAGATACCTTTTGCCTTTTTCAAGTATTTTGTCTTTTCCTATCTCGTACCAATACTCCCCTTCCTCCGTAATCAAGCCAGGATAGTGGGTATGACCAAAAAGGGCTATAAATATCCCTGCCTCTTCTAAAGCATACAACGCTAAAGCCACTTCCTTGGGACCAAATATATACCTATCCGGATCGTCCGGACTCCCATGACAGAACCAAAGCCCATGTTTTTTGGCATCCGCAGGCCACATCTGAATTGTGGCAAGAGACTCCGGTGAAAGTACTCTTCTTGTCCATCGTATCTGTTCCGCCGCTAACGGATTCATCACATGTCTTTCATGAGGATCAAAAAGTGCTCTCTCATGATTCCCCTGAATGACCACTGAAGCGTGTTCTTTTGTCCACTGAACACACTCCTCAGGATACGGTCCATATCCTACCACATCTCCCAGACAGTAAAGTTCATCGTATTTTTCTTGAAGTTTTTCAAAACTCTGAAGAGCAGCAAGATTGCCATGGATATCACTCATCACCACAATACGCATCACAACCGCTCCGTATCCACGAGATAAAAATCCACCGTACCATCCATAAAATTTGAAATAGCAAGAATTTTCCCATCGGAAGAAATAGCAATCCCTATGGGCTGATTTCCCCCTTTGATCACCTCAAGCAAACGAGGAACACTCTCCTTTATATCATACAATTCCACCGTTCCATCCTCAGGACTCCGATACGCAAATCCCTTGGAATTATCTTTACCCCGGCAGGTGATGACCATATAACGATAGTCCGGGGAAAGCTTGAGATTGGAGGGATGTATCCCGCAAGCATAGGGTGCTGAAAGCGTATCCGTAGAGAGATCCAGGATATAAAAACGAGATCTTCTCAGATTATTGATATACACCCAATTCCGATGGGGATGAAGTCTAAATCGACCGTTTGACCCCCCTGTTTTGATGGTTTTCACCACCTTATGTCCCTGTGTTCTATCATACTTGATAATTTCTCCCGAACCATAAAACAAAACATAGAGATAATGTCCATCCTGAGAAAAACCCAACCCTCTCGGTTGGTATCCCGTCGTACGGAGAATTTCTCGCACTTGATACGTCTCTCGTTCTATCACGGTTACCGTAGCAGAATCCCAGCATGTGACATAGTAATACCTCCCATCCGGAGTAAACTCCCCAACTTTTGGCATACTTCCCTGAACATCAATTTCTTTTACTATACTCCAGTTTGACAGAGACACTACAAACACCTTTCCTTTTTTGTCCACCTGGGTAAACCAAAACTCCTTCCCATCGGGAGAAAAAACCCCCTCCACATACCCTACGTAACGATGGTACTGCGGTATCCGTACCATAGAGAGTTTTGCTTCTTTCATATCGTAGTAACCTATACCCTGTTCCCCCATAAAGGTAATCACAAGATACCGTCCATCGGGAGTAAAAATAAGATCCTTTGGCATCGATCCAACATACTCTTGTTTTATAAAGGTAAGCAATGAGTTTGTCGGTAGCAATCTAACAAAAATTTGCTTTTGCTCGTGTACCACCTGTGTGACCGCTTTATAGCCAGGGAGAGAAACCTCCACTAACCCTGTCCCATTGGAAAGAACAAGAGGCGTTTTTCCAACACATATTCCCCCTACCCTTACTTCAGCTCCAACTGGATCACTCTTTATTACCACACTCCAGAAAAAAATGGGAAGGATGAAGGGGAAAAACACGATTATTCCCCATCGACGCATCGCTTCATATCCTCAAGATACTTTTTTAAATATCTACCCGTGTAACTCGCTGAACACATCTGGATCTCCTCAGGCGTTCCCTCAAATACCACCTCTCCTCCCCCACTTCCCCCTTCTGGTCCAAGATCGATAATCCAATCTGCTACCTTGATCACATCCATGTTGTGCTCTATTACTACGACGGTATTTCCCCTATCAACGAGGGTCTGAAGAACCTCGAGAAGTTTTCTCACATCATCAAAATGAAGCCCTACCGTGGGCTCATCGAGAATATAGAGTGTTCTCCCTGTACTGACCCTGGAAAGCTCCTTGGAAAGCTTAATACGCTGCGCTTCACCACCAGAAAGGGTAGTCGCTGGCTGTCCCAGATGGATGTACCCCAAACCCACATCCCGCAAAATACCGAGTTTACGCTTAAGAGGAGGAATAGCCTCAAAGAATTCAAAAGCTTCATCCACCGTCATATCCAGCACATCGGCAATACTTTTGCCTTTGTACAACACCTGAAGCGTCTCCCGGTTGTAACGTTTCCCCTGACACACCTCACAGGGGACATACACATCCGGCAAAAAGTGCATTTCAATCCTTTTTACCCCATCGCCCTGACAGGCCTCACATCGTCCCCCTTTAACATTAAAACTAAACCTCCCCGGGGCATACCCTCGCATCCTGGATTCAGGAAGCGCAGCAAACAAATCCCGTATAAGGGTAAAAACCCCCGTATAGGTTGCTGGATTACTTCTTGGTGTACGTCCAATAGGACTCTGATCAATATCAATCACCTTGTCAATATGCGCAAGTCCTATCACCTCATCATGATCCCCCGGTTCCTCCCGACTTCCATTTAATTTCTTGTCAAGCGCTTTAAAAAGAATATCGTTCACCAGGGTGGACTTTCCAGATCCACTCACCCCTGTCACCACAACAAACTTGCCAAGAGGAAAGGAAACGGTGATATTTTTGAGATTATGCTCCCTGGCCCCTTTTACGGTTATAAAGTTTCCATTACCCTCCCTTGGTTTTTCTCTCACAGGGACGCATTTTCGTCCGGAAAGGTATTGACCGGTAAGCGAGGTTGGATGACGACGAATATGAGCCGGCGCACCTTCGGCTATCACTTCTCCTCCATAGATACCCGCTCCTGGTCCGATATCTATCACCCAATCAGCTCGTGCAATCATCTCTTCATCATGTTCAACCACGATAACGGTATTTCCTGTATCCCGCAACTTTTCCAGCGTGCGGATAAGTTTATCAGTATCCCGTGAGTGGAGCCCTATCGTAGGCTCATCAAGAACATACAACACCCCCATGAGTCCCGATCCAATCTGGGTAGCAAGCCTGGTACGCTGAAACTCACCCCCTGAAAGGGTACTCACCTTTCTATCAAGCGAAAGATAATCCACCCCCACATCCACGAGAAAAGAGAGCCGCTTATCAATCTCTTTGAGAACTCGTTCCACTATCATGAGCTGATGCGGAGTAAGTTTCTCAGGCAACCTCTGAAAAAACTCCCAGGCTTTTGCTATCGTCATCTCTGTGACATCCATAATACTATGACCCGCCACCTTGACAGCAAGACTCTCTTTTCTCAGCCGTTTTCCCCCACACAGAGGACAGGGAATAGACTTCATATACGACTCAAACCATTCCCGCATTTCGGGAGAGGTCGTTTCAAAATAGCGCCGCTTCAAGTTTGGAATCACACCTTCATAAACCGAAGTACTCCGTACATCCATCCGACTCGAACGGTAATGAAACTCCACCTCCCCTTCATCCCCATAGAGGATAATCTGACGAACATGTTCCGGCAATTCCTGAAAAGGTGTATAAAGATCAAAATGATACTTCTGTGCCAGAGCTTCCCACATACTCCACCATGTTTGCTGGGTGGGAGGATGCGTTTTAATCGCCCCATCAGCAAGTGACCTCGTCGAGATCACAAGAAGCTCGGGATCAAACTCCATTTTTTCACCCAGCCCGCTACACTCAGGACATGCCCCGTACGGAGCATTAAACGAGAACATCCTTGGCTCAATCTTACCAAAACTCACCTGATGGACAGGACAATAAAAGTTTTCCGAAAAAAGTTTTTCGTTCCCACTTTCTACCGAGAGAATAATAACAAGCCCCCCACTTTTTTTCAGGGCAAGCTCAACGGAATCCGCAATTCTCGTTCGCTTTTCAGAAGATACTATAGCCCTATCTATCACGATATCAATATTGTGCTTACGGTTTTTATCTAAATCTATGGGTTCATCGAGCATTTTCACTTCACCATTTACCCGAACACGAACAAAACCCTCCGATTTCAACTCCTCAAAAAGCTCCTGATGTGTTCCCTTCTTGCCCTGAACTACAGGCGAGAGGATCATGATTTTTTCCCCTTCAGGCATGCCGAGAATCCCATTGACAATCTCGTCCACCGTGGTAGCCGTAAGCTCCTTCCCACACTCGGGACAGGTTGGTGTTCCTATTGTCCCCCATAACAGACGAAAATAATCATAAATTTCGGTCACTGTCCCCACGATCGAACGCGGGTTCGCATGCACTGACTGTTGCTGGATAGAAATCGCGGGAGAAAGTCCTTCTATGGATTCCACTTTTGGTTTTTTCATTTCGCCTAAGAATTGTCTGGCATAGGTCGAGAGAGATTCAAGATATCTCCTTTCCCCCTCGGCATAAATCGTATCAAAAGCAAGAGAAGACTTTCCACTTCCCGAAACACCGGTAATCACAACAAGTTTATCACGAGGAATCTCCACATCAATATTCTTAAGATTGTGCTCCTGCGCCCCTTTTACGATAATTTTGTCCAGCATTAAAACCCCTTTTCTTTTTGAAATATTACTATACCATAGAAAAGAGGATTTTTCAACTTTCTTCCGTGAATCTCAAAAATCCAATAAAAAGGCTGCCCGGAAATCCGGACAGCCTGCCTCTATGAGCCATTGGAGACTAAAGAAAAATTATTCTTCGGCACCAGTCACAGCAGCCTGACTCTTCAGAGCCATGATGTCTTTCACAATAGAGTCGAGTGCTAGAATCACAGACTTCGCGTCTTTTCGGCCAAAGAAGACATCTTCAAACTGCTCATCAAGCTTCTGGCGTACTTCGATCCAGCTTGGAACAAGAGGAGGAAGTTTTGCACCAGGAAGCTGAGCAATGAAAGGATCTTCTTCTGGCTTGTTACGAGCAAGATGGGGCTGATTCACAAGAACTTCTTGAGGTTTGAGATAATGATCTGAACCTACAAGAGACTTGCGAGCAGGTACGGCAAGTCCTGCTTCAGCTGTAAAGATCTGACCTTCATAGCTTGTGAGGAACTTCACCAGTTCCCATGCTTCTTGAGGATATTTGGTATTTGCGTTAATGGAAAGAGACACGGTCACAACCACAGAGATCTTGTTCTTTTTGCGAGGAAGCTGGGAAAGATTCCATTTAAACTTGTCGATATTCTTGAAACGAAGCTGTACCCAGCGACCATACATACACATAGCCGTCTGACCAGCCACAAAGCTTGCATCTCCACCTATCTCTCGAGATGCGGTAACCGAAGGAGCTACCTTATACTTATTCATCGTATCAGCAACAAACTGAACAGCTTCAGCATTCGCATTCAGATACTTTGGATCAGCAAGAACCCAGTTACCTTTTGCATCAAAGATCTCTCCACCATTCTGGAGGATAAAATTGTAGTACCAGTTTGCCCAGGTTTCGTTTAACCACCCATACTGATCAGGCACCCCATCACCATTAAAATCTTTGGTGAGCTTCTGTGCTGCCTTGATAAGGTCATCCCATGTCCACTTCTCATTGGGATAGGCAACACCTTCTTTATCGAACATATCCATATTGTAGTATATAGCAAAGGTCGTCCAATCTTTGGGAATACCGTAGAGCTGACCACCAAAGCGGAAAGCATCTACAAGAGAAGGATAGAGATCCTCAAACTGGAATTCAGGATCTGAAACAAACTCATCTAACGGATAGAGCAATCCCTTACTTGCATAATCGTAGAAACTCTCTACATGAAGATAGTGCACATCAGGTGGCGTACCGCCCGCATACATCGTCTGAAGCTTATCTCCAAACGAGAGAGAATCTGTGTGGATGACCTTTAAGCCAATGTTAGGAAACTTTTTCTGGAACTCCTGCAAAACCTTGTAAACAGCGAGTTTTTCCTCCGGAGTCCCCCACATAGCAAAGGTCAACACAACATCACCGGTCTCTTTGAGCTTTAAACTGACGTCTCCTTCGGTTTTCTTTCCACATGCGGAAAGAAAAAGCCCCATGACAATGAGACTCAGCACAGCCCATTTGAACTCTTTCATTTGAACCTCCTCTTTATCTTATTATAATGATTTTCACAGAAATATTTTACTCTTCAAGAAAAAAAAATTCATCTAAAATTTATTGTAACGCAAAAAAAATTTTTGTCAAGAGTTAAAAGAGAAAAAACAACAAAAAATGCCTCATTCTTCCAAAACAAGCTTACAAATAAAATCACAATGCTTTTTCCAAAATAAAAAAGCCCCCTATTGGGGGCTTTTTTATTTTACATTTTTTTGTTCTGGGGACGTTGTTTTTTCTTTTCCTGCATCCACTGATAGAGTCGCTCTGCCTGTAAAAGAAACGTTTCAAAACGCGCCTCGATAATCTGGGAGAAAGGATTTCCATCAAGTTCAATACTCAGAAAGGGCAACCTATCCATAAACTCAGCCAGGTCCTCATAATCCTGTTTATTCCCTGCTTGCCATTCAGCCTCACGTTTTCCTTCCACCGTCATCTCCCGGGTCGCCACTGCCTCTGTCATACGAGAATTCATACAACCAAAAGGTCCCACATTAATCACCCCACAGTATTTATCAACAAGTTTAGCCAGAGCCGCACCCGAAGAAAGCCCCGGTTCACCCGTAAGTTCCCAGCGGAAGAAGTGTTTTGAGCGTTTCATATACTCACGAATGTTTATAAGCTCATACTCATAGAGACCCGTTTTAGCAAAAATCTTTTTAAGCTTTTTCTCGTGATAGTCCTGAATAAAATCACTGATTGCCGCCTCAATACGACCAACCAGGTTTGTTTTGAGTTCAAACATGTTAATATCACGGAGAAAATCAGTGTACCTCACCCACTCTGTTACCGGCGCATCCAGCATCACAAAACCATGTTCGGCCAGTTTATCTGGAATCCCCATGAGGGAAAAGTGATCTCTTCTCACAAAGATCTCTCCCACAACACCAATATATTTTGCCTCAGAAATAGGCCTTACCAGCTTGATCTCTGAGAGTCTTTTGGCACTCTCTTTTACCTGACTATAAAAAGGCTTTCGGTTGGTCCCATCAAGTACCTTAATAAGCTTCTCCATTTCTTCCTGATAGATCTGGAGGGCCTTTTCTTTATCCACAGCCATGGCTTTAATGGCTGCCTTGATATCATCCATCACATCCATCAAATACACTGCCTTGGCAATATTCAACCGGAAAGGAATACCAAGCCCCGCATACCCATTATCGTTACTGAGACCGAGAACAGCCACATTGCGTAACTGGAGCTTGTCTATCATCCGTTCAAGGAGTGTCTTGTACTGTCCCACCCGACAACACCCTCCAGCCTCAACAATAAACACGACGAGCCTTTCTTCAGGATTCTCTCGATATTTCAGGTACTTCAACACCTCTCCAAGAATATTAATAATCGGCAAACACTCTTTACTCGTCGTCACTGAACGACCAAGATTCAACGCCTCACGATCACAAACAGTGAGAGGTTCTGCCTTCCACCCTACTCGACGAAGAGCAGCAGCCGCACCGGCAGCAAAGTTTTCTCCCATGGAGGGCACCACCGCCTTGATGGAGGCATCTCTGTAAGGGAATACCTGACCCGTTGAATCAACATACTCCACATGCCCCCACTCATTGATCCTGACCTCAGCTCGACGGAAGGGAGGTTCGGCATCCAGAATTTTGTCTCTCAATTTTATATAGTTCCTTACGACATCGAGAAACGCCTCTACTCGCGTGTTTACCCCTGCATCAGCCGTATGGGTGTCAACCTCAAGGGTTAGTGAGGGCTTTGTCCCCATGAGATCGCGGAAATGGGTCACCATCATCGAATCAATAGCACAAAGGAAGTTGGTAAAATACACACCGAAAAGCTGAGGATGATTCTTGACAATCCTGGCAGCACGAATGATCCTTTGCCCCATCTCCCAATAGGTATTACGGTAATTTTCTTCCTGTTCATATTCCAAAAAGTCATAGGGAAGAATATAAATTCCACGAGAAGCAAATTTAAAAGGAATTCCCTTGTTTGCCTCTTCCGCAAAAGCATTGTAAGGATGTCCAAAGAGGACGATGGCTATTTTGTTTGGATCTTTTTCAAGTTCTTTTAATACCTTTCTTCCCTCTTCTTTCATAGCCTGGAAAAACGCCTTTTGTTTTTTATAGGCAATCCTGTGAGCACGTACCCCCTCAGCAGCAGAGAATCCCATCTCCTCAGCAAGCTTTACAAACTGTTCCTCCTCCGTATGGAAACCTTTCATGAAATTCAGCACAGGAGAGAGAAGCTTCGGTGGATTGGGATGATCCTTGAGAAATGTTGCCTTTTGGTAGTATGGCTCTCCTTGTACAAACATACAGACCGTCTGGTATTCTTTGCGATACTCAGGCTGTTCCGTGACATGCATTTCCATAATCTGCGGAAGAAAGATGTAATCCGGCTTTTTCTCGAGGAGATCCTCAAACATCCCCAGTGCAATCTGACCGGAAAGACAAAAGCTCGTCATTCCTTTATCAATACCACTCTGACGAACCTCCTCCGGCAACACCACCTTGCACCCCAATTCAGTAAAGAAGTTGTAGTAGAAAGGATAAAGGGTATGGGTGTGAAAAGATTTGTTTATCCCTACCACAGGAGCGTTTTCAGGCAACTCTTTCGGTTCACAAAAGGTCTCAAAAAGGAGTTGTCTTCTCTTGAGCACATAATCGTAAGACCTAGTATCCACATGAATATGGTGAATCTGATTGTAGTACTTGTTACACGCTCCACCAAACGGGAATTGCTTTCCCTTCACCTTGATAATAGCGATCTCGCACTTACGATCACAGTTTTCGGGTTTACCAGCACAGATAAAGGTCTTGCCATACTCGATCTCACGACTTCCAAGATCTGCAAGATCATACGATCCTTTTTCAAGAAAACCGAGGGCAAGCATCTCTTTTACCTCGAGGGCCACACCATAGGCCCCCATAAGACCTGGTTCAGGAGGAACAATGATCTTCTTGCCTGTGAGGCTTGCCATAGCGAGAGGCACAGCACGGTTGTAACAAACCCCTCCCTGCATGAAGATCTTGTTGCCTACTTGCCGGGCACCTTTCACACGATTGACATAATTCATACAGATAGAGTACACTAGCCCTGCAATAATATCCTCTTTTGCAATACCCTCTTGCGTAGCAATTTTAATATCAGAGGAGATAAAAGCCGCACATTGATCAGAAAAGTTGGGTGGGCGTTTGGAACGCAAAGCTATATCAGCTATCTCCTCTGTCCTTACACCCATAGACTCATAGGCAGACTCTTCAAGAAAACTCCCTGTTCCGGCTGAACAGGCTTCATTCATCGCGTAATCTGAGGCAACTCCATTCACAAGATAGGTGTATTTTGCGTCCTGACCACCAATCTCAAATATCGTATCCACCTCGGGATCAAAATGAGCCGCCGCTCGAGCATGGGCGATAATCTCGTTAATAATCCCGTCTGTTTCAGCATGGAGTCCAGCAATATGTCGTCCACTCCCTGTGACACCAAGCCCGATAATATTGAGCTTTTTCCCACCAAGTTGTTCTAAAAGACCACGGTAACAGTTTCTCGAAGCCTCGATGGGGTTACCATTGGTACGGAGATAAACCGATGCAAGAATCTTATCATCGCTCGTACGAAGTAACACTGCTTTCGTCGTCGTAGAGCCCACATCCAGACCGAGAATACATTCATCACCATCCTTTGGATTTCCTCGTTCCATGGTTTTGAATTCCACCATTGATTGGTACTCCGAGAGTGGGCTAAGAAAAGTAAACGAGGAGTGATGATCTTTGAACACGCGATCCACACCCTCATTAAAGACTGCTTTATTCTCCCATGCCCAGAGAGCCGTTCCATAAGCCTCAAAATAGGGGGCTTCCTCAGGTACATAGATATCCTCATACCCTTCGCGAAGGACTTCAATCATTACCTCATTCTTGGCTGTCCCACCAACAATAATCGCCTTATTCGCATTGATTTTTACCAAAAGCTCTTCGATCTTTTTGGCCATCATACGAGAAAGCCCTGCAGCAACATCAGGAATAGGCACCCCAATATTTAACGCATGCGTACAATCGGACTTGGCAAACACCGAACAACGACTGGAGAGGTTGTGGGGATGCTTTGACTCACGGGCATACTTAATAGCATCTTCCACCGTGAGATTCATACGCCGAATTTGCTGGAGAAAAAACTCCCCTGTACCAGAAGCACACTTGTTCCCTGAACTGATGCTGGAAATTCTCCCCTTCTGATCCAGACCATACACCATGAAGGTCTCTCCACCAGCCGAGATAATCGCATCATAATGCTTACCTCCCAGCTTTTTACGCAGATAACGGTAGGCAATCTCTGTGGCTTCAGGTTCCGTAATAGAGGGAAGACGTGTAATCCGCCGGAACTTACGTCCTGTAAGAGCTACATAGGTATGATCCAGGGAGAAATACTTCAATATTTCCTGAAGTTTCGCCTTAGGATCACCTTCGTGTGGTAACCGCTCGAATCGAATAAGTCTTGGCTCGTGAGTTACATCCAGCTCAACAACACTGATGGTAGAGGCTCCAAGACAAATACCAAGTGAACGTTCATTTTTCATAGATAGATGCTCCTTGTGTATGAAAAAGATCCATCTGATGAGTATAAAGAAAATGAAGAAAAAAAGCAATTTTTCAAAGCATTACTTTCTCTGCCACTAAAAATAAAGATAATTACACCTCTTCTAGAAAAAACACACATGGTGTTTTAATAAAAAATAAAAAATTTTTTCGACAGAAGGGATGCTATTCCCTTGTTGCAGTGGGTAGGCAAGAGGCTTTTCCGGGATACGGCAAGAGCAAGGGTTTTTTCTTACTGCAATATGGGAATAGCTCTGAGTTTTTCACTTTCACTGTGACAGGGAAACTGTCAACAATACCCTATTTTTTACTGCAACAGGGTAAGAGCATACTCAAAGCGCTTGAGCGTGTAAGAGAAAAGAGAATGGTTAAACTTTTAACCTCAAATTTTTGACATATGCTATTACCATTTTGCAGTTTTGGAGTGTCAATCTCCTGGGATAAAGGAAAAGCTTACTAGCTTCCCCCTCACTGTGGTAGGGTAAGAGTTCATTTTTCCAAAGGAAAAGAAAATGCTCTTCCCATGTTTCAGTTCTTGTGATCTTCTTTTATGGTTTCTCTTACCCGCGATAAGGGAAGAGCTATATACTCGGTTTCCACTTGAATAAGAAAATCGCTTTTATCTCTCAAGCTTTAACTGCAATAGGGTAAGAGCTAGAATTATTTCCAGACCCACACAAGATAAGAGCAAGGGTTTTCTACCTGCAATAAGGTAATAGCTTTTATCCTCCGAACCCAACTGCAACAAGGGAAGAGCAAAAACCTCTTCTCAACCCTTGCTAAAAACTCCTGGATCCCCGGCTATTTCCTCCCTCATGGGCAACCAGATCAATCTCCATGAACCCAGGGCAATTTTCATCCCACTCTGCCCACGTGCGTATAGCTATTTGTTGCTTTAATAGCGTTCCAGGCTTTGTACCTTTTCGTCCTTTTATCTCAAGCTTTTTACGCTCTTGTTTCAAAAGTCGGTCAATACTTGAGGCACTTATATGGCGCAAGTTTTCTATAGCCTGTGGAGAACCGTGGAGATGTCCGTTTGCTAAGAGATTATCTAAAACTTCATTTAAAATTGGCTTTAAACGTTTGCCAAACATGTAGTTTTCAATTTCCCAGACCTGTTTTAGCATTTTTAGTTCTTCTTCGCCGAATTTTTTCTTTCTGCCAGGTCTTTTGCCCTTTTTGGCTATGTCGGCTTTAAGGTAATTTTTCTTGCCTACATATATGGTTTTTCCGTGCTGCCTCAAGAGCCTGGCGGCATAGTTTCGATTTTTTAGGCCTGTTATCCTCACAAAATAATCCAGTATCTCCTTTTTCTCCTTTTTGCTGGCTTTTTGATACTCTGCTTCGACAAGCTCAGCATATCATTTCGCCGTTTCCCTGTAAATAGGTCTCCTTTCAAACATCGCCACCCCAATTCCGGTTGGCGAGCTTGTCGAGCCACGGTTGGCGAGCTTGTCGAGCCACGGTTGGCGAGCCTGTCGAGCCACGGTTGGCGAGCCTGTCGAGCCACGGTTGGCGAGCTTGTCGAGCCATGAACTGGATTATTTTACACAAATTTAAAGTACTTTTTTATTTTGCAATAGCGTTCCCTTTTCGAGTACTTTTATTATGAAGCAATTCGTTTTCTTGACAAAAAAATAAAAAAAAGCTAAAATATATTTGTAAAATGGAGGATTATCATGCAAATTGGCGTCGAACAAAAAGGAAAAGCCATGATTATCCGCGTATGGGGAGACCTCGACCTCTACCATGCCGGCGAACTCCGCAAAACACTTGATAACATCTTCAACAATGGAATATATCATCTTATTTTTAATATCGAAAAAATGCCTTACATAGACAGTTCCGGAATAGGTGTCTTAGTCTATGCCAAAACAACCGTCACCAAAAAAGGGGGTAAAATGAGCCTGGTTAACCCCCAAGAAACCATTCTCAAGGTACTCGACATTAGTAGACTGCGTGCTTTCTTTGAAGTCTATTCTTCGGAGGATGAGGCTCTCCAAAAATGCTCTTAAAACCCTTCCTCTATCCTTCTTTTCTTCTTCACAAGCGGGTGTTATGGTTGGGATTGAGTGGTTTTATCGTTTTTTTAGGAATATGGTATTCTCTCGCGGTAAGCGTTCCCTCTTTCTTTATTCTTTTTGTATGGGGGATTATTCTCTTTCTTGGTCTTTGGAGCGTTTTTAGTACCCCTCTCTGGATATTCTCGCCCAGAACCAAAACCATCACCCGCCTTCATTTTTTTCAAACCCGCAGATGGGATTTCCAGGAAATTCAGCTTACGTTTTTGTTGATAGAACACAAAGACTGGCAAAACCGCCTCTCTGTATACTATCTTCTTACCCTAAGAGATCCCGTCGATAGCTATGTCATCGGATTTCTCAATGCCAAAGAAATCGACGTTATCCAATCCCTGGCAAACCATTATCACATTCCTCTGGAGGTAAAACAATGAAACATCTCCCTGCAGGTCTTTACGGCATCGTTACCGAAAAACTCTGCAAAGGAAGAAGCGTGATAGAGGTCGCAGAGGCAATGATCGCTGGTGGCGTCCGTATTATCCAATACCGAGAAAAAGAGGACAAACCTAAAAACATCCAGTACCAAGAATGTCTCACCCTCCGCAAGATGACAAAAGAAGCAGGTGTTCTTTTTCTCATCAACGATTTCATTGATCTTGCCCTTGCCTGTGAGGCTGACGGTGTGCATATCGGACAGGAAGATCTGCCCCCGGCGGTTGTCCGAAAGCTTGTCGGTCCCTCGAAAATCATAGGACTCTCTACCCACTCTCCCGAACAGGCCCAGCGTGCCCAGCAAGAAGGGATCGTGGACTATATCGGCGTAGGACCACTCTTCCCCACCCAAACCAAAGTCCACCCCGAAGGACCAGTGGGACTTGCCTATCTCGATTATGTGACCAAACACATTACCCTTCCCTTCGTTGCCATAGGAGGCATCAAAGAACACAATCTCGAAGAGGTCTTAAAACACAGCGCAAAGACCGTCTGTCTTGTGACAGAAATCACCGAAGCAGACAATATTTTTGAAAAACTTCGTGCTCTTAACGAGATTCTTCGCAAGTACGGTATACCTTAGTATAGAGTCTTTCCAGATACTCCATATCCTGCCGAAAATCATCAAGCTCTTCAGAAGACTTTTTGTAAGCCTCATTGGTGACAAAAACATCTCCCAGGCCAACCCTTATGATCTCACCCACTATCTCTTCAAGAGGAAAATCCCCCTCACCAAAATGCAGATGCTCATCCAGAAAAGAATCCCAATGTCCATCCGTAATGTGTAAAAGGGACGGTTTTAAAGCAAAAAAACGCCTCAAAAAATCCCAACGAGACACTCCAAAACCATTGGCGGCGGTAATAGCATGCCCTATATCCAGACAAAACCCCACGCCGGTTTCCCTCATCACAAAATCAATCTCTTCGGGAAGCGCTCCATTACACATAAGATTTTCCCCATGACCATGGCGGGGTTTATTTTCAAGGACAAGCCTCTCATCAAACAAAAGCGCAATCTGACGCGCTGTCTCCTCTATCATCCCATTCACCCCGGGATGAATCACCACCTTTTGCGCCCCTAGTCTGTCAGCAAAACGCAAACTTTCTTCAATAAGCTTTCTATTACTTTCCTCTCGCTGGGCACAGGCAAGACAAAGACCATGGCTATAGTGAGGCGCATGAACAAAAAATGGGATGCCAAGATCGCGCCCTAACGTCGCCCAGAATTCAGCCGTCTCCTCTCCTGTATCTGGCACCACATACACCTCTATAAACTGCATCCGTTGCTCTTCCCAGAGCTTTACAATAGCATTCTTGTACTGCCTATTGGTAGACCAGACCTTCAGGCCAAAAGGAGGATGTTTCCCTGTCATTTTTTGAAAAGCGTTGATTTTGTCGATGAATTATACAGCGTCAGAAGCTGCTGATACTCATGGACAAAATCCAGATTTTTCCATACACCATGAGAAAACTTCATCCTCTGAAACCTTTTCACAAACTCACTCTCCAGATCAGAAACAGGTTTTCCAAGTTTTTTCTCCCAGGTTGATTTATCGTACGACACGAGCCCAAGCTCTCTCACCAGCGTACGACCATACCGTCTCTGGAGAAACTCGATCCATTCCACACTTTCCGGTAGCACCACCAACTGAAAAAATACCGTGGGCAAATCATTCAAGGTATAATAACGAGCATACCTTTCCATAAGTTCCTGGAGAGAAACAAAGTAAACTTCCACATCAAGAAACTGAATCAAATATGCCCTTGCCTCTCGAAGCTGATCGGGCTTTAGTTGATACTTCTGAAAAAAATTCTCAAAATCCCTGATCCGAGAAAAGGAAAGCATTTCACCTCTAAGAGGGAGTGCCCAAGAAGCCTTTGATCTTTCCGCTTCCCAGCGCATGTTTTCCCAAACCTGTTGAATCTGTGCCCAGCGAAGGGTGAGATTTTTCCACCCACGAAGCATCTGATTTCCCACACGAAAAAAATCCTGATACCTCTCCCCACCAAGAACCACCTCACCTGAAAAGGCTTTTTTCTCTATTTTTAAAAAACGTCGACACGCCTCCCTGTAAAAAGCCACATCTTCAGGGGAAGGTGATACCGGGAAAACAAGAACAAGCCTCTCTTTCCCCATTTGAAAAGACAAAACATTGTCCTTTAGCTCTTCTTTTATGTTCGTACACGCCGACAAACCCAAAACGAGAAGGATCATCATCATAAAGCGTTTCATACCTCATCCTCCACGATCTCAAAATCCAGATGCTGTTTTTTCACATTTGCACGTACCAGACGAACACGAACACTCTGCCCCATCTGGTAGATCTTTTTGCTTTTTGCTCCTACGACACTGTGACTCTCCGCCCGGTAGATAAAATACTCAGGCAAATCCGCAAGACGAACCATCCCTTCAATACCCGTATCTCGCACCGACACAAAAATTCCAAAAGAAGTCACCCCGCTGATCACCCCATCAAACACCATCCCTTCCTTACCCTGCATATAACGAACAGCTTTAAGCTTGTAGAACTCCCTTTCAGCATCCATCGCTATCCTTTCCTGTGAAGAAATATGATTCGCAATCGTTGCCAACTCCTTTTCTGTATAAGAGATCTTCGCAATACCGAGATGTGTTTTCACCAGACGATGAACGGTAAGATCGGCATACCTTCGAATCGGCGAGGTAAAATGGGTATAATACTCAAACCCAAGCCCATAATGGCCCAGATTTTCGTTTTGATACCGGGCCTGCTGCATGGAACGCAGAAGCATCTGGTTGAGAAGTTCCTTATACGGTTTATCCTTAACTTCCTCGAGAAGCCTCTGAAGTTCCTGGGGAGGGGGGAGTGTATGTGTTCGAAACTTGTGGCCAAAACGAAGAGCCATCGCCAAAAAGGAACGCATCTTTTCCTCAGAGGGTTCTTCATGGACCCGATACATGGCATACTCCGTTTTCTCTGAGAGAAACCTTGCCACACTCTGATTGGCCAGTAACATAAACTCCTCAATGAGACGTTCCGCATCCAGACGATCTTTTAACCAGAATTTCACCGGTTCATCCCATTCATTGAGTTCGCATTTCTGTTCTCGAAAATCAAAATCAATACTTCCTTCTCTCAGCCGTTTCTCATAAAGGATACGAAAAAGCTCCTTCATTTCCAAAAGACTTTTCTGGAGAAGGGGATCTTCTGCTACAGTCTTGCCCTGAAGAATCTTTTCTACCTCAGGATAGGTAAGGCGATACTGAGAATGAATAACAGAAGGAACAATACGATAGCTTTTAACATTTCCCTGTCTGTCAACATCCATAAAAACAGACATGGTAAGCCTGTCCTCACCTGGATTAAGGCTACAGATGCCATTGGACAGCCTCTCTGGAAACATCGGTACCACACGGTTAATAAAGTAAAAGCTATTCCCACGTTTCAAAGCCTCTTTATCAAGGGGGGTATGCCTGGGAACATAGTACGACACGTCAGCAATATGAACCCCAAGCCGCCAGCCATTTTCCATTGGCTCGATAGACACTGCATCATCCAGATCCTTGGCATCTGGTCCATCAATTGTAAAAACCATTTTCTCTCTTAAGTCTTCACGTAAAGCCAACTCCTTTTGAGAGATCTCCAGAGGAATGGCCTCCGCCTGAGCCAGTGCCTTTGGTGGAAACTCGTTTCGAATATGATGCACGGCCAGAATATACTCAAAATCCTCACTGGCATCAAAATTCTTTCGTCTCCCGTTCTCTCTCAATGGTGAACGCTGATGTTTTTTGGATTTCTCATCCGTCTTTTCTTTGCGGGATCGAACCCTGTCTTGTTTCTTGGAGGAAGAATCTTGAAAAATCAATCTCTCTCCAGAAAGCACCACCTTATTCTCCATGATAAGATCATCAAGAATATGAAAAAGTCGTTTCTGATCACTTTTGGAGTGAAGATGAAACTCTCTACGCAATTCATCTAAACTCGTTTCTCTTTTTTCCTGTACATATTTAAGCACATCTTTTCGTTTCATAATACTATAATAACTCCTTTTCTGTCACACTTGTCCTAAACACGCTGTTGTCTGTGATCAGCATCATAGTGACAATACTTATACTTTTTGCCGCTTCCACACCAGCAGGGATCATTTCTCCCTAACTTCTGCCCCCGTTGTACGGGTTTTGGTTTTTCCATCGGGGAAGCTGCCTTCATCGTGCCAAACTGGCCAAACTCGGTATGCTGTGCCTCTATCCTCTGCGGTCCAGTTTCGACAGGCAACTCTTCAGCTACCTGCATCTGAATCTCAAGATGAGCCAGCATGGCCAGGGCATCTGCCATAAAGTTTGACCGCATCCTGGCAAAGAGGTCAAAAGCTTCCACCTTATATTCCACAATGGGATTTTTACTCGCGTACTGACGAAGACCAATACTCTCCTGAATATAATCTATAGCCCTGAGATGCTCCTTCCAGCGAGCATCCAGCGTACTCAAAAGCACATACTTTATCGCATCATAACGCACCTGCTCAGGAATACCCTGAAACCTATCCCAAACCCTTGTTTTGATGAGCCGGGTAAGTGTTTGTTTTGTTGTATTATAGTCTGCCGGCTGCCACTGGCCAAGATCTACCATAAACTGAAGTTTAAGCCACTTCTCAAGCTCATCCTTGGGCCACATATGAGGACGTGTGGGTTGAGAAAAGGTTGAAACCTTATCTTCTATCACTCGATCGATGATCGTGTCGATAACCTCCGGATGATGATGGATATCTAAAATCTCATCTCTTAAACGGTAGATATAGGTCCTTTGTTCGTTCATCACATTATCATACTCAAGGAGATGTTTTCGTATTTCAAAGTTACGGTTCTCAACCCGCTTCTGAGCGTTTTCGATCGCATTCGAGATAAGTTTACTCTGAATCTCCTCATCCTCACTAAAACCAAGGCTTTTCATCATCTGGATACGACTATCCATACCAAAAAGTCTCATGAGATCATCTTCAAGTGAAACATAAAACTGGGAATACCCTGGATCTCCCTGACGACCCGAACGCCCTCGCAGCTGGTTGTCAATACGCCGAGACTCATGCCGTTCACTTCCAATCACGAGGAGTCCACCCAACTCCTTGACACCAGGAGCAAGTTTAATATCTGTTCCACGACCTGCCATATTGGTAGCAATCGTTACCGCATAAGCCTGTCCAGCCTGAGCAATGATCTCTGCTTCCTTTTCATGGTATTTTGCATTGAGGACATTATGGGGAATACGCCGCTGCTGCAAAAGTTTGGAAAGCCTCTCAGACTTTTCTACGGAAATAGTTCCTATCAGGATAGGTTGCCCCTTCTTATGATGTTCCTCTACATCACGAACAATCGCTTTAAACTTGGCATTCTCATTGATGTAGATTTTATCCGGGGCATCGATACGCTGAACTGGAACGTTGGGTGGAATCACAACCACATCAAGGTGATAGATAGAGTAAAACTCCTGAGCCTCCGTCTCAGCCGTTCCTGTCATACCAGCAAGCTTTTCATACATACGGAAATAATTCTGAAAAGTAATCGTCGCAAGTGTCTGAAACTCCTGCCGGATAGAAACACGCTCTTTAGCCTCAATCGCCTGGTGAAGACCATCAGACCATCGGCGACCTGGCATCTTTCGCCCTGTAAACTCATCGACAATCACCACCTCACCATTTTCCACCACATAATCCACATCCCTATGGTACAAACGATGGGCCCGTATAGCCTGGATAATATGATGCACAAGCTTGCTATTTTTCGGAGAATAAAGCTCTTTAATCCCCAAAAGCTGTTCTATTTTCTCTATACCCTGTTCCGTAAGAACAACTGTTTTGTCTTTTTCGTCAACAGCATAGTCCCCTGTTCCCTCGATAGGTTCATTTTTCTCATTAACCTGAGCTTCGGTGAGACGGGGAACAATCTTATCCACCCGGTAGTAGAGATCAGTGGTTTCTTCCGTAGGGCCTGAAATAATCAAGGGTGTCCGCGCCTCATCGATAAGAATCGAATCCACCTCATCCACGATAGCATAATAATGCCCTCGTTGAACCTTTTGTTCTCTGGCAAAAACCATGTTATCCCGGAGATAGTCAAACCCGAACTCATTGTTGGTACCGTAAGTGATATCACATCGGTAAGCTTCCTGCCTACTACATTCCCGGTAGGTTGTTTTATACTGGCTGATGTCTTCCCAGTCAACATAGTAGCTCTTTTCGTGGTTGATAATGCCCACAGAAAGCCCCAAAAATCTGTAAATTGGTCCCATCCAGACCGCATCACGTCGAGCCAGATAATCATTTACCGTCACAAGATGAGCACCTTTGCCTGTCAGGGCATTCAGATAAAGCGGAAGAGTGGCTACAAGGGTTTTTCCCTCCCCTGTTTTCATCTCCGCAATCTTGCCCTGATGAAGAACCACGCCACCCATGATTTGCACATCAAAATGACGCATATTCAAAGTACGTTTGGCCACTTCTCGTACCACCGCGTAGGCTTCAGGCAAGATATCATCCAGGGTTTCTCCCCCTGCAAGCCTCTGTTTAAACTCTTCGGTCTTGTGTGCCAGAGCATCATTCGAAAGAGTCGATATGACCGGTTCAAAGGCATTCACCTTTTCTACAAAGGGACGAAGCTTTTTAATATCCCGTTGCTGTTTCGTCCCGATAATAGCATAAAGAAGAGAGGTAAAAATCCCCATATTCACTCCTTAAAAAACTTCTCCATTAGTATAACACAAAATCCAGGAAAAGAAAAATTTTTATAAAAAATTTTCTCTTGAAACGATTTCATGCTTTTATTGAAAAAGGAAAGAACACTTTTAACCAAAAACATTTTCTTTTCACCAACAATACTGGCTTTCGCCGAACCAAAGAAAACGTATCTCTCATAGTATGAAAGAATTCAAATGTTTCGTACTTTATCCTCATGGTACCCACTTCACCACAAGACATTTCCATACGAGAACAAAAAAGGCGCCCACAAGGGGCGCCTACATTTTGCTTAATACATATCTCCCATACCAGCAGCAGGAGCAGGAGCTTTTTCCTTCTCAGGCTTATCCGTAATCATCACCTCAGTGGTAAGGAGAAGCCCTGCAATAGAAGCAGCATTCTGAAGAGCAGTGCGTTCAACCTTCACAGGATCAATAATACCTGCCTTCATCATATCTACCCATTCGTTGGTAAGAGCGTTATACCCCATCCCATTCTTGGACTCTTTTGCACGGTGCACCACCACAGAACCGTCGATACCGGAATTGTCAGCAATCATGCGCATAGGAGCCTCAAGGGCACGACGAACAATCTCAATACCTACCTGTTCCTCTTCATTGGCACCTTTGAGTCCCTCAAGAGCTTTCTGGGCAAGAATCAAGGAGAGACCACCTCCAGGAACGATACCCTCTTCTACGGCTGCTTTGGTAGCAGAGAGAGCATCTTCAACGCGGGCTTTCTTCTCTTTGAGCTCAACCTCAGTGGCAGCACCAACACGGATCACAGCAACACCACCGGCAAGCTTTGCAAGTCTCTCCTGAAGTTTTTCGCGATCATAATCAGAAGTCGTATCCTCAATCTGTTTCTTGATCTGTTTGATACGAGCCTCGATAGCTTCTTTCTTTCCGGCACCACTGACGATGGTGGTATTTTCCTTGTCAACTTTCACTTTCTTTGCACGACCGAGGTCAGCCAGAGTAGCATTTTCAAGCTTCATACCCTTTTCTTCAGAAATCACCTGGCCACCAGTGAGAATAGCAATATCCTCAAGCATTGCCTTGCGGCGATCGCCAAACGCAGGAGCCTTTACAGCCACACAGTTCAACGTACCACGCAGCTTGTTCACGATCAATGTAGCAAGAGCCTCACCCTCTACATCCTCGGCTACAATCAAGAGAGGTCGCCCGGACTGAGCAATCTTTTCAAGAAGAGGAACAATCTCTTTAATAGAGGCAATTTTCTTATCATAGAGAAGAATGAAAGGATCTTCGAGCTCTGCGACCATCGTCTCTGCATTGGTTACCATATAGGGAGAAAGATAGCCACGATCAAACTGCATACCCTCCACAACATCCACATATGTATCGAGAGACTTGGACTCTTCAACAGTAATCACACCGTCTTTTCCAACCTTGTCCATAGCCTCAGCGATAAATTCTCCGATAGTTTTGTCATTGTTCGAAGAGATAGCTGCCACATCGCGGATCTCTTCACGATCATCCACTTTTTTAGAAAGCTTCTTAAGCTCAGCAACCACTGCCTCAACAGCTTTGTCAATCCCCTTCTTAATCAAGGTGGGGTTGCTTCCAGCAGTGACATTTTTGAAACCCTCGCGAATAATCGCGTGAGCCAGCACCGTGGCCGTCGTGGTACCATCACCCGCAATATCGTTGGTTTTGGTTGCCACTTCTTTTACCAGCTGAGCACCCATGTTTTCGAACTTGTCTTCGAGTTCGATTTCCTTGGCTACCGTTACACCATCTTTGGTGATCGTAGGTGCTCCAAACTTCTTGTCGATCACCACGTTTCGACCGCGGGGACCAAGAGTTGCACCCACCGCACGGGCCAATTTCTCAACACCTGAGAGAATCTTTTGATGTGCTTCACTCGAAAACAATAGATCTTTTGCCATAGCTTCACTCCTTTTCTCGAATTTTTGATTAAAATATACTCAAAGAACCTCGTAATCGTCAAGTATCTCGTAAATTCAAGCTTGAAGAAAAAAAATCCGATACCATAAAAAAGAACAAGAATCGAGGAGTAGACATGAAGCGTTGTCTTCTTCTTTGCTGCATGGCCGGGGCACTTTATGCGACAGACGATTTACAGGTAGAGCTTAAATTCTACCAACAAGCCTACCGAATCAACGAGGATATACCCGTCCAGATCCTGGTGTATAATCTTTCCGATAAACCTCAAGAAATTTTTGTCTCTCCCCTTATCTATGAAACATTCTTTTTCGATATAAGAACTACAAAAAATACCCCCGTCGAATTACGAGATGATTTTCGCGTGGAAAAGGCTTTGCTTGCTTCTGACCTTGCCAGTGCAAGGCAAATTATCCTCATGCCAGGAGAATCCTTCTCAAAAGACATTAACATTAATGAGTGGTTTCAACTCTCTGAGGTAGGATATTATTCCATCAATGGGCTTTTTTACCGGAGACCAGATCTCACCAACGAAGTTCAGCGTTCGTTTACATACAAAATCCTTATTAAACCACCACAGGTTGTGGAAGAAGCTGTGGTTCAAGAGGATATTAAACGCCAGGAAAATTTTATCGCTCTTCAAAAACTTCCTCCTTATGAGGTTATCGCCAATCTCTGGGATGCAAAAAGTAAAAAAGACTGGGAGAGATTTCTTTTTCACATAGACGCCGAAAAGCTTTTGTTGGCATTTGATGACTTTAAAGGGGCCTATCTCTCAGCAAGAACAGGCAGAAATCGCCTCCAGATCGTGGAAGACTTCAAAAAATACCTTACCGTTCACTGGCAGGATAGAATCATCTCCTATTCTGTGAAAGAAGCCATCATTAAAGGAAAAGAAGCAGAGGTTGTCTCTGATGTAGAGTTTGGTGTCCGTAGCCAGAGTTATATCCTCCGGTATACCTTTAAACTCTACCAAAACGTCAACGGCCAGTGGCTGATATATGATTACAGTGTATTAAGGATAAAATAATGACCCTCTACCCCCTCTGGTATCCACAAGAAACTATCAAAGACGACATTCTCCGCGTGGGATGTGATCCCCGTGCTGTAAGCATTTTTAGCCAAAAAACCCATATCATTCCCATCTATATCCATAGCATCAAACCAGCCATGGCCAACATCATCAAACAGGAGATGCTCTCTCTCAAAGGAGACGCCATCGTCCACGAAAAAAGCGTCAGCTGTGAGATTGAAAAAACTGATGTTATCCTCCTCGGAACTATGTCTGTGCTGAGAAACTTTGTTCAGAAACTCAAAATTCATCCCTACCCTACCCTTGTCTCTCTCAATGAAAAACTAGAAATCCTTCTCAATAACCTCCAGCGTCCGATAACGACTCAGACATCTCCCCACGGAAAAACCATCTCATATACCCAACCACTCATTATGGGAATCCTCAATATCACCCCCGATTCTTTTTTTGACGGGGGACGATACCTCTCTGTAGAGGATGCCATCCGCCGTGCTGAACAGATGCGCGAAGAAGGGGCTGATATTATCGACATCGGTGGCGAATCAACACGTCCCGGTTCTGATCCCATACCTGTCGAAGAAGAACTCTCCCGAACTATACCCATCATTCAATCTCTCACAAAAAAGCTCGATATACCTATCTCTATTGACACTACCAAAGCTCTTGTTGCGCAAAGAGCTGTAGAGGCCGGAGCTGATATCATCAATGATATCAGTGGTTTTACATTTGATCCCGCTATGACCGATGTGCTGGTAAAAACTCAAGCTATTGGTATCATAGGACACATCAAGGGTACTCCAAAGAATATGCAAGTCAACCCAACATACGAGAATGTTATCAAGGAACTTGTGGAATATTTTGAAGAAAGAATCCTCTCCCTCACCAAACAGGGAGTTAAAAAAGAACTCCTCATAGTCGATCCCTGTATCGGCTTTGGGAAAACCGCAAAACACAACCTCACCATCCTCAAACACACAGCTGCATTCCGAAGTTTTGGACTGCCCGTCCTTGTTGGAGCATCACGAAAATCCACGCTCGGAAAGATTCTCTCCCCACACAACCCCCTTCCTCCTGAAGAAAGACTCTTTAGCACCCTGGGAGCCCATATGTACACCTGGTTAGAGGGAGCGGCCATCGTTCGCGTTCACGACGTTCGAGCACACAATGATCTCCGAAAAACCCTTTTAGCCATAAAGAATGAAAGCCTATCTACCGATAATTGAAAGAGAGATGCAATAGGAGTTCGGGATGCGAGACTACAAAAACTACTTCTCAGGAAAACGTCTTTTTTCTCATCAAACCGATGAAAAACATATTTCCAGAAAAACTCGAAAGACCCACGATGATCAACCGAAACTTTTTTCCTCCTTCACCCCCCTTCTCCTTATAATTGGGGGAGTCATTGGATGCCTTAGCCTCTTCTTCGCCTTCGAAGGTCTAGAAAAAAGACAAAACCATCAAAAAACCTCTTCCATCGGAGAACTTTCCCTTCAAAAACAGATTAACGAGTATCTCATCCCTCGCGGTGTTGGTGGAAGTGAACCTATCTCCTCAAACGCCACAAAAGATCTTCACTTTTATTTCTATGAGGTACAACCAGGAGAATCCCTTACCTCTATCGCAAAAAAACTTGGCACATCCATGGATAGTCTTATAAGTCTCAATAGTCTTGATAATGCTCATTTTCTCAGACCCGGCAATAAAATTCTTGTTCCCAATCTGGATGGGGTTCTCTATACTGTCAAAAAAGACGATACCCTCGAAAAAATAGCCAAAAAATACAAGGTAGAAATTGAAGATATCCTGGATTACAACGATATAGAAGAAGCTGATGCTCTTATGCCAGGAGATATTCTCTTCCTTCCTGGAGCATCCCTCACTACAGAAGAACGCGCTAAAGCTCTTGGCTACCTCTTTGCAAAACCTGTCCGAGGGAGGTTTACCTCGGGATTTGGCATCCGTATTGATCCATTCACTAGGAGACGGGGATACCATGCTGGTATTGATATCGCGGCTCGCTACAACACCCCTATTCGAGCAGCAAAGGAAGGTCGTGTCACCTTTGTGGGGTGGAAGGGTGGCTATGGACTCTGTGTCATCATCAAACATCAAATGGGATATGAAACCGTCTATGGTCACCTGGCAAGTACCACCGTAAAAGAAGGACAATACGTCAACCAGGGACAAATCATCGGAAAAATGGGAAACACCGGCCGATCAACCGGCACTCACCTCCATTTTGAGGTGCGCCGTTACAATAAACCCATCAATCCAACTCGGTTGCAAGGTCTCGGAAAAGCAAGTCGCCGATGGTACTAAAGCTATTTTACAAACTGGATAAGTTTCTGGCCTACCTCCGTGTTATCGAGGATGCCGGAAAACTCTTCCATACCCGGTCCATAGGTGAGCACGGGCACCATAGCTGCCGTATGGTCTTTGCTTGAAAAGTTCAAACGCACAAACTTCCCTTTTATCCCACCAGGAAGAGACACTCCCCCTGTCTCATGATCGGCTGTCACAACAACCAGGGTATTTTTGTCTTTTTCTGCAAACGCTAAAGCAACTTCAACAGCCTGTTCAAAATCCTCCATTTCGGGAATCAGGTTGGTCACATTATTATCATGAGATGCCCAATCAATCTGAGAACCCTCCACCATGAGAACAAAACCGTTCTTTTCACGAGAAAGAAGTTCTAAAGCCTTTGCGGTAAGTTCTCCCAGACTATTAGTACGCCCCTGAGCAACATACGGTAAATGTCCATAAGCTAAAAGCCCTAACACTTTTGTGGTCCCCTTCACCTGAGAAAGATCTGAAACATTTGAAACCACTTTCCATCCACGGTAGGTCATCCAGTTAGCCAGAGAAACAAAATTCGTTCCCTCGCCTGCCCATTGATTGTAGTGAGTGACCATCGCCTCATTGGTGAACCGATACCCAAAATATGATAAACCCCCACCTATCATGAGGTCTATGGTCTCGTTAGTTACCCACAAAGCAATCGCGTTTTCATTCGCCCTGGAACTCTCATGGGCATAAAAAACGGCTGGGGTAGCATGCGTCACTGTACAAGTAACTACAAGCCCTGTGGCTTTCCCCTTCTTTTTGGCATACTCCATCAGCGTAGGCAGTGACTCTCCTGTCGGAGAAACTGCAATAAAGCCATTTTTCGTTTTAAAACCAGTAGCAAGAGCCGTACCTCCTGCTGCTGAATCCGTTACCAGATTGTTTTCCGCAAAAGTTGTCATGAGAGCCAATCGGGGAAAATGCTTCCAGATATTCTTCTCTATGAGTAGACGACTTGAGAGATGGGAGACACCAAACCCATCACCAATGAGCAAAATGATATTTTTGGGCTTCATAGAAACTTGAGATGATCCTGTTTTGTTTGCACCCTGAGCGTGTCCCAGGACTACCATCGTCATAAACCACAAAACACAAATCTTTCGCATTGTTTTCCTCCCTCGCAATTTTTCTTTCTTATTATACTACAAAAAAGAATAAAAAGCGAAAATGTTATGAACAATCCGATGGCCAAACCATGTTAGAAAAAGCACGGATTTTGACAATTGTTTTTTAGACATTATCTTCTTCATTGTAATATTTTAATATAAAAATATTTTATATATGGAAATAAAAGTATCTTGCATTCAAAGGATATTCTCTTTTTCGGAAATATACTCTTGATCATATCTTTTTAAAAAAGAGGAGACAGTTGTTTTTTTATTGTGGTAGGGAGGATTAAGAATAGCTCTTCCCTTGTTGCAGTAAAAAAACCTTTCACAAACCCCAGAAGGACTGAAACAGGGTAAGAGCAGTACGCCTCGATTTCTTCCCTTTCATAAAAAATTCCCCTCTGGATGAAACCTTTTACAAAAAAGGAATCTAAAAAAACAAAAGCTCTTACCTTATCACAGTTTTTTCTTTCACATTTCTGCTGCGAAAAAGTAAGAGCAGTTCTCTTTTCCTGCGACAAAGTAATAGCTACCACCCAAATCCCCTTGTCCCTTACTGCAACAAGGGAAGAGCATGGGGTTTTTATCCCTTTTTCCACTTCTTTTTTGTAAGGAAAAACGCTTTTTTGCCTTTTTCGTAGAGGACAACGAAAAGTTTTCCAAAAAAAAAAACAAAAACTTTTAGTTTTCTATTTGACAGGCACAGGAAATGTTTTGAGAAAAAGAAAAAGAAAACCCCCAGATGGGAAGAATAAGCGGCTCGGTGACGAGTTTTTTCCACGGGAGAAGCTGGCGACGTTTGCCAAGCCTTCTTAAAAGCTCCTCAAGCCTGGAAGAAACCCCCTCGATGTTAAACCGAAAGCAAAACTCATCAAGATAGCGCTGCATGTGCTTTCGACAACCATAGTGATAGACGTCTTCAAGAAGGTTTTTCAACCCATCGTTAAGGTGGGAAAGCCAAGGCGTTCTTTTTTCCACCGAGGTGTGGCGGAAAAACTTGCCAAAAAAGTCTGAAATCCAGTGATGACTTACATCATCTACAAGATGGATGTGAAGTTTAGAAGGGGTATCATCCGCATCAATTTCGACAACCTGCATGGGGGAAAAGTTTTTTCTTTGGCGGCGTTTGATGCCAGAAAGAAAGAAAAAGGTTTTGACAAGCTTTCGGAGGGATTTCGTGTGATGGCGAGTGGTAAGCCGCATAAGGCTTCGCAGCTTCTGAAGAAGAAGCCAGCTTGCCTTGTAGCTGATATGAAGAAGTTTCGAGAGTTTGACGGCGTTTATGCCACCATCCTGGCAGACAAGAAACATGGCAGAAAGCCAGATTTTTGGCGAGAGGTGACTTTTTCGCATGATGGACTGGCTTTTTAAGGAAAATTGTCTTCCGCACTTGGGGCACTGATACACGAGCCGGCACGAGAGAAGATGCGCTTTTTCTTTACACCGTGGGCAAATTGCCCCCTCTGGCCAGAGGGCTTTTTCGAGGATCTGGTAGGCCCCGTTTTCTGAGAGTGTGAAAAAATCCTTTTCCATGGTTTTCTCCTTGAAAAAATTTTTTCATACTATATATATCGAAAATTTTTTGTTATATTTGTTAAAAAAGATGTTTTATATATTTTAAAAGTAAGATCGATGGGGAGATTTTGGGGGTTGAGAAAAATGCTCTTACCTTTTTGCAGTGTGTGGGACAAGAGATTTCCTGCGATAGGGCTTTTTGGTCACCGAGTAGCGCAGCGTATCGAAGCAACCCGCTCGTCTCGATACACTCCGTTACTCGACGAGCGACATTACCCGGTCACCGAGTAGCCCCAACGGGGCGTATCGAGGGCGGTCATCGAGTAGCTCCGCAGGAGCGTATCGAGATGACCCCCTCGTCTCGAGACATTTCTTTACCTGGCAACCGGAAACTTGTTCTCCTGCAAGAAAGGAAGAGCAGGGGAATTTTTCACACTCACTGCAACAAGGAAACAGCAAGTTTGCTCACTGCGATAAGGTAATAGCCTTTCTCCTATAGCCCATACTGCAATAAGGGAATAGCTTAGGGGTTTCCCCCTCACTGTGATATGGTAAAAGCAAAAAAACTTTTCTTCCCCCTATACTGCAACAAGGGAATAGCTTTCAAGCCCCCTCAGTCCACTGCAACACGGTAATAGCAAGAGCTTTTCCCCTGAAACAAGGCAATAGCTATGAAAACCCACATATTCACTGCAACAAGGTAATAGCTCCCAACACTCAACTTTCCACTGCAACAGGGTAATAGCAACTCTTCTAAAACTAAAAAAAATCCCAAAAACTACTCACACTGAAAATAATCCCCTCTTCCAAAAAAACAAAAGGCCAACACCTTCGTCTCCCAGCATACCATTAACCGTCTTTTCCCCGATATATGGGGTACCAGAATCTTCTCTACCATCCCTATCCCGGATATTAACTATAATCAAAAACTATCCCCCAAACACCATATGCATCCACACCCCGGGGTTATGATCAAGAAAACGGATAAAATCCCTTGCTAGCATCCGATAAAGGATAGCTAACGTCTTAACCCGATAGGTTACCTCCGATATTCCCTTCTCTCGAACACACACAGGATCCCCCACAAAAGCCCCCATTTGAGAAATCTTTTCACCGTTATCCCCTTCCACCTCTCCACGAGCCAGAATATACACCCATTCACAGGATTTTCCACCCTCAACAAGCACAGCACCCTTTTGAAGTTCTACACGATGAAGTATCTCCTCCAGATCAGTAATCTGAGCAGATGTCAACTTCTTAAAATACGGATTTGCCCTGATAACTGCCCAGGTTTCACCATTGCGCAAACGAGCAATATGCCTGATTTTCTCTAAAATCGAGGTTCCCTCCACCAACCGGAGAAAAGCCTCCTTCTCAATCACAAAAGCATCCACATTTGTAAGTGCCTTCACTGTTGCCTTCCGTGGGGTATCTTCCACCAGAGAAATCTCTCCAAAATACTCATAGTTTCCATAAACTTTACGGTTCTTCTCATCATCCTCATCCTCAATCACCACATTTCCCGAGAGAATCAGATAAAACTTATCCCCCTTTGTCCCTTTCTGGATGATGATATCCCCACGAGAAAAGTGTTCCTTTTTCACCACAAGCAAAAGATCTTTGACCCGCTCAAAAGGAAGTCCTCGAAATACCTCAATTCTACTAAACGCATCAAGAATCTCATACGCCTCCTCAAAACGGTAGGTATCAACCTGAGGATACAGGGTACTGGCAATCCCAAACCTTGCCAGCGTAAGATACGTCTCTTTAGGAAAATCTTTTTCTGCAATATGGTAAACGGTAATCTTTTTTTGAAGCTCCACGGGAAGAGAATTCAGATAACTTACCGGCGTATGAAGAGGAGGTATTCCTGCTTCATGGTAGATGATATCACTCTCCCAGGGGAAATTCAGAAGCTCTTCCCTTCGTTTTTCATCGATAACACCATCCTGGTAGAGTTTCTCGATTGTTGGAGGATGATTGAGATGATCCGAGGAATACACAAAGGTTCGATTTCTATAGACAAAACGAAATCCCACGGTAGGAATCGAATGGAGCGTATAAAAGAAATGAAAAATCGCTCCATGGATATTCACCGGACTGTGGATCATCACTGGACAAAAATCAAACATCTCCATCAGCCGACTTGCCGGAATCCTCGTGAGAGCCGAATATTTTCGCAAAAAACTCTGCATCACGGTAGGGGTAGTGTAGATCTTTATCCGAAATTCTTCCAAAATCTTCTGAAACGTTCCCGCATCATGATCAGCATGACAATGGGTGAGTATCACACTATCAATAAGTTTTGGATTGACGTTCGACTGGCTTAGCCAAAAAGTGGAATTCACCGGCGGATCAACCATGATACCAATTTTGTTGATCCAGAGAATAAATCCCGAGGTGTTCTGGTAAGGATCAAATCCGTGTGAAGGACCCAAACACGTAATCCCCAACAGCGGAGGTTTAAACGGTTCTGCCTGGGTATCCCCCAATTCAAACACCGCCTGAAAATTCATCTCCGCAGGAATAGCAAGCGTTTCTCTTCCCTCTTCCTGAACCAAAAATCCACCACCACTCTGAGGCTTAACAAAAACCTTTTCTATCCAGAATCCCTCTGAAATAATAGGTTTAAGATCCACCATATCATCGAGGGTTCTCCCGGCACGAAAATATGCTATCTCATTGTGAATGGGAGGTATTCCATGAACTTCAGGATCAACAATTTCCGGGGCTATATTTAGCTGCTGAGGACCAAAAATCGCTTCTTGTAAAACTATCTTGAGATTTTCGATATGATCTGGTTGCACATAGATCGTGGTCTTCTTCTTTTTGAGGAAAAAGTTATAATAAATCGGAAACTCAATCTCTGCGACACTCATCCCCACTGAAGGGTGAAAATGTTCCATTGGTAATACAAAATAATAGGGTACTCCCTTCGGAAGAAAAATTGTATCCTTCAAGGTTTCTGGAGGAGATCCAAACTGGATATACCCCGCGTTCGTATCAACAAGATATCCTCCCCGAGGAAGCGATGTCACAGGCAAAGTAAGCTCTGTCAGAGGTTTAAAAGTCATACATTTTCCTTATCGCTGTATTTTGCCCGAATAGCCTTAATCACATCATATATTTCAAAAAAAGCCTCTACCACCTCGGGATCAAATTGTTTTCCACTCTCTGAACGTATATATGCCAGCACTTTTTCCTCGTCCCAGGGATCTTTATATACACGACGAGAAATGAGAGCATCATACACATCGGCAAGCGCCACAATACGCCCTGAAATAGGAATCTCCTCCCCCTTTTTGCCGGGTCCAAACTCCACAGGATCGGCAAAAATATCCTTCACATAGCCTGGATAACCCGTTCCATCCCATTTCTCATGATGATTAAGTGACACCTCGGCTGCAAGTTTGTCCCAATCTGAGACGCTATCCGCAAACAACCGTGCCCCATACACAGGGTGGGCTTTAATAACAGCGAACTCGCTCTCTGTAAGTTTTCCAGGCTTTTTGAGGATCACATCAGAGACAGCCACCTTACCAACATCGTGAAGCATGGCAGCAATCCGGAGGGTATCCTTATACAGACGAATCTCTTTATCCGAAATTCCTCGTTTCTTCGCCCAACGGTCATAGATCTCAATCGCGTATGACCCCACACGGTTCACGTGGTTCCCCGTTTCCTTGGGATCACGAAGCTCTGTCATCTTGATCATCCGCAAAATGATCTCGCGAGTCATAATCGCCCGCTCAATCGCCACCGATGCATTGTTAGCAAAAAAATTTACCAGTTGGATATCATCTCTGGTAAACGAGACAACTTTTCCATCACGGTTTTTCTTATTGATGATCTGCATAACACCGATCACCGTTCCTTGAGACGTCACTAGAGGAACGGCAAGCACTGATTTGGTCCTGTAATGCGCAATCTGATCGAAATCCCGGTTGAAAGTGTAATCGGTATCCTTCAATCGATACACATCGGGAATATTCAGGGATTCTCCCGTCTGGGCTACATAGCCTGCAAGGGAATATTTATTGATCTCTATCTCAAAAATTGAGTAAATATATTTATTATTCGTTTCATCGATTTTGGCAAGAGCATCATTTTGCACATAACTAAATTTTAGGTATTTTCCCTCCCGCAAAAAGATTGAACCTGCCTCCGCCCCAGTAAAAGAACGAGCCTCATAGAGAATATGATCCAGAAGCGCATCAATATCTCTAATACGATTTAGTTTCTCTGTAATAGAAAGCAACTCTTCTATGCGACGTTTTGATAAAGCCATAGCGCCTCCGTGGAATTCTTGCACTCAAAATATACTTATATATCGGTTAACTATAGCAGAAATATTTAATATCTTCTCAATAAAGATGCGTCACAGAAGTTCTTTCTGAAAAATTACTCATTCTTTTTTTTCTGAAAACGATCATATGTTTGCTCTAACCACTCAATAAAACCTTTCCCAAAAACAAGTTCAATCTGATTTTGCTCCTTGATTTTAACCTCATCCCATCCCTCAACACCATACAAGGCATAGAGGGTAAAAAAAGGAGCAGCATTAAATCGACTCTTGAGGATATTCTCTACAATCGCTATCTCTTTTTCTTTAAAAGAAAAAGGAGCACGATACAAAACTACCATTGTTTCTTGAACCTGTAAAACACTGAGATGTCCCTCATGATACATCCCTCGTATCTCCTTATAAGGAAAACCATGCTCCAAAAATAACTCAAACTGGTGCTGATCTCTACCAAAATATATCTCCATGCCTTTATGGGTAAGAATGTCGGCATAACGATTAACCAACTCGCGAAGCTGGGGATGAGAAGGGTTGTCCTGAAATCCTTTTTTCCATGTTTGGATGGCGGTATAATATTCCTTATTTTTAAAATATCCATTACCAATATGAAAATACAGATCGGCCCTTGTGGGGGGAGATACTTCTTTTTCAAAATCCTGAACAAGATGAATAGCCTCTTCCACTCTCTCTGTGAGAACCAGAAGTCCAACAAGTTCCTTTAAAGCATCCTCATAATATTGATCCACCTCTAGTAATTGCCTGAGATACTTTTCACTTTTTTGATAGTTTTGAAGCTTCTTTGCAAGAAGAGCACTCCGATACATGGATTTTGTAGTAAGCACTTCATCAGTTGTTGCATGGTTTTCAACAATCTGCTCATAATTTTGAAAAGCCTCCTCAAACTTACCAAGTTTCTCACAGGTTTCGGCAAGAAGATAAAAAGCCCGAACATTGTCTGGTTTAAGAGTGACATACGTAGAAAGATGTTCCCATGCCTTACTATATAAACCCAATTGAAAACAACACTCTCCTGCCGAGAAGAGTGCCTTGCTATTGCGAGGATCCTTTTCCAGAACAAGAGCATAATACCCTATCGCTTCTTTATACTGCTGACGGCGCTTATACAAATCCGCAATCCTTAGATAGAACTGAGATCGTAGATGAGCATCCGTTTCTACTGAAACAAGAAGTGCTGCCTTTTCATAATAAAAAATTGCCTTAGCATAGTTTTTCTGTCCTTCATAGGCCTGCCCCAGATAATATTTCAGGATAAAATCCTCAGGATAACTATCTACATAACGAAGAGCGATTTTTTCGGCTTTCATATAATCACCTTTTTCCAGTGCTTTTTCAATAGTCTTGTTGTAATTCTTGAGCTTTCCAAAAGCAGAGATCACTGTAAAAATAAGGAGTGCCCCCACGGTAACCACTGCCCCAGCGATAAGCCATGCCAGGATTTCCATAGTTACCTCCCTTCATTGCCAAAACAGGTACCAAGCGACCTTGCCTCTTCAATCATAGGATGATCAGGTTCCACAAGTTTCAGTTTACCGCTTACCTCTTCCAGTTTCACAGAATCTATCTCTCCATTTCGCACACAGACCATCCTGTTCCACTTCCGTTTCATAATGAGTTCTACAGCATAACTACCAAGCCTTGTGGCCAGCACACGATCATACGCCGTTGGCGTTCCTCCACGCTGCACATAGCCCAGAATTGTTTCACGACTTTCAAGCCCCGTAAGCTTCTGAACAGAATCGGCAATATAGTGTGCAGGAGAGTAGTACTTCTCACGTAGAGGTTCAGGAATCGGTATACCCTCGGCCACAACAACAATAGAATAGGGTTTCTGTTTCCGATAACGATCCTCTAGATAGGCCGCTATGGTCTCAATCGTGTATGGAATCTCCGGGATAAGGATCACATCACCTCCCGAAGCCATCCCGGAATACAAAGCAAGCCAACCCGCATGGTGCCCCATAACCTCAACCACCATAATCCTCCGGTGAGAGTTTGCTGTTGTATGGAGACGATCGATGGCCTCCGTGGCAATACTTACTGCCGAATCAAAACCAAAGGTTATATCCGTCCCCCATATATCGTTATCTATGGTTTTTGGTAGTCCTATAACCTTGAGTCCCATCTTGGCAAGTTTATGGGCTGTTTTTTGAGTACCGTTACCACCTATACATATAAGACACTCAAGACCAAGGGTTTCGTAGGTTCGCTGAATCGCCTCGGGTTTTGATTCAACTTTCTCTGAATCATTTTGATAGTTTTTGAAGGGTTTTTCTCGAGATGTCCCCAGAATAGTACCACCAAGGGTAAGAATACCAGAAAGTTTTGCCTCATCAAGGATAATATACTCTCCTGAAATAAGTCCAGCAAATCCAGACAAAAATCCAACTACCTCAAAATCATAACGAAGAATCGCTGTTTTCCCTAAACTTCGTATAGCCGCGTTCAGCCCGGGACAATCTCCACCGGATGTCAGGATACCAATCCGTTTTTTCCCCATAAACTGACCCCTTTTGTTTTTTTCATTGTAACGAAGAAAAGAGAAAAAAAGCAATTTTTTACTTAATCACTCATCGCTTCATACGTTAACTTAAAAAGAAGCGTATCCCCTTCGATGTTCGGACTTTCAATAACCAGAGCCCCTTTCACATTGTAGTCTATAAGTGCCCGACAAAATTCCCGGTATTTTGCATCAGATAACCGAAAAATAAGGTGTTTTTGCTCTCCTTTAGCGCCATACTGGATTCCCGAATAGTGAATATGCATGTCCTGGAGAGCATCATCACCGAGTTTCTCTTTTACTTTTTCGAAAACTTTAGCAAATTCTTCGTAAGTGTTAAAACGCCCAGTCCGGGCATGTAGGTGCGCAAAATCAATGCAGGGCTTGATGGGAGGTCCAACCTCGGCACAGATATCGAGAATCTCATCAAGATTCCCAAACTGGGTAGGTTTTCCCATAAGTTCCGGTCGTATATCTACCTTGAGTGCCTCTTTCTGAGCGATATCCGCAATATGCTTAAGATGCTCCTTCACCACACCATAGACCTTGGACGGTGATTGCTGAAGGTAAAATGCCGCATGGAACACCACTGAAAATCCACCCGCTGCATCCAATGCCCGGGCAGTATCGAGAATATACTGATAACTTTTGTCCACCTTGGGCTTTTCAGGAGAAAAGAGATTGATATAATACGGTGCGTGAGCCGTAAGCACCAATCCAAGTTCTTTGGCTTTTGTCCCCAGTTGCTGCATGGTAGAATAATCCACCCTTACCCCTTGCACATACTCCAACTCTATACCATCGAGTCCAAGAGCGGCAACCCTCTCAAGAGCGTGCAAGGAAGACTTTGGTTTTTTCGTAGAATAAGGAACCCCCGGTGTCAAAATGGCGAGCTTTTTCATCATAGCATGACCGCCGTACGGTTTTCAATGAGCTGGATGATAAAATCCTTTGACGGATAGAAGGTATCACTCGCATTTACAATCTCTGCAAGTGAAAAAAACCTGACTTCCTGGATACTCTCATCCTCTGCTATGACGCCGGGATTGGCAAGATACTCTTCAACCACTGACACATCAAAACCTATATGAACCACATGCCTTTCGGGAGAAAGAAACTCATCTACAAACACAAGCTCTCTTACCTCGGCATCCTCAAACCCAAGTTCTTCACGAAGCTCACGACGAAGAGCTCCATCCAGAGTTTCCCCGAACTGAAGATGTCCCCCTGGAAGAACCCAGTAGGATTTTTTCTGCTTCTCATGACGGGCAAGGAGAATTTCCCCCTGTTCATTAAAAATAACCGCATCAAGTCGAATCTCAATCAGCTCCATAGCCATACTCCTTGCTCTTATCATAAGGCAGAAGGTTTGAAAATGCAATTTTTGCTTTTCCGAAAAACTTTTTTTCATCACATAAGAAATATGTTATATGAAAAAAGGCCTGCCCATACGGACAGGCCTGAGTTCCCCATGGTTATCTGAGGAGTTGAAGCACCATTTGGGGCTTCTGATTTGCTTGAGCAAGCATCGCGTTGGCAGCCTGGGTGAGAATCTGGTTCTTGACAAACAGAGCCATTTGCTCTGCCATATCAGTATCACGGATTCTCGATTCAGCAGCCTGGAGGTTCTCAAAACCAACCATCAGACCAGCTGAAGTTTTCTCGAGTCTGTTTTGATAAGCACCAAGATCGGCACGCTGCTTGTTCACCTTCAGGAGAGCCACATCGATCATACCAATAGCCATGTTTGCCTTGTCTGGCGTACTGAGACTAATAAACGAGGCAGAAGCCGCATTACCAACAGGCGATTTGAGGCCAAGTCCCTGTGAATTCATCGTACCAATATAGGCCCGTATACGCTGGTCCATATTTGCTCCCACATGGAACCACATTGAAGCCACCACCGTATTCTCCCCAGTGAAACGAGCAAAACGACCGGTGAGCAAATTAAGCCCATTAAACTGCGCATGAGAAGCGATACGGTCGATTTCAGCGATCATCTGGGAGACCTCCACCTGGATCATCATACGATCCTGGGCATCATAGATACCGTTTGCTGCCTGAACAGCAAGTTCGCGGAGACGCTGAAGAATAGCGGCTGTCTCTTCAAGATAACCTTCAGCTGTCTGGATCATTGAGATAGCATCGAGTGTGTTCTGGTTTGCCCGGCGCAGACCGCGGATCTGAGAACGCATCTTCTCAGACACAGCAAGCCCAGAAGCATCATCCCCTGCCCGGTTAATCTTCATACCGGACGAGAGCTTCTCAATATCCTTGTCAGCCTCCAGGTTATTGAGAGTGAGCTGACGGTGAGAAAAAATGGAACTGATGTTGTGGTTGATGATCATACCATCCTCCTTGATATGTTCTGAAGACATCCGTGTCTTCACTGATATGTTTCGACAGAAAACCGCAAGAGTTTAGTTTCCAAACATGTATTTTACAAACTTTTTTAAGAGATTTTCCGTACTCGAAAAAAGGTTCAAAAAGAAAAAACCGCCCGGAAAACCGGGCGGTTAAAACTACCGAGCGTAAATCTTTGTAAGATGAGCGAGTCTTTTGGCTATGGCTGGCTTCATTTGAGAAGTTTTAAGACGCCACTGCCAATTTCCATAGGCCACACCAGGAAAATTCATCCTCGTCTCAGAACCAAGACCCAAAAGATCCTGCATGGAAACAATAGCAATCCTTGCCACTGATGCCCAGGCCGTCTGAATGAAATCCCACCAGATTTCTTTTCCATTGCTCTTGAGATATTCGAGAGCATACTGTTGATCAGAAGGTTTTGCTTTCTCAAACCACCCGCGGCAGGTATCATTATCGTGAGTTCCCGTATAAATAACAGAATTCGGCACCATCTGATGAGGCAAATGATCATTTTCCTCATTCGAATCAAAGGCAAACTGTAACACCTTCATCCCCGGGAACTGGAAATGATCCCTCAGCTCTACGACATCGGGCGTAATCACACCCAAATCCTCTGCGATAATAGGAAGCTTGCCCAGCGCATGTTCAATAGCTTTAAAAAGCTCCATGCCAGGTGCTTTTTCCCAGCGACCATTCACTGCTGTCTTCTCCCCATAAGGGATAGCCCAATACCCTGCAAATCCACGGAAATGATCAATACGAATGATATCCACCATTTCCATCATTGATTCAATACGACGTATCCACCATGAAAACCCTGTTTTTTGATGCTCTTCCCAGTTATACAGAGGATTCCCCCAGAGTTGCCCTGTTGCACTGAAATAATCAGGTGGAACCCCTGCCACCTTGAGCGGCTTTAAATCAGGATCAAAATAAAAAAGCTCAGGATGTGCCCAAACATCCGCACTATCCATCGCCACAAAAATAGGAATATCCCCAATAATCTTCACTCCATTCTTATTGGCATAGGCACGAAGATCATACCACTGTTGAAAGAAAAGATACTGACGAAACTTCTGAAACTCAATCTTGTCAGCAAGCTTGAGACGATACGCCTTGATGGTGTTCTCCATCCGGAAGCGAACCTCTTTCTCCCACTCAAGCCACGACTTTCCTCCGAATTCTTCTTTGAGAGCCATAAAAAGAGCAAAATCATCAAGCCACGATTTGTGTGCCTCACAAAAACGATCAAACTTCTCACGAAGAAGGGGTTGTTTTTCCGCCTTCACCAAAAAATTCTCATACGCCTTACGCAAAAGTGGAAACTTAAAATAAATGACTGCTCCATAATCCACTTTGTCCTCAGGAAAATCAGGGACATTCTCCAGGTCTTTTTTTGAGAGCAGTCCATCCTCAACCAAAAGTTCAAGGTCAATCAAAAGTGGATTACCGGCAAATGCAGAAAAACACTGATACGGAGAATCCCCATAGCCAGTTGGCCCGAGAGGAAAAACTTGCCAGAGTTTTTGACGAGCGCTCACCAAAAAATCAACAAACCGATACGCTTCTCGTCCCATCGTCCCTATCCCATAACGACCAGGCAACGATGTGATATGACAGAGCACACCACTACTTCTCGGAAAATGCATAGATGTATCCTCCTCCAAAATCTATCGCTTCACTGAAGGTTTTCGACGACGACTGGCTGTTCCAGCCCTCGGTTTCATCTGAATAACGATCTGGCCTTCTATAAAATCAATATGTACCTCCAGGGGTAGAGATGCGCTCACACTTCCCTGTTGCAACAAAAGCTGCTCCGCCAGTGGCTCCTCAATCAGGTTAGAAATAGCCCTCGCAAGCGAACGAGCACCATACTTTGGGTCATAGCCTGTTTTCACAATATGCTCTACCACTGCTGGCGTCACCGAAATGGTTATATTATTCAGCAAAAGCTCATGTTCCAGCTGGCGCAAAAACTTGTGCACAATAAGATCCAGAACCTTATCATCCAGAGAACGGAAAATCACAATATCATCAATGCGATTAAGAAACTCCGGCTTAAAAAAGTGCTTTACCTCACTCATGACTTTATCTTTTAACGATTGATGACGCCCTGATTGGTTAGCAAACCCCATCGACTCCTGGTTGGTATAAAACTGTGTTCCAAGATTCGAGGTAATAATAATGACCGTATTTCTAAAGTTAATAACATTTCCCAAACTGTCAGTAATCTGTCCCTCATCCAGAATCTGAAGAAGAACATTGTAGACATCGGGATGCGCCTTCTCAATCTCATCAAACAACACAATCGAATACGGTTTACGCCTTACCTGTTCAGTCAAAGCCCCTCCCTGTTCATAACCAATGTACCCCGGAGGTGCCCCAAGCATCCTGGAAACATTAAACTTTTCACCGTATTCACTCATGTCAATACGGATAAGCTCATTCTCCGATCCAAACAAAAACTCTGCCAAAGCTTTTGCCAGGGCTGTTTTCCCCACCCCTGTCGGACCCAAAAAGAGAAAACTCCCTATAGGACGTCTCGGATTCCGGATACCCGCAATATTCTTTTTGATGGTTTTGGAGATACGATCAATTGCTTCTTCCTGACCAAGAATAGTCTCTTTTAACGTTTCCTCCATGGTGAGAAAACGTCGTTTGTCCTTGTCATTATCGAGACGATGGATTGGAATATTGGCAATCGAAGAAACAATATATTCGATCTCTTTTTGATCTATCACCACTGTCCGTTCCGTTTGCCTTGAGATCCACTCGAATTTTCGTTGTTCATAAGTTGCCTTGAGTTTCTGGAGAGCATCTCTTGTGGCGGCAGCTTTTTCATAGATTTGCTGACGGACATACTGTGCCTTCTCCTGCTCAAGCTCTGCTATTTGCTTTTCCATTTGTATCAGTTCTTCAGGTTTCTCTGTAAGATTACTCCCCCAATACGCGCCAGCCTCATCAAGAAGATCGATGGCCTTGTCAGGGAGATGTCTCTCTGTAAGATAGCGATTGGCAAGATACGCCGCCATTTCAATGGCTCTATCCGTATATTTTACACGATGAAATACTTCATACCTTGGCTTGAGATGCTGAAGGATTTCGATGGTTTCCTCAACAGTCGGTTCTGATACCACCAGTGTCTGAAATCGCCGCGCAAAAGCTTTGTCCTTCTCTATATGTTTTCGGTACTCATCAAAAGTAGTAGCACCAATACAGCGAAGTGTTCCTCTCGCAAGTGCAGGCTTAAGCATATTCGAAGCATCGAGTGCACCCTCGGCATTTCCTGCTCCGAGAATCGTGTGAATTTCATCAATAAAGAGGATCACGTTATCTGATTCCTCGACCTCTTTAATGATATTTTTCATCCTTTCCTCAAATTCTCCTCGATACTTTGTCCCTGCAACAATGAGCCCAAGATCAAGGAGAAGTATTCGCTTTCCCAGAAGCTTTTGAGGAACCTCACGACGGACAATAAGTTGCGCTACACGCTCAACAATAGCTGTCTTTCCTACTCCAGGCTCTCCCAATAAAAGAGGGTTATTTTTCTGGCGACGGTTCAAAACCTGAATCAAGCGTTCTATCTCTTTTTCCCGCCCGATCACCGGGTCCAAAAGCCCCTGTTCCGCCATCGTATTGAGATTACGGGTAAATTTATCCAGGAAGGGAGTCTTACTTCGTCTTTTACTATTCGAAGTTATCTCACCGTATCCCACAACATTTACCACTGCCTGCCGTACCGCATCGATATCTATACCACGATTGGCAAAAATCACAGGGATAATCGCTTCAGGATTATCACTCTCATAAAAAAGCCCAATCAAAAGGTGCTCTGTACCCACCACCGGATGACTAAGACTTCTCGCCTCTTCCTTACTCCATGCCAGAACATTCCGTAAACGCTGGGAAAAATGAAGCCCTCCAAGAGTAAGCACATTCGTACTCTTGCTCTTAAGAATTGTAGAAACCTCTCGAATAAGATCTTCTCTATCCAATCCCAACTCTTCTATCACCTTGACAGACTCAGCATCACTATCCCTCATAAGCGCCAAAAAAAGATGCTCCGGCAAAAGCTGGTCGCTAAAAAAACGACGCGCCTCCTGCTGGGTATACATGGAAATCACACGCTGAGCCCGTGAAGAAAAATCCGAGAAATCATTCATACCATAGCTCCTGAGTTTCTTCTTGGTATTGGTCTGAGAGAAATCCGTCGAATAAGCCTATTGAGTTCCTGCCAGCGCAGATGCTTTCCTTCTTCCTGCTCGAGTTGATAATCATACAAGATCAATCATCCGAGTAGGTAAAGATCAAGCGACGCAAGGATTCTCTCTCTGAAAAGACCAAAATATTCTGTTGAATCAAGACATCCAGAAGACATAAATAATATACCATTTCCTCATACGAAAGCATTTCCATCTCGTGAACCTCTTTCAGCTCAAGATAACAAATCTTTCGTTCCTCTTCTTCAGATAATGTTTCATGACGAGCTTCTTGTTCTAACTTCCACACATGCTGAAGAAATCTCTGAAATTCATGTTGCATATCCTGTTCTGAACTTCCAAGAGAATAGTAATTAAAAATATAAAATAAAGGCGCAAAAGAATCATCCCGTATATGATTCACTACCATATAACTCATATGGTTGGCATATTCTATCAAATCGGCTATCTTTTTTTGACTTACCAATCCCCAGAGATTAACCATAGCCGAAAGACGAAGTCCTGTGCCCACATTGAGAAGAGAACTGGTCAAATACCCTTTTTCCTCATCAAAAGCAAAATCCACGTACTTCTCTATCTGCCGGAGCACAAGAATCAACCTCTCAAGCATCCCTGGAATACGGTAGCCCATCTCACACGACTGCAATCGCAGATGATCATCCTCGAGAAGCATCATCGTCCAGGAACCATCTTTTGCAAATCCAAAGGTTCGTCCCTGCTTGATAAAATTTTGTGAAATAACCCTTCTCGCATACCAGCGCAGCAGCTCTTCCGACTCAAAATCCTCTGTATGGAAAAAGAGAGCTTCAGGAAACAGTTCCCTTAACAAAGTTCCCAGTTTATCATCCAGCTCAAAGGCTTCCCTCTCAGACATACGCCATGGAAACGTACGTCCTTCAACATTTCGTGCAAATCTTACCCTTGAGCTCCATACCATATGATCAAGTGAATGATTATGTTCAGTCAAGGTTACTGGAAGAGTAATATATGTCATAGACTATCCCACTGAGTTTTGCCCTGAATACGCTTCAAGCGTTTCTGGACCCTTGCCGCCTCTTCATAGGCTTCTCGAGAAAGAAGATGCTTCAACCTTCGCTGGAGATAAGCTATTTCCTTCTGAACGAGAATAAAATACATATGCTTTGGGGGAATCATCCCTCGATGAACTGTGCCACGCTCAATATCAACCAGCATCTCATGAATAGCCGTCTTAAACGTATCATAACACCAAGGACAACCCAGATACCCCGTTTCTTTGAATTCTTCATAGGTAAGACCACAGGAACACTGAAGCTGCGAGGCATGACTCCTCTGAGTTTCAATCATATGAATCTGCGAGGCAATCTCCCCCAACAGAGAGCGTACCTCAAAAATCATCTGGAACATCTCTTTCCCTCCTTTTTCAAGAAGAGCAGAGACATCCTTTTGACCCTCAGGATGATTCTCCAAAAGCTTCATAGCACACGAGGTACAGAGAGAAAGTGTTTTGGGTTTATTGTCACGGTAAACCTGAACCTCGATGAGGCTCTCCTGACGACCACACAGTTCGCATCGTTTTTTTTGCATAATCACCTCTCCTCCCTAATTATCGTAAGGGAGGGACTAAAATCTAAAATACTTCTACTATAATTTTAGCATATTTATGCAAGATCGTCAAATACTTTTTCCCATCTGTAAAAGATAATCTCACCACATCCAGGGATCTAAGAAAGTGTGGTTTCTTTTTCTTTCTTAGAAGTTTTTTCTTCGTAAAAGAGAGCTATGATATCCTCTATTTCTTTTCGGACTTTTTTGCGGGTTTTCATCATTTTCTCAATCTTGTCCGCGGATCGCATTACCGTTGTATGGGCTTTCCCTCCAAAAAGACTTCCTATCTCCGTCAAAGAGAGATTAGTATGTTCCTTGGCCAAGTACATGGCTATATGCCGTGCATAGGTAATATTCTCCAGGCGCCTTTCAGATTTAAGATCATTCACATTGATGTTGAAATAACGAGCCACAGCACGCTGAATGTCGGTTACCGTCAGATTTTTCGGTACTTCCATCTGAATCTTATCTCTCAAAACCTCCTTGGCGAGATCAAGAGAGATCTCTTTCTTTCGGAGATCGGCGTAAGCAATCAGCTTGGTAAGAGCCCCCTCGAGGTTACGGATATCACTGTCAATATGCTCTGCTATATAACGTATAACCTCTGTCGAAATATCAAGACTTTCCTCTTCTACGCGGCGTGTTAAGATGGCCATACGTGTTTCCATATCCGGATTTTCAATCTTGATGGTTAAGCCAGAGTTAAAGCGGGTAAGCAAACGATCACTTATATTCTTGAGAAGATGAGGGGGACGATCGCAGGCAAAAACAACCTGCTTCTTTTCATGAAGAAGCGTATTAAACGTATGAAAAAACTCCTCAAGGGTACTTTCTTTCCCCTGGAAAAACTGAACATCATCAATAATTAAAACATCAAGTGTTCTATAACGAGAACGAAAATGTTCGGTATTCTTTTTAGAGATTGATTCGATAAATTCATTGGCAAAAACCTCACTCGTGACGTATCGTACCTTCTTTTCTGGAGAATTTTTCAGGATATAGTGGGCTATGGCCTGAATAAGATGGGTTTTCCCAACCGCAACATTCCCATAAATAAAAAGAGGATTGTAATTCGTTCCCGGACATTGCGCCACCTGCATGGCCGCTGCATGAGCAAAATCATTATTTGAACCCACCACAAACCTTTCAAACGTATATTTTGGATTGAGATAGGGCTGGGTCACACCAGCTTCGGAAACACTCGAACGCTCTGACACTTTTTTATAAACAACCTGATGAGGGGCAATCTCAACCTGAAAAACATAGGGCTTTTGGGTAAGACGAAACGCTATCGACTCAGCAAGTTGACGATAATTTGCCTCAAACCAGCCTGATGTAAGAGGATCAGGTGCAATCAAAACAATAATTTTATCATTCTGGACTTCTTTGAAGCGAATCTTCTCAAGGATCGCTCGGTTAAGTTCACTGTCGAACGTCTGAGAAAGTTCCCTGGCAATCTCATTCCACAAGTCCATACGTATCCTCCTTAAAATTTTCAAATGCCCCTATCCAGTTCATAGCAGCATTATTATATATACTCTTCTATCACATTTCAACTCTAAAAAAAGTCTATGTATACCTTACAGATAGCATAGAGGTTTTCCTGCACAAACAGAAAGAAAAACCTATCATTGTAACTCCTTTTAAAACAAACAATTAAGAAAAACATCTAACTTATTGAAAATTCAAAAAGTTATCAATTCCCCCTTTCTTTCTATGGTTTGAAAGATTTGAGCTAATCTCTTATAATAACAAGAGCTCGAAACTTTAAACCTGACAAGGAGGAGTTTTGCACATCAATGCACAACCTGTGCACTGATATCATCGGCAAAACAAAAAAAAATCTTATGACAGAGAAAAAATTTTTTTCCCTGGCACTTGAGCTTGCCCGTCGTGTCAAAGGACAAACTTCCCCTAACCCTGCTGTGGGGTGCATCATTGTAAAGGGAAATAGAATCATCGGTCAAGGTGCCACCCATCCAGCAGGGGGAATGCATGCAGAAATCGCCGCCCTCGCAGAAGCAGGAGAAAAAGCAAAGGGATCAACCGTTTATGTTACTCTCGAACCCTGTGTGTGGTACGAAGGAAAACGTACCCCCTCCTGTGCAGAAGCTCTCATCAAAGCAAAAGTCAAAAAAGTCCTGATAGGGAGTATTGATCCCAACCCTCACGTGAGAGGAAAAGGGATTCAGCAGCTTCGAGATGCAGGCATTGAAGTGATCATGATGAACGATCTCCATCGGGAGATCCTCGATCTGAATCAAGACTTCTCAAAATACGTTCAAACAGGAATCCCGTACGTGATTGCAAAATATGCCATGACGCTCGATGGTCAAATCGCTACTGGTTCAGGTGATTCTCAGTGGATCACGTCAGAAGCTGCACGAACTCGCGCCCATCTTCTCCGTTCTCAAGTAGATGCCATCATGGTTGGCATAGGGACCGTCCTGTCTGATAACCCACGTCTTACCGCACGCCTTGTCAACACGGTAAGACAACCCCTCCGTATTATTATCGATCCTCGAGGTGAGACACCCGCCGAGGCATTTGTACGAAATGATGGACTTCCTACACTCTTTATCACCCTGCCAGGGTTTGGTAGCCATCTCCAAAGCCCCACCAGCGAGGTATGGGAGATGGGAGACGCCCATGGTATTTCAATGACAGAGGTTTTTTCCAAACTAGGACAGGAGAAAAAAATCTCTTCTATTCTTGTCGAAGGTGGAGGAAGGCTTCTCCACCGTTGTCTCAAAGAAAATACTCTTGATAAACTCTTCGTCTTTATCGGAGGTAAACTCGTTGGGGGAAGGGGAATTCCCCCTTTCAATAGTGAGGGAGCCAATAAGCTCGCTGAGGCACCTCCGGTACTGCGTTTCTACGCTGAAAATCTTGAACATGATGTTTTGATCCATGCCTACCTCAAGCTGTGGGATGTCTAACCATGCCATACTGGTCTTTTTTTCACCGTGCCCAGGAAGCCCTCAACAACGCACAATGGCAAAAGGCAGAGAAGTGGCTCACAAAAGCCCATAAACAGGAAAAACACCCCCTTGCTCAGGAATACCTCCTCTATGTGTGGCTCATGCAAAACAAATGGCAACCCATCAAGAGCTTTTTCCAGAATCAAGACACCCCTCTAGAATCTATCGGTCTCTACGTAAAATACTGGTATCTCTGGTATCAAGAAACATGGCTTTCCCTTGAACCGTGTCTCTATCAGATGATCGCCTGCGACAACATCTTTGTGCGACTTTTTGCTCTCTTTCGACTCCATCGCTACCATAAGAAACCCATTGACGAATTTTTAAACCAAAAAAACTTCCTTGAGGGAATTGCTACCACCAGAGAAGAAGAAAAAAGAGCTTCTCGTTATAGACAAACACTTAACGATCCTTTGTTCACATTTACCCCCGATGCAAAATACAAAGAAGACTTTCTGGACGTTCTTCTCTTGAGAGAAGGTTCTGAAATCTGGGATTTTTTTAAACATCTTCCCCAAAAAATCCTCGCACCACTTACTCATGATCCACGCATCCTCTGGGAACTTGCCCGACTTGCTTTTGAACACAAAGACTATGCCCAATGTGAAAAATGGCTTAAGAAGTTAGAATCTCTGGGATTCTCCGGCAGTCTCATCTGGTACCATCTCGGACACGTATCCGCTGCCCAAAAAAAATGGTTCCAGGCCGGCCTCTGGTACGAAAAGGCCATCGAGAAAGGACTAGATACCCCTACGGTCTGGAAAAATCTTGCCATCCTCTCTCTCGAGCAAGGATACCTCAAAGAAGCCTCTACCTATCTCAAAGAAAGTCTCCGTCTCAAACGCGACCCGGAGATCATCTATGCTCTGGCTATCGTTAACCTCAAACGACGAAAGTATATTCAAGCCTACGAGCTTCTCAGACGATGCCTCGCGTATGAGGAAGTGCGAGAGATGGCCCAATCCCAGATTGATGCTCTCAAGCGTTTCCTCAGAGAAAAAGCCTCCTGAAAAATCTCTCTCCACCACAAAAAAGTTCCGGAAAATAAAAAAACACTTGATTATTTTCTCTTTCCCATGTAAAATAAGAGCAGGAGGAAAACTATGAAAAGAACACTTCAAACATCCCTCTACTACAATCTGCTTTTCACCGTCTTTAATGTATGGGAAAAATACGCCAAGGAACAGATACGTATTTACGAAGAGAAAACCCTCCAGGATACCATTCATCCCAACCTTCACAAAGAGAACCTCGCCATTCTTAAAAACATCGCGGATATGATTCACATCACCAAAAAGTTTCTTCTCTCCCTTGAACCCATGGTGATTGAAGGATCTTTTTTCTCCGTTGACGAGATGAAAGACACCATCCTCAAAGAGATCAAAAAACTCTTCGAAGATTATGCCCTTCCCGAAATGATGTTTCCCCTCGCTGAGAAAAAGATTTCTCAAATCCACACATTTTATCATCAGTTTATTGATGAAATCACCATCCTTCCCCCTGACGAAAACAAGTAATGTCAATCAAGGAGGTCCCTATGAAAAAATCTTTTTTTTTGGTGTGGTTATATTGTATGACCTCTTCTATGATAGCTCTGCCCTCGCTTGAGGAGTACTACAACACCACAAAAATCCCGGTTTTTCCCCCGGAAAAGGCTCAGTTTGTTTACGGCGACAATATTGCCGGCTACTACGAAAACGCTACCCACAGTTACCGTCAGGGACAGGGATATCTTTTCAAGAGTCGCAATCTTTTTGGCGATTTCACTGCCATCCGCAAGGACACCATCCTCAACAAGACAAAAGAAGCCAAAGGTTCTGAGATTCTCATCTATGGGATCCGCACCCTGTATACTGATGAAACGATCGAAGAGCTTTCCCTCTTTTCGGGGAAACTGGGACTTGGAATTCTCGTCTCAAACACAACGGCAGATACCCTGGGAGCTCTTCTTTTGTTGAATGAACTCTCCAATACGCAGATAATAAGTGAAAAAAACGTTCTCCTCATCACAAGGGCAGAAAAGGCTACGGATATCCCCGCATTTATCGCGATCTCCGCAGATACTCCCTACACATGGGAACGCTTCACACCCACCGAAGGCTGGCTCAAACAAAAAGCCTCCATGCTCACCCTCAAGATCCAGTCCTTCAAACCCACCACTGCCATCCGTATCTATGTGGCTTTCGGCTTCACAAAAGACGAGGCCATCCAGAAGGCTACTCAATGGGCTTCACAGAACTTCTATGAGAAAAACAAACAAGAGGTCTATACAAGACATACCAAGAGCTTCATCTGGACAGATGATAAACTTTTTAACCAGGCTCTGGCGTGGTCTATAGCAGGAAGTTACGTTTTTCTCGTGGAAGAATTTGGCAAGGGAATATGGGCTGGGCTTCCCTGGTTTCGTGACAACTGGGGACGGGATACCTTTATTGCTCTCCCGGGAACACTGCTTGTCAGTGGTCATTTTGACGATGCAAGGGGAGTTATCACCAATTTCTCCACCTATCAAAATCGTGGTATTCCTTACATCGAGGTTACAAACCCAGGTACAAAAGCCAAGGATATCAAGACCCGCCTCACTGAGTTGTTTGGCAAAGAGGCCGTTATCCGAAATGACAAGGTCTCCCTCTCCCTGGACAACCCATGGCTTGACAATCCTGCCCGAGTTGAGAAAAATCTCTCCCTTCTCCGTGAGGCTTTCCCGGATGCAACTATCTCGTATACCATCATCACCAACAAGGAATTCGGACGTGTTCCAAACCGTGTGGCAGCAGGAGGAAGCATCATCTACAATACTACCGACGGCACCCCCTGGCTCATTCGCGAGGTTTACGAATACCTTTCTTACACAGGGGATACCAATTTCGTAAACGCTATTTATCCCACCATTGTCATTGCCCTCAATGGGGCCATTCAAAACTACGTGGATAAAGATGGTTTTCTCACCCATGGGGATCAGGATACCTGGATGGATGCCTCCCGTGGCCCAGGCAAAGAATGGTCTCCCCGTGGCAACCGTGCCGTTGAAATCCAGGCCCTCTGGGCCAATGCCCTGCAGGTTGGGATTCAGCTTGCTGATCTCCAGAACGATACCGAAAACAAAAAGCGATGGCAAGCCATTTATGAGAATCTCAAAACCAATTTTACCCGTGTTTTCTGGAATGATTACCACAAAAACATTGCTGATCGCGTGCTTGCTGATGGGACGCAGGATATGCGTATCCGCCCCAATGCGCTCATGCTTCTCTCTATCCCTCAGTTTGAGCCTCTGCTCCCTCTCGATAAGGAATCCCTGGTAGTCAAAAAAACTATCTCCGAGCTTCTCTTCCCCTATGGGATTGCCTCGCTTTCTCCCAGGGATGTCTTCTTCCATCCCTATCATGATAACCAGCCTAACTACCACAAAGATGCCGCCTACCACAACGGCACCGTCTGGGGATGGAATGCTGGCTTTACCATCACCGCTCTCTTAAAACACGGATACACCGAACTTGCCTACCAGCTCACCACCAACCTTTCTCATCAGATCGTTTTCATGGGATGCCGTGGAAACATGAGCGAACTCATCGATGCCATTCCCGATAGTCAGGGCAACATCAAACTCTCCGGTACCTATGCCCAGGCATGGAGTATAGCCGAGTTTGCACGAAACGCCTTTCAGGACTATCTGGGGATACGGCCTCATCTTCTCATGCAGGAGATTCTTTTTGAACCACGCATTCCTACAAAGTGGAATGCCTTTACCAGTCGTATCGCCCTGGGAAAAGGCGAACTCTCTCTAAACGGGGTACGAAAATCCAACACCATTCTCTATACTATCACTCTTGAAGGTATTGCTTCGGTCTCGCTTGATTTTATCCATAACTACCAGGGCAAAAGAACCCTGTACCGGATACCCCTCAAAGCAAGGGAACCGATCACTCTGACGGTAACAGGAGAAAGTATTTCTCTCGGAGAAAACACGCTCTCACCCACAGCTGAACTCCAACCATCCATGCAGAGCCTCATCGGTGAACTCCGTTTTGCCGAACCCAAAATCTACCCTCAGGTGAAAGCCCACAAGCAAAAGGATTATCTCAAAACCATCATTGACAAAAAAGAATACAACAAATACCTTCCAAAAACAAAAGGAGGTCTTTTTGGGTGGTAAGATTGTCTCTTTCGGAGAGGCTATTAAACAGGTTATTTCTCACTATACACCGGCAGGGAATATCATCCTTGAGATCCGACAAGTATGGCAAGAATGCGTTGGCAAAACCTCAGCAAAGCATTCTCTGCCTGTGGGATATATGAACGAACAACTCTCTGTTTATGTTGATGACAGTCACTGGCTTGCCGAACTCAAACTCTATGAACAAGAGATTCTGGAAAAGCTTACAAGCCGTATTCCCCACCCCGTCAAGAGTATCTCCTGGAAACTCGTCGTAAGCCTGCCCAAAGAACCCAAAACCTCTCAAAAAAAATTAGAAAAACAAGAGTTTCAAGACAAAAAACTCTCACAAGAAACCCTTGCCATGATAGAAGAAAGTGTCGGTAAACTCGAAGACGAAGATCTCCGAAAGGCTATGCGAAATTTTCTGATCAAGATCTTCTTTGCCCAAGAGGCAACCAAAAATCAAGGTCAAAAGGAAAAATGGAGGTAAACTATGGCTATTCTCGTTTGTGGTGGTGCCGGATATATCGGTAGCCACACCGTCTGGGAACTTCTCGATCACGGAGAAGAGATCATTGTCGCTGACAACCTCGAAAAGGGTCATAAGGCTGCCCTTCAGGGGGGAAAATTGATTAAAGGTGATCTACGGGATAAAGAGTTTGTTCGAAAACTCTTCCGAAAGCATGACATTGAGGGAGTCATCAACTTTGCTGCTTACATCGAGGTGGGTGAATCAGTCCAACTTCCTATGAAGTACTACCATAACAATGTGGTATTAAGCCTCAATATCCTCGAGGCTATGGCTGAAGCCCATACCCCTTACCTGGTATTTTCTTCCACAGCCGCCACGTATGGAGCTGTAGAAACAAGCCCCATCACCGAAGACTTCCCCACTATTCCTACCAATCCCTACGGGGAAACCAAACTCACCGTGGAAAAAGCCATCAAATGGACAGCCCAGGCACACGGATTGAAATACGTGATCCTGCGGTACTTTAACGCAAGTGGTGCCCATCCCAGCAGCAAAATTGGGGAAGACCATCACCCTGAAACCCATCTCATTCCCCTCGTGTTGCAGGCTGCCCTTGGCAAGCGTCCTTCTATCAAGATCTTTGGAAACGACTATCCCACCCCGGATGGAACATGTATTCGTGACTACATCCATGTGTGTGACCTCGCCCAAGCCCATTACCTTGCCCTTCAGCACCTTCGAAGTGGAAAAGAAAATACCACCTGTAACCTTGGCAACGGTCTTGGCTTCTCTGTCAAAGAGGTTATCGAAACCGCTGAAAAAGTCACCGGCCTCAAGATCCCTCAAGAAATGGCACCACGACGTCCTGGCGATCCCCCTGCTTTAGTAGCTTCCTCGGATCGAGCCAAATCCCTCCTCGGCTGGAAACCAAAATACGCCGATCTTGCCACCATTATCGAAACCGCCTGGAACTGGCATAAAAATCACCCCAACGGATACGGGGACAAAAAATGACCCCACTGGTGATCGAAAACCATATACTCCGCCTTGCCGCCCTGCCCCAGCTTGGTGGCAAGGTTATCTCTTTTTTTATCAAACCCATCCAAAAAGAACTCCTTTTTCAACCACAACGTTCCTATCGAATTCCTTCCCTGGGAGATAATTTTGCCGATTATGACACCTCGGGATGGGACGAAATGCTTCCCACCATTGATCCCTGTCAGTGGAAAGACACCATCCTTCCCGATCACGGCGAACTCTGGTGTCAACCATGGGAGATGAGCGCTTCTCTTTCTACCCTTACCGGAACCATCCGCTGTACCACCCTACCACTTCTCTTCTCGCGAACTATCCATCTCGATAACACTACCTGTACCGTTTCCTACACGATACAAAACCTCTCCGATATTCCCCAACCCTATCTCTGGGCATGGCATGCCCTCTGGGACAGTCGTCATCTTACCCTTGATCTCCCCGGCGTATCACACGTGATTCCTGTGCATGAAAACACCTTCTTAGGTCCCCGGGAAAACCCTGTCCCCTGGCCTATCGCAAACAACCATGACCTGCGAACACCATCCACCTGGGAGGGCAAAAAAACAGCCAAGATTTATCTCCCCCCTGATCTTTCTATCCACCAGGCCTTTTTACGGTGGCCAGAGGTTTCCCTCCACGTAAGGTGGCAAAGTGAAAAGCTCCCCTACGTCGGCGTATGGTACAACCAGGGTGGATTCAAAAACGAATACAACCTTGCTCTTGAACCAGCAACAGGCTACTATGACCGTTTAGATGAAGCTTTTGCAAGAAACATGGTAAGTGTTCTTCCCCCTCACGACAGCCATAGCTGGGAGTTACACCTCACTATCCTCCTCTGAAAGTTTCCACAGCTCATGAAGGGAAAGCTTTCCCCACGAAAGATCGTACTGCAAACGAGCTCTTCGTGGACTCTCGCCACTCACAAAAACCCGCCCCAGTCCATGAAGCTGCTGCTTGAGAAAACGGATCTTTTTCTTCAGTTGCTTCACATCCTCCATTTCCATACCCGCGAGGGCCGTAAACGGCTTGGGAACAAGGGGATTCACATCCACGATAACCTCAGGCACATACCCAAAGATTTTTGCCTGACTCTTGGAGATCTCCACCATCCGTTTTATGAGATCCACCATTGCGATAAGATCGTCTTCAGTTTCTCCGGGCAATCCTACCAGAAAATACAGTTTAAGCCGCTTGATGCCCACTTTCGTAGCCTCTTCTACTCTCTTTAAAAAAATCTCGTTGGGAATCATTTTACGAATCACACGCTTCATCCGCTCACTTGCCGCCTCGGGAGCAAGAACAAGCGTCTTTTTTTCGTTGGCAATAATCTTATCCAGAAGTGACGAAGACAACGTCTCCACACGAAAAGCAGAAAAAGAAAGTTCAAACCCCATGGCATTAAGATCATCGATAATACCTTCAAATTCCGGATGGTTCGTGAGTGTCGCAGCCACCAGCCCAATCCTCGTGGTATGACCGGCATAATGTTGAGCTATGGTGCGAATCTTTTCCCTCGAAAAAGATTGATACTTTCCATAGAGATGAGAAACCAGGCAAAAGGCACACTGATAGAGGCAGCTTCGTGAAACCTCAATCAGTCCCCTCATCGGGAACTCGTTTTCTGGTGTAAGAATGACCGTATGGAGAGGAACTTCGACAGGATGAGAACAAAAAGAAAGATGGTGCGTCCCTATATCCTCGGCTAAAAAAATCCCCTCTTTGGTTTTGAGTCTCTTTTCCCATCCTTCCCCACTCACAAAAGCTTCTACCAGGTAGAGAAGCGCCAACTCAGCATCTGTAACCACCACGACGTCAGCTATTTCCCGAAGGTAACCAGCCACGAGGGTACAACCAATCCCCCCAACGACAAGAGGTGGGGCTTTTCTTTCTTTTCGAAGAAGAGGGATGCCGGCATGCAAGAGCATCCGAACAAGCACCACCACATCCACCTCAAAAGAAAGACTTGCCATCATCACATCAAATTCTTCAAGTGGTCTTCCTGTCTCATAGGAAAGGGGTCTCACATCCCCCTCATAAAAAAACCTTTCCACCGAAAGAAACGGATAAGACTGAAGGAGATGATAAACCCCCTGAAAACCCAGCGAAGCCATCCCTATCTCATACCTTTGAGGAAAGATGAGCGCTACCCGTAAAAGTATCTTCTCTTTGGGATAGCTATACAGAAAAACCTCATCTGGCCTTCTCATGCCAAAAGAGACTCCCTCATCGCAAGACGCTTGTCAATCATATACTCAAGAAAATCAATGCCTTCACGGATCTCCTTTCGAAGAAATGTCAAAAGCTTTTGATCCACTTCGTTTACCGACAAAAGCTTCTGAATACTCTCCTGCATGGTCATCTCCACAAGCCTTGCCAGGATGGGATCCTCTTTTACCACTTCCAAAAGCTCCCGCTCTGGCTCCTTTTTGGCCAGGAGTTGTCGAAGTTTCCCCAACCGTCGCCTCACGTGATCCAGGACATGCTCAAAAGCCTCATCCGACCCCTTCTCAACCACTCTTACAGAAACATCATAAGCCTTTGAGGGTTGAGGAACCTGTTCCAAAACCTCTTTCAAAGGAAGATGTTTCATCCCCTCGATAAACATTCCACCCTCTGTCGCGTTCATCACCTCTTTTGCCACCTCTCTACAGCGTCGCACAAACCAATCCTTAAAAGTAAGAAATTTTCTATCGGTTAACACCGTGCTTTGCCTATCCCATCCCCTCACCTCAATTCTGTCAGAAAAGGTCTGGGAAGAGGCATTGTACCCCTCATACGTATGATAACGATCGACAGACGCAAGGAGTTTGTCCTCCAGGATATTGTGGGGAGTATGGGTCTGCCTCCACGAATACGCCAGGTCCTGCCCTACAAAAACCAGAGGTTCACACCCTAGTTGCACCGCAAAATCAAAAGCTGTCGTCGAAACTGATCCCCCACATTGAAGTTCTCCCTTTTCTCCCCAGAGATGCGAAAAAACACGGTACACAGGAAGCACCGTATCATAGAGAAACACCCGATCAAGGGGATAATGAACCAATGTCAGAAACGAAGCACCACTATCCAGGATAAGAAAAGGTCGTTGTTTTGCCGCAAGCAGGTAGAGCGCATTCTTATCCTGGGGATCAACACTCACCACAAAATCCGCCTCAATCCCTACCCTATCCAGATACGACAACACGGTATCCGTCGCAATGAGAATCCAATGCCTTTTTTTTGCCTCCTTGAGGAGAGAAGCATTTTTTACCAGTGAAGGACCTGCCCCGATGATCACGGCAGGGTAACCCTTTCCACTTCCAAAAAGCTCTTTGACCCCCGGTAAAACCGGATAAAAAACCGAGTTTTTAAGCACATTTCTCACCCAAAGCTTCTGAAATCGTCTGGCCGTTGCCTGATTGATCTGACGCCTGGAAAGATAGGCTGTCAGCATTCCATGGAGTCTATCATACACCTCAGGAAAAAGGATCGCATACGGCCTATGGATAAAAAGATTGAGTTCTCCGATCCCCTCCTCCGCGAGGTAGTCAAGAAGGATCTGGGGATCCCCCCGGAAAACCTTCACCCTCCCCGTCGCCTCAAAACGCCTGAGAATCTCCCCATTCCACGGGGCAAAACTCTCATCATGTTCGTAGGCAATCACCGTATAGCGGGTAGACGTCAAGATATAGTCCACCACATACCCCAAACCCACTCCCGCAACCACTACCACAGGGATAGCAGAATTAAAATGCTTCACAATCCTTTCTGCTTCCCGATAGGGATATGCTGAATGAAGGGAAACCTCTTTCTCCCCCAGTCGCACCCTCAGATTCGGAAATGCCCCTTCAATCTTTTCTATCTGCATCCAGTATACCTCCCGAAAAGACAATCCGCACCGCCTCTTCCCAGGCAAGGTTCGTTTTTTCTATATGAGTCTCTTCAAGCATCAAAAGATATCCTGTTGTTGGAAACGGGGCTGTAGGAATATACACCACATGGAGAATTTTTCCATCAAAAGATTCCGGTAATACATCCTGCTTCATCGTTCCCATGAGAAATCCCAGACTCTTTGTCCTCTCACCAGGAAAATCCACCAGAACCACCGAGGCAGACGTTTCTTTTTCCCTCTCCTGGACAAGAAAACCTGAGATCTGCTTCAAAGCCCCATAAATCGTCCCTATCCCGGGAAAACTCTCAAAAAATTGTTCGAGAATTCCCCTGAACCATTTCCCCAAAAACGTTTGCAAAAGCACACTTAAAATAACGAGAAAAACCACAAGCGCCAGGAACGTCAAAAGCTCAAGAATCCAGAGATTAAAACGAATAAAAGCTTGCAATCCCAACAGTTGAACAATCATCTCCATGAAACGATGAATGGCAAGAAAAAGCCACTTGAGAAGAAAAAAAACCGCCATCACTGGCCCAACGACCAGAAGTCCCTCGATAAAACGATTACGAAGAAAACGCCATATCCTTTTCACAATTTCCTCCGTATATCCTTGATAATCCCCAAAGAGACCAGAAATGCGGAAGCCTGATCGACTGTTGTAGAAAGTTTGGTCACATCCTTCTCCTCAACGAGAATAAGAAACCCCGAAGAAATATTTGGAACCCCCGGCACAAAAACCTTAAGCCATACCTTCCCACTTGGATCAAGAGACCTGGAACGCCCCATGACAAACCCCAGTGAGTACGCCTGATCATGAAAAGCCCTTACCAATACCACCTCACCCGTTCCCTTTTGCATCTCATCCCGTTCCCGAAAGAGAAACGAAAGCAACTGTTTAATAGCCCGATAAAAGACATTTACGCCAGGGAAAAGATCCATAACCTTATCGAGGGTTTTATGAAGCCACCGACCAAAAAAACCCTGAGCAATCATCCCCACCACCAAAACCATAAAAACAAGAAGCACAAAACTCCCGAGAGAAAGAAGCAGTTCTGTCTCAGGCTTTGATGGTTTTAACCAGAGAGACAAAATATCGACAGCCTTTAATACTTCCCTGAGATACCCAAACAGCCACACCATCACCCAGATAGTCACCCCTATAGGAAGAAAAAAAGCCAGTGACTGCAGGATACGTTTCACAAACGACGTTACCATTTTCTTCACCACTGTCCTCCCAAGTAATCAGTTTGGATCAACATGCGCCTCACAATGCGGGAAAACACCGGTGCTGCCACTTCACCCCCCGTATGTTTTTCGCCATGGATCCTGTTTACTGTCACAACAACAAGATATTGAGGATTTTCTGCAGGGAAAACCCCCATGAAAAGGGCACTAAAAAAATTCGGATAATAACCAGATCCATCCTCACGAGCAATCTGCCCTGTTCCTGTCTTGCCAGCAATCGCCATTCCCTCAATTTTGGCCGAGAGAGCTGTTCCCTTCTCACTTACCACCTTTTCCATCATATGGAGTACTCTTTGAGAAGCAGTAGATAAAAACACTCTCCTTTGCCGCAAATCTCCCCACCCATACACCAATACCGGATCAGCATACATCCCGCCACTAGCCACGGTTGCCAGAGCAAGCGCCAGCTGAAGGGTAGACACCCCTATCTCCTGTCCTATGGAGGTCATGTACTTCGAGAGCCCGGACCACTGAGACAGAGGACGAAGAATCCCGGATGCTCTCCCCGGTAATGGCACCATCGGCATCGTTCCAAAACCAAGATTGGTAAGGGTTTGATACCAGGCCGATACTTGAAACCTCTCTGCCACCTGCACCATACCTACGTTACACGATTTCTGGATAATCTCCGCAAGTCTCACCTGCCCGTGAGCAAATCCGTCTTTAATCCGGTATCCATACACTTCCGTTCCACCACCACAAAAAAACACCTCATCCTGGCGTACCAATTGCTGTTCAAGCGCAAAGGTAGATGCAAACACCTTCATGACGGATCCCGGTTCATAGACCATCGAAAGGGCATAATTGACCAATGTTCGATCATTAATCGTAGAAAAAACATTCGGATTATACGATGGCCAATCCACCATCGCCAGGATCTCTCTTCCCTGGATTTTGAGTACCAAAACAGTCCCATACTCAGCCTGAGCCTCTGTCACTCCCTTTATCAGCTCCTCAAGAGCAATACGACTCAACAAAGGATCCAGAGTAGTGTAGATATTTTTTCCTTCACCCAACTCTTTATCAAAAAAAAGCTCAAGCCCTGCCATTCCCTGGTTATCAATACTCACATGTCCTACCACTTTGGCAATTTCGAGAAAAGGATAATACCTCCCCTGCTGTTTGAGAAAACCCCAACTATCGTGCGGCCATTTTCCTTCATATTGCTGTAAAAGCGTCTCTATCTTCTGACGCTGAGAAAAAGAAAGTCTCCGTTTCAGATACACGAAATCTTTCCCGCCCGCCAGTGGTGCCAGATCCTCTTGCGTAAAAACACCTTCAAGATTCGAAAGCTTCCCTACCAACCATTGCCGCATTTCTTCTGAAAATCGTGAAGGCCTGACATAAAAATCATAATATTCCACATTCACCACAAGCGAATTGGTATACCGATCAAAAATCATTCCTCTTGGCAAGCTGCCTCTTTCCTCAACCAATAGCCGTTCCTCCGGCCAGAGAACAAGCACCATCACTCTATAAAAAATCAGTAAAAAAGCCAGCAAGAATAACAAAACAACGAGACTCGCCCTTCTATTCACCATAGTATCTTTATCCTACAACATAAAGTATACCAAAAAATCCAAAAAAAAGCGAATTTTTACCCTATCACCCAGAAAACAAACCATGCTTTCCTTGCTAAAAATTCTCTCTCCCCTTAAAATACATTGAAAACAGAAAAAAGGAGAGCCCATGCTGCCTGTTTCTATTCCTTTTCTGACGGCAAAGGTTTCCCTCTTCAATCGAGAAGATCTCAAAGAACACATCATCCAGACCCTTTATGAACAAAAACGTTTCCGAATCATCATCCTCGATGAAAAAAAGCTTTTTTCTTCTCTTTTTAACCGCGAGATGCGACGTATCATTCAACAAACAGAGGTTGTTCTCTGCGGCTCCCGTCTTATTGCATGGAGCATACGTCTTTTAACAGGACGTCATGTGGAAATATACTATCCTATCACCATTCTCCTCGATATTCTCGGTATTGCCAATGAAATGCAGTACTCATGCTATCTCCTGGGAGGAGACAAAAAAGTCGCCAACGAAGCAGCAAAACGTATCCGTCGTTCCTTCCCCAATGTCAGACTTCTTGGATATTACACCAACCAACTTAAAGAAAAACAATGGTTCGATGTCCTCATATCGATTCGCAAATCCTGTCCCCAGATCTTTATTGTCAGTTTTCCCAACAGTGTCTATCAAGAGTTCTGGATTACCAAAAATTTCTCCTATTTCTCACAATCAATTATTTTAGGTATAGACACTTCACTTGATGTCTTTTCTGGCAAAAAGAGTATGGGGGTTGTATGGGATGAAAAAAGAGGATGGAAAACCACTGGCTTCAAAATTGACCCCATCGCCTGGTTTCGTAGACTCGTTATCCTTTTCGTTACCCTCATGAACAAAATTTTTCATCGTGAGGAAGTGTAATCGTGCAGGAAAAACTCTGTGATCTCGCCATTATCATCGGAAAACAAAACAAAGAACTTCTCTCCTTGGATATCTACACCCAGGATTACCTTCTCCCATTTACCCCTCGTGTACGAACCATTGATTTTGTCGTTTCCTCTCTCTTAAATGGAAATATCCAGCCCCTCATCATCATCACACCCGACGATGCCGATCTCATCCATAACTATCTCATGACAGGCTATCCAGAAAACGAAATCTATGTTTTTAACCGTCAACAACTCGAAATAGAATTTCTCCCCTTTCTTGAAGAACTTAAAAAAGACCACACCATCAAAACGATTGGTATTTTTTACGGACATTTCCCCAACTGGTTTCTCATGCCTCAGGAAAAAAGTCTTCCCAATTATGCGCTTCTTTTGCATGAAACCCCACTCAACACCTTCCCTCTCGGAGTTATTCTTCCCCTCCGTGCGTTTGAAGATAGCCTGCGCGCCACTGCCCAAACCAATCTTTACAACTTTCTCGAAGGTATCATCGACACCCTCTCAAAAGAAAAACGGATGCACTTCATAAAACTCAAAGGATATTTTCGTCCCAATTATACATTAGAAGATTACTATCGTATTCATCTTGACTTGCTCGACGATTATTACTTTCTTGATCATATCAACTCACTTGTCCCCGTAAAACCATTCACCCGCCCCAACGTTTTCTCAAAAACCTATCGCTCTTCCCATGTCATCAATTCTCTTGTAGGAGAAGATGTCCACATCTATGGACATGTAGAAAACTCTATAATTTTTTCTCATGTCATCATCGAAAAAAAAGCCTTCATCAAAAATGCGATTATCCTCCCTCGTAATCATATCGCTAGTGAAGCCCATATCGTCAACACTATTATCGATGAATTTTCTCTCGACAACGTAAACCCAAACATAGGTGCAAAATCTCGCATAGGAAATGAATCACCCTCCCAAACAAACCTGCTTTTCCCGATGATCAATGGTTTTACCCTCATCGGAAAAGATACCATTCTCCCTGACAAAACCATCATCGGAGGAAACTGCTACGTAGAAAGCTTTCTCCCTCCTTCTGTCTTTAAAAAACATCATCACATAAAAGATGGAGAATGTGTCCTGTTAGAAGAGAAAACATAAAGTTTTATAAAACAAAAAACCGATAATATTAATAAAACACAAAAAAGGAGGCCATGTATGGCCACATTCAAACCTCACGTTCTTTTGGTGGCAACCGAGGTCTCTCCTTTTGCAAAAGTGGGAGGTCTTGCCGACGTTGTGGGCGCCCTGGCAAAAGAGTTTCACTCCCTGGGAAAAGGACGAATCAGTGTTGCCCTCCCTCGCTATAACGATGTAGACCGATTCCTCGCCTCACAAAATCTCACGATAGATAAAAGAGAAGAACTGACCATCAGTATAGGACATCAATCCATCACAGGGGCTATAGAACATTTTTCTTACAAGGGTATTGATATCTACCTCATCGATCAACCCCACTACTTTAAAAGAAATGGCATCTATTTCGATGAAACCTACAAGATAGACTATGCCGACAATCTCGAACGCATGACCTTCTTTACAAAATTTGTCTTTGAGGCACTGAAAGCCATCGATCTCAAAGTCGATATCATCCATGCTCATGACTGGCAGTGTGGTCTTTTCCCTTTTTATCTCAAAAGTCTCTACAAAATGGACGGCTTTTACAAAAACACCAAAAGTGTTTTTACAATCCACAATCTTTCGTATCAGGGGATATTTTCCGTAGAACAGTACGGCATTCTCGGTGTGGATTGGAAATACTTCACCATCAATGGGTTAGAATTCTATGGGCACATTAATCTCTTAAAGGCTGGCATCAATTTTGCAGACATGATCACGGTAGTGAGTGAAACCTATGCCAAAGAAATTCAATCTCCTGAGTTCGGCAACGGACTTGAAGGAATTATTCGTGAAAAAGCCACAAGTGGCCAGCTCATAGGCATTATGAATGGCGTTGACTACGAAGAATGGAATCCCGAAAACGATATCTATCTTCCCATTAAGTACAACAGCAAAAACCTCGACCAGAAAAAAAACTTAAAACTTGCCTATCTCAAAGAAAAGGGTATTGCGGATCCAGATCCCAATAGGCCCCTGCTTGGAATGGTTTCCCGTCTTGTTGACCAGAAAGGACTGGATATCCTCCTTGATATTATTCCCGCTTTGATGGAGCAGGGAATTTACCTCACTATCCTCGGTCAGGGCAAAGAAGAATACGAAATAAAACTCAAGGATTTTGCGCGTCACTATCACCCCAACATGATGGTATCTATCACCTTTGATATAGCCGAATCCCACAAGATCATTGCAAGTTCGGACATGCTTCTCGTCCCCTCACGTTTTGAACCTGCTGGACTCACCCAGTTATATGCCATGTCTTATGGTACGATCCCTATCGTTCGAAAAACAGGGGGGCTTGCTGACTCGGTAACTCATGGTAAAACAGGGTTTGTCTTTGAACCCTATACCCCCGAAGCTCTGTTGAGTATTGTTTCTCAAGCAATCGCCACCTACAAACAAAATCGCTCCGCCTGGGAAAAACTCATGCATAATGCCATGAAAGAAGACTTTGGGTGGAGAAAAAGTGCACTCAAATATATAGAAATCTACAAACAACTCATGCAAACACAATGAAACACTTTCTCCTCATATACTATGCACTCGCCACATTTTCTGGCATCATCGGATTCACGCTTATTATTTTGATGATAGCTCAAAACCTGCGCAAGCTTGCCCTTGTGTACGCTACGTTTATCAGCGCCTTTTCCCTTCTTATTCTCAACATTCTCCTCCAGTACTATGGATACTTTATCCTTAACCAACCAGAAACTCCTTCAAAGCTCTGGATCATGACTCTTATCATCTTTGTTTCAAAGAATCTGTTTTTCCTGGGGTTCGGTTTTACTATGTTTTTTCTCTTTAAAAATGAAAAACTCGGGAAATTTTTGAGCTTTCTGGAATTTACTGCAACTTTTTTGGGTATAGTTTTTTCCCTTTGGCTCTTTTCTCAGGGATTTACAGACAAAAATCTCAAACTCCTTCTTTTCTTTGATCAGTGGATATGGGGAAGTGCACTCGTTGTTTTTCTCAGCACCACCCTCTTTTTCCTCTGGTTAAAGAAACTTCCCGATCTTACCCACATTCTTGCTTCTCATATTCGGCACTTATTAATCCTCACTACCTTTTTCCTGCCTCTTTTTTTGGTCGATAACCTCTGGGAGCTCTTTCAGGTCCAGTGGAAAATACTCCCCCGTTGTTTTAACTTTAGCCCTCTCTACTATACCCTATGGAATTTTATGACCTTCGCAGCCATGATTCAATTCCTCATTGAACGAAAACTCTGGCTTAACGAACTGATCTACCCCATTCCCGAAAAATGGGAAGGTATCCACCTATCTAAGAGAGAGCGAGAAATTATAAGTCTCCTCATTCAGGGGTATGATAACCCAATCATTGCCTCAAAGCTCTATATCACCGAACACACTGTCCGAAACTATATCTCCCGTCTCTATGAAAAAACCGAAACCTCAAACCGTATCCAGCTCATCCAGAAGTTCTCTTTTCTTTTACAAAAATAATACAGCCCATCTTCTAACCAGGTGATAAAAATGCTAACCAGATAATAAAAAAGGCTGCCCTTTCGGACAGCCCTGCAGGTATAATCTGGTTTCCTCATTATTTAAGGATATGATCCTCAGCCTTCCAGATGTCTTTGTTGTACTCGATGATAGTACGGTCACTGGAAAACTTCCCGATGCGTGCCACATTGAGAATAGATTTTTTCGTCCAAGCAAAGGTATCAAGATATGCCTCGGAAACCTTCTTCTGGCAATCAGCATACAGCTGAAAATCTGCCAAACAAAGATACGGATCACTGTAAAGAAGATTGTCGACAATAGGTTTGAAAAGATTTGGATCCTCACCCTGAGAGAAGTAACCACTTGCAATAAGATCAATCACTTTGCGAATATTTGGGTTGGTCTCGTAATAATGATAAGGATGGTATCCCTGTTTTTTCAGGGCCTCAACCTCATCTACCTTGAGACCAAAAATAAAGATATTTTCCATACCCACTTCTTCCGCAATCTCAACATTGGCACCATCAAGGGTTCCAATGGTCAGTGCCCCATTCAAGGCAAACTTCATATTTCCCGTACCACTTGCCTCTGTTCCTGCTGTTGAGATCTGTTCAGAAAGATCCGAAGCGGGAAAGATTTTCTCAGCGAGAGAAACCCGGTAGTTTGGTAAAAATACCACCTTCATCTTGTCACCCACAACTGGATCTGAGTTGATCACTTTAGCAATATTGTTTATAAGCTTGATGATCATTTTAGCCATAAAGTAGCCTGGTGCTGCCTTTGCGCCAAAGATAAACGTCCTCGGAACAAAATTCATAGAAGGATTTTCTTTGAGCTGATTGTACAGATGAATGATGTGAAGGGCATTCAAAAGCTGTCTCTTGTATTCATGGAGACGTTTCACCTGAACATCAAACATGGAATCCACATTCACCTGAACCCCTGTTTCTCTGGCAATGATTTCAGCAAGTTTTACCTTGTTTTCACGCTTGATGTCCTGCCACTTTTTATGGAAAGCTTTGTCCTCAGCAAACTTTTCAAGACCACGAAGTTTAAAGAGATCAATAGTCCATTCATCGCCAATGTTCTCTGTAATCAGGGTAGAAAGTTTCGGGTTAGACTTGAGAAGCCAGCGTCGAGGTGTAATCCCGTTTGTCTTGTTGTTAAAGCGTTCCGGGAACATCTCATAAAAATCGTGGAAAAGTTCCTTCTTCAAAAGCTCTGTATGGAGGGCAGCAACTCCATTGATCGAATGGCTTCCCACTGTAGCAAGCCATGCCATGCGCACGTATCGCTCCCCACTCTCATCAATCAGTGACATACGACGAAGTCGATCAACATCTCCAGGGAAACGACGGGAAACCTCTGCAAGAAAATCAGCATTGATCTTGTAAATAATCTGCATATGTCTGGGAAGAAGTTCCTCCATCATCGCCACTGGCCATTTTTCGAGAGCCTCAGGCATGAGGGTATGGTTTGTATATCCAAAAACCTGCTGGGTAATCTTCCATGCCTCTTCCCAAACAAGTCCCTCTTCATCCACGAGAAGTCTCATCAGCTCTGCCACCGCGATAGCAGGATGGGTATCATTCAGCTGAATAGCCACCTTTTTGGGAAAATCCTTAAAATCTTTATGGTGCTTCTTATAACGGCGTAAAATATCCCAGAGAGAAGCCGCAACAAACAGATACTGCTGTTTCAATCGAAGGATCTTTCCTGCAACACTGTTGTCATTAGGATAAAGAACCTTGGAAATATTTTCAGAGAGGTTCTTTTCTTCTACGGCATCGATATAGTTCCCCGCATTGAAATCATGAAAATCAAACTCGTTTGTTGCACGAGATGTCCACAGTCTCAACGTATTCACCACATCATTCTTGTATCCTGGTATAGGTACATCAAAAGGAATAGCAAGCACATCCTGAGTTTTCTCCCAGATATATCGTTCATAACCATTCGCATCCCTTTCTACACGAACATTCCCGTAAAATCGCACACGAAGCTGAAACTCACAGCGCTCCACTTCCCAGGGATAACCAAGCTTCAACCAATCATCTGGTTCTTCAACCTGATAACCGTTCACAAACTTTTGATTGAAGATACCATAATCGTAACGAATACCATAACCATAACCAGCCATGCCGAGCGTTGCCATCGAATCCAGAAAACAAGCTGCAAGTCTTCCAAGACCACCATTTCCAAGACCTGCATCTTTTTCTTCTTCTCTGAGCACGGCAATATCAAGGCCAAGCTCTTTCATGGCAACCTCTGCTTCCTTTTCAATGCCCAGATTCACCAGAGCATTCCCCAAAGTACGTCCCATGAGAAACTCAAGTGACAGATAGTAAACACGCTTCACATCCTTGTTATAATAGGTTTGCTGGGTTTTAATCCAGCGATCAAAAAGCATGTCTCGAACGGTATACGCAAGACTTAAAAAATTGTCGTAATCCGTAGCCGTATACTCATCCTTTGCCAGAGAATAGTGACGATGTCGTAAAAAACCCTCTTTGATTTGCTCCACCAGTTCTCTGTTCAACCCTGTGGAGGTTGTTTTCTTCGGCATACCACACTCCTTTTTTTGGATTTTTGGTAAAAAATAAGGTGTGAGTATTTTAATGACAATGAGAAAAAAATGCAAATTTCCGAATTGCTTCATAATAAAAGTACTCGAAAAGGGAACGTTGCTTCAAAATAAAAAAGTACTTTAAATTTGTGTAAAATAATCCAGTTCAAAGAACTGGAGGTACAAGGTGGAGTTAGCGATGTTTGAAAGGAGACCTATTTACAGGGAAACGGCAAAACAATATCAAAAAGCCAGCAAAAAGGAAAAAATGGAGATACTGGATTATTTTGTGAGGATAACAGGCCTAAAAAATCGAAACTATGCCGCCAGGCTCTTGAGGCAGCACGGAAAAACCATCTATGTAGGCAAGAAAAATTACCTTAAAGCCGATATAGCCAAAAAGGGCAAAAGACCTGGCAGAAAGAAAAAATTCGGCGAAGAAGAACTAAAAATGCTAAAACAGGTCTGGGAAATTGAAAACTACATGTGTGGCAAACGTTTAAAGCCAATTTTAAATGAAGTTTTAGATAATCTCTTAGCAAACGGACATCTCCACGGTTCTCCACAGGCCATAGAGAACTTGCGCCATATAAGTGCTTCAAGTATTGACCGACTTTTGAAACATGAGCGTAAAAAGCTTGAGATAAAAGGACGAAAAGGTACAAAGCCTGGGCACTATTAAAGCAACAAATAGCTATACGCACGTGGGCAGAGTGGGATGAAAATTGCCCTGGGTTCATGGAGATTGATCTGGTAGCCCATGAGGGAAAATAGCCGGGAGATTTTGCTCAAACATTAAATATGGTGGATGTTTGGAGCGGTTGGACAGAACTTGTGGCAATCAAAACAAAGCTTCAAAATGGGTAAGAGAAGCCATAGAAAAAGTCCAAAGAAGACTTCCTTTTGAGTTACGGGGAATTGATTCTGATACAGGTGCTGAATTTATTAATCATCCTCTACGCGATTGGTGTGAGAAGCACAGATAAAATTTACAAGGGGAGAAGCTCCCGTTCCAATGATAACTGCTACGTTGAGCAGAAAAACTATTCCATAGTCCGCCAGAATGTTGGATACTTCCGCTACGATACCGAGGAAGAAGTCTACTACTTGAACCGACTCTATGCGTATCTCAGGCTTTATGCCAACTTTTTTCAACCGGTTATGAAAATGACAGAGAAAAAGAGAATCGGAAGCAAGGTGCAAAAGAAGCATGATGATATTAAAACTCCCTACCAGCGGCTTTTAGAAAGCTCTTATGTAAGTGAGGTACAAAGGGCACGCAACAAGGCTTTATAAGGCTCTCGATTTGTTTCACCTAAGACAAAAAATTACGGCTTGCCAGAGAAAACTTTACAGCCTTCAAAAGAAAAAGAATGTAAAAAACAAAAATTTGGAGGAAACTGTATGGAATTTTTGAGTACTTTTTTTTATGAGGCAATGATTCGAATTTCGAGTACTTTTTTATTTGACGCAACGGGATTTTCGAATTGCTTCATAATAAAAGTACTCGAAAAGGGAACGTTGCTTCAAAATAAAAAAGTACTTTAAATAATGTAAAATAATCCAGTTCATGGCTCGACAAGGTGGCTCGACAAACTCGCCAACCGTGGCTCGACAAGCTCGCCAACCACCGTGGCTCGACAGGCTCGCCAGCCGGAATTGGGGTGGCGATGTTTGAAAGGAGACCTATTACAGGAAACGGCGAAATGATATGCTGAGCTTGTCGAAGCAGAGTATCAAAAGCCAGCAAAAGAAAAAATGGAGATACTGGATTACTTTGTGAGGATAACAGGTTTAAAAAACCGAAACTATGCCGCCAGGCTCTTGAGGCAGCACGGAAAAACCATCTATGTGGGCAAGAAAAATTACCTTAAAGCCGACATAGCCAAGAACAAAAGACCTGGCAGAAGAAAAAATTCGGCGAAGAAGAACTAAAAATGCTAAAACAGGTCTGGGAAATTGAAAACTACATGTGTGGCAAACGTTTAAAGCCAATTTTAAATGAAGTTTTAGATAATCTCTTAGCAAACGGACATCTCCACGTTTCTCCACAGGCTATAGAAAACTTGCGCCATATAAGTGCCTCAAGTATTGACCGACTTTTGAAGCATGAGCGTAAAAGCTTGAGATAAAAGGACGAAAAGGTACAAAGCCTGGGCGCTATTAAAGCAACAAATAGCTATACGCACGTGGGCAGAGTGGGATGAATTGCCCTGGGTTCATGGAGATTGATCTGGTAGCCCATGAGGGAGGAAATAGCTGAGGGAGATTTTGCTCAAACATTAAATATGGTGGATGTTTGGAGCGGTTGGACAAGAACTTGTAGCAATCAAAACAAAGAAGCTTCAAAATGGGTAAGAGAAGCCATAGAAAAAGTCAAGGAAGACTTCCTTTTGATTTACGAGGAATTGATTCTGATACGGTGCTGAATTTATTAATCATCCTCTGCGTGATTGGTGTGAGAAAAGAACCAGATAAAATTTACAAGGGGAGAAGCTCCCGTTCAATGATAACTGCTACGTTGAGCAGAAAAACTATTCCATAGTCCGCCAGAATGTTGGATACTTTCGCTACGATACCGAGGAAAAGTCTACTACTTGAACCGACTCTATGCGTATCTCGGGCTTTATGCCAACTTTTCAACCCGGTTATGAAAATGACAGAGAAAAGAGAGAATCGGAAGCAAGGTGCAAAGAAGCATGATGATATTAAAACTCCCTACCAACGGCTTTTAGAAGCTCTTATGTAAGTGAGGCACAAAGGAGCGCCTAACAAAGGCTTTATAAGGCTCTCGATTTGTTTCACCTAAGACAAAAATTACAGCTTGCCAGAAAACTTTTCAGCCTTCAAAAGAAAAAGAATGTAAAAACAAAAATTTGGAGGAAACTGTATGGAATTTTTGAGTACTTTTTTTTATGAGGCAATGATTCGAATTTCGAGTACTTTTTTATTTGACGCAACGGGTAGATAAAGCTTAATAATCAACACCCCTCGCTCCCAACAACCTTTTTATTGAGTCTCCACAGGTCGCCGACCATCCGTGGTCGGCTTGGTTCAGGGGAATGCGCTGGAAGTAAGTCTTTGCACTTCGGTTCATTTAGGACTTTATTTGTGATTTTTGTAACTTAAAAAATTAAGTAAACATTACGAGCTGAGTAACAACTATTCACCACAGCTTTGTAACATTTATTTTTCGTAATAAGATTTACCAATTTTTACTTTGACTCTCTCTCCTTTGTCATCCATAAAGGGACATATTAAATATCCATCTTCATTGATATAAAAAAATACTAAAACCCCACTTTTATCTTTTGCTATAATAGAATTCTTAAATCTATACAATTCACCACATATTATTACATCTTCTTCATTAGACTTTAGCTTTCTACTATATGTCCCATTTTGCAAGGATAAAATGACTTTAATAAAAATTACTTTAGAATCCATCCCTTAATTGTGGTTTCATTAGAAATTACATTTCGATCAATAATTCTAGTGTCAATAAATATCCAATTATTGGTAAAGCTGATTGGAATAATGTTATAATTAATCCCTAACGTAAAAATTGTCCTTGATTCATTTTTGGGTTCTTTTTTCAACTCCACCTCATTTTCTATTACAATTAAAAATTTATTATAGTATTTAGTTACTTCCATTGAATAGAAAAGATTTGAATATAATATTACCAATAATGTTACCATCCTATACATATATACCTCCAAGCTTTAATTTATTAAAAAATGAAGATGATTCCTATGCAGCCAATAGTTATTTGCATTATTATATGTGGTAGGATCCTGCTCTCTCCAGTCGTTAACATGATATTCTGGTCTGCTAACTAGTCCATACATATGCCATGGATCAAGTACTTGACTAACTCTCGAATCTTCCATTAACAAATTAAAAAGTGCTGCTTGAAATGCACCTTGAGTTTCTCCATTTACATTGTTAAAATTATATTGTTGACCATTAATACTTATAGAAGTTATATCTATTCCCCTTCCTCCTCTATGACTACCCCAATTCCTCCACAAACTCGATACCTCCACAGCATCAACATTTACAGCATGCGCATTATCTATAAGCACAAGCACAGCTCTCGGATCCATCCCCCCTGTCGCAAGATTAATCGGAGTATTCCCCATGCCCGCTTTTTGCGCCTGTGGACTAAAATTATATTTCGACATCCTTATCTCAATTCCATCTACATTCGAGATATAATAGTCGCCCTCTACCCTGTAGTCCATTAATTGTTCCTTATATAAAATCCCTAGCTCCTCCTCTACACTATTCAATCTATTTGTCAATTCTGTTAATCTTTGGGCAGAATTTAACATCCCACCATAACCTCGCCCATAAACATTTGAATTTAACTCATTGTTTATCTCATCACTTATACTTTCCCTCTCTCGTTTTAACCCATCTATCCGATATTGCCTCTCCACTCTCTTATTCCACTGCCATACCTCATAGCTATCTTCAAATTGTCTCCTATCCACTTCACTCATAGTTGGAGCATACATTGCGGCATTTCTCATCAGCTCATACTCAGCTATCTGTTCTTCCGTAAGTGAATTAGTACCGTAGCCTCCATAAGCTTCGCTATTTTCTGCCCAGAGTTTGTTTCTTCTTTCGATAGCTTTGCGGCTGGACTTTATTTTAGTATAAATCTAATACCTATCACCTATATTGAAATTTTACAAAACCTAGCTTATTGTATAATAAATATAGAATTATGTCAATAAATAAAGTTTAATAATAAACACCCCATGCTCCAACAAACATCCTGTTGAGTCTACGCAAGGTCGCCGTACATCCTGTACGGCTTGCTTCAGTGGAATGCATGGGAAGTAGGCTTCTTATGCTTCGTTGCCTTATCGCCTTGTTGTACTTACAGGGGTTACTCTTCCTTCAAATATATATCCACCACCCAGCCTTTAATAGTATTACCCTTCTTATCCTTAACGCCTGTGTCTATGTATACCCAATTACCCGTCCTGTCTCCAATCGTAAAAGTAACATCCGACCGCTCGAGTAGCTTTACCCTTGCACCCTTCTTTAGCTTACATAACACTGCTGAGTTTGTAGATGGTTCGGCAAGCACGTTTACATTGTCGCCGGTGAGAATGTAATATATTTCAGGACTTAAATATAAATCTAACACCCAGCCCTTTATTGTATTACCCTTCTTATCCTTAACGCCTGTGTCTATGTATACCCAATTACCCGTCCTGTCTCCAATCGTAAAAGTAACATCCGACCGTTCGAGTAGTTTTACCCTTGCACCCTTCTTTAGCTTGAATAGTACAGCCGAGTTTGTAGAAGCTTCGGAACGCACGTTTACATTGTCGCCGGTGAGAATGTAGTATGTTTCAAATACAAACGGTTTATCAGACTGTGCCCATTTGGGAAAGTCAGATTTGTTGGTGAGGACTTCTACACGTGAAACAAAAGGAGAAGGTATTTCCACTATATTATTTGAATACCAAAAAAACTCCATATGGTTAAACGAGAAAAAGTTCGTATTTGCCTTGCATAGATATACACTCCCACCATAATATGAGGGTTCATCTCCGTATTTATAACTAAAAGTTCCGTCTTTGTAAATTCTATAACTAATTCCATCTTCAGAATATGCAATTAAAATAAACATCTCATTCATTTTACTTACTTTTTTAAAATCTCCCTTTCCAACAAGGTGTCTTCTTTCTACCCAACCTTTATGAGTTAAATATTGCCATCTATTATTTACTTTTACCATATTTTCAGATATAGGAATATATGTATCAATATAAATCCATTCTTTTCTCACATTATTAGATAAAAATATAAACTGAGTGTTACTCAAAATCCTAATACGTCTGAGTATGGGAATTCTCAAAACTTCTTTTGAATTTATATCTGGTTTTTCAAATAAAGGGACATTATCGTTAATTACAAAAACTTCCCCCAGTTTGTTGAACGGTTTTATATCATCAGCAAACAAAAAAATGTGCGTACCTAAAAAACATACAATGCTTATAGTAAAAATTATTTTTCTCATATATACCACTCCTAATAACTAAAATAAAGTAATATGAAGGTGATGCCTATAAAGTAACATATTTCTAAGCGACCCATCATTATTTACCCACTGAAGCTGTTGTGGATATGAAGACTTATCATATTCAATTAAAGAAACTCCTATAGGAGATAGATACATATTGTTCACATCTTGCCAAGTGTTAGGATAGTTATAAGATTTACCTGGAATCTTACTTTTCAACCACCACGGATCCAGCGTCTGACTCACTCTTGGGTCATTTATAAAAGCGTTGTAGATTTCATTTCTGAGAGCTCTTGCAGCTGCCGATGGTTCACCGTTTACATTATTAAACCTTACTGTTAAATTACCCCTTGTTACAGCTACAATATCTATCCCTCTTCCCGACCCATGAGAGCTTGTAGCGCTATTCCTCCACAAACTCGATACCTCTACAGCATCCAGATTTAACGCTTGTGAATTCTCCTCAAGCACAAGCAATGCCTTCGAGGATAGATTCTCTATCGCTCGATTAATCGGCGTATTACCAGTCCAGTTGTTAACATTAGCTGCTACAGGAGCTCTAAAATTTCTCCTCGACATCCTTATCTCAATTCCATCTACATTAGATACATAATAATTGTCTTCTATCCTGTAATCCATTAATTGCTCTTTATATAAAATCCCTATCTGGTTGTTTATATCATTCAATCGATTTGTCAATTCTGTTAATCTCTGGGAAGAACTTAACATCCCACCATAACCTCGCTCATAAACATTTGAATTTAACTCATTGTTTATCTCATCACTTATACTTTCCCTCTCTCGTTTTAACCCATCTATCCGATATTGCCTCTCCACTCTCTTATTCCACTGCCATACCTCATAGCTATCTTCAAATTGTCTCCTCGCCGGTCGATCCATAGTTGGAGCATACATTGCGGCATTTCTCATCCGCTCATACTCAGCTATCTGTTCTTCCGTAAGTGAATTAGTGCCATAGCCCGCATAAGCTTCGCTATTTTTTGTCCAGATGTTGTTTAGTTCTTCCTCAAGCTTCTTCATCTGCTCATTTTCTATAGCCTGCGTGTTCTCCGCCATAGCCTGTGTTTGCTGTGCTGGTGTCTCGCTTCTATATGGCTTCCCCGGTTGACTGAATAAATTGCTTACATTCATTGCAAGATAGCTTATCCCACTCCCTATCGCATTCAATACACTTCCTACTCCTTCCCCTATCTCTCTAAAGTTATCCATCGTGTTCCGCCAGGTATTGAATCCATTCCATCCTATGTTCCCCTGCTTGTCCATCGTAAACCCAAACCCGCCAAATTCACGGAAGTCAGCACGTTTTTTATTTCCTGTTCCTGCAGATGTATTATACACCTAGTTGGGAATTTTCTCAATAGGCATTTCTCACAATTTTTGGTTTTTGGGGAGGGGGAGAGGTGCTATTAGCCTGTTGCAGTGTGCCTCTCATGGGGGATATTACCTTGTTGCAGTATCCCCCTCAAAACTGCAACATGGAAAGAGCCCTCCTCTCCACCACCGATACCCCCAACAAGTCTCTACCCTTCACCATCCTTCCAACCCGGCCGGGCTGGCAGACTTATCTCCCCAAACTCTTCCTCATACCTCTTCACTCTCTCCATAAGCTTTTGCCTCTAAAACTCCAAGGTCAATTATCTGATATTTCTTTTTAAAAACTCGCTGGGATTTTTAACAAACTTAAAAGCATCAGATTTTTTTAAATCCCTTAATAACATTTTCAGATTAGGTTTTATAATACTACCATCCTCCTTTATAATAACCGCATTGTTACATTTAATAAATCGTAGTAGGTTTTCGATTTCTTCCTTTGATGTTCCCCTTAAATCAATTCTGATGGATATTTCTTGGATTTGCTCATTATTGTAGAATATCTCAATGCAAGTTTTCTCTAAGCTCCCATACTGGACAATATCATTACCATTGTGTCAAGAAAATTGTGTCTAGTCATAGGATAACCTCGCTGTGAATATTTTCTTTGGTGTATGAGTGTTGCTCACGATAGAGTTGAAAGTAATACTCCCAATTTTTTAACTTTCTTTTTAAGAACTTCTCATTTTGGTATCTTAATAACAGGTAAAGATATTTCTCAGCTGAAGCCTCGCTTTGACACATTTCCATTGTTTTTAATCTCCTTTTAAGTTCTTTAAAGAGTCTTTCCAGGGCATTGTTTGTATACACCATGCTTCGTATTCCTTCAGGTAATTCCATGTAAGTGAATATATTCTCTCTTATTGTCAAGAGGTTATTCATTAAGTTGGGATAGATATTTTTCCATTTTTGTGTAAATTTCATAAACAATTGTTCTGCCTCCTGTTTGTCTTTGGCATGAAATACCTCTTTTATTTCAGTGGCAATGATATTTCTGTGTTGAACTCTCACTTTAGCCAGTATGTTTCTCATGACATGGACTACACAGGGCTGATACTTTGCGTGGGGATATATCTCTGTTATGACGTTTTCATACCACTTAAGCCATCAGAGACAATAAAATGAATCTGTTTGACACCTCTTTCTCTTATATCAGCAAAATTTCCCGCCAGTTATAAGCACTTTCCATGCCTCCTGGCAGGTAGTATCCTAAAATCTCCCGTCTTCCCTCAGGTGTAATGCCTATAGCTACATATATTGATTCATTTTCTACCCTATCTCTCTTGATAGGAAACACCATAGCATCCAGAAATACCACGGCATATTCTTCCATGAGGGGCGACTACGCCACTTCTGAATCTCTTCTATGCCTACCTGGCTTATCCTTGAGATGTTAGCATAAGAAATCTTTATTTCATAAAGCTCTTTTAAAACTTCTGCTATCTTCCTTGTTGACATTCCTGATATCAACATAGCCCTGATTAATGCATCTAAGTCTTCTGTGATGCGTTTGCGATAGGGAAGAAGGGCACTTTTAAATCCATTATCCCTTGTTCTTGGAACACGTATGGCTGTAAGCTCGCCAAAAGCTGTCTTTAAATCCCTTTCGTAAAAGCCATTGCCTTTTGTGGGAGGATTGTTTTCCAGGTAAATCTCTCTTTCCTCTTTTAACATACTCTCTAATACTTCCCCCGTTGCGTCAAATAAAAAAGTACTCGAAATTCGAATCATTGCCTCATAAAAAAAAGTACTCAAAAATTCCATACAGTTTCCTCCAAATTTTTGTTTTTTACATTCTTTTCTTTTGAAGGCTGAAAAGTTTTCTCTGGCAAGCCGTAATTTTTTGTCTTAGGTGAAACAAATCGAGAGCCTTATAAAGCCTTGTTAGGCGTTCCTTTTGTGCCTCACTTACATAAGAGCTTTCTAAAAGCCGCTGGTAGGGAGTTTTAATATCATCATGCTTCTTTTGCACCTTGCTTCCGATTCTCTTTTTCTCTGTCATTTTCATAACCGGTTGAAAAAAGTTGGCATAAAGCCTGAGATACGCATAGAGTCGGTTCAAGTAGTAGACTTCTTCCTCGGTATCGTAGCGGAAGAATCCAACATTCTGGCGGACTATGGAATAGTTTTCTGCTCAACGTAGCAGTTATCATTGGAACAGGAGCTTCTCCCCTTGTAAATTTTATCTGGTTCTTCTCACACCAATCGCAGAGGATGATTAATAAATTCAACGCGGTATCAGAATCAATTCCCCGTAAATCAAAAGGAAGTCTTCCTTTGACTTTTCTATGGCTTCTCTTACCCATTTTGAAGCTTTGTTTTGATTGCCACAAGTTCTGTCCAACCGCTCCAAACATCCACCATATTTAATGTTTGAGCAAAATCTCCCCTATTTCCTCCCTCATGGGCTACCAGATCAATCTCCATGAACCCAGGGCAATTTTCATCCCACTCTGCCCACGTGCGTATAGCTATTTGTTGCTTTAATAGCGTTCCAGGTTTTGTGCCTTTTCGTCCTTTTATCTCAAGCTTTTTACGCTCATGTTTCAAAAGTCGGTCAATACTTGAAGCACTTATATGGCGCAAGTTCTCTATGGCCTGTGGAGAACCGTGGAGATGTCCGTTTGCTAAGAGATTATCTAAAACTTCATTTAAAATTGGCTTTAAACGTTTGCCACACATGTAGTTTTCAATTTCCCAGACCTTTTTTAGAAGTTTTAGTTCCTCTTCGCCGAATTTTTTCTTTCTGCCAGGTCTTTTGCCCTTTTTGGCTATATCGGCTTTAAGGTAATTTTTTTTGCCTACATATATGGTTTTTCCGTGCTGCCTCAAGAGCCTGGCGGCATAGTTTCGGTTTTTTAAACCTGTTATCCTCACAAAGTAATCCAGTATCTCCTTTTTCTCCTTTTTGCTGGCTTTTTGATATTGTTTTGCCGTTTCCCTGTAAATAGGTCTCCTTTCAAACATCGCTAATTCCACCTTTTACCTCCAGTTCTTTGAACTGGATTATTTTACACAAATTTAAAGTACTTTTTTATTTTGAAGCAACGTTCCCTTTTCGAGTACTTTTATTATGAAGCAATTCGCTTCCTTGACAATTGGTTTGAATAGCTCTAAAATATTCTTCGTCTCAATCATATCTGGCCTCCTGTGATAGTTTTATTTATATTATCACAGGAGGTTATCTTTTTCCTACCAGACACAATTAAGTATACACTGCCAATAGAAATCTTTGTAATCATTTTCTTTCTTATAAGTAATTGTAATACCAATGTCTTTTACTCTATTATTCATTTCCCAGGTTCTTACACTCTTACCATAGCCATTGAATATTCTGATTTTATCTATAGCAATTCCCTCCATAGAAACACCAATTACAATATATTCACCTACACCCATTCTTTCAACAACATCCAATACGTCCGAATCAACTCTCATATAACCATTTGTCCCACTTCCATCTCCATCTATTCCTTCAGCCCAACATGTATTAGTATTTCCATCAATGATATTATGCCATATATGGTCTATTGATAAATAAGAGGTTCCCCATACTGCATCTCTGTCAATCTTTATTATGTTATCAGTGAACGCCATATTAGTTTCTAGAAGTAATAATACCGCAATTGTCATTATAATACCAAGATATTTCATACATACCTCCTATTGAGAAATTAAATAATAGTAACCTTTTCTTCCAATTGATTTTGAAAAATCCCAGTCCGTACCTATTATTTTTCCCTGTTGATTCTTTATTAAAACTGGTGTTCCAAACATCTTAATCATTTCAGTATAATCTTTATAATAAATTACCTGACATCCTTCACTCGTATTCCACGATGTTGTATCATTGGCATGAATTAATATCCCTTCAGCATAGCCAGGATTTCCTCTTTCCGGATGCGCTGGATTTACCCCCACCGTAGGCGTATGGTCCGTAATCCTAAACGCAAGATATTTCATTCCCGTGTCTTGCAACATTCTTTCCTTTCCATCCCTCATCCTTATAAAAGTTTCTAACCTATATTTACCCGGCTTTAATGTCGCATAATGCTTCCTACCATCATATCCTATCGCATTCTTATGATTTGTTATATAATTCGTCGAATCTACACTCGCTCTATTAAACTCCTTTATTATTATCCTATCCCCATCCCTCATCAATATCGTAATCCTGTCATTCAGGGGATCTTTATTCATATTACCGGGAGTACGTTCATTCCCTCCTACCGTAAAATTACTCCCTAGCCCTTCTTCCCCTATTATAATATAATCTCCTGAATTCTTCAAAACATTCTCTAACTTATCTCCATACGACTCTAGCATAAGTTTATAATGAGCTAACTGATTTTCCCCATCTTGAGATACCTTCCCCTCTCCATCATAAACCTTATTGGTAGCAAGATCAACACTATATGTTACTATATACTTACCCTCATTCCTCATCCTTTCGGCATATTCTTCTTGTATTTGTAAGTCTAATTGCCTCTCCACTCCCTCATTCCACTGCCACACTTCATAGCTATCTTCAAATTGTCTCCTATCCACTTCACTCATAGTTGGAGCATACATCGAGGCATTTTTCATCCATTCATCCTCAGCTATCTCTTCCTTCGTAGGTGAAGTAGTGCCATAGCCCGCATAAGCTTTGCTATTTTCTGCCCAGATGTTGTTTAGTTCTTTTTCAAGCTTCTTCCTCTGCTCATTCTCTATGGCCTCTGTGTTCTCCATCATTGCCTGTGCCTGCTGCTCTGGCGTCTCGCTTCCATACGGCTGCGCTGGATGGGTGAATAGATTTGAACCATGCCCTTCTTCCCCAACGATAAGAGAAAATAAATTATCTACATTTTTACAAGCCTGATACAATTAAAACCATACTCAATAAAACCGTACTCAATGGTAATAAAATCCCATATATTATGTAACCAATTATTGAAAAAATTCTTATCTCCCTCCTTTTTCGTATTACTATTATTATTAAAGTTATTCCTACTATAACTTGAATCAGTAAAACACCCAGAGTTATAAAACCCTCGACAAGAAAATTCCCGATATAAGAATCATAGAATACCCTATGCGAAATTATTAAAAGAAAAGAAAGTAGAGGACTAACAATACTTAATGCCTTTGCAAAATCCGGTAATTTCTCTTTTCTTTCTTTTATTGCAAATACAAAACATGCTAGTTGTATTAATAAATATGGAAAAATTTCTCTAATAGCCCACCAGATTTTCCAAATACTTCTCAAGAATTTTGAATCCTCCACAATATAATCCCTACCTATCTTCCAGAATTCATACCACTTCTTCCTTGGCTTTTCTTTATATTTAATTGGCTCCCCTATCCAGTGTCCCTGAGTTATGGGAGAACCATATCTTATTTTATCCTCAACCTCATCTAAGTTAACTATTTTATATCTTTTTCCCTTATAGTATAACTGGATTTCACTAATGCAAGTTTTCCTATGAATAACTCCAGAAGAGTAGACTTCGATAAACATAAGTCTTAAATTTCTTCTTGGTACTATTTCATTTGTAATATTCGTAATATATATATTAGTAAACTTAAACTCATCATTAAATAAAATTCCAAAATCTAAATAGTTCTTTGCCCTAGCATATTCATCTTGATTAAATAAGGATACACCTAGCTCTTTAATTCGATAATTATGATAAAAAGATTCTTTACTTTTCCCCCACCCATTAAATATTCTAATCTCATCAATTAAGATTGGCTTTTCAAAAATAATATAAATGTACAATTCTGTATCCTTAACAGCAAAAGCCGTTTTGATGTTATTATCAAACATATAACTCAGTCTATGGTTTTCATCGAGTGCTGGAACTTCCGAATTCGGATCATCTGGATTAAAAGGTATATCTTCATTTTCAAAACTTATATATTTTACTTTTACTTCATACCCTAAGTTGGTTGAACTTAAAGTATAAGCCAAACGATTATAAGCCAGGATAATAAATAAAAAAGTTAAAATTATCCTCATATTTACTACCTCCTATATTTTTTCCATATCTAAAATATACACCATCTTTCCCATAATTATATTGGCCCGGAACTCTATCATAGAATAAATCAATAAAGTACTGGTAATCTACCGCATATATCGTCTGACAACCGTGACTCCAGTTCCACGCTGTCCCCCCTGGATGAAACAATACCGCACCAATCTTGTCTTTTGGGTTTTCTTTAACTCTTTTTCTATATTCATTATTGTTATCAAGTTCTCTTAAAGTCTTTATATCCCCATCACCATCACTATTATAGTTATCATAAAGTTGTAAGGCATAATAACCATGTACAGTTTTAGTACCATCATAGTAAGACTTGTCACCTCGAAAAACATAATCAAACCCATAAATTCCTACACCTAACTCTCCCCAGTATTGAGTACTGTTTGTTTCCATCCTTTTACCAGAGCTGTCTACATAAGAATTGGTTGGATTCATGTTACCACGAGTAAACTCTCCAAATACTATCTTTCCATCTCGCGTTCTGGAAAGCACACTAAACTTATCATCATATGTATCAAAACTATTTGATAACGGCTTGAAATTGCTTCCTTGACCCTCATCACCAAGTATGACTGCTCCTTTCGCATTTAGCCAGCCTCGTAAAGTCTTTACATCTTCTGGTTTCATTTTTCCAGAATTCACATAAACCTGTTGCATTGCTAATATTTTATCATTCATATCACCAAGCTTCCTTACAGTTTGTTTAAATTCTCTATTGTCAGAAGAAGTTAAAAGATACCACCATCTTCCAATACCACTTTCTACAATATCCATAGCTTTATTAAATTGCTCTTCACTCATATTCGTCAAAGTTACCCCTTCTGTAGGTTTTTCGATACTTAATTTACTTACATTCTTTTCTTTTAATTCATTTAATTTGAGCTGGGTTAATTTCCGTTTTGTTTGCTCGATGGCCTGTTGTCTTTTCCTCTTACACTTCTCTCCAATCTCTTTGCTTAACTCTCTCTCCTCCTCCGTAGGTCCTCCCATTTGAGCAAACACCTCTATATTGTCCTTACTAAGGTTAATAAGTTCGTCTATGTGTAAGAGATTTTCTCTATCCTTCAACTGTGGATTTAGCTCAAGCAATTCTTCTACCGTCATTCCCTCCTCTTCGGCTATCTTCGATAGTGTATCGCCCTTCTTTACAACCCTCGTCCCCTTTAGCCTCTTCTTCTTCTCATTCCCTGGAAGCGCTATGTCCTTCTCAGCCTGTCTTTGCTCCTCCGGCGTCTTGCTTTCCTCCCGCTGTGCTGAAGGCGTGAATATATTCCCTACACTCATAGCAAGATAAGTCACACCACTCACCATAGCATTCACTCCCTGCCCTATGGTTTTAAAGTCCTCCATCGTGTTATTCCACGTCTTCGCTATATTCCAGCTTATATTCCCTGTATTATCTATACTCCAGCCAAACCCTCCAAACTCTCCTGCTCCACTGTGTAATTCCATACCAGTAGATAATATCCTTAAACCTACCGCTCCACTCATCGACCTTTCTCCTTCCTTCCAATTTCTCGTCAGTATCGTAAGGTCTATCCCTCCAGCAAGGTCAAACACATTCTGTCCTGCATATTTATCCTGTAATTCTTTCCCAAATACTCCCTGCTGGTATAAGTTATACTTATATATATCCATACCTTTACTTAGCGCATATGCAAGCAGGCTTTCCTTCTGCTTTGCTCCATAGCCTGTATAGTTACCTTCAAACACAAAGCTTAATCCACTCTTTAGCGTTCCTATCCCTAAATCCATCCATGCTTCCGTTACCTCTCCTTCATTTGTAAGTCCCCAGTATAACCTTCCACTCTCGTCCATCTTCCATCCTTTGTTGATGAATGATACAGTAGAATTTATAGCCCAGTTCATCCCTATCCCTTGCGCAGCTTCCCAGGTCGTCGCCGTGCTCGGATTATACCCACTATTAACACCCGCAAGCACCATACTCCTATAGTGGATACCCCCACGTTGCAAGCTGTACACTGTCCATACGCCAATCAAGCCCACCCTCATTAACCTTAAGCCCACTTACGGCAAGATTCCCCAGTCCCTGTATCCCTGCCCCTGCAACAGCTTCCACTGCTCCTGCAACAGCTCCCCCCATTCCACTTATCATTCCTTGAACAGCTCCCCCAAGGGCTCCTGTTCCCGACGAAATCCCAGAGGCAAATATGTTTACCCCCATCTGCCCACCGCCCTTATAATATGGCACCTACAACATCTCTAAGTAATGTACTGACTGGCTTTGGCTGAATCCTGAGTCTTTCCATTTCCTTTAAGCAATTCATACCCCATCCTTACTAATCCTATTGTTCCTACTGTCATCTGCCCCTGTGGTGTAGATAAGATTAAAAACTTTCCTACAGTTTTTCCTACCCTTGCCCAATCTACCCCCTTCGCCTCCTCTTCTGTCATTACCTTGCCATTCTTCAACACAAGCGTTTCGCCAACCTTAAGGCTCTTCGCTATCTGTTCATCACTCATCCCTTTATAATGCCCCGTCCTCTTTAAAGCCTCTATCACCTTCTCAGGGCTCACACCAAGCACCTTCGCTATCCCTACTACACTATTTTCCTCCCTTCTCGGGGGTATTTGCCCATTTCTCCACCTCCACAATCGTCATCTTCCCATCTTTCGTAACCTTCAAACTCCTCCCGCTCATATCCAAAGAATCCGCATCCCCACTGAGTGCAAATGTCCCACCAGCTAAAACCACCTCTCCTGCTACGAAGAAATTGTGTGGTCATCTCTCTCTTTGTGCTTTATTTACCCCTCACTCTTTCTCCTCCACTTTTATTATCTTTACACCCTCTTTCTTCATATACTCAATAAAACCATTGACAAATTTACTAAAACTCCTCCATTTGTCTTCCTCTTCTTTAATTAGTTCCCCTCGTTTGTACTTGAAAAAGCTTTTCCAGGGAAAGTAATATAACCTAAAAATTAACTCCACTTTCTCTTTTTTCTTTTCATTTCTTTTGAATATTGCTGAAAATAGATTCCTATAGTTTCTTCCAGCAACTTGATAATTCATCCAGCCATTGTTCACCTCATAATGATACACGAAACTGTACCTAGCTCGAAATCTTAGGATATCTGTTCCCCTCCATTTGTATTCATCACTTGCATATTCTAACTTTTCAATTCTCATAGGATACACCATCCCATAGATATTAACCTTCTCTCTCTTTTCATATTCCCTTATATAATTGCTAATACATCCAATAACCTTATCCACTTCAGAAAAAACATAAACAATATAATAACTTCTTACTGCTACCACTTCCTCTCCCTTGGGATATCTATCTTGTCCAAGAAGAGAATTTTGAAACGCAACAAACATAAAAATAATCAAAAAGACTCTTATTCCTACTTCCATTTCCATACCTCCTTCCAACTCGCTTTATACCAGAAACGTTTAGCTATTCCTAATTCTTCTAAAAACTGGCTAAGACCATCATCTAACCTGAAAGTATAATTTCCTACCGGCAGGTCAGTATACACAGTGGGATCCTCACGATACGATTTGAAAATATACTCATCTTCCACAATCCACTCTAACTCTACTGTGTTTTTATCGAGAACTCTCACATTTACATATAGCGGAAATATATTATTCATGAACTTTAACCTTGGATTCGCCGTTTGTTCTGAAGCAAGATACCCCTCTCTTTTAAAATTACCCAACTTATTCACATCTCTCCCTTTCATAGGAAAGAGCAAATTCTTTGAACTCCAACTCTTCCTGTCTAATACTCCATCTTGCAGATCTTTCAATATGAACTGTTTCATTCTTGACATCGCATCTTGAACAATAACAGAATTCTTGTAAGGCTCAGGAGAAATAAGATAGGGTGGGGTCCCCTCTAACCCCTTCGCCTTCTCACCTTTTAAGTAATTCAAAAGTAAATCTCCTGCTTCAGGATACCCTAATCCAAACTTTCCCCCAATAGCCAGTAGCGTATAAAAGAGCTTTAACTCATTTTTTTCCTGTTCAGTAAAGTTTTCAATCTTACCTTCTTTAGCCCATTTTTGCCATTTTTCAACTTTAGGACAATAATACTCAAAAAACATCTTTGCCAATTTCTCCGTATTCTTTTTGCCCAAGAGATCCGAAAGGGATAAACTTCTCCCATCATCAGTTATTCCAACTAATTCTTTATCCCCACTCAGAGCAAAATACGCCCCCGCTAAAGCAACATCTTCATACTTGCTCCCACCAACACCAAGCCCAAAATTCGCCTGTAGGAGCGCAAGTGTCATCGTGCTCTGTTCATATGCCATCCTCTCCAGCGTTATATCGTCCGCTTCAAGACCATTCGCAGCAAGCCACTCGTGCTGGTCAAGGTGCAATCCTTCGTGCATCGTCGTCGCTGTATAATACGCAAGCTTCGCTCTTAAATCGGCATCGCCCTCTGCTAATTTCGCTTCCTACTGTAAAAGAAGAGGCTAGTTTTTCAGTACTATAGTATCACTTTTTATTCCTCTTCCTCCTACTTATAAACAAATCGTATCATAGATATAGCTGTATGATTGGTTATACCAGGATAAATATCCTTTATAACTAAACGACCAGCCATTCTTTCTCCCAAATATTCTTTGCTGTCTTCTATATTGATTCTTATTCTTTGCCATGCAAGCTCATCTCTTAACTCTGCAATAACTACATATATCAATCTAATCTCGTCTTCCAACACATAGCTGTCCTCATACTGATTCCTAGCATAACGAAAAGGAATATGATATAACTCTAATCTTATCCTTTTAGGCCTGTTATATACTTTATATGTTTTCTTACTCTTTGCCCACCCCGGTAATATATCTATCGCATATGGTAAACGATCTTTCCGCTTTATATCATAACCAGTCAAGTGATAGATACGACACCACAGATAGTGAGTCAAACCATCATCACGACTTATCCAGGCTGTTGCTGGATCCTCATCAGCTAACTCCATTATCTCTTTTCCATGAGTGATCTCCCAGGAATTGTATGCATCAACCAAGGGGCTACTGGCAGAAACTATGCATATAGCCATTCGCATAATTCCATCCAAAAACTCCTCTTTGGGTTTCGTATTAGGCTCACTTTCGCTTACTATTTTTGTTTCTATTATCTTAAGTTCATCTACCTTAAGCTTACTCTCCCCACAGGTTGTAAGATTTAATATTATCATTATCCCTAATATAAACCTTCTCTTCATCTTACCTTTCCCTCCTTTCTGAACTTACTTTCCAAAAAACCACTTTTTCCACAATTGACGAGAAAAATTATCAGCTATATCCATATTTGGCCTCAGTAAAAGCAATGCCCCTCTTCCTACCCCATGCTCATATACCTTATCCCATGGCAGAAAATAGTACGAGGTAAATTCTCGAGTAAACTCATTTATCTTATCATTCCGCCTGTACAAATTATCCTCTATATTGTTATATTTGAAATTACCATAGTTCTGCATTGCATACTTAATATACCCTCCGTATGGATCAACTATTATTAAGCCATTCGTTGTTATCTCCTTGATATATATAACATGCCCTAATCTATTCGTTGTATTATTATCTTCATAAATAGCGTTGAATCTTCCTCCCGCTATGACTTGATCACCAGGCTTCATTCTCTTTCTCAAATCGAAGTAAAATTTTTTTACATCATCAACGGTTGGCTTCCCCTTGTTTTTACCACCCCAATTATGCAAAGCTTCCATTCCATCCTTATACCACCACTGGGCGCAGCCATTTGTATAGACTTTATAATCCACAGGCGGCTCAATACTTCCACTCGCTAGAGCAAGTTCAAAAAGAGTTGAATACCATGTCCTTCCATCTACCCCATACTTAATTTTCAAATATGAACTCATCTCTCTCCTTCTCTCCTCAAGTTCATCCTCTATTTGTCTTTCACCCTCATTGAAGAACCAAACCGGATCATTTATGCTTACTACCTTCCTTAAGTCCTTATTATTCGGCATACTCACAAGTGCTATCGTTAATGCTGTAAGATTACACATTCCATCAGCAATCCTCTTTCCGTTTTCCCCTACTTACATTATTCCTCTGATTCCTTATATCAACCCCAACTCTTTAATCAATCCATCATTTCCACTTTCCCAGTTAAACAAGCTTAAATCCCCTGTCTCAGTCGCATAGGCAATTAAATTTGCAACCTTCGAATACTCACTGCTTCCATCATATACATCTACTCCCAAAATTCCTTGCTGATTATCCAGTACCATTTTCTGTATCCCCGTAGCTCCAAGCTCCCTCGCATACGCTGTCATCCTATCCTTCCCTACAAGACCAGAATCAATCAATACACCTTCCCTCACTACTGTAGAAGTATAAAATAGAAGACCTTCTGCTGTATTCTCAGTAATTGCTTTCTTATTTAGATGTATGGTATCTTCCCCAGCCTCTCCATAATGCCCTTCCTCTTCAAGGTCAAATAATAAACTTTTCTTCCCATTAATGATATCCATAGAAGTCTTCATACCAAAATCATCCCCACTTAAATATCCCATATTTACATAACTTATCCTCGATAAGCCCTCGTCTCCTCCGTGAACATTCTTATACTGAAAACCTACATAGTTTAAACTACCTATCGCATCCACAAGGTTAACAAGCCCAATACCTCCGCTCGTGTCATTCACTATCTGCCCATCGTGCGTAAATGCCATCCCTACATCACTCGCAAGGCTTATCCTGAAATTTCCTCCCCACGCATAATGCACTGCTTCTCCCGCTATACTCCCTATAGTGTTAGCAAAGTTATCAAGCTTGTCTCCATAGAAAAGATAAACCTCCTTCCCAAGAGCTTTGCTCGACTTCTTGTCTAAGAATACAAAACTCCCATTGGTGTATGTCCCTCCAAGGGCACTACCTATCATACCTGTTGTAAACCCACTAACAAAACCTATCATCCCACTTTCAAGAATACTCTTGCCAATAAAACTAGCCCAGTCATCCCTCAGTTTGCCAGCTTTAAAGTCATACACCTTCGCCCCAACCATAAAAGAGCTCTCTACTACGCCCTCTGTCATCCTCTGCACACCCATCTCTATACCTACAGTAAACCAGTTGTTCCCGCCAAATATATTCCCAGCCCAGCTACCAGCCCAGCTGCCTACCATCCTACCAACACCAAGGTCGGTATTAATATAGGCTGCAGTCATGCTAGCAAGGGTGGTAGTCTAACCCTCCTCCCTCAAGGGGGACTGAAGCTAGTCCCCCTTGAAACCCCCACTCCGCCCCTTGCGCGGTTTCTTTTACCAATTTTTTTCTTGCACCCTACAAGCTGGAGGTTTTTCTTTTAGCTTTGTTTTTTCTTCTACCGTCACGGCGAATACATCCTTGTATTAGCCGTGACCTACCCTACATCCTGTGGCTCGGAATTTGTTTTACCGCACCTTTTTTCTTCCACCCAGCTCATGGCTAGTTCTCTGAGAGTTCTTCCCTCTCTCACGGAAGCACCGCAAGCAAGGGGCGGAAACCATAAGTAAGTCTCCTCCTTAATAAAAAGTGAAAGCCACATCTGGTATAAACTCATTAGAAAAAGGACCTCCTACAGAAGCAAAACAACCTATCGTATTCCTTAACGATTGTCTTTCTGACTCCCTCTGAGCCTCAGGAATATTTGTCTCCATAAGTTCTTTATAGTATCCACGATCAAATCCATCATCAAAATAGCTTCTAACAATCTCACCTTCTAAAAGTATAAAGTTTGATGGACTTAAAAACTTTATACTAAGTATATGACGCCCATCAGCCTTGTAAAAACTTATCATGTTCTCCTCTGGAAATACACGATAGCTCTCCCACACTATCCCACCATATTGAAAGTCATGAATGCAGAGCTCCGGATCATTAGGGAGAACATAATTAAAGTGTATCCACTTCTGATTAAAATATTTGGGATCTTCTTTACCACGAATCCAAATACTGTAAAATATACCTGTCCTTGGATCCTCATAATCCCCACCAACAGTGATTCCTTTATTCATACCTCTCACAAATCTTTCTACCGAGCTTATACTTCCACTATTAGTCATAACATCATTATCAGAGAAATTCGTCGTACTTTTAGATACCTCACCACCCTTCTGAAAACGAGCTGTACACCCGTTCCAACAACCACTTATACCTATGACTGATATCACTACAAAAATTAAATATATCCTATTCATAAACTAACCTCCCATTGTGTTTAATACCAAAAGTAATTCACAATATAATCTTCCCTGTCACAAATATCATCCCACTTCCCCCAAGGATTATGGTCATAGAGCCTAAGCGTGCCACCAACATACATCCCGAGCATGAAATGGGTATCACCCTCATTACTTTTCCTCTGAACCATAAAAAACCGAGGAGAAGCATCATACAACCTACGAAGATTGGCAAAAATAGCTTGAGAGGAATCTAATATGTCCTTATATCCTTTCAGTGCATTACGAGTATCTCGAATTTTTTTAAGAATATCGCTCTGACGAGAATTTTCATAATCGCCCATTAAAGTATTTAACCGATTGCTCAGCTCTTGCATGCGTGCCTTCACCTTCTCAAGTGACCACCCGCCACTAAACTCAAGAGAAAGATTCGTGCTCTTCCCTATCATATCCGCACGGACATACCAATACATGTGATGCTTTACACCATCATCCTCTATATCCATAACTCCGTATAATTTCGCCCGCTGTATGCCACCATTAAGCTCATTTATCTTCATGTTATCACTCCACCCATGAGCCCATACATACACAGGAGCACCACTTCTCCTATTGTAGCTTCCACTATTAAAGTAGGAAAGAGACATATTCTCTAGCTTACTATAGCCCACAAGCCCCTTGTTAAACATCTCTACAAAATAGTCCTCAAAGGCAAACTCGGTGGGATCTAATATGCCATTTGCACCAGCAAGAGTATAGTTCGCTATCATGCAACAGGCTTGTTTTGCTATACCTACAGCTGCAACATCCCTAAAATCATAGATATACTTTAGCCCATTGAGATAGTTGAGAAGCTTCGTTCTTTCTAACATATCTTTTGAATCACCATCTTTGTAATAGTTTGTTGCTAGCCTATCCCTTATCGCTACAAAGTTGCTGTTATTTTCTTTGGTATTACCACCCTTGAGTACATCCTTAAGAAGCCGGTCAAGAAGCACACGATCCCCATCATTCGTTATCCTCGCCCTTAGGTTTTCTATCACCTCCCCAAACTTACCCTTATTCTCTATATCAGAAATTGTCAAGTTTCACCACGTTGTATCAAATTATCGAGTTTTGCCCGAAATACATCCGGTGTCTCTTTAAACAACTCAGGCTTTATTTTATACCATTCTCTTACAGCTTCAATCGGTGTTTTTACTTTCAGTTCTCTCACTAATCCTGAATGCCTTTTTCTTAGTATATAGTAAATCAGAAAATTTGTCAAGTCATCGAATTGCTTCATAATAAAAGTACTCGAAAAGGGAACGTTGCTTCAAAATAAAAAAGTACTTTAAATTTGTGTAAAATAATCCAGTTCATGGCTCGACAAGCTCGCCAACCGTGGCTCGACAAGCTCGCCAACCGTGGCTCGACAGGCTCGCCAACCGGAATTGGGTTGGCGATGTTTGAAAGGAGACCTATTTACAGGTAAACGGCGAAATGATATGCTGAGCTTGTCGAAGCAGAGTATCAAAAAGCCAGCAAAAAGGAAAAAATGGAGATACTGGATTATTTTGTGAGGATAACAGGCCTAAAAAATCGAAACTATGCCGCCAGGCTCTTGAGGCAGCACGGAAAAACCATCTATGTAGGCAAGAAAAATTACCTTAAAGCCGACATAGCCAAGAAGGGCAAAAGACCTGGCAGAAAGAAAAAATTCGGCGAAGAGGAACTAAAACTTCTAAAAAAGGTCTGGGAAATTGAAAACTACATGTGTGGCAAACGCTTAAAGCCGATTCTCAATGAAGTTTTAGATAATCTCTTAGCAAACGGGCATCTCCACGGTTCTCCACAGGCTATAGAAAACTTGCGCCATATAAGTGCCTCAAGTATTGACCGACTTTTGAAACATGAGCGTAAAAAGCTTGAGATAAAAGGACGAAAAGGCACAAAACCTGGAACGCTATTAAAGCAACAAATAGCTATACGCACGTGGGCAGAGTGGGATGAAAATTGCCCTGGGTTCATGGAGATTGATCTGGTAGCCCATGAGGGAGGAAATAGCCGGGGAGATTTTGCTCAAACATTAAATATGGTGGATGTTTGGAGCGGTTGGACAGAACTTGTGGCAATCAAAAACAAAGCTTCAAAATGGGTAAGAGAAGCCATAGAAAAAGTCCAAAGAAGACTTCCTTTTGATTTACGGGGAATTGATTCTGATACCGGTGCTGAATTTATTAATCATCCTCTACGCGATTGGTGTGAGAAGAACCAGATAAAATTTACAAGGGGGAGAAGCTCCCGTTCCAATGATAACTGCTACGTTGAGCAGAAAAACTATTCCATAGTCCGCCAGAATGTTGGATACTTCCGCTACGATACCGAGGAAGAAGTCTACTACTTGAACCGACTCTATGCGTATCTCAGGCTTTATGCCAACTTTTTTCAACCGGTTATGAAAATGACAGAGAAAAAGAGAATCGGAAGCAAGGTGCAAAAGAAGCATGATGATATTAAAACTCCCTACCAGCGGCTTTTAGAAAGCTCTTATGTAAGTGTGGAACAAAAGGAACGCCTAACAAGGCTTTATAAGGCTCTCGATTTGTTTCACCTAAGACAAAAAATTACAGCTTGCCAGAGAAAACTTTTCAGCCTTCAAAAGAAAAAGAATGTAAAAAACAAAAATTTGGAGGAAACTGTATGGAATTTTTGAGTACTTTTTTTTATGAGGCAATGATTCGAATTTCGAGTACTTTTTTATTTGACGCAACGGGGTCATCGAATTGCTTCATAATAAAAGTACTCGAAAAGGGAACGTTGCTTCAAAATAAAAAAGTACTTTAAATTTGTGTAAAATAATCCAGTTCATGGCTCGACAAGCTCGCCAACCGTGGCTCGACAAGCTCGCCAACCGTGGCTCGACAGGCTCGCCAACCGGAATTGGGGTGGCGATGTTTGAAAGGAGACCTATTTACAGGGAAACGGCAAAACAATATCAAAAAGCCAGCAAAAAGGAGAAAAAGGAGATACTGGATTACTTTGTGAGGATAACAGGCCTAAAAAATCGAAACTATGCCGCCAGGCTCTTGAGGCAGCACGGAAAAACCATATATGTAGGCAAAAAAAATTACCTTAAAGCCGATATAGCCAAAAAGGGCAAAAGACCTGGCAGAAAGAAAAAATTCGGCGAAGAGGAACTAAAACTTCTAAAAAAGGTCTGGGAAATTGAAAACTACATGTGTGGCAAACGCTTAAAGCCGATTCTCAATGAAGTTTTAGATAATCTCTTAGCAAACGGACATTTCCAGGGTTTTCAACAGGCCATAGAGAACTTACGCCATATAAGTGCTTCAAGTATTGACCGACTTTTGGAACATGAGCGTAAAAGCTTGAGATAAAAAGGACGAAAGGCACAAAACCTGGGGCGCTATTAAAGCAACAAATAGCTATACGCACGTGGGCAGAGTGGGATGAAAATTGCCCTGGGTTCATGGAGATTGATCTGGTAGCCCATGAGGAGGAAATGGCAGGAGACTTTGCTCAAACATTAAATATGGTGGATGTTTGGAGCGGTTGGACAGAACTTGTGGCAATCAAAAACAAGGCTTCAAAATGGGTAAGAAAGCCATGAAAAAAGTCAAAGGAAGACTTCCTTTTGAGTTACGGGGAATTGATTCTGATACGGTGCTGAATTTATTAATCATCTAACGATTGGTGTGAAGCACCAGATAAAATTCAAGGGGAAGAAGCGTTCAATGATAACTGCTACGTCGAGCAGAAAAACTATTCCATAGTCCGCCAGAATGTTGGATACTTCCGCTACGATACCGAGGAAGAAGTCTACTACTTGAACCGACTCTATGCGTATCTCAGGCTTTATGCCAACTTTTTCAACGGTTGAAAATGACAGAGAAAAAGAGAATCGGAAGCAAGGTGCAAAGAAGCATGATGATATTAAAACTCCCTACCAACGGCTTTTAAAAGCTCTTATGTAAGTGAGGCACAAAAGAGGAGCCTAACAAGGCTTTATAAGGCTCTCGATTTGTTTCACCTAAGAAAAAATTACGGCTTGCCAGAGAAAACTTTTCAGCCTTCAAAAGAAAAAGAATGTAAAAAACAAAAATTTGGAGGAAACTGTATGGAATTTTTGAGTACTTTTTTTTATGAGGCAATGATTCGAATTTCGAGTACTTTTTTATTTGACGCAACGGGATTTTTCTTTAGAATCTCCCAAACAGAACTTCCTCTATCTTTCAAGCACTCATGCTAAAAAATCATCCCGTAGCCATCTTTTAAAAAACTCTTTTTGAAAGCTCTGCCACCCTCTGCTAACCGCCCAGAACCTCTAACAAAAAAGGTGAGTACCGTCTTCACGATACTCACCTTGAGTGCCAATTTCTTAAGCTTTTATCACTCCCCAGAGAGTTTTTGAGAATAATCCACCCTTCTTAAAAACCTCTGGGAGAAGATTCACTTTCTCACCTCAAAAGAGCTTTTCCTCCTCTCACCAGACCATCCTACCTTTCTCCTTTGGGGTTTGTACAAGCCTCCTTTGCTACCATTACTTTTTCCTGGCTTCATTCTGAAGAAGCCAACTTCTGTAAGAAGTTTTACTACCTGCTGTCCTCTAAACACATATACACCCTCAGGATGAACAGCCAGAGACTGAACATTTGTTCCCCCATCATACGTCCACAACACCTTCCCATCAGAAGAATACGCCTGCAGTTTACCCTTTTCATCAAGGATATAGAGGGTTTTGGGCTCAACCTGGAAAGACAGTATATTTGCTGGTGCCGTAAAGTTTCGCTCTATCGCTCCGGAGAACATATCTATTACCTGAACCTGATTCTTGTTTACAACATACAGCTTTCTCCCAACCGACAATGGTTTAATTGTAAACTTTACACCCGGCAGTGCTTTCTCCCAGAGCACCTGACCACTCACAGCATCAAAACCGATTAATTTGTTGGGAACAGCAATGACAGCTACTTTCTTTGCCTTGGCATCAAAACCATACACGGGTAATGTCACACGTTCAGAGAGTTCTGTCTTCCAAAGCATCTGATTATTTGCGGTATCATATCCCACAACAAGACCATTCTCCTGAGCATATACCATGAGCTTCTCATCAACCATAAAAGGTGTTGCGTAAACTGTAGAAGCTGACTCAACTGTCTGGACAATTTCTCCTTTCTCCATCGAGAGGAAAAGTATCTTATTCAGTACCGTTACTACGACAAGATTCTTTTTTGCTATACCCATACCTGCCCATGCGGGAGTCTTGGCAAACTTTTTCGACCATTTGAGGTTCCCCTCAAAGTCATATGCGTAAATAGTACCATCATCATCTCTTGTGAAAATCCCAGAAGGATGTGCTACCATAGAAAAGTCGTAAGAGCTTCCTGTTCCCGCAGTAAAGCTTTTCACTACCTCTCCTTCGAGATTCACTATTACGATACGATTGTCAACCACAAAGACAAACCTGTCATTTTCGGGTTTGCCACGTTTTACCAGCGTAACAAATGGAGACACTGGTGTGCTAAAGGGTTTCTCCCAGAGTATATCACCCGGTTTTACCGTACGCTCCCCCGGTTGCTCTTGAACCTCAAGTTTCTTATCAAGCGTTTCTCCAGACTCCTCTCCTGCCGCTGAAATTGTTTGTGTTATTTCTTTTGGCTTCAATACTCCATAAATATTCGTTGCTCCTGTAATCACAAGATCCTGTGTGAACATTTCATACCCTTCTTTTTCGAAAGTCACCGTATAGGTGGTATCGACCTCCATTACCTTCGCAAGGGGTGTTATCCCTATCTTCTGTCCATTGAGAACAACTTCTGCACCCTCTATATCCGTCGAGAACATTACTCGAGCCCATTTTTTCCCTACAGGTGTTTGATTCTGCACCGTTCCCAAAATCTGTTTAGCCTCTTCCGTTATCTCTCTCTTTTGTACAACCACGGCGACAAGTGAAGATGTCTCAGCTTTCTGTGAAGATAGAGATTGGGGAGCTATGTCCGCCACAATATTGGTCACAACAGCTTGTTTTACTTCTTCAACTTTCTCCACAGTGATAGGCCCCTCGGAGGATGCTTGTGCCTCTACGACTTCAGCCACTTTTTTGTTCACCGTATCGACCGTAGCCTTAGGAAGGAGAACCTCTTCGTTTGCTTCTACTACCACTGGCTTAGCCACAACCTCTTGCAGTGCCTCATACGCCTTCTCGTCTATTTTAGCATCGGCTTTTGCTTGATCAAGAGCCGCCACCTTTGGAGCAAACTCCACCTTTCCTTCAACCACGGCTACCTTGGTATCCCCTTCTTCGGAAACATTTACCATAAAAACAGTGCCTCGAACAGCAGCTACAGCCGTTGAACTCTCTACCTCAAAAACCTCGCCCTCTTTGAGTTTCTTGGGCTTGAGCCCGAGGGTACCCTTTTCCACGTGCATACGAGCCTGGAGAGTATCATTCTGATTCACCAGCTTGCTCACCAGCATTTCTGTATTCGCTTCAAGTCGATAGACCCCCTTTTCTACAATCTGAAGTTCACATGCCGAACCTTCTCCTGTTTTAAGGGTATCCCCCATCTCCACAATATCCTCAACCATCACCTCACGCCAGCTATCCGAGCCCATTTTACGAACCTTGACATCGCCAATAGTCATGGTTACCAGGATAGCTTCCCCCTTATCAAGTTTTTGAAACTTCTGATACTCAAAGAGCCACCCCATTCCAAAAACACCTCCCACCACCATAAGCACCACCACTGCCAGCGCTATTACCCAGCGAAACGAAGAGTTTGTCATATATACCTCCTTTTGCTCTTTTATCAGGACATACCTCCGCCACACCGATGCGGCATCTCCCTGCCAGTCACAAAACCTCGAATCATAGAGGAGTCTTTCCAGAGAAGAAAAATCTGTCTCTTGTTTCATGAACTCATCCTTCCTTCCCATACTTCTTTAACATCTCCATCCCCTGTTTCAGACGGTTATGTACCTGCCTCAGCGAAATATGAAGCACCTGCGCAATCTCATGAAAACTCATCTCTCCATACACCCGTAGGATAATCACCATCCGAATTTTCTCTGGAGTCCTATTTATAATACGCTGAAGCTCATCCTGAAAATGCAACTTTTCCAAAAAATTTTTATCGTCATCCTTTTCAAGAGTTTCTGCAATCTCATCAATATCCTGATACCCATGTCGTTTTTTTTCACGAAACTTATCTAAAATAACACGAAACACAATTCGCATAAACCAGGCAGAAAAGTTTTGATTCGTACGAAACTGGTCCCCATGCAACAGAAGCTTCAAAAAGGCATCCTGAGCAGCATCTTCAGCATCATACTTTTCCAATCCATAAAAACGGCCAAGATTATATGCCCGCTGATAATAACGACGATACAATTCCTCAAAATACAAACGGATAGAATCATCTGTGGGACGAGATTTTTGAAGTGATTGAATCTGCCGCATAATATCTTCGTCAGAAAGATTCTCATAAGGCATTACACAACCCCTTATCGACTTATCGACATTTCCCCTTTGGGAAAATTACCTTTTATTGTAAATTCTGTATTAAAAATTATACTGGACAAAAAGCCCAGCATCCATTCCTCCCCCCAGGGAAACCTCATAACCCACCCGCCACGAATCAAAAAAAAGCACCGTCTTTTGCCACAAGCGAACACCACTTCCCCAGGAGAATCCTCCACCAGAAAGCCATGAGAGTACACCGGCACCAACAAGTATTCTCCCCCATCCAACTCGAAAAAGGCTATCCCCAATGAACTGACCAAAAACACCATCATCCCGAGGATCAAAATCAAGAAGTGTTTGGGTTTCATTATACTCACTTATATATCCCAAAACCCCATGCAACCATACTGGCCATCCCAAAAAACTCCCTATCACCCCACCACGCCAGCCCAACGCCCCCCTACTGTAAGGAAAATAGCTAACTTCCACACCTTCAATTCGTCGCCCTGCCGAACCACGAGTCACACCCGTAGGTAACCGAAGCCCACCAAACATCACCACTCTCCATAGCATCTTCTCATCCCGAAGCACCACCCCCCGAAAATCCACCGTCACATCCCCAAGAACCACATCTGACGAAGCCCAATGCCACACAGGCACAGCGATATCCACACTGGCCTCAGCAGTAGGACTATAAAGAAACGAGATTTCATTGAGCCACAACACAGGAGAAAATTCTATCCCCATAACTTCGTAGCGCATGCACCACTGATTATCCTCACCCATGTAAAGGGGGTAGGAAAAAAAAGGGAGCATGTTACTCCATAGAGAAACATCTCCCCAGTATAAAGTTACACCTACAAACAAAAAAAGCTTACAAAACTTCATCCCACATGCTTTTTAGCAAGAGCCACCAGATCCTTCATGGCCGAAGGATTTTCCACGGCAAGATTTGCTAAAGCCTTCCGATTCAACGTCACATTTGCCTTGCGAAGGCCTTCAATAAAACGGTTATACGTCAAACCTTCCTGACGAACAAAGGCATTGATACGCACAATCCACAGAGAACGAAAATCTCTCTTTTTAAGCTTTCGATCCCTGTATTCATAAGCCATAGCGTGCATGACGGCTTCTTTTGCAGCCCTAATACGCAACTTTCGTGCGCCATGAAAACCTTTTGCTCTCTTGAGAATCTTTTTGTGCCGCTTATGTCTCACTACACTCGTTGAAACTCTCATATTTTTCCTCCAATTTTTGCCTTACAAATAAGGAACCATTTTCTCAACTCGAGATACATCACCTCTGTAAACCACAGCCTTACCACAAAGACCCCTTTTCTGCTTTGCAGACTTGTGTGTGAGAAGGTGTCTTCTATAGGCTTTCGATCTCAAAAGCTTACCTGTCCCGGACTTTGAAAAACGCTTCGCCGCGGATTTTTTTGTTTTCAGCTTGGGCATACATTATCCTCCGTTTATTTTTTCGCCTTAGGATTTAATACAAAAACAATTTGCCTTCCCTCTAGTTTTGGGGGTTTTTCTGGAGTTCCCCATTCTTTCATGGCCTCGATCACCTTGTCTGCCAGTACAAAACCCTTTTCCGTATGATCGCGCTCGCGTCCACGAAAACGGATGGTAATCTTAACCTTATCGCCTCCCTGGAGAAACTCCTGCATCTGTTTTGCCCGATAGGAAAAGTCATGATCAGCAATTGATGGCTTAAGCTTCATTTCCTTAATCTCAACAATCTTTTGATGCTTCAGTGCCTCTTTCGCCTTCTTCTCCCTCTGATAGAGAAATTTGCCATAATCAATAAGCTTACATACAGGGGGTTCTGCCTGAGGGGCAATCTCCACCAGATCAACACCTAGCTCCTCAGCCTTTGCAAGGGCTTCCTCAATGGGAACAATCCCCAGTTGCTCACCCGCTCCTGATACGAGTCTTACCTCTTTTGCCGTGATTTCCTCGTTAATCCGGAGCTTCTCTTCCTTCGCGTTAATACAAACCTCCTACCTCAAAAGTTTTCTTTAAGGACTGTATTGTAACACAAAACAGAAAAAAAATCAAATCCTAAAAGCTCTCATCAAGTCCTGGAAAACGATTTTCTTTCTCCAGTTGAGAAACAAAAAACTCCATACTCATACTTCCCTTGTCTCCTTCATCGCGATGCCTTACAGAAAGCTGCTGATTTTCCACTTCCTTCTCCCCTACAATAACCATGTAAGGAATCTGTTCGAGTTGTGCCTGACGTATTTTGTATCCCAGCTTCTCATCCGAGGTATCCACGGATACCCTGATCCCAGCCCTTTCCAGAACCTTCTTCACCTCTTTTGCATAGGAAAGGAAACGTTCCGAAACAGGAAGTATCGCCACCTGGACAGGTGCAAGCCAGAAGGGAAATTTCCCTCCATAATGCTCTATCAGGATAGCAATAAAACGTTCCAGGCTTCCCAAAATAGCCCGGTGAAGCATGATAACACGATGGGGTTTACCATCCTCTCCAACATAGGTAAGATCAAACCGTTCAGGAAGATTCATATCCAGCTGGATGGTTCCACACTGATGGGTTCTCCCGAGAGCATCCTTGAGGTGGTACTCTATCTTTGGCCCATAAAAGGCTCCTTCCCCTTCCTGAATTTTATACGAGACCCCAAACTCATCTAAAGCCGCCTTCAGACTATTGGTTGCCAACTCCCACTGCTGGTCTGTTCCCATAGACTTCTCTGGACGGGTGGAAAGTGCCGTCGAATATTCAAAACCAAATGTTTTATACACCACATCAACGAGCTGGATGATCTCCCGTATAGCATCCTTGAGTGTTTCTGGAGTCGTAAAAATATGAGCATCATCCTGGGTAAAACCCCGCACCCGAAAAAGCCCCTGAAGCACACCAGAACGCTCATAGCGATGAACCTTGCCAAACTCTGCCACTTTTAGAGGGAGATCCCGATACGAATGAAGCTCTTCTTTATACATGAGCATCCCACCGGGACAATTCATCGGCTTAATGGCGTAATTTTCTCCATCTTTTTCAAAGAAAAACATGTTTTCTTTGAAATTTTCCATATGTCCCGAAATACGCCACAGATCATCCTTGAGCATCGTGGGAGTCTCCACCTCCACATATCCCAGTCTGCGTTGATGGGCACGCATAAACTCGATAAGCGTATTTTTGAGAATTACCCCTTTGGGTTTCCAAAAAGGAAGTCCCGGCCCCTCTTCATGGAAACTAAATAATCCGAGTTCCTTGCCAAGACGCCGATGGTCCCTTTTCTTGGTTTCCTCTAACAGATAAAGATAGTTTTCTAGATCTTCTTTGGTGGCAAAGGCCGTCCCATAGATACGCGTCAACATAGGATTCTTTTCATCTCCACGCCAATACGCCCCTGCCGTATGCAGAAGCTTAAAAGCCTTGAGAAAACGGGTATTCGGAAGATGTGGACCGCGACAGAGGTCGACAAACTCTCCCTGTCGATAAAAAGAAAACCTTTCACCTTCAAGATCATGGATGATTTCTGCCTTAAACGGTTGATTGGCAGACTGACACCATGCAAGCGCGTCAGCACGACTCATTTCCTCTCGCACCACCGGAAGCTTTTCATCAACGATTTTTTTCATCTCTGCTTCGATAGCACGAAGATCCTCATCTCCCAGAGGTCTATCAAAAAGAATATCATAATAAAAACCATTCTCAATAGTAGGACCTACACCGAGTTTTGCCCCAGGATACAAGCGAAGAGCAGCCTGAGCCATGATATGGGATGCCGTATGCCGCATAATATCCAGCCCCTCAACAGAGGTTAACGTTACCATTTCCACCGTATCGTTTGCAGACAGAGAATGTCTCAAATCTGCAAGCTCCCCATTCACCTTTAATGCAATGACCTGCGAGAGAATTGGTTGAATTCCCTCTCTGGTTGCTTCATCCTGATGCTCTTTATAGTATTTTAAAATACCAAAACCATCCTGAACGTCCAGCGAAATTTTTCGCCCATCATACAATAGCTGCATATGTTACTCCTCTTTTTTTCAAGACTGGATTATTATTATAAAGCAGAAAATAAAAAAAGAAAATTTTTTGCATATTTTTGCATTTTCTCTAAGAAAAGAGATAAAAAAAGGCGACCCATCAAGGTCGCCTTGTTATTTCTGCCACTACTTTTCGATGAGTTTTCCCTTTTTAAGAGGAAGAATCTGAGAAATTTTCGGTTCAGCTGATCTGAAAAATACTGCTTCATTCAGATAGGCTACCTTGGTTTTCTGTTCTTTGTTAATGACAAGGTATTCGAGAACTATCTGATTACTCTCTACAATATCTTTCCGATCAAGAAGATAGATTTCATACCCTTTTGCCAGAGGAATCTTTGCCCCATCTACAAAACTACTCTCCACCATAGAAAGGTTGGTTGAAGAAGTGCTGAGTGCTTTATAGTATCCAACAAGCTTCGAGGCGTAAGCATCGGTAAGATTTTCCACAAGAACTCTCGAAATCCATATACCAAGAATAACTAAAACAACCAGCACGCCAGCAGCAACAAAAACCTTTACATTGTTTTTCTTTTCCATAACAAGAAAACCTCCTTTGTTTTTCTCTTCCTGTTAAAAGTATAAGGTCAAAAGGACAAAATAGCAAATTTTTTAGTTTTCTCTTTTTTAGTTGCTTTTCAGAAAGTTTTGTCTTAAAATAAAGGGAAACTAAAGGAGGACAGAATGCAAAAATACCTGCTGCTCTCACTCGTTTTATTTCTCACTATCGGAGGATGCTCTCAATCAACCTCTGTCAAAGAGGATATAAAAAAGCTTTCTCCCAATATCCTGATGGATAAAGCTGCTGAACGCTATAGTGTTTACGATTATAAAAATGCCCTGATGTACTATCAAGCTGTCCTCGACAATTACCCAGAAAGCTATGAGGATGTAGCCTGGGCTCGATATGAGATGGGGTATATCTACTACATCCAAAAAAAATACAACAAATCAAAAGAATATTTTGAAGCAGCGGCAGCTTCCAAAAATGCCCCTCATGCGGTTATCATCCTCTCAGAGATGATGCTTTCCAAACTCCCAACTCAATCCATTTCAAAATAGGAAAAAAATGTGGGAAAACGGCGAATTAAACCACATGAATACATCGGTTATCTCCTTGAAGCTATAGTAGTTATCCCTCTGAGTCTTATCGTTGCCCTTCTTCCCTGGAGGGTAGGTTACGCGCTTGCTGATGCGCTGGCAGCACTTTTCTTCAGGATAGACAAAAAAAACAAAAAATGGGCCTACGAAAATCTCAAAATTATCTTTGCTGACAACCCCCTGTCTCAAAAAGAGGCCGATGACCTCGTAAAACGCACCTACAAAAACCTTGCTCGTGGAGGATTTGAGTACTTCAAGATCTGGCAGATTAGTGCTAAAAACGCCTCTCATTTTGCCTACTTTGAAAACTATCACTACATTGAAGAATGTCTCACCCAGGGCAAAGGAATCATCGTCGTTACCTGTCATCTTGGAAATTGGGAGTACTTTGGAAGTATCGCCGCCAAAAAGGGAGTTAATCTCGCTGTTATTATCAATCGCCAATTTAATCCCTTCACCGATGCATGGCTCCGTTTCATCCGTGAAAAATGGGGCAAAATCAAATGTTTCTATAATGAAGTGGCCGATATGAAGGGTATTGTCCGTCATCTTAAGAATAACGGGGTTATTGCTATCCTGGCTGACCAGACGTATTATTTCAAACCGATCTTTGTGCCTTTTTTTGGAAAACAGAGTGCTACTGCCGATGGACCTGCTAAACTCCACTTGAGATACGACTCTCCCATTGTGATGGGTTTCAGCATCCGGGAGCCTGATGGAAGATACCGGCTTACTTTTGAAAAACCGTATATCCACCCCAAAACCAACGACTTTGAAAAAGACGTGCACGAGGTGATGACCTATATCAACTCACGGTACGAAGAATACATCCGCCGTTATCCAGATCAGTGGTTTTCACTTCTTCATCCCCGATGGGAGAGAACACGTCCAGAAGATTTTGAGAATATTGATTGGGATCCATTCTAAAAAACAAGGAGGATATCCCCATGAAACAAAACACACAGACACTTACCATTCCTCTCCGTAGCTGGGATGCCTGGTTAGGCGAAATAGGCTTTTGGGCTCTTGCTATTGTTGTCCCTTTGATGGGTCATCTCTTTCACTGGAATGTGCGCGCCGTACTCCCTATGCACTGGGTAATCATGCTGGCGGCTCTGGTTTATGGAAGAATGGGGGGTTTTGCTGCAGGACTTGTGTCTCCTCTTCTCAATACGCTCCTCACCGGTATGCCTGCTCCGGCTATGCTTTTGCCCATGACGCTTGAAATCACTACTTACGGTTTTGTTACTGGCACCCTGAGGGAAAAGCTTCGCTGGCACGGTTCGTTTTGTGTCCTGTTTGCTATCATTGCAGGGAGAAGTGTTTTTCTTGTTTATCATCTTCTTTTTCGTACGTATCAGGGTGATTTTTTGGTTTGGGCATGGAAAACGCTTCAACCAGGGCTTTTCGCCGCTCTTCTCCAGGTAATTTTACTCCCCCTGATGGCATACTTGATACTGAAGCTTCTCAATAATAAGAGTCATGCCTAAGTTTATTTTGTTGCTTTTCTTCCCGATCTTGATAGGATGGGCAGACGAGTATCAACCCTTAAGAAAGCTTTTTGATTTTGATGCTTATGAAGCACGCATCCTCTCGCTGACCAATCTTCCGGGGATAAAAGTCTTCTCTATCGGCAAAAGCCATGGAGGAAGAAATCTCTGGATGATAGAGATCACCCCTCGCCAATCATCGGATTATAACGTGCTTTTTTTGGGGAGTGCCCATCCTATCGAATGGCATGCCCAGGAAATACCCCTTCGACTTGCAGAGTATCTCGCCACCAACAGGCAAAACCTACGGGCAACCTGTTATGTGCTCCCCATTTTTAACCCCGACGGATTTGCTTATATGAGGGTTATCCCTGTTTTCTACGCCAGCAACCGAAAAAATCGCTACTTTCCACAGGAAGAAAAACGACCTCACGTGTACACAGCTGGTGTCGATCTCAACAGAAACTTCTCCTACCATTGGCAAAAAACCTCTTCCGACCCCACCCACCCCTACTACAGCGGATCTGCGCCGATGAGTGAACCAGAAACCCAGGCGCTGGATAGGTTTGTCTCTTCGGTAAAGCTTTCGTACGTCATTTCTTTTCATACCCCTGGCAACGTCGTTCAATACCCATGGGGATACACCAAAAGTCCCCAAACCAACACCCATCTCATCGCCTTTGCGCATTGGATGGCCTCAAACATCGGACGGGGATACAGAGCCCGCCAGGATAGCGCCAACTACCTCAAGCCAGGATGTGAAATTGACTGGTTCTACGGAGAAAAAAAGATCCCTGCCATACGTTTAGAAATATCCAAAAAACTTATCGATCCTGATCTTGAGGATTATCCTGCTATACAAAACGCGATAAAGGCTTTCCTCTGTCTTCCAAATCCCCATCTTCCTTAACCTTCCAATCTACAACCAAAAAACGAAAAAATACCCCACAATCAACAGCATTACCAATCAAAAAAATATAATTCCATGATACAAAATTTGCTTTTTTTTTCTTTCTGCTCTATACTTAAAGAAAGTTGAAATTTTTTATTCAAAAAATCCCTAAAAGGAGTATCCATGGCCGAAAAAAAGACCGTTGGGGATTTACTTAGCGAGGCCAGACGGGAAAAGGGGCTCTCTCTGGACGAAATAGCTCGAGAAACAAACATCTCTCGGAGTTATTTAGAAGCATTTGAAAAAAACGATTTTTCTGCTTTTCCTGCAGAAACATACATCATAGGTTTTTTAAAGACCTATGCTGAGGTTCTTGATCTGGATACCAATCTGCTTATCCAGGCCTATAGACATCAGATCCAACTTGATCACGAGATTCCTCTCGAGGAACTGGTAGGTAAACATACCCCCTGGTATGAACAAATCTCACCACAGGTATGGCGACAAATCGTTCTTGTGGTGCAGGGTATTATACTGTTTTTTGGACTTTTTGCTATCTTTTGGCAGCTTGCAACATCCTCTCCTGCCAACAGAGAGATCAACTCTCAAAATCGTTCCCATTTTGATGAAAACTCTCTCTCCCTTCTCGCAACCCAAAAGTTTAAAATTGGCCAGGAAATCTTCATCACAAATGCAAAAAAAAACACCATTCATATCGTCTTTGAGAAACAAAATCTCGACAAATCTCTGGTTTTAGAAATTAACGGCAGAAAATACACCCTCAAACAACAAGAGGTTTTTGCATTGGATACCGATGGAGACACCTTTAACGACCTGGTTCTTGAAGTATTTTCAACCAAACCAAAAGCTATCCGTATTTCAGCCTCGGTATTGCAAGCCGATCAGACGCTTGCATTCAAAAGTATCTTTGGCATCCAGTCTCAATTTATCGAGGGTCAAATAGACCACGAGAGTATCCTCTATACCGCCAATGAAGCTACAGATATCCCTATAAAAATCCAGGGAATCGATACAGGTTTTTGTCGTCTTATCATTGACAACGGCGAACCACAGGTGTTTCAGATAGAGCGCGGTTTTGAAAAAGAAATTCGCTTCAAACAGTATGTCATTCTTTCTCTAGGAAATGCAGCAGCCGTCAAGTTACTCATCAACAACCGGGAAGAGAGTGGTGGAGGATGGGGAGAAACCACCAAAAGTGTTCTCTACTGGAAAAAAGATCGTAACCGATACAACCTTGTTCGGACCTTTCTGAGATAAAAGGGGGACTTTTCTTGAAAAAGGTTTTTCTCGATGCGCTTGGCTGTCCCAAAGCCCTCGTCGACGCTGAACGAATGGCATATTTTCTGGGTACACAATCTTATACGATGGTTACTACCCCAGAAGAAGCGGACATCATCATTGTCAATACCTGTGGTTTCATTGAAGAAGCCAAAAAAGAGTCTATAGAAACCCTCCTCGGCTATGCAGAACTCAAAAAAAACAATCCAGACCTTGAAATTGTAGCCACAGGGTGTCTCACAGAGCGCTACAAAGAAAAGCTTCTTTCTCTCATCCCTGAGATAGATCACGCTACAGGCGTCAAGGATCCCTCCCTGGTGCTCAAGACCCTCTCCCAAAGCTCCTATACCGATCAAACCAACTACAGTGATATCCGATGGAAAACTGAACGTGTCCTTCAATTCTCAGGAATGGCCTATGCCTATCTGAAGATCTCCGAAGGGTGCAATCGCCAATGCGGTTTTTGTGTTATTCCTTCGATACGTGGTTCTCAAAGAAGCCGCCCCATTGAAGACATTGTTGAAGAAGCTTACTTTCTTCGAGATCAGGGAATAGAAGAACTCATCCTGATTGCGGAGGATACCTCGAGCTATGGTCTTGACCTTTATAAAGAGCGTTCCCTCACAAAACTCCTTCCAGAACTCACCAAGATAGGTTTCCCCTGGATACGTATCATGTACCTCTACCCCGAACCAGAGGTTCTCCGCATTGTCCAGATGATGAAAGATCTCCCCGGTATTGTTCCCTATATCGATATTCCCCTCCAGCATGCAAGCCCACATATCCTTGAATCCATGAAACGGGGAGGAAGTGATGGTGAATTTCTCACGTATATTGAAAACATCCGTAACATTCTTCCCGATATAAGCATTCGATCAACATTCATCCTGGGTTATCCCGGTGAACGTGACGAGGATGTGGAAATCCTTGCAAGATTCTTACAAAAAGCCGAACTGGACAGAGTAGGCTTTTTCGCTTACTCTGATGAAGAAGAAAGTTACGCCCACTCCCTTAAACCAAAAATTCCCAAAAAAAAGATCAAAGAACGCATCGCCTATGTTGCCAACATCCAGAAATCCATCTCTGAAAAACGCCTCTCCCGATTTATTGGCAAAACCCTCACCTGCATCAATGATGGGGAAAGTCGTCTCGTAAAAGGAAAACCCTACCGTTTTCTTCGAACGCCCTATGACGCCCCGGAAATCGACGGGGGAGTTTACGTCCCGGATAACGAAAATCTGGACACCCAAGTATTTCATACTGTGAAAATAGAGTCTGTAACCTCATCCTATGATCTTAAAGGGAGGATAGTATGAACGCTCGAGAATTCTGGACAATTCCAAACATTTTGACGTACATTCGGATACTTCTTATTCCCTTCATTCTTTATGGAATTTTAGTCAATACCTGGGAAAGTCTCACACTTGCTTTTGCGTTGTACGGGCTTTCGGCTCTCACAGATACCTTTGATGGTATCATCGCCCGAAAATTCCACCAATCAAGCGAATGGGGAGCGTACATCGATCCGCTCGCTGACAAGTTTCTTGTCTGGGCAGTTTACGGAGTTTTTTGTACCCTTCCCTTTTTGCATATCCCATGGTATGTGGTACTTCCTATCCTTCTGCGAGATCTCTGGGTAACATGGCTTCGGAACTATGCCAAAAAACACAACCTCGTTTTCAAAACCTCTTTTATCGCCAAAGCAAAGACAACAGCCCAAATGGTGGGCATCACCGTTATCCTGTTTTTTATGTGGGGACTAAAAACAATCTCGCATTGGGTCTACCATACTCCCATGGACTATCCACAAATTATCCAGAGGCTTAACCTCCCTGCTTTTTTACTCTATGTTTCTCTTTTTTTGACAATCCTTATTGTTCTCTTTACTCTTTATACAGGTTGGGATTATTATAAAAAAATGTCACCTGGAGGAGAAAAATGACCAGAGAAAAAAACATCAAGCATGATATTATTGATTTTGTCGTGACGGGTTTCTATACAGGGTATTTTCCTTTTATGCCCGGAACATTCGGAAGTTTAGTAGGAGTTTTTCTTTTTATTCTTCTTAGCCCTCTGGGTATATGGTTTTACCTTATCTGGGTAATGATTCTTTGTCTTGCCATTCCCATAACCACCTATGCAGAAAAGCATATCTATGCCTCCAAAGATCCCCAGGTGATTGTCATCGATGAGATTCTCGGGATGATGGCAACCCTTTTTACTTTTTCGTTTCGGGGAGATATCGAGAGTTGGGAATTTGTGATTTTTGGGTTTCTTTTCTTCAGGCTCTTTGATATTACCAAGCCAACGCCAATTGCCTCACTTCAGAAAATTAACGGTGGATTCGGGGTGATGATAGACGATCTCTTTGCTGCGTTTTACGCAAATCTGCTTCTCCAGATCATTCGATTTGCCCCCTCACTTCTTCCTCTCTAAGATGAAACCCAGACTTTCCTCCCTCCGTCAAGAGATCCTGAAACTCCTCGAAAAACAAACCTCGCTTCCCCTCTGTGCCCAGGAGATTCATAACGCGTTTCCTAACGTTCACAAAACCTCAATCTATCGGGCACTCGATTATCTTCAACAAAAGGGACTGGTGGAAAGCTTTATTCTTCCCTGTCATGAGAACGGGACACAAACCTACTATCTGGCAACTTCTCAGCATACCCATTTCTTTCACTGTGAAAGCTGCCACCGATTTTTCCCCTTACCGAAGTGTCCTCTTCCCTTGCAGGTGTTTGATCTTCCCTATCAAATTCATCAACATGTATTTTATCTGGTGGGCATTTGTCCGGATTGCCTTTCCCGTAGCAATCAAAACTCAGACGATGAAACGGTGAAAGTCCATAACGAATGATAGCTTCTCTGTGCTGCTTTGTAGGATAACCACGGTTTTTGTCCCATCCGTAATACGGATATTGGGCATGAAGTTCATCCATCAGTCGATCACGGTAAACCTTGGCAACAATAGATGCGGCAGCTATGAGAAACGACCTCTGATCTCCTTTGACAAGAGAAAGAACAGGTTTTTCAAGAGCAAGTGGCATGGCATCTACCAGAACCGCATCGTAAGGATGATGACAAGCGTAAAGAGCTTCTCCCATCGCTTTTCTGGCAGCCTGGTAGATGTTGATCCTATCGATTTCTGTATTATCAACGACACCCACACCCCAGGCCAAAAACTCCGAACAGATCCTCTCATAAAGCAGAAAGCGCTGACGTTCTGTCAGCGCTTTAGAATCATACACACCTTCAATGCAGGGCACTTTTTGCATATCCACAATAACGCATGTTGCTACAACAGGACCTGCTAATGGCCCTCGCCCTGCTTCATCAATTCCTGCCAAAAAACGATACCCCTGCCTATAAAGCTCTCTCTCATGAAGCAAAAGATCCACATCCGCAGGGACGCGAGACATGTTATACCTTCTCCTCCAGAACAGCCGAACGTCCAAAGCGACCACGGAGATAGGTGAGTTTTGCCCGGCGAACACGTCCACGACGTACAACCTCTACGCTAGCAATATAAGGTGAGTGGAAAGGAAACACCCTTTCAATGGCCACTCCATAACTGATACGTCGAACGGTAAAACTTCGACGAGGCCCGGCATTCTGGAACATGATTACCACACCTTCATAAGGCTGAATACGTTCCTTGTCTCCTTCTTTGATCTTAACATGGACACGAACGGTATCACCCACATTAAAGGGAGGAAACTTATCAAAATTATTCTGTTCTGCAAGAATAGCCTTCTCTACCTCTTCCAGACGATTGCGAGCAGGCAGTCCTGCCAACTTGGCAGCGAGAGCTTCCTGTCTGGCTTTTCTGGCTTCAGCACGTTTTTGTTTCTCTTCGAGTCTATTCTGTTTCGTGTTCTCTGCCATCTTTCCACTCCTTCACAATTTTTTGTATATCGGTTAAAAACTTCCGCATCTCTTCATTTTGCCGTCGTAAAACCTTAAGAAAAGATCCCTGTCTCTCTTTCCACAAGGGCTCATACGCTCCAAAGAGATCAGGTCTTTTCAGGTAGGTTTTCGCCAGCGCATTGTAGTGTCTCCACGCTGTCACCTGCTGATGGTGTCCACTTTTGAGGACCTCGGGAATCCCCAGACCCTCAAAATTATCGGGTTCTGTGTAGTGATCATGTTCCAGAAGCCCTGCTTCAAAACTTTCGCCCTCAACAGCTTCGGATTCCAACACTTCTCCCACAAACCTCGTTACCGCCTCTATGACACACAAGGCCGGGAGTTCACCGCCCATCAACACAAAATCCCCTATGGAGACTTCTCTATCCACATACCGACGCACAAACCGTGCATCGACTCCTTCATAGCGTGCCGCAATAAGTATCAATTGAGGAAGAACCGATAGTTCGCGTGCCATCTTTGCACTCAACCGCTCTCCCTGGGGGGACATGAGCACCACCTTTCCACCGGGTATACGGAGTTTGCGGACCGCCTCTGCCAGTGGTTCAGGACGAAACAACATCCCCTTGCCATGGCCAACTATCGGAGCATCCACCCGCCCTCCCTTAAAGGGCGAAAAATCCCGAAGCTGATGAGCCATCACTGACACTCTTTTTTCCTCAATGGCTCGCTTAAGTATGCCCTTTTGAAGATAAGCCTCTATCAACTCAGGGAATATCGTTACCACATCAAAACGCATCTTACAAAAGCTCGGCAAGATGACTGGCTTCAATCTTCTTAGCCACTCTATCCACCTTTACAAAGTACCGGGGTTCATAAGGCACTGCCAAGCTTTTCCCGCTTTTCATCCTCACAATAAAAAGCGTTCTTGGCCCCACTTCAAAAAAGTTGTCCACAACGCCAAACACTTCACCCTCATAGAGAACCTCACATCCAAGGATATCCCGGATATAAAACTCTCCCTCGGGCAATACAGGGAGGTCCTCTTCAGAGACATAGATAGCTTTTCCTACCAAAGTCTCTGCGTGGGTTCTATCCTCCATCCCGGCAACCGTAGCCACATAAGCCTTCTGGTACTCTTTGATCTCCAAAAAGGAGATCTCTTTATACCCCCCAATGGCCTTCCTGTCTTCGATATAAAAACGCGAGAAAGCCTCGAGGTCTTCTATGGTATCTACATACCACTGAACCTTGATCTGGCCCTTAAGACCGTAGGGTCTGGTAAAACGACCAATAAGAACCAGCGGTTCTTTTATCACCTCTTATGCCCTCTTTGCCTTTTTCACCAGATTTTTTACCACAGGAGTAGGAATAGCCCCTTTCTTCACCCACTCCTCATAGCGACCAAGATCAAGAGACGTTTTTCCATCCTCTGTTGGATGGTAATATCCCAAACTCTCAATATACGCACCATCTCGTGGAGCACGACTATCAACCACAACAATACGGTAGTAAGGCTGTTTTGCTTTACCCATACGGGTTAAACGAATATGGACTGCCAAAGGTAGCCTCCTCACAATTTTGTCTATGTATTATAAGGGAAATCAACAATAATGTCAAGAAATAAGTAGGAGTAAATCTGTCAAATAAATTAAAATGTCACCTTTTTATTGAAATAGAAATGTCACTTTTTTATGCCGAAACTCTACGACCATAATCATCTATTTCAAAAAAGTTCAATTCGATATTTTTCTTAAAAATATGTATACTTCCATCAAGCCAGGTTTTTAAGATAACATTGTCCCCGGGTTTTATGGCTATAGGTTGTTTCTTTTCAATCTGGTATATTCTTTTAGAAAACTTTATTGTATAATCTCTATAGACTTTGCACTCGGCCGTATAACAAACATAGTTCCTTAAGTCCTGATCAGGCATTAATGCAATATGAAAATCTTCATCCGACAGAGGTTTTTTACTAAATTTTCGGTTATTCTTTTCCCAGTAATATTCTTTCAAAAAACGATTGGCACTGTCAATATCCTTTATGTTTTTTAGTTTCATTTCTGCTATTAACCTGTCCTGATGGATCCCATTCCATCTCTCTACGCGTCCTTTTGCCTGGGGACTATGGGCATATATCATTTCTATCCCCAGCCTATGGCAGACCTCTCTCAAACTTTGTTAGAGGCAATTTCCCTGCAAGCTGTTCTTCTATGGTCGCTTCCCGTTTCGTATAGAACAGGCTTTTATAATCACAATAGATCGAATAAGGAATACCGTATTTCATTATCCAGTCAAACAAACATTGCAGCGCTACTTGTGTCGTTTCTCCTGTGTCGAAAAGACCGTAAGATGTGCCTGTAGCATCATCCACCATATTCATCAGACAGACTTCTTTGCCTGTCCCAAACCAGTCGTGAATGCTGCCGTCCATTTGAATCATTTCTCCAAAATGCTCTTTTCTCGGCCTTCTGGTACGGTGTTTCGCAGTTTTTCTTATTTTCTTCCACAATCCTGTTTCCATCATCCATAAACGAAGCGTTGATGCTCCTATTTTTATATGATGTTCCTCATAAAGCTTTTCAGCTATAAATGTCGGCTTAAAACCTTTATAATTATTCCGTACTATCTGCATAATTTTCTCTTTGATATCACTGCTAATTCTGTGATTCCCCGGTTTGCCTATTAATTTGTGATTGAGGGCTTCATCACCCTTTGATAAATATTCTTTAAAAATTCGAATAAGTTGCCTTCTGCAAATCCCCAGTATTATTGCAGCATCTTTCTGCTTGATTTTCTTGTTCTTTACCATCTCCAGTATTTTTGCCCTCTTCTGTGCTTTAAGTGTCATCGTTATCACCTCTCTCATCTGCAACCTCTCGTTTTTTTAGTTGCAGTATTTTAAAAGGTGACATTTCTATTTGCACAAAGTGTGACATTTTAAATTGTTTTCGACAGAAATAAGTAGGAGTAAATTAAAAAGTTGTCGCTATGCCAATTCTTAAAAATCCCTCCTCTACTTCTGAAGGCCACAACATCTCCGTCACCAATGAGAGAGGCAGAATATACCCCACAATCCATTTACTATACATTTGCAGATACAGAGCATAAAAGTTTTTTGCTTCCGTCCCTCTCTGAAGGTACAAAGCATACGTCCCTGCCACCGCCCCTAATGAATCAAAATACACAGGAAAGTGCTTATAACCAGCTTCGATGGGAAGTGTCCATACAACATAACCATGCCCCCCGATAAAACGCTGATAGATAGGCATATTGGTCGCTAACGACTCTAAGCCAAATAAAAAATTTCCCCTAGGGATATCCAAAGGAGAGAAAAAATCTTTACTCCCCCAACCACCAAGAACCCCCAGAGAAAGATTGTTATAAGAATAGACTGCCGTCCCGTACAAAGAGTAGTCTCCCCCATCATCACCACGAGCCTCAAGATACAGAGGACCGCGAAAGATAGGATAAGGAAATGGCACGAACGATCCATCACTCATACTCCACGTCAAGCTTGATTGGTATGTGGCCTTTCTCCCATGATCTGTGGAAAAACTCGGCTCCCACACAACAAAAAAAGCCCTATTTTGCCACAAAACCACATTTCGCGAGGCAATATCCCACTGATAAGAAAACCCTAACCTCAAAGTTTCATAATAGAGTCGGGAAGAAAAAAAGGCCGTTCCCCCCACCACCGTGGAAAAAGGATAAAAATACCGATTCTCCCACTCACCATCCAGCATAGTCCATGGAGAGTATGCTGCTCCATGATTTATCCTGGCAGAAAACGCATTTTCCTGCAACGGATCCTCGTGATAGAGCCAGAGATCATAAACCAACGATAACTGTAGCATAGAAAAAAGTACCGACGGCTCAGGATAAACAAACGGCACCCGTACCCCTGGAAAATAGTCCTGGCTTCTCCTGCCAGAACGAGAAACAAACTGGGGCGGTTCCTCCATTGGGGCAATCTCTAAAGCCACAGCCGTACTTTTCTTCATCTCTCCCTCCATTGTCACAAGAAAATGTTCCTTGTTTACCCGGATACACTGCTGAACCTCGGAAAACCTTTGAACAAGGTAGAGGGTATCGCTCGTTGCCGCTACCTTATAAAACCCTCCCAACACCTCCACACCAGAAACCCAGAGTTCCTCTGTTTGAAGTGAAAATTTTGCCACCCGTCCCAGGGTATTTTCCCCGCGGGGAAAGACCACCATCCACACTTCATTACTATACACGGAGAGCGAGGTTACCTCGTAGCGAGAGAGATCATAAAACCGTATATCCCCCTTCCCCCGTTCCCATACCCCGAGAAAAGGTCTATTAGAAACAAGCGTAATCCATACTGCCTGTTCTTCGGAAACAAAACGAGGAAACATATATTGCACGTTGGGATGAGCTGGCAAAAGCTCGTTTGTCTTCCCCTGCTCGATGAGGACCAGTTTTGACATGAGTCCTTCTGCCTGGACCCCAAGATACGTATCCCCCAAAACGTCCATATCCATAAACCGCGAGAAGAAGCCCATTTGTTTTTTCCCTTTCTTGAGAACAAAACCATCTTGGGGTTTTCCCTCCTTGCTTTTCCTCTGACGAAAAGCTCTCACATCCCCATGACCTGCGATATCTCTTCCTTCTCCTGCAAAAACCCATCCCTTTTCCTTTTGATGGTAAATCCTCTCATTTGCTTCATCAATAAGATACACCTCCTCCCCAATATTGCGGAGAGAAAGCTCATCCCCTTTATACACTACCTCATACTGAAGATTTGGACGGGAAACAGATAAAACAAATGTCGTTGCAAATTGAGCCCACTCCTCTTCTACAGAGGCTCCATACACCGACTTAAAGGTTGTATCAAAACTATAGGGCCAAAAAGCCGATGCACTCTTTTTCCAGAGCTCTGCATACTTCTCCCATCCGTAACGCTTTTGAAGATAATCACTAAAAAAACCCCCATAGATATAATGATAGTATCCCTTTTTGCCAAAGCGAAAATTTGCTACATCCGTCACATCCTCAAACTTCCGTTCAAGAAAATGCTGAACAAGCAGAGCACGATGGGAAGGCGAATTCACCCGCCCATGACCCAAAAAACTCTCTCCACTCACCGTAATCCCTTCGACCATCCACCACGGTTGTTGTAAAAGTTGAGGGGAAAGAAAATCACCATAAATAGTCGAAAGAAAATCCCACGTTGGCGTTTTCACATTCAACGAAATGGCATGCAACAATTCATGGGTAAAAAGACTCCGAAGCGCATCATCACTGGGAACGTAAAGCGGATTTTCGATATAATTATACAAAATAATCGTATTCCTTGGAAGAGAAGTAAACATACCGTTCATAGCCTCGATATGAGGGGTCAGTATCACAAGAAACGAATACGTTTTCTTTAGCCCAAGCCTTGTAAACCACTCCTCATAGATACTATCTGCCAGAGAAGCCAAACGATGGGCGGTATTTTCATCCCCCGCGGCATACAAAATCCGAAAATACTTTGTAGAAACTTCTCTCACCTCCGTACCTCGATGAAAAAGCGGACCTGCCCATCCTACCAAAGGGAGAAAAAGACAAAGAAAAAGAACGACTCTTTTCATAGAAATCCTCTCCTTTTTGCCCCTTCTTATCATTGTAATGATAGAAAAGGGATTTTGCAAAGATTTTTCAGTGTAGGGAAAATCCAAAAAGTCCATCAAACAAATGAAAAACGTCCCAAAAACTATGTCAAATCATCCTAAAAGAAAAAGTTCTCCAAGATTTTTTAAAAAGGCCAGAAGAATTTTGCGAATCTCGAGAAGGATGCTATTACCTTGTTACAGTTTTGGCCTGTTTATAAAAGACGGGCATGGAATAAGATCGATATTGATTTTTTCTTCTCACTGCGATAAGGTAATAGCAAAGGATTTTTTAGACTGTAACAGGGTAAGAGCAAACTCAAAACAATCAAGAAAGAAAGAGAAAAGCGCTATTACCCTTTTGCAGTGGGAGGTTTCCCCTCAAAAAGTAATAGCCAAGATGCTGGAAGAGTTCTCCTGCCACAAGGCAAGAGCATTGGTTATTTTTCCCTGGAACATAGGAAGAGCAACTTTCTCTTCATTCAAAGAGACAAAGATGCTCGTTAAACGTTTAACCCATCATGGAAAACTCTTTCTCTTTTACAGTCTTTTGATACCAAAGATAAAACTGTACTATAAGGAAGAGCCGTGGGAATTTTTTCTTCTCACTGCGATAAGGTAATAGCATTTTCGTGCTAATTCTGACAAACTTTTCCCTTGCTATAAGAAACCAACCTGCAACAAGGAAATACCTACCAGATTTTTTATCCTTCCTGCAAAAAGGTAATAGCTCCCTTGAGCATCGTAAATGACACGGAAGAATTACTCTCATTTCTTGCAAAAAAACACAAATCCATGTATACTAAATATCCTATTCCTTTAAATAAGGAGACATTGCCATGAAAACTCTCCCAAAAGATTTTCTCACTACCCAGGATTTTACTCCTCAGCAACTTCTTGACATCATTCATCTCGGCATCCGTATGAAACACAACAAAAAAAGATACGCCAACTCTCTCAAAGGCAAAAAACTTGCCATGATATTTGAAAAATCTTCCACCCGAACAAGGGTTTCTTTTGAAGCCGGGATCTACGAACTCGGTGGTATAGGATTTTTCTTAAGCAGTCGAGACATCCAGCTTGGGCGGGGTGAACCTATAGCCGACACAGCCCGTGTTCTCTCACGCTACGTAGATGGCATCATGATTCGCACCTTTGGCCACGAAAGGGTTGAAGAACTTGCAAAATACGCTACTATTCCCGTTATCAATGGCCTTTCCGACTGGCTTCATCCATGCCAGGCCATGGCCGATTTTCAAACCATCCTGGAGAAAAAAGGGTATATTAGAGGCATCCGTTTCTGCTACATTGGAGATGGGAACAACATGGCTCATGCGCTGGGACTCCTTGCCAGCCAGCTCGGAGCACACTTTTCTATTGCCAGCCCCAAAAACTACGAAATAGACCCAAGAATCAAAGACATGATGACACACAACGCCCAAACCTCAGGAAGTGAACTCCTCTTCACCAATAATCCAAAAGAAGCCATTCAAAACGCTGATGTGGTATACACGGACGTCTGGACCTCCATGGGTCAAGAAGAAGAATCCCAGAAACGCCTCAAGGATTTTCAAGGTTTTCAAATCAACGAAGAGCTTGTAAAATACGCTAAAAAAGATTACCTCTTCATGCACTGTCTGCCCGCGCACAGAGGGGAAGAGGTCACCGACAGTGTTATCGAGGGACCAAACTCAGTTGTCTGGGATGAGGCTGAGAACCGTCTCCACATCCAGAAGGCAATCATGTACACCCTTATGAGAGCATAAGGATGAAAATCACCGCTCTTATCACCGTTTACCGTGATCCCAGAGACCTCAAAAGCATCATTGAACGTCTCCTTTTTTTTGATTATGCCGAAAAAGAAATTATCGTCGTCGTGGATGGTCCTACCAATGAAGCTATCGAGAGTATCCTTGACCTTTATCGAAACCATATCCGTATCCACTACAACGGTATACAAAAAGGCAAGGTTATGTCTTTAAATGACGTAACCCGTACCCTTCAAACAGACGCTCTTCTCTTCATTGATAACGACATCATCTTTCCACAGGATAAATACTTTCTCAAAAAACTCGCGATCTATCTTGAAAACAACCACATCGTAGAAATGCCCAAAGAAGCCCGCGTGAATACCTTTATCTCCGCTATGATGAGCTATGAATTCATGGGATTCGTCACGGCAACCTATCTTCTCGCAAAACTTTCCGGACACTCCCCATCCATGAATGGCGCCTGTTTTGCCGTACAAAAAGCATGGTTTGACAAACTCGGTGGGTTTCGACGTGTCATCAATGAAGACATGGATTTTGCCGCACGATCCTTTATCCACCATGGTCGATTTGCTTTTCCGCCAGAGCTTAAAGTTACCAATGGGGTCTCCGACACCTTAAAAGACTGGCTTATTCAAAGAAAACGATGGGCACTCAACAACGTTCTCTGGTTTAAATGGTACTTCCTCGATGTCCTCAAAAAAAGCCTTTCCTTTCCCGCCCTTCTTCTTGCAATAGGGGTCTTTATTCTACCAATAGCGGCATATGTCCTTGCCTATATTCTTCTTCATGTATTTCGACTCAAGATTCTGGCAGCTCTTGTGATGTTAGTCTCTCATGCATGGAGTTTTACATCTGCCCTGCTCTTTAACTTTATCCAGTACAGTTTCCTTGCCGGAGGAAGTTACATCCCCTTCCTTCTTGCTCTGGGATTCACGATGGGAATCTACTGGGGAGTGGCAAAACATTTTCATATGCGATTTGTATGGTGGGAGTTTATCCTTTTTTATCTGTTTTATCTCCCGGTTTGGACATTGTTTAATCTTGTTTTTTTCCTGCTTGTTATCTTTGATGTCAAGGTACAAACCCAATGGAAAATATAGGAGCAAACCATGGCAAAGGTCTGGGAAAAAGGTGGTGAAAATCTTCATCCCCTCGTTGAATCCTACGAAGTAGGACAGGATTACCTTCTCGACGGAAAACTCTATTTTTACGAGATGGCAGCAAGTCTTGCTCACGCCGCCATGCTTTACAAGATTGGAATTCTCTCAGAGAAAGAATACCAGGACATAAAACAAACTATTATTGAACTTTTTCATCAGCATGGGAAAGAGATACCCCTCACCATCGCTGATGAAGATATCCACTCCAAACTAGAAAACCAGCTCACTGAAAAACTCCAGGAGACCGGGAAAAAACTCCATACGGGGAGAAGCCGTAACGATCAAGTCATGGTAGTCCTCAGGCTTTACGAAAAAAACCACCTTCTCTCCACCGCCCTCAAGGCCATCAACCTCCTCAAAACCATGGCTAACCTCGGCGAATCCCATTACCAGACCATTCTTCCCGGTTATACCCATACCAAACAGGCGATGCTCATGACGGTGGGATTCTGGATGGCTGGTTTTATTGAACTGGGCATGGACAATCTCTTTCACCTCGAAAACATTTACAAACTCATAGACGCCAATCCCCTTGGTACCGGAAGTGGTTTTGGTGTTCCTCTCCCTCTTGATAGGGATATGACCACTCGACTCCTGGGATTTGGTCGTATCCACTACAGTCCTCTCGCCGTTCAAAACTCACGGGGCAAGTTTGAGGCCATGATCGTTGATGCCCTCTGGAACTGGATGCTTGATGGTTCACGGCTTGCTGCTGATCTTCTCACCTGGAATATGGACGAGCTCCTCTTCATCGAAACAACAGGAGCTATCACGACGGGGAGTTCCCTCATGCCTCAAAAAAGAAATCTCGACGTCATGGAACTGGTGCGCGCCAAAGCATCGGTCGTTCAGTCCTACGCCTCCCAGATCAAAAGCATGACCACCGGTCTCCTCTCCGGCTACAATCGAGACATGCAGGAAACCAAAGAACCCCTCATGCGAAGCTTTGCCATCGTTGAAGAAACCCTCGATATCCTCTCTCTTGTTCTGGAAAATATCCGTTTCAACGAGGAGAGAATCAAAAGCCTCCTCTCCCCTGGACTCTTTGCTACCGACCTCGTTTTTCAAGCCGTTCGCAAAGGCAAACCCTTCCGGGATGCCTACCGAGAAGCGGCCAAACAAATATCCAAGCTTGAGGTCACTCCCGATCTTATACGTCAGAGTCTCGCATCCCGTATCTCCCCCGGTTCACCACTCACCTATGACTACGATGCTATTCGTGCGGAAATTCGTCGTGCTGAGGGCTTCTGGCAAAAACAATCAGAAGACTTTCAGCGTACCCTTGATGCCCTCTTTCAGTAGCACTTATTCCCATCGCCACACCGATCCCGACGGAAGTGAGTGCTTTTCAATGAGATAAAAAAGCTTCCATGCTACCAGATCAGGATCATATACCTTTTTCTGTCTCAGAACGTATCGCTCAATCCAGTCCCACAGCCAGAATAAAAAAGATCGTCTCTTAAGATAATTTTTTCTCATCTCAGTATCCATTGCCGGAGGATGAATCGCTATGGCTCTCATATTGTCTTTCCCTTTATACTCCAACGCTAACGAAGAAACAAAATGATCTACACCTGCTTTGGCTGCCCCATACACAGCCCAGAGCCGCCTGGGAGAAATCACGGAGCGACTCGAAATAAATACGAGCTGGAGAAAAGGAAACCTCCCACCAACTTTACGTAAAAAAGCTGCCGTCAACACAATGACCGAGACGGTATTGAGAATAAAATTATGTTCCACCTCTTTGTAAGAAAGATTTTTAATCTCAGTAACAGGTTGCATCTCTCCAGCATTATGAACCAAAACCACCTCTTCACTATCACCAGGTACCAGAGAAACCATCTTTTCCGCCAAAGACTCAAGCGTCTCAAGTTCTGTCAAATCCCACGGTACAAACACATAGCTTTTGCCCATTTTTTTTGCTTCCTCCTCCAGACCACCATCACTTGTTCTTGAGATGCCAATCACCCCCCACCCTGAAAACAAAAAAGCCTTCGCCAGAGACTTCCCCAGTCCACGAGAAACCCCTGTAATCACCACATATTTCATTCTCTCTCCTTAAAACAATTTCAAAAAACTATCTCTGCCGATGATAATTCCCCATGATTTCAGCTTTATCAAGGATATGCCCATCCATTGCCCGAACTACCTGAGAACGAGTTGCCCCCTCAGGTAACCCCAGTACCACACCCAGCGCATACAACCGAAAAAAATATCGATGCACCCCAGAAGGCGGGCAGGGACCACCGTATCCAATCCCTCCAAAGTCCGTTCTCCCCTGTTTTGCACCCAAACGAGCCAGTTCATTCCCCGAAACATTCTGGGGGAGCCCTTTTACCGCAGGAGGAATATCAAACAACACCCAGTGAACAAAAAGCCCTCCCGGTGCATCCGGATCCTCACATAAAAGCACCAGACTCTGAGAATTCTCCGGCACACCATCCCACACCAATTCAGGAGAAATATCCCTCCCATCACACGTATAAAGGGAAGGAATCATCCCCCCATGCGAAAATGCAGGACTTTCGATTTTCATACCCTACCTCTTTCTTTACCCTTTGCCTGGGCATATTTAAAACTTTTTTCCTGAGTTTAGTATACTACAAAAAAATTTTTTTTGCAATAGGGAAAAATGTATATTTTTAAACCACAACAGCAAAAAAAAATAAAAAAATGTTTCAAAAAGAAACAAAATCACAATTCTAAAAATGAGTCAAAAAGAAACATTTATAAAAAAAGAGCTCAAAAAAACTCATTCTGCTCATTTTTTTCCGACATTTTTATCCCTTTTTCATAATTTTTTTGGCACGCTTTTTGCTAAATCTTTTACGAAGAAAAAAACAAAAAAAGGAGGTAGCCTATGAAACTGATTCGGAGAAACACAAACCCTATAAGCTGGTTGGATGATTTTTTCCGAACAGACTGGGTAACGACCTTTGATGGGACCCCATGGTCCTTTAACGTGGATCTCGAGGAGACTGACAAAGCCATCGTGGTCAAGGCAGATCTCCCCGGCATGGATGAAAAAGACATTAAAGTTGAGCTTTCTAACAACATCCTCACCATCAGTGGAAGCCGCTCAGAGAAGCGAGAAGAAAAGAACAAGAACTATCATCGCATTGAGCGATTTGAGGGGAGTTTCTGTCGAAGTATTGAACTCCCTCGAGAGGTAGATGCAAACAAAGCGAAAGCTGAGTACAAGAAAGGAGTGCTCACCATTGAACTCCCCAAAGTCGGTGAGTCCAAAACCAAAAAAATTGATGTAAAGATTTCGTAAGGAGGTTTTTATGACGAACATCTTTTATGAACTTGAGAGAATGAAACATCTCATGAATAGTCTGCTTGACACTCCCTTCTTCTGGGAAGAAGCGCGAGAGATGCGCTTAAACTACGCCAATATTTACGAAAACGAAAGTGGCTACATGATCCAGATGCTGGCTCCTGGTATCAAAAAGGAAGGTGTAGAGGTCCATTATGAAAATGACCTTCTCACCATCACCCTCAAGCCCAGCGAGGAACAAAACGACAACGTTAAATGGATCCGAAGAGAGCGTCTCAAACCCATCGAAAGCCGAAGCTATCGCCTCTCCGCAGAAGTTGATCCAACCAGGATTGAAGCCAAGCTCATCGATGGGATCCTGTTGGTCTTTTTACCAAAACGTGAGAAAAAAGAACCCAAAAAGATCGAAGTCAAGGTAAAGTAAGGAGGTACGTATGGAAAAACGCAAACTCATCCCCGCTTCTGATATCTACGAAAACGAAAATGCCTATGTCATCCTGATGGAGATGCCTGGCATAGACAAATCCACTCTCTCTGTCAAGGTCGATGAGGAGAGATTGATTGTTGAGGCCAAAACGGTCGAAATCGGCAAAGAATGGCGCCCCATTGATACCGAATTCGAGCTTGGAGAATATCACCGAGAGTTCCGCATTGGACCAAAAGTCAACCGCGAAACCATTGAGGCATCCTATCAGGATGGTATTCTCACCATTACCCTCAACAAAGCTGAGGACTTCAAGCCTCGTCAGATCGAAGTCAAAACAGCCTAAGACAAACACCCGCATCCTTGAAGGCGCCGTAAGGCGCCTTTTCTTTTTTAGAACCACAAAAAAAATGCCGATAAAAAAGAAAATGGTGAAATGGAAAGGATATCTTTCCCTTCTTTTTGTACTCCGTGCTGTCTCTTTCTATGCTGTCGATTACGTTGTTCAACCAGGTGATACGCTTCTCGGCATCTCACGGAAAATAGGAATACCTGTTGCCGCCATTCGACGAATAAATGAACTTACCTCAGATACCCTCCGGGTAGGCCAGAAACTCGCCATCCCTGACGAACTCCAGGAATACACCGTTCAGTCCGGGGATACCCTTATCGCTCTCTCACGGAGATTTTCTACACCCCTGCCTAGCATTATTCTCTGCAATCAACTTCCCGACGAAAATCTCTATACAGGACAAAAACTCCTTATCCCCATTTTTAAGAACAATCCTTCTTCCTCAAACTCTTTTTCTCCTTCTCATTCATCCGAAAATCCTGCCTCTTTAAAAAAACAGCAAACGCTCTGGCATACTGTCAGAAGTGGAGAAACCCTTTACAGCATTGCAAAACTTTACAACGTGAAAACCACCGACATCCAACAATGGAATACCAAAAATTCTCCCACCATCTACCCCGGTGAAAAACTCCGCATCTATACTACCACTGGGGAAAAGCACCCTCCTCCTAAACCACCAACAAACCAGCATCTTGCATGGTCAGGTGATTTCCCCGTTGATCGGAAACTCATCCTTTCTCTCGAAAATACTCCACGTGGTGTGAGAGTCCAGGTCAAAGAAAATACGGTGCTTCGCGCAACCACAACTGGAGTAGTGGAATATACAGGCTGGCTTTATGGTTTTGGGAACGTCGTCATCGTCTCTTTAGGACAGGAAAAACGTATTGTTTTTGGAGAGCTGGATACGATCACAGTTCGCAAAGGACAAAAACTCTCATCAGAAACCATTATTGCCAGTATTCAAAAAAACAGTTTTTTCTATCTTGAGATTCGAGACGGTACGATGGTGCTCAATCCGCTCAAATGGTACGGACTCTCTGTCGCTCAAAAAAATCTCGAAAAAGAAAAGAAAAATCCCTTGTGATTTTTTAAAGATAAAGATACTCTTTATAAAAATTTGCAACTTTTCTCTCGCCTAAGGTCTTATTATAACAAGATACTAGCTGTAAGGAGGAATTATGAAAAAACCTCATTCGGTTCAAATCTTTCGTCTCTTTTCCCTGGGTTTCTTTCTTGCTCTTGTAACCATACTCACGGTACTTCACCAAAAACTTCCTGGTTTTCCATCTGTCGATGCGCTCTGCCCTTTTGGAGGACTTGAAGGTCTGTACAAACTCGTTGCAGAAAACGCTATTCTCCAGAAAATTCAGCCTTCTTCGTTTGTTCTTTTGGGGGCAACTATCATTCTCGCCCTTGTGGCCGGCCGTTTCTTCTGTGGATGGATATGCGCTCTCGGGGTACTTCAAGGTATCTTTGGCTGGCTGGGGAAAAAACTTCTCAAAAAACGCTTCATCATGCCAAAAGTTATCGATCGTCCCCTTCGTTGGCTAAAATACATCGCTCTCTTTGGTATCTTATACTTCACCTGGAAAGCTGGCACCCTTATCATACGACCCTACGATCCTTTTGCCGCTTACGGTCATCTCGCTGCGGGATTCTCAGAACTCTGGGAAGAATTCGCCATTGGTCTTATCATCCTGATAGTCAGTCTTGGGCTTTCTTTTTTCTATGAAAGGTTTTTCTGTAAGTATCTTTGTCCCCTCGGAGCTTTCCTTGCTCTGGTAAGCCGCCTGAGTCCATTTCGCATACGCCGAGATAACCAAACCTGTATTCATTGTTCTCTCTGCACCAAGACCTGTCCCATGAATATTGATGTGGAACATACGGCGAATATCACCTCTTTAGAGTGCATCAATTGCCAGGAATGTGTTACCATTTGTCCTACCAAAAAGTCCACCCTCTCTAACACCTGGTGGCGCAAAAAGCTTTCCCCTTTCACCATTGCTCTTATTGGGCTGGGCATCTCTATCACCCTGGTAAGTGTCGCAGCTCTCACAGGTCAAGCGCGCTTTAGCGATATTCCTCTCTCTGAAAAGGCAAAAACCGCTTCCCTATCACCTGATGATATCAAAGGATCTACAACCCTTGGGGAGGTTCTTGAGAGCTTTCATTTAGAGAAACAAGATTTTTATCAAGCCCTTCAACTTTCAGAAACAAAGATTCCTCTTGAAACACGTATCAAAGATATTGGAACCCTGGCAGGTATCACCAATTGGGAAACCGAAACAGTAAGAGAAGTCGTCAGAAATCTTCTTTCCAAAGCCACTAACTCACAACAAATAGAAACTCTCCCACAAAAACAACCTTCTTCCGGACAAACTCCCTCCTCCTCTTCTAAAACTGAAGGCCCCTCTTCTCAAACCGAAGGCTTTTTCCTCGAGGGAACAATGACCATCCAGGAGATCGCAAACTCACTCAAACTCTCCCCAGAAGAGGTTATCAAAAGACTCGGGCTACCCAAAGACATTCCCATAGACAAACCCCTCCGAGACATGAAAGACACGTACGGCTATACCATCCCGGGGTTACGAGAAAAACTTCGCTAAAACCAAAAGCCAGGAAAATTTTCCTGGCTTTTCTTTTTTCCCTTTTTGTGGTATACTATCTCTACTACTTGAAGGAGCATAGGAATGTCCTGTTTTCAAAAAACGATAACCGTCACCACCACCAAAAGAGAAGAACTCATAGACATTACCAAGCAGATTGAGCGTATTGTTCAAGAAAGTGGTATCCTTTACGGCCTCTGCAATGTTTATGTCCAGGGGGCTACTTCCGCCATCATGATTCAGGAAAACTGGGACACCTCCGTCCAGGAGGATGTGATTGATCTGCTTCGTCGTATCATCCCCCGGGGTGTCTGGCGTCATGACCAGCAAGATGGAAATGGAGATGCCCACCTCAAATCTGGCCTCGTTGGACCCTCTGAAACCATCCCTATTATCAATGGCAAACTTGGCCTCTCCACGTGGCAAAACATCTTTCTCTGTGAGTTTGATGGACCACGAAGCACCCGTAGTATTGTGGTGACAGTCATCGGAGAGAATTCAGTACGGCTAAATTCGTAAAAGAAGCAGAAGCTCATACGTATTTCCAAAAGTTGCATTTTCTCCTTTGTTGCCTTATACTATTTTTATCAAAGGTGGGATTATGGAAGTTATTGATGTCAATACAATCAAAGAAAAATACCCCTATCTCAACCAACCAGGTATCTCCGTAGAATCCGCTATGCGTCACGAAGACACGATCTGTATTACCCTCTCCCTCGCCGTCGGAAAACTCATCGAGATTGTCGACAATTATGACTGGCAGTGTGTGTTTGATCGTGGAATAGACGAAAATACCGAGGTCTTCACCTGTATTGCTAAAAAAGAAAAAATCTAAAAGTACACTTAAACCCCTACAAAAATCAAGATTTCTTTATTTCCTGTCGATTCTTTTAAAGAAGTAACAAAAAAGGGGCTTAGCACCATGAAGAAAACATCTCTCACCTTTCGTGTTTTAGTGGCTGTACTTTTTAGTGTCTATATCTCAATCTTTTTGTATTCTCTTATTCTTCCTTACATTTTTATGATGCCTCCCACTGAACGCGTCTCATTCTGGATCAAAATGGGAGTGGTCGTCTCCATTTTAGCTCCGATAAGTTCCTTCATAGTTTATCTCTTTTACAAACCCGTTTCACGATGTATCAATATCATACGTGCAGGTAGTGAAATTCCCCAGTGGCTCAGAAAAAAGGCCATGCATTCCTTTCGTACTATTCAAGGATTTCTCTTTTTGATAGGACTTTTTGCCTATGCAGCGGGAGTGGGATTAAATTTTCTTGGAGAAATGATTGTAGAAAAAAAAGCCTTTGAACCACTCTACTGGTTCTGTCGAGTAGCCCTCGCCCTCAGTTTTGGTGTCTTTAACGGTCTGGTGACTACTCGTATGGTACATCTCGCCTGGCTCGAAGCAAAATATCTCATGGGAATCACTTCTCTCCAAGAACAAGAAGAAAAATACTCCTCTACCTTTCAAAAAACCTTTTTACCCGCGTTGTTTCTTATCCTGTTTATCGTTGTCTTTAGTGGCGTAGGGGCCATATATTACATCTATCATGCCCAGCTTTCACAAGAAATTCCCTCTCTTTCCCATGCTATCTCTCATTTCGTCTTTATAGAAATGTACCTGTTAATCATGGGTAGTATTCTCTTTGCCACCATCCTCTGGGAAAATCAGTCCCACATTTCCAATCTTCGAAACCAGATCATTCAGTTGTCTCAGGGAGCTATGGACCTCTCAAAAAGAGTTTTCATCCTCAGCTTTGATGATGTTGGTATGATGACCGAAGGTATCAACCGCATCCTTGAAAAACTTCAAAACACCTTTCTCACTATCCAGGAAATGCAAAAGATTGTTCAGAAGTCCGGAGAGATTACCAACAACATCATGAACCAATCCAAAAGTGAAGCCGAAGAGGTAACCCACATCATCACTGAATCGGGAGAAAACTATGAAGCCCAGGTCGATGTGATTCGTGAAGCCAACAAACGCTTCAAGGAAACCATGGAAGAGGTACGAAAAGCCATCTCCAACTATCTCACTCAACAAAATGTTCTCGAACGTATTATCGAGTCCTATCAAAAAGTCATCTCTACTTTTAAAAACATGATAGATATGACACTCTCTTCTTCCGAACGTTTTGAAAAACTCTCCAAGGTTGTCTTCGAGGGACACTCGGGCCTGAGTGAACTCCTTGACGCGTCAAAAGCTGTTCAGGAAACTAACAAAAAAGTATACGAAATTGTGAAACTCATTATGGATATTTCCGACCAATCCAACATCCTTGCTATGAACGCTGCCATTGAAGCCTCGCACGCTGGAGAATACGGCAAGGGTTTTGCTATTGTGGCTTCTGAAGTACGACAGCTTGCCATTCATACGGCAGACTCTGCCCGTCAGATTGAGAGCCTCATCCACGAAATGCAGCAGAAAAACGAGCGGGGAGCAAACATCAACGAAAAACTCAATGAAATCTTTCAGACTATGCAAAACGAAATGAGTTCCACCACCCAACTAATCTCCAACATCACCCATATGGCTCGAAACGAAGCCTCCACCGCAGAAATAAGCCTCCAGGAGCTTCAACAAATGCAAAAGATATCTCAAATCATCAAAGAAAATATACGCATCATCGAATCCAATGATGGTTCCCTTTCAGAAATCATGACAGGTCTCGGTGAAACAGCAGAAAAACTTGCCGAACTCAGTAAGCGTCTCATGGATGGCATCTCCTTCATCACTTCATCCTACACCAGGATCGGCGAAGCCTTTAGCAAGAGTTTTGAAGCCATTCAGCAACTTGATAGGGCTATTGCCAGTTTCCGTATCCAAGATGAATAGCAAAAGATGTTTTCTCATTTTTGGGGGAATGCTGATCTCCCTCTCTCTCTTTTACGGATGGAGGAGCTGGCACTTCACCGATCTCGGAGCAGAGGCTTCAGGAGTTGGATCAGCGATTGCTGCCCACCCTGCCAGTCCCACCACGATGGATAGTCAGCCTGCTTCTATCGGTCTGCCCTTTCGTACGACTATCACATGGAATCTTTCTACCTCACTCACTTTGAGAGATCCTCTCAGTGGAAGTTACAACCTGCAACCAGACCCCATTCCCTTTTTGGGAATAAGTACAGGTAATCCACTGTATGGATGGGGTATCTCCATGCGTCGCCTCATCAGTTCGTATGTTTCGGATCTCGGGGTATACACGCTTGGTACAGGCGCAAGCCTCTCTGTTTTCCCTACGTTGCGAGGAGGGGTATATTGTGGAATACTGCTCGCAAAAGAACAAGAACACATCACCCTTGGCTGGAACATCTCTGCAGGAGTTTTATACCAGATCACTCCGGTTTTAAGGACAGGGGCTTCCTGGTACTATTTTCCTCCCCTTGAATGGCAAAACTCTCTGTACGGACAAAAAGTCATTGAACAATTCCCTTCACGATTCCGCATAGGATTTTCTCTCACTACACCAAGAGGAGAATGGCTTTCTGAGATAAATTATACCGATGTTTCAGGGAGTCTCTTTACTATCAATGGTACCAACCAAACCGTGAAAACATCTCTGCTTACTCCCTGGGATATCCGAATCGGATGGAGAAGCCAACTATCTTGGCTTGGTATTCCGTATCATATTGGAATCTTCTCAGAAAACCTATGGACAACTCCCTCCCCTCTCAAACAATGGGGTATCACTGTTGGCTTCGTTGCAACTGGAAAAAACACCCGCATAACCCTCACGTGGCTAGATAGCTACCTCTTTTCTCTCATCAGTCGAGATGTTCAACCAACCGAAAGAGGAATGATAAGCCTCAGCTATTTTTTCTGATGATCACAAAGATCAAAAAACGATAATGCTTTCTCATAGATATCCTCCCGCTTCTTTGAAAGAGAAAGAAGCGGTGGTCCTTCAATACCCTCTTTTAATTTGAGAGGAGAAGAAGCCAAACCCAAAAAATGCTCAACCGCCCTTTCGGAAACAAAATGAGAGCCTCTGGAATACTGGATCAAAAAGGGAACCTGCATCCGACGGGCATCCGTCCAGAGAAAAACCGTGGCGCGAAAAAGTGCACCCCAGAATCTCGCCGTTATAGAGGTACAACGCGCCTCATCCGAGGCAATTGTCTCAGCTATATGTTCATCATCTGTAAGATCCTGGAGCAAAAACGGAAACTCTATCCTTGTATTCGGGGCAATCTGAGAAGCCATATGATTTTTTGCGATATCCATCTTTGAAAATCCCAACTCAAGAGAAAGCAACGGATTCACAGCGACAATACCACTCGGACATTGCGGATACTCTATACCATACATGAGAGCAATCGTTGCCCCAAGATTTTCCCCCCATACAAATATTTTCGCTTGGAGATCCTGCTGACGAATCTCTCGGCTTACCTGCACCAAACTTCGGGTATACTCATGAAAATCGCTAATATCTCCTCTATTCTGAACAGTTGTGGCTCCAAACCCCAACAGATCCATGTCTCTAACTATAAACCCTTTTTTTTGAAAAAAATCCTTGACATAAAAAAGATACTTCCTCGAAAGCCCTATGCCATGCAATGCGATGAGATATTTTGCCATATTTCCCTCTTTTTTTATTATCGACAAAAAATGAGGAAAAAGTTAACACTACGCTCGGTAAACAATCAACATCGTTCTGTCATCTGTTGGTGGTGCATCCCCACAAAATGCTAAAAGATCCGATATAACCTTATCCCTCATCCCATGAACATCTGTAGAGGCAAACCGACTAATCGCCTCATAGAACCTCGTCTCCCCATACTCCTCGTTTTTCTGATTCTTCGCTTCTGTAATACCATCAGTATAGAGAATCAGAAACTCTCCTTGTCTTAAACCCACTTTATAAAGCTGGATCTCCGGATCAAAAATCGAAGACTCCACCATTCCTACCGGCATACCACCGCCTTTTAACAAGCGTATCTTTCTCTCCTGTGGATGATAAAGTATTCCTTGCTGATGTCCCGCACTTGTATAATAAAGCTCATGGTTCTGGATATCAAGCACCCCATAAAAGACCGTTGCAAACATGGTAGGTAAGGTATCACGATAGAGCACAGGATTCACTTCTTTAAGCACCCTGGCAGCGTCCAGTTTCCCACCAGCATACGTACGAAGAGCAGAACGAAGCATAGCCATCACCATCCCTGCACCCACACCGTGTCCTGTCACATCGGCAACAACCACACCCAACCGATTTGCTCCCACCTCAACAAAATCATAATAATCCCCTCCAGATTCTGTCTGTGGCTGATAGTACACACTAAAAAGATATCCCGATACTTGGGGATACTGCTGAGGCAAAATAGCATTCTGGATTTCCTTTGCTGACTCAAGCTCAGCTTCCATGCGGCTTTTTTCTTTAACTTCTTGAAACATTTTTGCAATACGGAGACTCATCGCATTAAAGCGTTCTGCCAAATCCCCTATCTCATCATAAGAGAACACCTCCACCTGTTTTCCCCATTTTCCAGAAGCAATCTCCTCCGTTCCCTCCGCCAATTTTGCCAACGACTGAAGCATAAATCTCACAAAGATCCAGGCAAGCAAAAGCACCCTCAAAAGAAGAAAAACCGCCATATCAATTGAACGCAACTCAACAGCTTTCTGCTGTCTCTCAAAATCTTCAATAGAAAGTAAAATCGCCACTGTTCCTGTACGATAGGGAGCATAAAGATATTGGAAAAGCTCATGAATGGCCGAACTATCAAACTCTCGTTGCCTGGTACGATAAGACCTGAGTTTAAGATAGCTCTCCGCGGCATTTTGCATTGCTACGACAAAATACGACTTCTCAAAAACAGCCGTATATCCTTCCTCTGTAAACTTTTTCTTTGAAACCTTATCTTGAGCCACTCTATTTGAAACATACCCCTTCAAAAGCTCATCGAGTAAATCTGTCGTCCTCCACAGAGACTTCTTTGTCTTCGGAGAAAACTCAATATATTTTCTCAAGTAACGTTCAACACTATCTAAAAAAACCAATGTCTGTCTATCTCTTTCCTTGAGAAGATTGGTGTGAGTAAAGATCTTTCGCGAACGGTACCATTTTTGATACTGAAGAATCTCCTTCTCTGAGACTCCCGCTACTTGAAACCACCGAACGAGGTTTGTCATCTGATTAGAGACAAGCACCTGCTCCTGTCCCCGCTTATAACGATCAAAAACCTGCTTCAAGGTGTAGACTGCTCGCACCAATGATGAGGTCATGAGCCCTTTAGACTTCAGTTTTTCGCCAGCAAGAGTCAAATTCCCCGATACATCAAAATAACGATCATACACCTCATCAAATCTCTCAATGAGAAGAAAATTCCTCCGAACCTCGGCTGGTAAACTCTGGCTCCGAAAAAGCTTTCCTTCAGACACATCACGGAGGAACCCCTGCCATTCTTTTGATACGATACCCTGAGAAAAACTCTGATCATACAGAGGTATAAAAGCCTCATACGAACGCTGAAGCCTCACAAAATACAAACGAGGAAGATACCCTTTAAAGAGAATCTCACGATTCGTTTGACTAATCTTTCCCCCTACCAGCTCCGGTTTGGTATGAAAGACTATATATCCATTAGGATCAACAAAAAAAGCCATACTAAAAGAGGGAATATTCGTCAAGGTAAAAAGATACTCCTGGATAGACATATATTGACGTTGTACCAAAAGCTTCTGCTCTTTTTCTCGCTGAAGTTTCTGTTGACGACTCTGTTCTTTAATGGCTGTCCGGAGAACCTCTATCTGCCTCTGCAGTTGCTTTTGTTTTTTATCCGTCCCAAAGATATTCTCCAGAAAACTATTGAGACCTTTCTCGTCTATATCCCTTGAAAAGGTGGTAGACAAAGCAACATCACTTGTTCCCTCCGTGGAAACCTGCCCCCATTTATCACTTGCATACCCTTCAACATTTTTGCGAAAAGCATCAAGATACACCGAAAGATTTCGTGCGATCAGATCCTCTCTCTCTTTCTGTTGCTGCACCGCATTATAACGAATAAATGGGACAGCAAAAACCAAAAACACAAAAGCAACAAAAAGCACCACTTTAACCTGGAGACTCACACGAAAAAGACGAAAAACTTCTTTCCTCTTCCTCATACCCTTTTATGTTACAACTTACTCAAAAAAAATGCAAATTTCTCTTTTGCTATCACCTCTTTTTACTCACCACAATCGACAAGGCTGTTGTAAGTTTCAAGATATTTTGATTCAACGAACGAATCCGCCCACACAAAACCTGCGCAATAGCCTTCAAAAGCTTATACCCAATCGTATGATTGCGCTCACAGAGATCATAAAAATCCTTTTGAAACACTTCGTAGAGTTCTACATCGGTCATGGCTTTTACGGTTGCCGAACGAGGAGCCCCCGTCAAAAGCGACATCTCCCCAAAAAAAGGCATCTTCACCTCATCATAGGTAGCAATAGATTTCTCGGCCTCCATCCATTTATCATCCCCCGTTCGCTTCAGAGTAATTTGACTTGTCACCTGAACCACACCCTTTTGAAAAAGAAACAACGACGTCCCCTCATCTCCTTCACTCACGATCACTTCCCCTTTTTTATAATGCCTGTAATGAAGAATATCCCCAACCTGTTTTCGCTCTTCTTCGGTTAATTCAGAAAAAAGCGTTATTTTCCCTAAAAAAGATTCCTTCTCTTGCATAACCACCCCTTTATCGTATCACGAAAGCATACGTATCTTCAGAAGAGAGGATATAATCATCAGGGGGATTAATATTTACATGGTATTTTGTTTCTTCCGTCTCTTCTCCTCTGAGTTTTGAACGAATGAACTCATCAATAGCATCATTGCCAGAAAGCATATCCTCTATACTGAGCTCTTTTTCTGTCCTATAGATTCCAACCACCATAAGTCTATACTTTTCTCTCATGGCCAAAAAATACTCCCGGAACGGCTTCCCAATAAACTGGGGTTCTATACCCACAATCGTGAGCCTCGGACTCTCATAGTTTGCCACCAAATCCTGAAAAAAAAGTGGTACAGCAGGAGAAACCAGCGCTGCCGAAAGAAGTGTAGGACTAAACGCTCCATTAAAAATCACATTCTCTACCCCCGCTCTCTTAACAGCACTTGCCTTTTCTATTTTTATCACCTCGGCACTCACAGGAAGATCGGGATGAATTGCCTTTAAACTCAGCGTTGCCATAATCGTTCTATCATCGGCATCATCCAGAGAACGGTGATGAAAATTATCCGCTAGAATAAAAGCATGAAAGGCGTTTTCCACACCGGCACGCCTGAGAACCGCCTCTTTGGTATAATCCCCAAAAACAAAACGGAGCATAAGATGGGGAAATTTATCCTTTACCTCGAGAAATTCATCCTCAGACATGTCATTTACCAATACCACACTCATTGCCTTGTCTCCCATAAATTCAGGAAGTACCATCAAAAATCTCTCGAGATAACCATTGACTCCGAGAACCAAAACATGTTTTTTTACTCTTACCACCGCCAGTCCCCTCCGTTCTTTGAGTTTTTTGTCTATTAAAAAAGAAACAATCTGACCACTCAGAATAGCATAAAACGCCACTCCAAAGACAATCACAATCACACCAAGTAAACGACCAAAAGCTGTTCTCGGAACAATATCTCCATACCCAACCGTCGGAATAGTGACAATAAGCCACCACAGCGCGTCCCCAAGCGTCCTAAAAAGATCATTTCCGCCAGAACGTTCCAACCACCAGATAAGAGGCACCATCCCGAGTAAAAAAACAAAAAGCACCAAAACTATCTGATTACTAGGTTCAGAAACAAGATTTGCCAGTTTTAAACTTGCCGTTTTAAACCAGGAATTTCTCCTTCGCATCAGACTGCCTTCTCACTCTCACGAATAATCTTATTCAAAAGCTGTTTTCCTTCCTCTTCAAGCCCGACAAATTCCATTGCCATGTGAATACCCGCATTTTCACCGGGAATATAATTCATCCGTATCACCCTTGTTCTCACTTCCAGCTCAGTATTTTCATATTGAATACCAAGTTTCAGGATAGAATTTTCCTTAATCGTATGCATAAGGTACATATTTTTATTCACCACTGAGATGCCCCCCAGAGAAATATCAACCAACTCAAGTTCCTCACTTTTTCCCTCAGGGGCAGCTGCATACGATTTCACCAAAACCTCAGCAATAATATCCGCCAAACTGCGAATATAAAAAACATCATAAATGCTGAGCTCTTTCTTGCCACTCTCTCTTGGTACAGTAATCTCAATAGCCCCCATAACCTTATCGCCTATAAGAATAGGAATAAGAAGATACGAAAGGATCCCCCGACTCATATACGTCTGCCTGATCTTATCCAGAATATCCGGAGCCATCTTCTTTTTAATCATCTCAAAATACTTCTCGTACCCGATAACCCCAAACTTCTCTCCAATATGAAGATAGTTTGGAATATTTTCCGTATCCGAAATCCAGAAAGGCTTTTTATACGTATACACTACTCTTTCCAAAGGAGAAATCTGATCAAGGTTCTTAAAAATATTAATCTTAAACTGCGGACTAAAACGTTTAATTTCTTCCCCTACCATGCCAAGGATCTTTTTGAGATCGGGATTTTCTTCCTTTAAGGCAAGATAAATAACCCGCAGATTCTCTGGAAGTTCTGAAATATTCACCTGTGTCGTTTCTTGAAGTTTGGTTTCTATTTTTTTTATATAAACTTTGACCTTGCCTGGCTCTTTTAGGCTATAGCGATTATACCGTCTCACAGGATGATACCATATCCGCTCAGGAATCAAAACTTCAATTGAACGAAGTTGAAAGTTATACAACCGAACTGTAGTAGGCGCTGAATAATAAAAATTTTTATTGTACTCAAAGGAAAGAATAACATTCTGAATAGGCAAAATCGCGGGTTCCTTATCAAAAAACAAATTGACCACACTCATATCCACCCTGGTGACAAAACCTGTCAGATGAAATTTGTTTTTATTCTCCTGCAACATAACACCAATACGTTTGATCCTGACGTGATTGTAGAGATTGATAATCTCATTTTTTTGGGAAATTTCCTTATCCATACACTTTCTCCACTATTTCTATGGTTCTGGATTAAACCTCCAGATGTATATTTCGCCTCTCCTCGTTCCTACAAACAATTTTTTCGTCAAAGGCTCATACTGGAGTGCCATCACATCGGATCCCAGATTTTCCATGCCTACCACCTTTTCCGTTTCCAGATCCCAGAAAAGAAGCGTATCGTCTTCACCACCACTGGCCAGGTATCGCCTGTCCAGAAAAGCTACCACAAGTACCGCTCCTACATGTCCACGCAACTCTTTAAGAGGAGATTTTTTCAGAACATCCCAAAGATAGATCAGTCCCTCTCCGCCAGCCGTAGCAAATACTCCTCCTCCTGGAGCTACAGCCACATACTCCACCGGAAACATGTGTTCCCTTGTAGAATATATCGGCACAAACTCTGGAAAAGTAAACAGAGAAACGGTGCCATCTTCGCCCCCCGTAATAATGATCTTTTTCTTTTCGTCATACGCAATACTCCAGATCTCTTTCAGAGATATCTTTTTTTCACCCACAAGTTCGAGAGATGGCACACGCCAGAGTCTGATAAATCCATCCGCTCCTCCACTCACCACCATATCTTCTACTTTTTTGATTGTTTGCACCCTATTCCTGTGGCCATTGGTACGCACTCCTACCTTCTGATTCATTCTATCCCAGAGAACAAGCTCTTCATAGGCTCCATAGACCACATAATTGTCATTTTTATCAAAAGCTAAGGGCATTCCCCAGAGCTGAGAATAATTTTCCTTTAAAAGGGTTACACGCTCCCACTTTGCTGTATCCCAGATTGCCACTGTCCTATCAGCACTACCCGTTGCCAGAAATCTTCCATCCGAAGAAAATACCCCATAAAAAATATAATTCCCATGGGCAACAAAATTCGTTTCCAGAACAAAAGGAGAGCGACTTTCAAAACGAAATTCACTCTCCTGCTTCACTACTCGTTCACACGCCGTCAAACAAAAACCCACCCAAAAACTCGCTAACAAACCAACAAAAACAAATTTTTTGCCCATTCCCCACCTCCTTCCAACTTCACATAAGGAAAAAGGGCTGTCATAAGAGACAGCCCTTCATTTTTTACCAGTTATCAATCATATCGTCTGCATTCAGATTGAGCTCTGAGTAGAGATCGACATCCGCTGTAAGGTAATCAAAGTACACATAGAACGGGCGTCCTATCATATCATCCGGCTCAAAATCAATACGAAATCCCAAGAAGGTGACCCCCCGTTCTTCAGAGACCTTGTAATTTTCCTGTTCAATCGTATCGGGAATATTGATCGTCATCTGTTTCCATCCTACCCAGATAAGCCTATCCCCACGCAGATACTTTATACGATCAAGATAATCCCTCAGTACGACACTAATAACATGCCGATAGTTTCTTCCCACCACCCAAACCTTGAGGTTTTTGGTAATACCACGAATCTTGGCTGGTTTAGCGGGGGTAATAGAAACCCACGACCAATCACGCTTCATAAAAGAAACCTTTACACCAAGGGCATATTTATTCTTATCCGATTTAATCGCCGAAGGAGACCCTTCACGACGGATAGCCGAAGCATACCCATAGTCCCTGGGAATAAATGCCGACCATTCCCCTGCTGCCTCAAAATCATCAACCAAAAGAGTCTGAAGCAACTCCGTGGCTACCGTCTTATCAGCAGATTCCCCTGCGTTCGTATTGATAACAGGAAACTCTCCCAATCTCAGATTCCCGCCGGTATTCTCCACCTGCTGGGCAAACAGAACTCCCGTAACAAAAACCAGGAGTACTCCACTCACCAACATCCATATAAGAAACCATTTTGCTCTTTTCATAGCTTTTCTCCTTTGCCGTTTTACCATCGGTTATTGGCCAGATCGTCACCGTTGAAACGTTCAAGGTAGACATCGGTTTGGACCTGAAGATAATCCAAATACACATAAAATTGATCAACCCTCTCCTCAGGATGACTCCAGAGCTTGATCATCTCAAGCTTAAGCGGCTTGAGGAAAGGTACATGATTTTGGGCCTGAGGAATATACGACGGAACCGTTGTTCGAAGATTCTTCCATCCCACAAACTTAATATCCCCCGCCGGAACCCTGTGAAGAAAACCCTTGTAATCCCGCAGATAAAACTCAAGCCAGTAGTTATAATTTCCACCCCAAAGCCACATATCGAGGGATTTGACCACACCCACCAGAGAAACATTGGTTTCCTTTACATCACCAACATTGGAAGGCTTGCCATTCGCATCTACCCCAGCTCTGGCCAGATGATAGGGAATAATCTCAACATAATTGTAACCCTTACGCACATATTGTGCCTTCACTCCCAGAACCCATTTCTGACGCTGCTCCATTTCTTCAGGAATACCGAGTGGCTTCCCTGCAAAATAGGCAGAGTTACAAGCCTCGGGATCAACAGGGCTCCCCGGGTCCATGATATTAGAAGGTTTAGCAAAACGAGAAAACCTCGCCTTCCACACCAGATTGTTGGTCTGGTCTTTCTCATCACCAAAATCACTAATCAAAAACGTCTGCAAATTCACAGTCTCCCTGTCTCGGTCGGAAAAACCCCAACCAAACAGAGAAGAGGTATACCCAAAAAAAAGCAACATGGTCAAAAGCGTTATCAACCAAATCCCTTTGTATCTCATAAACCTCTCCTTACGTTTAATTCTCTAATAAAGTCTCTATCTTATTTTCGGCATTTACTAGTAGAATCTTTGGTGAAAATGAAAAAATTTTTTCTTTTTCCACCTGTGCAAAGGCAGCAATAATCACCCTATCCCCCACACGGTTGTGGTGGGCTCCCGCACCGTTAATACAAATCACCCCACTTCCACGTTCACCTTTCAGAGCATAGGTAATAAGCCGAGAACCATTGGTAATATTCCAGACGTGTACCTGCTCATAAGGATAAATCTCCGCGGCTTCCATAAGCTCTTCATCTATCGTAATACTTCCTACGTATTCCAGATTTGTCTCTGTAACAACCGCTCGATGTATTTTAGATTTTAGCACTGTAAGCAACATAGTACCCCTTCCCATCCTCTTTTTCTCTCATCATCATTCCAACACCAGATAAAAATCTGTAGTTCTGCCCCAATAACGGGACTCTGTCTTGATCACTTTTCCCTTGGAATTCTTGATCACATAGGTGAGGTAGATATTGTATTTCCCTTTGGGAAGGAAATTGCCATGGATAGTTATACCATTCCAATACCTTGTGTATTGAGCCTGGTTGTTAATCACCTCTATTCCCCTTACTCGACCGATAAGATTAGCACTCTGAACTTTACCACTTTTGAAAGGAACCGCATACAAATAAAAGTCTACAGTTTTCCCCTCCTGAGTAAATACCCACGAAGAAATCTTAATGTATCGACGGGGAGAAAGGGTTTGTCCGGACCGATCTGTTCCCACCTTCATATAGCTTCCGACCTTGGCTACTTGAGGAGAACGCTGCACAGAAGAAGATACCGCAGGTTTGGATGTTTGTGGCACCTCTATTGGCTTATCCTCCAGAGGAGCAATCTCAGATAAGGTATTTGTACTCTCTATCTGGGAAGAGGCCAGAACTATCGGTTCTACCGTCTGAAGAGTAACTTCATTAGTTAAAACTGGACTTACATTGGTTTGAGAAAGCACTTCATCTTTGAGCAAATTTGCATTCCTGGTCAAATCTTCTTCGCTTATTTTTTTCTCTGTCTGACAACCTGCAATCGCAAGAAAAACAACGGCAAAAATCAACACAATAAGCTTTTTCATCACGCCTCCTTGTTACACAGAATACTTAAATGAATACAAGATCACACCGCTTGGCACCTTGGGATAGAAATCAAAAGCCCTCGGCATAAATATTTGATTAGATGGAAGTTGCACAAAATCTAAAAGTGAAATCGTTTGCGTAAAAAAAGCCACCTGATACTGCTTGTTTTTCACCCTCTCAAAAGCCCTCTGATCCTGGCTTTCATAATGCACATCGGGATACCGTGGGTTCATCCCCAAAATCTTTCGAATAACCTGTTCATCGACTACCAGAGGTGAGAAACCCTGTCCCCCCACTGCAAGAAAATACTTCGTTGAAGCCTGGCTCAAGGCCACACCAAATGCTGAAACCTTCTTTGAAGCATACTCAGAAAGCAACAGCCTGAGTTTTTTTCTTGCTGCCTTCTCTGTCATAGCATCCTGGAAAGGAATGGCGGCCAATTTAAAAACAGTCCCCATCTGCTTCATGAGATCCTGAGCAGAAAGAGGCAGCGTCTTAATCAGCCGGTTCCACGGTAGTGGAGTAAACCCCTCATCAGCCATGTTGACAAGCGCTATAAGAACATAATTCCATGGTTCCTCACCTGTATACGCCGATCCCTTCGCCATTTTTTGTTCTTCCTGATAACGGAGAGCTGCCATGAAGCGATGATGCCCATCCAGGAGAAAAAGTTTCTCTCCCTGAAGAGCAGAAGCCAACCGATCAATCACTGCAGGCTCGGAAACCTGGTAAATTCGATGTTCGTTTTCACTACTCCCACCAAAAGAAATCAAAGGGGGGAGGGAAAGATTTTGAGAAACATTGTCTGCAATTTTTAGCGATGGATTATGATAACCCACCAAAAGTGGCTCAAGATGACACTGAGAGACAGCAATCCGCTGATAACTGTCCTCAACGTATTCTTCTATTGTCTCTTCATGAAGACGAAGCCTTTTAGCCAAATCTTCTACAGCAACACGGGCAAAAATACCGTATCGGCGTTGCACGGTACCCTGAGAAATAAAAGACTGCTCATAAACATAAAGCGATGCCACTTTATCAAAGAGAATAACATCACGAATAAACCATCCAAAAAGCTTGTGTTTCGCTGTTACATAACTCTCATTATCACCAGGAACAGTTCGAATGACGTGAGAATAATGATAAGGATTTTTTTGAAGCTGGTTCAGCTCTCCCGTTTCCAGTTCATCATAGGGTGAAGAAATACAATCTTCAATCCGAGCGATTTTTTGTGGGTTATAATACCCTGCCTTGAAGGGAAGCAACCAGGCCATACATCACCTCTTTTGTTGTATCGATTTATCCTTGTATTTATCGGCTATTTTTCTTGTAAAACTAAAAGTTTTTAAAAAAAATTCCTCCTATTGCCTTATATATCCAAAAGCCACAAAGCATTTTTGGAGAATATAAGCTCCTCGTTTGTTTTTCCAAGATCAAGACTCCGAATTTTCGCCGCCATCTCTCCTGCCCTCGTCCAGGGAAAATCACTTCCAAAGAGCACCTTATACGGCTCATGCGCCAAAATAATCTCTTTGAATAAAGTGTTAGGAAGATCGAGAGAAAACGATGTATCAAGGTAGAGGGAAGATGCCCCCACAAGCTCCTGGGCCACCTCTTCCCATTGACGATACCCACCCATATGGGCAAGAATCAACCTTATACCTCTCACTTTGAGCACCTCTCGAAATCGCTTTGGCGTCCCATGCGTGGTAGAAAAAGCTACATCGCTCCCTGCATGCATCAACAGAAGAAGATGATACTTAGCACAAAGCTCATAAAACTCTGTCATCCGCGGATCATCAGGGTAAAAATCCTGATATTCGGGATGAAGTTTTATACCCCTGATGCCCTGACTGGCGAGAAACGCTATCTCCTCCTCCGGATTTCCCAGACGCACAAAGTCTGGATGATAGGTTCCAAAACAAACGACTTTAGTCTGTTTCTTGTTCCATTCTACCATTTGTCGATTGATAGAGATCACCTGTTCTGGCTTGGTTGCCACTGGTAGATTAACTGACAGTGAGACTCCATCTTCTTCCATAAACTGGACAAGACTCTGGTACGTTCCATCCCCATAAAGTTTCCATCCACTAGCATTCCTCATGGCTTCCATTGCCTTAGGTGCTATTTTTTCAGGATAGAAATGGGTATGAAAATCAATAATCATTTCTCTTCTCCTCTGTAGATTCGAGGCACCCGTTTCGACACACCACACATCACCTCATAAGGAATCCTTTGACTCTTTTGAGCAAATTCTAGCAGAGAAATCTCACCCCCAAAAATCTCCACTTCTTCTCCTTCCCTGATACCTTCTTTATTCTCCCCCAAACTCACCATCATAGAGTCCATACACACCCTTCCTACCTGGGGATAGCGTTTCCCGCGAATAACCACCTCATATGTTCCAGAACCCACCACAGGAACAGCATCCGCGTATCCAATAGGCAAAACGGCTATCCACTCTTTTGGCATAGTAACACGATACGTACGAAGATAACTTACCGTACTTCCCTGTGAAAGCCGTTTCATCTGGACAATTTTGGTTTTAAGAGTCATCAAGGTTTTCACGTTCGCAAAAGGAACAGAAGCAACTCCATAGAGAGAAATCCCGGGACGAATATGCGTGAAATCCGTCCCATACGCATCGGAAAGATTCCACACAGCTTCACTGTTGGCTATATGCCAGAAGGGAATATGAACACCTTTTTTTTCAAGATCATGACGCAAATTTCGCATACGTTGGATCTGATGCTCGGAAAACTCCCTATCGTGATCAGCCGAGGGCAGATGAGAAAAACACCCCTCCACCGTAATGCCGGGGAGCTCCATCATAGCAGAAATATCTGAAAAAGCCTGTTCAAAAAGAATTCCAAATCTCCCCATACCGGTATCGACCTTCACATGAACACGGAGGCTTTTGTCAAGAGCGACGGCTGTTTTACTGAGATGCTCAGCTTCAGCAAGAGAAACCACCGTGGCCACACACCCACAATTTATGATCTCCCTCTGCCATCGATGATCAACAGGTCCTAAAACCAAAATATCTCCCCTCACCCCATTTTCACGCAGTTCTATCGCCTCATCAAGAGTAGCCACCGCAAACCAGGATACACCTTCTTGTTCAAGCGTACGGGCAATCTCTACTGCTCCATGTCCATACCCATCGGCTTTCACCACAGCTATCATGGATTTTTTGTTCGCGTGGGTAAAGATACTTTTCAGATTCTCTTTCAATCGCGTAAGATCTACCTCTAACCATGTAGAGCGAAACGAATGGGTGCTAAACATATCTCTTCCTTACATTCTCAGCTATAATGTATTATGGCATAAGAAAGAAAATTTTTCAAAAAAAGAAGGCCGCCTTTCGACGGCCTCCCTCATGATGAGCAAACTTATTCTCCCTGAGCAACCTGGCTCTCATACTGATTGATACTATCGAGTACCTTTTGAGCCTTGTTCTGAAGGTCTTTATTGACAGGTTTAGGCTGCTTGTCCCAGGCATCCTTGCGAGCTTTTTCAAAGAGGGCGTAAGGCATAGCATACTGCTTGTAGTAGATATAATAGGTCTTGGATTCGCCTCCCTGAACCTCCTGGACATATTCCCAGTAGTCAGCCACATTCATAGCACCAGAGATATTCACATTTTTGGAAACAGCAGCAATTGTCTCTTCAAAATAAGTTTCCAGGGCTTTGTCAGAATCTGGATCAAGCATGCCTGCTCTTGCCAACGCAAACTCCCGGGTTGCCACCTGCTTGATAGCCTCGGTAAGTTTGGCAATCTTCTCAGCTTCAGCAAGGCGTGCTGCGTTGTCTTTACGAACAGCCTGAGCGGAAACGGTAAGATAGATGGTTTTTACGCCTTCTTCATCTTTACCGATGTACCAGCGTTTGTTCACCCACTTTGGCTTGGGCTCTTCACTTGCCTGAATAGTATAAACCTTGATGCGAAGAGCGTCAGCTTCAGGAGAAACAGGTTGCTGAGGTTGAGGAGCAGGCTCTGGCTTTTTCCCGCCACAGCTTACCACCATGAGAGTTACTGCCACCAATGTCATCAAAAACCACACAGATCTTTTCATAAGATCCTCCTTTTGTGTATATTTTCTTTGTTTTATGCCATGCTATTGCATGGTAAAAATCAACTCATTACCTCGCAGAGTAAAAAGATCCAGTGATTCGAATCCTGGTTTCGCCGTCACACCATCAAAAATAATCTCCATAAGCTCATTAGGACTTCCCTGGAACTGGATCTCAAACTCCGCCGTCCTATCATTTTTAGAGTAAAGTGTTTGTTTTACACTCTTTACTCTTTCAAGTTTTGAGACTGTCCCTGCAAAGGCGGATGCATCTCTTGCAGAACCAACCTCAATCAGTCTCACCGTATAAAATCTACCATCTTTTACATATTTTTTCAAGTTTATAAACAGATCTTTTGAAACTTTTTTTACAGCATCCCGCATACTGGCGGTAACCGATGCCTCAAGAGATGCTGAATCATACTCTTCACCACCCTTCTGGATGCTAGCTATTACCCTTCCTCCTGTTCTCACATAGAGCTTACAATCAAGAATAACATGAGCAGTTGTCCCTGCACGATAGCTTACTGTTGGTGTAACCTCTCCGTAGAGTTCCGCGTGAACTTGCTGGGCTATCAAAAGCCCAAGCCCAACATTGCCTCGAGCCTCCTCCTGGAGAAGGTTTTTCTCTTTCAGAACTCTCTCAGCTGCCTCAAGATCAATGACTTCTAAGCCACTCTGGAGAAATTCCTGATTCAAAAGCTGAATTGCCCGTCTAGCATAGCGCTCAGCATCTGGATCGCCGGTTTTCTGAAGTGCTTCCGGATTGTAGAAAATAAGGAGAGAAAGACCAGAAATGTCCACTCCTGATAGATCCATCTCTACCCCAGAGTTTTCTCTTTGTGGCGATCCTGACGATGGCTGTGTCGTAGGAGAAGACGAGGGAGCTGTCGTCAAAAAACCAGCAGATCTCAAATCTTCCCGAAGTTTTTTCGTTGCTATCGTTGCCTTGAGAGCCAGAACAAGATTCCCATTCTCATCTCGCTTAGTCGATGTCCATTCCTTTTGCAGAATATAGGGAGAAAACTGCGCCTCGTTTGCAAGAAACTGCCCATCAATACTTGTCTTTTGAGCTGTGTAATCCCTCTCCCCCAAAATCTTCACAATCGCCTGCCGCATCACATCCTGATAAGCAAGCTTACGACTACTGGAGAATTCTTGAGACTGGCCTCTCCCTTCAAAAACCATGGTCTCAGGGAAACCCATCTCTTGAGGCTGAGCTGGCGATGAAGAAGATATTGCTTCTGGAGGTCTTGGAGAACCACACGCCACTAAAACTAAACATCCCATTACAAGACCTATGATTCGTTTCATGGACCACTCCTTACTATTGTTCTCACATTATACTACACCCATTTTGTTTTTTTTTCAAGCAAAAAAAGATTTTTTTACAAAAAAAAACGGGCTGCTTGAAGCAGCCCGTTTTTTACACATGGAATCGCTTATTCTACATCGATATAAGCGTTCTTACCGCCGAAGCCATCATCCATGAAACCAGTAGGCTTTGGTTCCATCTGATCTACCACTTCGGACTGATCCTGGAAGATCCACTGGCCATCAGCAGTGTACTTGTAGATGTAGCGGCCAGGAGCAAACTCTACAGTGATAGCCCAAGAACCATCGGCCTGCTTCTCCATAGCATAGTTAGGATCAGCAGGATTCCAACCGTTGAAATCACCAGCGAGGTTCATTACCCCGTACTCTTCTCCCTCAACACCCTTGTAGGAGAAAGTGATCTTACCGGCTTTCACCTTGCCACCTGTGCCAGCTGCTTTTGTGGAACCGCCACCCTCGCCACAAGCAACGAGCATCGTACCAGCAATCAATACTGCCAGCATAGCCAGAACTGACTTCTTCATAGACCTTACCTCCATCTTATGGATTTGTTTCTTATATGATAGCATATTTTCCAAAAAAATCAAGTGTTTTTTGGAAAATTTTTATATTTTTTTTTGCTCGTGATACCGCAGCATCATCAAAAGAAGCCATTTCACTAAGTGCCCTCACCGCTGCTCTGAGCAAAGGCACGGTAAGAACCGCTCCCGTACCCTCTCCAAGTCTCATTCCAAGCTGCAGGATAGGAAAAAGTCCAAGCTTCTCCACTACACGACGGTGTCCCTGTTCAGCAGAGAGATGGGCAAGAAAGGCATACTCTTTCACCAGAGGTTCAATCTCCTTTGCTATTGCATACGCTGCCGTGGCAATAAACCCATCGACAACAAACACCTTTCCAAGAGCTGCTGCCCCAAGATAAAAGCCCACCATCCCTGCAATCTCCAATCCCCCAAAGGCTTCAAGAAGAGAGAAAGGATCATGTCTGTCAAACCTTCGTCTGTGAAAAGATTGGCTAAGAACCTTTGCCTTGTGACGGAGCATGGTATCATCAAGCCCTGTGCCCCTCCCCACCAATACTTTCACAGGGATCCCACATACTCCCGAAAGCAGTAACGTTGCGCTACTGGTGTTTCCTATACCCATCTCTCCAGCAATAAGTACATCCGCATCTTTCCCATACTCAGAGGCAATTTCTATGCCTTTGCGCACCGCCGTCTCCACCTCTTCCCTTGTCAAGGCCTGTTCTCTCAAAAAATTTCTACTTCCCGAACGGACCTTGCAGTTTATCAGGGCTGGATGAGAGGGTAACTCCCCCTTTACCCCCATATCCGCTACCAAAAGTTTTGCTCCAACCTCTCGAGCAAATACATTCACAGCGGCACCCCCTCGAAGAAAATTTGCCACCATCTGGCCAGTTACCTCCTGGGGATAAAGGGAAACCCCCTCCTCCACTATACCATGATCACCAGCAAAAACCACAACGACCACCTCTCGTACAAAAGGAGTAAGAGTTTTTTGAATAGCCGCCACACGACATGCTATCTCTTCAAGCATACCAAGAGATCCGAGAGGTTTGGTTTTGTTGTCCATTTTTTTTCGAGCTTGTTGCAAGATATTCCGATCAACGGGTTTTACTTCCACTAACCTCATACTATCTCCTTTCATAAAGATTCCAAACTACAATCGAGGAAAGAAAATCTTTAAAAGAGAACACTTCCAAAATCACCGGCAAATTTCGGATCAAAGGGAGGGTCCGTTTCAGTTTTTCCTCAGAAAGAACGCCTAGCGAACGATGATCCTTTCCCCCATCTATCCCATGAAAATGAACAAGCCTTACCCGACTTCCCAGTTTCTTCCAAAAATCCTCTATCTCCTTTCCCAAAAGCCACCAATGTCCCACATCAAAACACACCCCAAAGGGGGAAAGAAGAATCTCCTCAGAAAAAAACGAAAGATCATAATGGGTGTTCTCCAGCACTATCGGATACTCTCCCAGATCCTCAAGCTCCTTGAGAAGCCCTCTAAAAGCCCCTTTGTCTTCTCTGCGGGGAACGTAGGGCTCTGATCGCAACCCATCACTTCTCTCCAGATGAAGAACATACCCAATGGGGGAAAAAACATCTAACCTCCTGATGAGATGCGCAAGAAGTTTCATGTCTTCTCTCTCTCTCACCGGCCACAGATGAAGATCGAGTGGAAGATGCACAACAAACGACATATCCCATCTTTCTTGAAACTCCTTTAAAAAGAAGAGCCATGCATCATCCTCCCATAGGTCAAGATAATGCTTTCCCAAAAGAAGGAGCTGGACAAGTGATACATGAGGAGCAAGAAGAGAGAGATTATACTCATAACTCTCTTTTACAGTTTCTCCCCAATCAACAAGATACGAAGTTGTTCCAATTTGCCATCCAGGGAGGAGCTTCTCTACAGTTTTCATGCTTATCGTATCCACGCCAAAAGAGACAAAGCCTCTACCAACTCCGCTGTGGCCCCAAGGACATCCCCTGTCACGCCCCCTATGCGACGGTTACTCACCCCCCGCAGAAAAACCGTAGCAAGTACAGCACTTCCCATAGCTGCTATCACCCGCCATCCTCCACCCAACCATGCTGTCAATCCTCCCAAAAGCATCAACTGTACTGTTACCACTGCTACCTGTACCCCTGAGATCTTTCCCACAAGAAAAGCCCCTGTTCCCTTGCTTTTGGGATAGGTTGCTCTCCATGCCTGCCAGACAATTGCTGAGCGCGAGAGTACCCACGAAAACCAGATTACCCTCCATTCATCCAGAAGAAGGGGATAAACACTATAACGAAACAAAAGCAAAAAAACGCCACCCGCCATTCCAAAAGCCCCTATTCGACTATCCTTCATTGCCTCAAGCCGTTTCTCCCTATCCCCGTGCACTCCAAACCCATCCCAGCAGTCACACCACCCATCAAAATGAAACCCCCCATTCAAAATCCAGGGAAACACTATCATCCCCATCACCACAAGCATAGGTGACATACCAAGCCATGTCCCTACAACAATCCATCCGCTTCCCACAACTCCATACACCAACCCTACCAGAGGAAAAAACAAAACAACCCCCGTATCCATATTCCCTTTCCCTGACAACGGGAGAATCGTCAAAAGAGAAAAAGCACCCAAAAGATTTTTCATTTAAGCCTCCAGGGAATCCCGCTCACCAAAAAATACACCTCATCCGCCCGTTGAGCCAACCATTGATTGCATCTGCCAAGAACCTCCACATACCGTCTTGAGACCTCATCGGCTGGCACAACCCCTAATCCTATTTCGTTCGTTACAACAATGAGGGTATGATTTCCATCTTTTACTCCCTCAACAAGACGAACTACCTCCATTTTCAGCCATTTTTCATCCTCCACGGTAAACTGCCAGTTTCTCTCATGAAAAAGATTCGCAAGCCAGGTGGTCACACACTCAAACACTATCACCTGAGCCTGGTGAAATCCACTTACCACACCCACAACATCTTTTGTTTCTTCGACGGTAGCAAAACGCCCATCCCTCTCAGATCGATGGTACGCTATCCGTCTGGCAAACTCCTCATCCACTGCCACTCCAGTGGCCAGATAGATAGGAGAAGAAGATCTTTTCAAGGCATACTCTTCAGCAAACCTGCTTTTCCCTGAACGCATCCCTCCTGTAATCAACACTACTTCTTTCATTCTTCCCCTCTTTGAAGAAACCTTTTAGGCACAAGATAGACATGCGGTCTTTGTTCCATCGGAGAAGGGTACACTACGACGGGCACTCCAAAAACGCGTTCTATACGTTCATAGGTAAGCGCCGCAGCAGGCTCCCCTATTACCTCAACTAAACCCTCGTGAAGCATCATCACTCTATCACAGTAGAGAGAAGCTAAATTCATATCGTGAAAAACAACCATTACCGTGGTTTGTTGTTTTATCCGTTCCAGCCAATCCAATATCCTCACCTGATGGGCAATATCCAAATGGGCTGTCGGTTCATCAAGAATGAGAAGCTCAGGCTGTTGCACCAATGCTCGAACAATCTGCACAAGCTGAAACTCCCCACCACTGAGCTCAGAAAGTTTTCGTTCCAAAAGATACTCTATCCCAAACTCTTTTGATAAATCCCTCATAAGCTTCTTTTCATCCATGGTCAGCCCAAAATCCCAAACCCCATGGTACGGATAACGTCCCAACATCAAATAATGATCCACCGTCATTGCGGGACGAGGAGGCGACTGACTCACTACCGCCATAAAACACGCGAGTTTTTGCCTTGAGAACTTGTACATGGGAACTTCTTTATACGTTATCTTCCCCGAAGCAGGAATTGCCCCAGTTAAAGCACGAACGAGAGTAGATTTTCCACTTCCATTGGGTCCCAAGATACCAAGAATCTCTTTTTCATTCACGGTGAAAGAAACCCCTCGAAGAACGGTTTTATCTTTATAGCCAGCTACAAGATTTTCCACGGCGAGAAGCGTCATAGCCTTTGCTCCTTCACAAGCATAAAGATAAAGAGTGTTCCCCCAAGAATCCCTGTAATCACACCCACCGGAAGCTCGAGTGGGGCAATAACCACCCTGGCTAAAAAATCACAAAAAACCAAAAATCCTCCGCCCCCCAAAAAAACAAGCGGTAAAAAAAAACGATGTACCGTACCCACCACACGCTTATAAAAATGGGGAACAAGAAGTCCCACAAAACCTATAAGTCCAGCACTCGCGATACTCACAGAAGTGAGTGCCACTGCAACAAAGAAAAAGAGCTTCTTTAAAAGATGAACCGGCATCCCAAGATAAAAAGCCTCTTCTTCACCAAGCAAAAATCCATCCATCTCTCTTCCCAAAAGCCACGAAAGAATCAAGCCCCCAATCGCAATTCCCCACACAAGCGCGAGGGAAATTTGTCCTCCCTGTTCCAGCGAGCCCATCGTCCAGAAGATAATCTGATGGAGATCTGCCGCGCGTGCCAGTGCCAGAAAAAGCATCACCAGCCCCGAAGCAAGAAAAGAAAGCATAAGCCCAAAAAGAAGCATGTCTGACAACTGGAGGGAAACCCCTCCAATACCTCGACGACGACTCAAAAGATACAGAAGCCCCATAAAAAAAAGACCTCCCCCGAGACTCCACCAGAAAAGATGTCCCTCCCAACCAAACCACTTTCCAGCAATAATCCCCACACAAACACCCAGGGTTGCTCCTCCAGAGAGTCCCAGTGTATACGGCTCTACCAGAGGATTGGCAAACATTGACTGAAGAATAGCCCCAGCAAGAGAGAGCGCCCCTCCTACTGCCAAACCCAATATCCATCGGGGAAACCTCACTTTGAGAACAATATCTCGAACCAAAGCTTCTTCTTTTCCCAGAAAAACCCCTATAACCCGAAAGGGAGAAATATGGCTCGGCCCCCATCCGAGAGACAAAAGACTGGCAATCACCACAAATACAACCGTAATCGCCGACCAGAAAACAAAACGTCTCCAAATCCTTTTCATCGTTAACGAGTCATGGAGACAATCTGTTTCAATATAGCAACAAAGGTGGTAGGTGTCGGACTTGTAGCCATCGTCGTATCAATGACATGAATGTGATTTCTCTTCACTGCGCTGAGGTTTGGGTTTTTTTTCCAGAGAGCCGTGGCCTCTTTTGCCTCATTATCCATGAGAGCGATAAGAATCACCTCAGGATCAGCTACGATGACCTGTTCGAGACTTATCTGACCATACCCAACATTGGTAGCGATATTGATAGCATTGGCATAAACAAGATAATCCTGCATAAAAGACTGATCAGGAAGTGTCCACAGGGGATTAATCCCTATCTGGAAAAAGACTCTTCTTCTGGGCCCATGAGCCGTTTGTTTTCGTACCTTTTCTACTTCATCCTTAAGAACAGCTATCCTTTTGGTTGCCTCTTTTTCCTTTCCCAACAGGCGGGCAATTTGAAGATACTCCTCGCAGATTTCAGAAAAATTTGCCGGCTGTTTGAAGACAACTACCTTAAACCCTAGCTGCCGGAGTTTCTCAAGTCTTTTAGAATCATTGAGATCAGTGCCCAGAATAAGATCAGGTTGAAGAGCGGCAATAGCTTCCACGTTTATTTCAATGACATTTCCAACCTTCTGAATTTTTTGAGCTGCGGCAGGCCTGGTACAATAAATAGTGTTGCCCACGATATTGGCACCATACCCAAGTTCAAAAACCTGTTCCGTTAGACGTGGTCCCAAAGTCACAATCCTCTGGGCATACACCCATGAAAAAACGAACATAACCACCATCACGAACAATTTCTTCATACTCTATCCTCCTTGTAGGTTTTTCGATACTGTATTTTCCCATGGTCCTCTGCAGGCAAAAATAACCCTCTTCCATGGATTTCTTATTCAAAAAACCATGCCAAAAATATAACAAATGACACACCGTTGCCCTCTTCCGGAGCATGAGGTGCGACCAGAGGCAGGTCTTCTGGCTTCCGGATCTTCCTACTCTCCCAGCCTTCCCGGTTTCCCAGTGGCATGTCAGGGATTTCGTCCCCGGTTACAGCGGCGGGACCGCGACGGACTTTCACCGTTCTTCCCTTAGCCTTGATGGGTATAGTATACCACAAAGTTTTCCGTCTGTCAAAGAAATCCACCTTTTTCAAAGATAGAAAAATATTTTTAAAAAATATGAATTTACAAACAACGAATGTCGATAAACATAAAACGGGAGGTAATTATGTTTATCGATAGAAGACAATTTGAACGAGAGATTATCGATATACCAGGACGATATGAAGCCAAAGGAAAATGGCAAGAATGTCATATTGACGATATTTCAGAGGATGGTGTTGGACTGGAAGGTGTTCAGAAACTCCATGTTAATGAAATCATCAAAGTCGAATTCCGGGGAAAAACCTTTGAGGCAAAAGTTGTCTACACCGAGGGTACTCACGCGGGGGTAAAACTCATCAATACTACTGAAAGCGACAAACAGTGGCTGGTGGAACAGAAAAACATCAAATAAAGCGCTGTCTGTTTATAAAAGAAAACAATCCCATGGGGTATAAAAACTAATCAAGCAATTTTCTCACTAAACTCAAGATCTCTTCCACACCAAAAGGCTTTGAAATCCAACCGTCGGCCCCAATCTCTTCGCTTTTTTTACGGAGAATATCCTCATTTCTCCCTGAGATCATAATAACTTTAGGTCTTCCCTTTTGACGTTGCTCAATGATGTCCTGCGCCAAACTATACCCTGTAACTCCCGGCATCAAGAGATCTATGAGAACAAGGTCCGGGTCCTCAGCAAAAATATCTTCCACTCGAGGTATTGTCTGCAAATAACTTACCTCATAACCTTCGCCTCGGAAGATCTTCTCAAGTAAACTTAAGATATCTCTCTGATCGTCAATAATAAAAATCTTCTTCATCTCACTTTACCCTCGCACTAAATACGATTATAAAGCAATATGAGGGAAAAATCAACCAAAAGGTATTTTTCAAAAAACATTTTCTTGAAAATATGTTGTTTCTTCATAAGTGACAAAAAAGCTATTTTTCTTTAGGCTTTTCATGGGCATACTTGAGAATCAAAGACCCGGGATAAGCGGAGGAGAGGAAAGGATGGGAAAGTGAGTTTGCTGCTCTTCCCTTGTCGCAGTGGGAAGAGTGGAGTGCTGGCTATTCCCTTGTCGCAGTCGTAAGAGGGGCTTGCTATTCCCTTGTCGCAGTCGGGAGAGGAACCTCTTGCTCTTTCCTTGTCGCAGTGTCCCTCCCATGTGGGCTATTACCTCGTCGCAGTCAGAAGAGGGAGAAAGCTATTACCTTGTCGCAGTACAAAAAACGTCAGCTATTACCATTTTGCAGTGAATGTGTGGGGTCTGAAAGCTATTTCCTTGTTGCAGTAGCAAGCAAGGGATGAAGCTCTTACCCTATCACAGTGAGGGGAAAAAGCAGCAGGCTATTATCTTATCCCAGGAGAGTTGTATTCAAAAACTGCAATATGGTAAGAGCATTTCCCATACGTTTCGAGTTACACGTTTCACCGCTGGCTTTTTGGTGTCTCTCGTGAAGGTATTGGTATGTGTTCTTACCCTGTTGCAGTTGGAGGGAAAAGCCAGCAAACTGTAAAAAGGAAAGAGCTTTCAAAGTTTTTGTCACAGAGACGCGCTATTTTTTTGCTGCCGATGAAACCTGCATACTTTTTGCTCTTACCCTGTTGCAGTGGAACACCGGCTAGCGAGAAGCTATTCCCATGTCGCAGCGAAAACGTAAGGGGCGAGAGTTATTCCCCTGTTTCAGGTCAAAAAGGAGCTGAAAAGACAAAGACGAGTCTTAAGAGAAGGAAAAAATTTCATTCATGGTTGCATACAGAGAGGTATTTTTGAGGAAAGGTGACAGGATACAATTTCCAAAACAAAATTCTTTATAAACTTCACAATAACGATAAAATAGACAAAAAAGATATTTTTACATTTGCAAAAAGATTTTTGCGCAGAATTTATTGTATACAAAATGCCCAAACAAAAAAAGAGTGCGATCCTTATTGACTTTCCTCACGTTACCCAAAACTTTTTTGCAAGATCTCATAGATTGCTTTATGATAATATATCTCAGCAAGGAGTTATACTGTGGTATCATCATTAATGGGTTTTTTTACCTTTTTAGGAAGTTTAGGTATCTTTCTCTTTGGTATACGTATCATGAGCGAAGCCATCCAAAGAGCAGGAAGCGAAAAGATTAAGTCTGTTCTCTCCTTTTTTACGAGAAACCCTTTTGGTGGTGTTGTGATTGGTACCCTTATCACGGGTATTATCCAGTCTTCTTCTGCCACCACCGTTATGATTGTTACCCTTGTTCATGCCCAGATGATGACTCTTGTTCAGGCAATCAGTGTGATCATGGGAGCAAACATCGGTACCACATTCACCGCATGGATTGTTTCCTTCTTTGGATTTAAATTTGAAATTGGCATGCTCACAATGCCTGCCATTGCCATCGGATTTCCTCTTGCCTTTAGCAGTCGAGAAAACTTTAAGAACGTGGGTGAGTTTCTTGTGGGATTTGGGTTGCTTTTCTTTGGACTGGGTTTGTTAAAAAACTCTGTGCCTGACCTAAAAAACCATCTTGAAGTATTCACTTTTATTCAAAAAGTTTCAGGGTTTGGATATTTTTCTGTTTTACTCTCGGTGGTGATTGGTACCCTCCTCACAATTATCATCCAGTCTTCCAGTGCTGCTATGACCATCACCATCGCTCTTGCTTACAAGGGATGGATCCCGTATGAGATGGCATTTGCTTTCATCCTCGGGGAAAACATCGGTACCACTATCACCGCCTATCTTGCATCCCTTGGGCTTAACATCAGCGCTAAAAGAGCCACACGAGCCCATATGTTATTTAACCTCATTGGAGTTTTCTGGATGCTTATTGTATTTTATCCTTTTGTACATTTTGTGGATTGGATTATACCTGGAGCACTTACTGATACAAACCAACTTCCTTTTCATCTTTCGGCATTCCATTCCCTTTTCAATATCTTTAACACCTTGATTCTCGTGTGGTTTATCCCTCAGATTGCCCAGATAGTCTCCTGGTGGGTAAAACCCAAAAAACTCACCGATGAAACCTATGAACTGAAACCTATCCGTGTTGGGATGCCAGATTTTGCCGAGGCCAATATCTCCATGGCCAAGCGGGAGATTGGAAGGATGATAGGCATAACTTACGACATGGCTCTTCAATTTCTCCGGATCGCCCGAGAAGATCTCAACACAATTGAGGAAACAGAACTCCATATTCATGAACAGGATTGCTACCTAGAGCAGATGCGGGAAACACTCTCGAGGTTTCTTGCCGGTTGTCGTACCACCATCGTTAACGAAAAACAGAGCCATGAAATCAATGCTTATCTCATCCTTACGAGTGAAATTAAGAGTATTAGTACAAGTATCGCCATGCTTGTTTCTCTTCTCAAGAAAAAAAAGAAGAAAAAGCTCAGGTTCCATAAACATGGTATGGATGAGATCATCCAGTATACGTACGAGGTACTTGATTTTCTCGAGTATACCGTTGACTACCTTCAGGAAAAGATCGACGAACCCAGCATAGAACTCGCCCAAAAAATGGAAAAAGCCATCAACGCCAAACGAAACCGTCTCCGAAAACTCGTCGAGAACAAGCTCATCAAAGGTGCCGATATCGAGGGAGAAATCATCTATATGGAGATTGTAAAGCACCTTGAACATATCGGGGATTTCTGTTACACCATCGCAAGCTATCTGAAGGATTTAATCTAACCAGATGATCTATCGAAAGCTGGGAAACAATGGTCCAACGGTGTCTATCCTGGGATACGGTGGATGGGCTCTGGGAGAGGAAGGATGGCCTGATGTGGAGAGTTCCAGCGCCCTCTCTTCTCTCGAGGTTGCCTTTGAAGAAGGGATCACCCTCTACGACACAGCCCCCTTTTATGGACGGGGACTTTCAGAAAAACGCATCGGAGAAGTCCTTGCTTCAGTAAGGCATCAGATCGTCATTGCCACAAAATGTGGTATCCACTGGAACGATAAAAAAATCTGGCTTTCGCTCTCGAGGGATGATATCCTTCGAGAGGTAGAAGAAAGTCTTACCCGCTTAAGAACTGATTTTATCGATCTGTATCAAATTCATTGGTATGATCAGAAAACTCCTCTTCGAGAGGTTTTTTTGACCCTTAAAGAGCTCCAGAAACAGGGAATAATCCGTCACATTGGTGTGTGCAACTTCCCTCTTCCCCTTCTCAGAAAGGCTTCTACCATGGCACCACTCGTAAGCTTTCAGGGAGAGTATAACCTCCTCAAAAGAGATGTGGAAAACGATATCCTCCCTTTTTGTAGAGAAAACGATATCGGTTTTCTTGCGTATAGTCCACTGGCTCAAGGATTATTAGCAGGACGTGCTTTTGATCCTTTCTCCAGAGCAAAAGATGTTCGAAAACATCATCCCATGTATAGGCGCCTTTCTCCTTTTCCAGCAGTTACTCTTCACGAAGCTTTGTCTTTTCTTCTCGAAAAAAAAGAGGTAAGCTCTCTTCTCATCAGTATGACAAAACCCCACCATGTAAAACAAAACGTACAACTCATTGAGAAAATCCTTAATCATTCGCCAAATATGGACTTGAGATAACTATAGCGCTGGTAGAGAATCTTGAGTTTTCCAAAATCATAAGGCCGGTACTTCACAGGGCTTGAGAGAATAACAAGAAGTCGCATTTTTTGATCTTTCGAGAGCATCCATACGGGAACGTGATAGTGATAAAAACTCCCCTGCTGAATGCCAAAAATTCCCGGACCCCATTCTGCCGTGTTAAGGTAGAGTTCTAAAATCCTCTTTTTCGGAAGAACAAGCTCCATCTCAAGAGCAATCAGAAACTCCAGATACTTGCGGATATAACTTTTTCCCGGCCAGAGAAAGAGGGTTCTCGACAACTGCTGGGTAATCGTACTTCCTCCGTAAAAAGGCTTGCGAAGTTTCATGTTTCGCTCAAAGGCCCGTCTTATAGCCACCCATTCCACTCCATGATGCCGATAGAATCCGTCATCTTCGAGAGAAATAACCATGGTCCGAATGTCAGAAGGAATATCTTTCAATCTGATATAGACAATGGGGTAGACTCTTTGCTGTTGGATCCATTGCCTGTAAATCATAATCCCCGTCACAGGCGGGTTAAAAAACCTTACAAACACAAGAAGAAAAAACATTACAAATAAAAAAAATATATGTACAACAAAGAAAATCTTCAAAAAGCCTACAAAAAAACTGAAAAAAGGGAATGTATTCTTCTCTTGACTCATGCTTTAGCCTCACTCCAGTTTTTCCCAATCCCAATATCGACCCTGAGAGGCACTTGTAGGGCAAGAGCCTCCTCCATCTCTTGGCGAACCAGTTCGACAAGCTGGGATTGTTCCTGGGGGGGAAACTCGAGGACAAGTTCATCATGAATTTGAAGGAGCATTTGTGCCGAAAGATGCTCTTTTTGAAGTCTTTCTTCCACGCGAATCATGGCTATTTTGATGAGGTCGGCGGCACTCCCTTGAATTTTCGTGTTAATAGCCATACGTTCTGAGGCATCCAATCCCCCTTTTGGATTTCTTTTTTGCCCTCTAAGTTCTGGAAAACGGCGAAACCTCCCTGACAGAGTGCGTACCATGCCTGTCTCATATGCCTCTGAAAGGGTCTTTTCGATAAACTCCTTCACCGAGGGAAAAGAGGCAAAATATGCTTCTATAAACTGTCTGGCTTCGCTTACAGGTATTCCAAGCTGCTGGGAAAGCCCATACGCCTGAAGGCCATAGATAATTCCAAAATTTACAGATTTCGCCCTTCGTCGCATCTCCTCGGTAACTGCGGAACTTTCCACTCCAAAAATAAGCATCGCCGTTCTAGCGTGAATATCCTCACCATGTTGAAACGCCTGAACCATCGCTTTGTCCTCAGAAAAATGCGCCAGAATCCGAAGTTCTACCTGAGAATAATCGGCACTCATCAAAAGCCACCCCTTTCTGGGAACAAAAGCTTCTCGTATAGCCTTCCCCCACTGATCCCTTACCGGGATATTCTGTAGGTTAGGATCGCTTGAGGAAAGCCTCCCGGTGGCGGTAATCGTCTGGTTAAAGTGGGTATGAACCCTTCCTGTAACAGGGTTCATCAATGCAGGAAGTGCTTCTACATAGGTAGAGAGAAGTTTGGCAAACGTACGGTATTGAACGATCGCTGCCGGAAGGGGATGAATGGCAGAAAGAGCGTTAAGCACCTCTTCGTCAGTAGAAAGTTTGCCTTTCTCAGTTTTTTTGACTGGAGGAAGCTTAAGCTCCTCAAAAAGTACTTTCGCTAGCTGCTGGGAAGACTGGATGTTAAACTCATGCCCCGCAAGGTGATAAATTTGAACCTGTAGCTGATCCATCTGTTCTCGAAAGGTTCGTGAAAGTTGCTGAAAATGTGTTTCGTCAATCCCAATACCACGGTATTCCATCCGTGCCAGGACAGGAATAAGCGGAAGCTCTATCTCATAAAAAACCCTCTGAAGACCCATCTTTTCTATCTCGGGAGAAAACACATGAAACAATCTGAGGGCCGCATCCACATCACTTCCCGCGTAGTGAACAAGTTTTTCCCTGGAAACAGTAAGAATATCTTGATTTTTCCCTTCAAACATATCCTCGTAGTGCATTTTATCATAGCCGAGATACTCCCGGCAGAGGTTTTCGAGATTAAAATGGGTTCTCGTAGGAGAAAGAAGATAAGCTGCCATCATGGTATCAAACATAATGCCTTTGAGTTCAATTCCCCGATGAAAAAACATCGCATACTCAAACTTGAGGTTCTGACCGATTTTCCCGATGCCCTCATCCTCAAGGATTTTACGGATACTCTCAAGAACCTCGTTTTCATCCCAGGGCTGCCCCATGGAATAGGCAGCAGGTATCACAAAAGCCCCCCCTTCCTCAAGAGCAAAAGCAATCGTGGCAATCCGGGCGGTATAGGGATCAAGCGAGGTGGTTTCAATATCCAGAGAAACCCTTTTCTCCCTGCGAATTCTCTCCAAAAGCTCGCTTAAGGCTATCTTTTCCGTAATAGCATGATATGCCCCCTCAAGAAATGCGGAAGATGCATGCTTTTCCCCTGTGCCCTTGAGTTCAGCCAAAAGCGAAGGGATTTCATAATCAAGAAGAAGTTTCTCCGCTTCATCGGTGAGTCTCAAATGGGACAAAGAAACCTCTGTCGTAAAGGGTACGTCACGACGAACCGTGGCAAGCTGTTTGGAAAGGAATGCCTCCTTTCGGCTTGCCTCGAGTTTGGTTCGCATAGCGGGAGAAAGTTCATTAAGATGTTCATAAATTTCCTCAAGGGTCCCATAATGCCGGAGAAGTTCTACCGCACCCTTTTCCCCGATGCCTTTGACACCGGGAATGTTATCCGAGGTATCCCCTACAATGGCCAGATAGTCGGGTATCTGTTCGGGATAGACTCCTATTTCCTCGTACACTTTTTCCCGGTCGACAAGGTGGATACCCTCAATTCCTTTTTGGGGCCTAAGGGCATAGGTGTTTGGTCCAACAAGCTGGAGAAGATCCTTATCCGAAGAGACAAGATAAACAAGGGAAGAACTCTGATACTTCTCCACCAGGGTAGCGAGGATATCATCGGCCTCATAGTTTGGCTCTTCAATCACTGTAATACCCAATGCCCGAAGAAGTTCTATGACCCCCGGTATCTGAGATTTCAAATCCGGTGGCACCTGCTGGCGCTGGGCTTTATATTCAGGGTACAATGCTGTACGAAAGGTCTGTCTGGAAACATCAAAAGCCACAATCATTCCCTCTGGCTGGTGAAGCTTCCATGCCTGGAGAATCATCCGAAGGGTGCCATAAATTGCTGAGACATTTTGATTTTTTTTATTGATGAGAGGATTGCGAATAAAAGCAAAAAAAGACCGATAGACCAGTCCACTTCCATCAACAAGAAGAATAGGTTTTTGCATATGTGCTCCTCGTTTAAAACTGGTAGGTTTTTCCCAACACGCAGGAGATAAAGTTTTTTAATATCTCTTTATTAGTAGGCATTATAAGCCTGAGACGAGATTTTGTCAAATAAACCAGAAAGAAAAAAAAAACCATAAAGGCAAAGCCAGAAAGTTTTCCCCTCTTCCTCTGGCACAAGATGGAAATCAATAAAACTTTGCAAGATAACATCCCTTTGGGAGGTTTTAAACTCAGGAGATTTATGTAAAATATGGGTTTAACGTTTGATCTAAAAATTAGGGAGGGGACTTGCTCTTACTATGTTTCAGTGAGATTCTATCAATAAGATGACTGTGATAAGGAAAGAGCGGGGATTTTGGAGTTTTCTTTTTTCTCCAAAAGTATCGTCTGGGGATGGTAGTATAGACGCTGCTCTTACCTTGTTTCAGTTTTTATAATTCTGGGGACTGTGAAAAGGTAATAGCTACTCTCAAAAAAAAAACACGAGGAGGAAATTGGTGAAAGGTTTCACCTGAGAAAAAAGATGCTATTACTCTTTTACAGTCTTGGATCAGAGGAAAAACTGTGAAAAAGGAATAGCAAGAACGTTTTTTTCACTGCAACAAGGAAAGAGCAGAGGTTTTTTCTTCTTTCCCCTCACGAAAAAAACGTTTTCACCATGAATTTTCGAGTTTTTTCCCTCCTTTTCTTTCAAAAGAATGAAAAAAATCCAGAAAGAAAAAAGTAAGACAAAAACCTTCAATTTCCATTTGACAGACGCAGGAAATGTGTTGAGAAAGAAAAAACGAAAACCTACGCCCAGATGGGAAGAATAAGCCCTTCAGCAACAAGCTTTTTCCACGGGAGAAGCTGGCGACGTTTGCCAAGCCTTCTTAAAAGCTCTTCAAGCCTTGTGGCAGCATCTTCTATATTAAACCGAAAACAGAATTCATCAAGATAGCGCTGCATGTGCTTTCGACAACCATAGTGATAGACGTCTTCAAGAAGGTTTTTCAACCCATCGTTAAGGTGGGAAAGCCACGGCGTTCTTTTTTCTACGGGCGTGTGGCGGAAAAGCTTGCCAAAAAAGTCTGAAAGCCAATCGCTACTCACATCATCCACAAGATGAATGTGAAGTTTAGAAGGGGTATCATCCGCATCAATTTCGACAACCTGCATGGGAGAAAAGTTTTTTCTTTGGCGGCGTTTGATGCCGGAGAGAAAGAAAAAGGTTTTCACAAGCTTTCGGAGGGATTTCGTGTGATGGCGATTGGTAAGCCGCATAAGGCTTCGTAGCTTCTGAAGAAGAAGCCAGCTTGCTTTGTAGCTAATATGAAGAAGTTGTGAAAGCCTCACCGCGTTTATGCCACCATCCTGGCAGACAAGAAACATGGCAGAAAGCCAGATTTTTGGCGAAAGGTGACTTTTTCGCATGATGGACTGGCTTTTTAAGGAAAATTGTCTGCCACACTTGGGGCACTGATACACGAGCCGGCACGAGAGAAGGTGAGCCTTTGCCTTACATCTTGGGCAAATAGGTCCCTCTGGCCAGAGGGCTTTTTCGAGAATCTGGTAAGATTCTTTTTCTGAGAGTGTGAAAAAATCCTTTTCCATGGTTTTCTCCTTAGAGAAATTTTTTCATACTATATATATCGAAAATTTTTTGTTATAGTTGTTAAAAAAGATGTTTTATATATTTTAAAAGTAAGATCGATGGGGAGATTTTGGGGGTTGAGAAAAATGCTCTTACCCCAACTTGCAACATTTTACCCCAAAAATCCTCCAATTTGGGTTATCTTAAGCTCCTAACCCCTTGATTTTTATGAATATCGTTTCTGGAAATTAGTATGTAGTCCCTAAATAATAGTTTCTACTTGACATTACTGCCACTCCTATGCTATACTCTACTCATGTTCGTTAAACCTATATCCATACCTAACAGAAAGACTGGTAAACGGTATACCTACTACCGCCTCTGTGAGAGTTATCGCCTCGGTAATACTGTAAGACATAGAAATATTCTCAACCTTGGTAAGCTCGAAGAACTTCCTGATAGATCAGACCATAAAGTTCTTGCTGACAGGATTGAACAGATTGTTTACAAGAGGCCTTCCCTTTTTGTTTCACAGATACCTGAAAAGATAGAAAACCTTGCTCAGCATTATGCCAGAATTATCATAAACAAGGGGTTACTGGATATACCAAAGGAATCCCTTGTAAGCACAGAGGCAGCAGATGAGGGGTCTCATGACTATCAGGAGGTAGATGTAAACAGTCTTGAGCATAATGATGCTCGTGAGGTTGGTGCTGAGTGGTTATGCAGGCGGGCACTTGAGGAGTTAGGGTTATCGAGATATCTGGGTGAATTGGGGTGGGAGGAGAGATGGATTAAGATGGCGATGATATACATAACTGCCCGTGCGGTATTTCCTGCTTCTGAGCACAAGACAGAGGAATGGCTGAAGGAAAACAGTGGGTTAAGTGAACTTTATGGGGTAGAGCCTGGGCGTGTAAGCAGGCACCATCTTTACAAAGTGAGCCGAAAGCTTTATCAAGCCAAAGAGGAGATAGATCGATGGATGGCCAGACGCACTGGGGAGTTATTTACACCGCAAGACAAGATAATACTCTATGATCTAACGAATCTCTATTTTGAGGGGGAGAAGAGGGATAGTGAGAAGGCGAGGTTTGGTCGGAGCAAAGAGAGGCGTAATGATGCAAAGCTTATGGCATTGGGATTGGTGACAGACACGATGGGTTTCATCCGATACAGCCATATCTATGAAGGAAACATCAGGGACAGTAAGACTTTGAAGAAGACTATTAAAGACATGGAGGAGCGATATCCTTCGGAGGGTCACTGTCCTGTGATAGTAATAGATGCAGGGATAGCCACTGAGGAGAATCTCAGGATGTTACGGGAGCAAAAGAGGGACTATGTATGTGTATCCCTTGCGAAGATGAAAGACAGTCATATAGCTGAGATAGAGGAGAAGGGCAGAAGGCTTACAGACAGGAGAGGCAATGAGATTTTTGCCCAATGGGTAGAAGTTGAAGGATATGAAGACAGGTTTTTGTATATAAAGAGCAAGGGGAAGGCGCTCAAAGAGCAGAGCATGGAAGAGGAACTCTCAAAGAGGTATGAAGAGGGGCTGGAGTCTATCAAGCGGGGGATAGAGAGGAAGGGAGGGATAAAGAGGATAGAGAAGGTATATGAGAGGCTTGGGAGGTTAAAAGAGAGATACCCTCGGTAACAAATCTGTACGAGGTGAAGATAAGAGGAGAATGGGGATAGCGACGGAGATTAAGTGGAAGAGGGTGGAAGGAGTGAAGGTGCCTGGGGCATACTTTATCCGCACCACCCTCAAGGGAAGATGAAGAGACGATATGGAAGATATACAACATTGAGGGAGATAGAGGAACATTCAGGGTATTGAAGAGTGATCTGAAGATGAGACCAGTGTTTCATCAAAAAGACATCTATTCAGAGGCACACATCTATGGGAGTATCCTTGCGTATATGGTTGTAAACACCATAAGGCAAAAGCTCAAGGCGAAGGGGATAAGAGATGATTGGAGTAATATAGTCAGGAGGATGAACACGCAAAGCTTATTACCAGTGAGATGAAGACGAGGACAGGGACGATTTACATAAAGAAATGCAGTAAACCCATCGTTCGTGTAAGGGAGATATATCATGCCCTGAACTATAAGGAATGTCCCTTCTTTCAGAAAAAATCCGTGTTACCTAAAAGGGAAAATCGAAAAGATGAAAGCCTTGATACATCTTAGTTTTAGAGCATTAGGTTGCAAGTTGGGTTACCTTTTTGCAGTGTGTGGGACAAGAGATTTCCTAAGGTCGGGTAAGAGAAAGTTTTTTCTTTACTACAACATGGTAAGAGCAAATCTCAAAGCACGTGAGAGCGTGAGAGGGGATATAAAGGTTAAACGTTTAAGCTGGGGTTTTGACGTAAGCTCTTACCCTTTTGCAGTGGCATCAGATGGTTTATAACTGTGAAAAAGTAATAGCTGGAATTTTTCCCACTGTGACAAGGTAACAGAAAGTTTTCTCACTGCAACAAGGGAATAGCTGAAGGGCCTCACTGCGATATGGTAAGAGCTAGCCCAGTTTCTAGACTGCAACAAGGGAATAGCCTACATGGGAGGGACACTGCGACAAGGTAATAGCAAGAGGACAGTTTTTACACTGCAACAAGGTAAGAGCAATACCACATTCTCCTTTCCCCTTCAAATGAAAAAACCCAAAAACCCTACCCTACCACCTCTTTCACCGCCTGAATAAACTCCTGACCCTCAACAAGATGACTCTTCTTGAGAAGCTCATGCAGTACAGCATCCTCCCTCACACCCATGAGACTATACATCTCAACACTCGAAGGCAAATTCTCCGAACTTGTCAGAAGAACCATCATATCCGTAAGCTTACTATGCGAAATCGCCTCGATATGGCGCCAAAAAACCACATAAAAACTCCCCTTCCCATAAATAGCCACATCAGCGTTTACCACCACCTCCTGGAAAGGCGTTCGCCCCAAAAGTCTTTTACACACGGAAAGAAAAACATCCTCTCTTGAGGTAAAATACTGGGAAAGATAACTATGCGGGAGAAGTTTCTTGTACATTTCGTAGGTAACTTTCACATCCCGAAACTGAGGATCCATCATATAGATACGCTCAATATTTTTCAAAGACTGGTACTCTTCACCCGTGTTCCAGAGAAGGTTGGCATAGAGATAAAGAAGCTCTTTTTTAATATCTTCCGGCGCAGGTTGAGCAAGGTATTCCGAAACATACTGGATACCTTTATGATACTCCTTAAGTTTAATCCAGATCTGAATCACCGCCTGCCAACTCTTATACCGCTCTTCAGGATAGCCAGAAGCATACTGTTTAAGAAAAGTCTCATAAGCACTCAGGGCATCAAAATATTTTCGCACGTTTTCCAGGCACCTGGCGTAGTAAAACCACACCCGTCCCTCTTGATAGTGGTACCGTATGAGAAGTTCCCATTCTTTCAAGGCAAAGGCCGCATGACCCGTCTCATAAAGAATCTTGCCATAAAGAAACCGCCCATCAAGTACTCCTGGCCGCTTTTTTAAAAGCTTCTCCAGAAGCTCTCGAGCTTTTTTGTTATGATGGAGAGCATACTGACACTCTGCTGCCTTCAAAAGGGCATACGGATGATCCTCTTTCTGTTGAAGAACCATCATAGCATACGCCAGAGCCTCTTTGTAATTCTGCTGACGCTGGTAGAGATTGACCACGGCAAGGAGAAGATCGTGATAAAGCGGATGCTTGGGACCTGCAACCCGACTTGCTTCCTGATAAAACTGTAAAGCACTCACCACCTGATTGAGAGATTCATACGATCGAGCGAGATAGTACAACAAAAACAACCTTTCCTTATGTGATATATTTTCATTTTTCTCCAGACGATCAGAAATTAACCGAATACACTCCTGATATTCCCCTTTCTTGTAGAGCTTTTGAACCCGATGCTCGATAGTCTGACTGAGAAAAACTGCCCAAAAAGACCAAGCCACCACCCCGGCAAGAAGCAATACCACCGTCGCCAAAATCCAGAGAGAGAGCACGTCTATCATTGCCATACCCCCCAACACTGGTTCGTGAGGACCCAACCTTCCTGTCCTCCCTCTGAACGAAACAGCACATACCCCTGATTTCGACGTAAAATCCACCCCTCTTCACCAGCAGATACCTGTACAATCGAAAGTCCCCCCTCTTCAGGTCTATCAAGGAGAGATGTATTTTCCACAATCACCGCAGATTCGGGGAAAAACATCCTCCATCCCACAAATGCCTGAAAAACCAAACAAGATCCTCCCACAAGATACACTGCGAGAATAAGAGACCACAAAAAAGGCCATTCTTGTATCCTTTTTAAAATATTATTTTCCCATTCTCCCCTTTTGACAATAATTAACCCTGCTCCACCTACAAAAAGCCATATTCCAAGCCATGCAAGCCTATTTGCACCACTCATCCCGACAACCACATTCTCACCAAAAGAAGCCTTTTTAAGCTCGACACGCATCTTCTGATAGGCAACACGTATCTCCTGACGCGGCTCAAGAAGATAGGCCTTTTTCACCAGGTATAACCCTCTCGCCTGTTCGCCGTCCAGCCAGGCCTTCACCCCCTCATTGTAGAGAAGATGGGGGTCCCCTTCTGCCTTACAACCTACCAGCCCTAAGACTATACCTATTCCCAAAATAACAAAATGGCTTTTCATGACTTTTCACACTCCTTGTCCCGTTTCTCGAGTAACGAGGCGTTGTATTCCTGGAGATGAAGACGGGCATTCGCAATCGACTGTTTCAGTGTCTCCTGAGGATAATCACATATCTTCCCATGCCCTGGAAAAATCCTCCGAATCTGAAGGGTGCTCAATCGTTCGAGTGAGTTGATATAATCCCCATAGCTGCCGGATTGAGAGATTTTTGAGATTACCCCATCTGCAAAGACCGTATCCCCCGAAAACAAAAACCGCTGATTGAGTTCATAGAGACAAATACACCCCGAGGTATGGCCCGGTGTCGAAAAAACACGAAGTTTATAGTTGCCAAAATCAAAAATATTCTGATCGGTAAGCCATATATTCACCCGTGACTGAATCGCCTCCTCGCCATGGACAATTGCATGGATGACATACTCATCCTGCAGTTCAATTTTGGTAGCAGCAAATCTATCTGCAGCAATAACCGCCGTTTCATAAAAAAATCCAATCCCCCCTACATGATCGTAATGTTCATGGGTACAGATCACCATATGAATATCACTCACCTTAAGCCCAATCTGAGTCAAAGCCATCACAATGCGATTGAAATTACTCCTTGTACCCGTGTCAATTAAGACATTCTTATACTCTCCTTTGATGATATAGACGTGAGAGCTTGGTTTTTCTCCATAAAGAATAAAAACGTTTTCCTCAATCTCCTGAAGAAAATGTCGATCACTCATGCAGCAACCCCTCAATAGCTTTTATCAGACGATAGGTTTTTCGTTCAAGAGAAAGTGTATCGAGATTGTCGTACCGTTCTAGAAGCATCCTCTCCCGCATGTAATAACGAGCAAGAAAATCCCTATCAAGTTTTGTAAGTACAGCAAAAAACTTTTCATCTAAGGGCAAACTCTTCAAATGTTCCATTAATTCCCCCAATTGTCTTTTCACCCTTTTTAAGGATTCATACGCAATCGGCTCAGAGACAAAAAGAAGCTCTTTACGCAACGGAAGATGTGCTCGTTTTTTCACCAAAACATCCAGATCTTCATGGACAAAATGCTCCAACTTTACCCCTTCTCGCGTCGCATTTATACACGTGATTCCCTTGAGTTCTCCAAGCCTTTTCGCAGAAATCTCAAACCACCCCTTAAAATTCGACATCACAAAATCCGAATCAACTTCCCCATGAATACCCTGTTGTTTCTGTAAACGACGCGAGAGAATAGCCTCCCAGAAAATAGTATTCACAGGACGAAGACGATGGGAAACAGGCATATACCGATAATAGTGAGACGTAGAAGCCACGTGCGTGGTCTGATAACTAAATGCCAGATCCTGCCCAACAAGGACAATAGGATCCCCACCCATGAGAAAGGCTGCATGAAACACTGAGGTGGAGACCGAACCCCCGGTTTCTACATCCCCCAGTTGCGTATTCAGCTCCAATTCCAGCCAGCGGATAAACTCGCTCTTGAGCAAAAAGGGATTCCCCTGAGGATCAATATCGATATGGGCAGTCGTAGCCACATACACCGGTCGTTTCCCCCTGAGATAGGACACTGTCTCGGGATGAGCCACCATATCGTACACCATATGCACCTGTTGGAGATAGTCTTTTTCTATACCGAGGTAGTCTTCTAAAGTATGTACCTGAGCATCCAAAGAGTACACCATATCCGGCACAATACCGGCTTCATAAAGGGGAAGAAGCGCCGTATCCACCGCAATCACGAGAAAGAAAGGAGCCGCACGCCGAATAGCAGGAAGCGAGTCTCTCAGCGAGGGCCCAGCTGAAACGATCAGCACAGGAAGTCCGGAAAAACGAAAAAATAACCTTCGAAGAGGTGTCGAAAACGGCAGGTTATTGATATTTCTAATCATGTGAATAAGCCAGATCTCCTCAAACTTCAGTCTCGTACTAAAATCTCCGAGTTTTACCTGTGTCAGTCGTTGAAGCCGGCTTTCAAAAGGGCTATAATCCTCCAGCCCATAACTCCCCCGAAGAATAATAGTTTTTACCCATCGTACAGAAGAAAAATCCAGCAAAGCAAAAACCCCATCCAGTGCCTCTTCTGTCTGATCAGGACCAATCCAGTACATCGTGGAAGGAAGCTCATACGCTGCCCGAAAAACCTCTGCTATCTCCCGGTTCCTCTCAATCACCACCCCTCGACGAAACCCTTCCTTCTCCAGAAGCTCAATATGGTACCCCAACCCCGACCCCAGAAAAACGAGAAACGTATGTTCAGGATCAAGACCCTTCAGTGGTTCTACGAGACGGAGCGCCTCTTTACCCGGCGAATACTGACTATGGACAAAACGTCCTGCCACCTGCATCGTCAAAAGCCCGTCCCGTGCCTCAGTGATAGCCGGATGAGAACCTAAAAGCCCCTTGAGAACAGGATAGCGTATCATCATTCACCTCACATCGGAAGAAAAAACGAAAAAAACAAGGCAATACGTACGCTTACATATCCCAGGATAATCCCGGCCAGCACATCCGTAGGATAGTGAAGTCCCAAATACATTCGCGAAAATCCAATCAGAAGAGCCAAAACCAGAAAAGGCCACATCCACACAGGATAAAAATACCACAAAAAGAACACAACAGTAAATGCTCCTGCGGTATGACCAGAGGGAAACGAAAAACGATCCGGTGGAGCTAAAAGAATCGAGATGTCTCCATGCCTCACATAAGGTCTATCTCGAGTAAAGATATTTTTAATCACCACCTGTAAAAGAATCTGAAGAAGCTGTGCCATCGCGAGCACAATACCCGCATACAGGTCAAAAAACAGCAAAAAAAGAATCATTCCAAACCAAACATAACCGTCACCAATACGAGTCATGATCGTCATCAGCACATTGAGACTATGACGACGCTTTTTCGCAAGGAGCGCTACAATCTCTTTATCCAAATCCCGACTAATAAAAAACTTTCGTTTCTCTTTAAGAGGAAGAGCAAGCTCATGAAAGAGAATACTCAGGATATGCTTCTCCTTACGGTTAAGTCCCCGGGTAAGAATATAACGATTTCTCCTGGCATCATAAACATAAACATCCTCAAGATACTCTCGCACATCCTCATCGGCTATCGTCTCCATCAAAGTATGCCACTGTTTAAGCGAGATCTTCTTGGGTACACGTAAAGGCTTGAGGACTTTCTTCGGTTGTTCTTGCTCCCTTTCAGTCATACAGACTCCTCACAACTTATCCCTATTACATTATACATGATTTTGAGAAAAAAAGAAAGCAAAAAAACATGATTTCTTTTAAAAAAACCTTTTCATTAACTTTTTTAAAAAACATCCCAAAAATAGGCAGTGTATACTTAATTGTGTCTGGTAGGAAAAAGATAACCTCCTGTGATAATATAAATAAAACTATCACAGGAGGCCAGATATGATTGAGACGAAGAATATTTTAGAGCTATTCAAACCAATTGTCAAGGAAGTATTAGAGAGTATGTTAAAAGAGGAAAGAGAGATTTACCTGGAAAACAATCCACCCACAAAAGGCAATGGCTTTTACGAAAGGGATTTAAAGACAGCTTTTGGCGAGCTTACAGCCATACGTGTTCCAAGAACAAGGGATAATGGATTTAAAAGTGCCCTTCTTCCCTATCGCAAACGCATCACAGAAGACTTAGATGCATTAATCAGGGCTATGTTGATATCAGGAATGTCAACAAGGAAGATAGCAGAAGTTTTAAAAGAGCTTTATGAAATAAAGATTTCTTATGCTAACATCTCAAGGATAAGCCAGGTAGGCATAGAAGAGATTCAGAAGTGGCGTAGTCGCCCTCTCATGGAAGAATATGCCGTGGTATTTCTGATGCTATGGTGTTTCCTATCAAGAGAGAAGGGTAGAAAATGAATCAATATATGTAATATATGGCATTACACCTGAGGGAAGACGGGAGATTTTAGGATACTACCTGCCAGGAGGCATGGAAAGTGCTTATAACTGGCGGGAAATTTTGGCAGATATAAGAGAAAGAGGTGTCAAACAGATTCATTTTATTGTCTCTGATGGCTTAAGTGGTATGAAAAACGTCATCACAGAGATATATCCCCATAAAGTATCAGCCCTGTGTAGTCCATGTCATGAGAAACATACTGGCTAAAGTGAGAGTTCAACACAGAAATATCATTGCCACTGAAATAAAAGAGGTATTTCATGCCAAAGACAAACAGGAGGCAGAACAATTGTTTATGAAATTTATACAAAAATGGAAAAATATCTATCCCAACTTAATGAATAACCTCTTGACAATAAGAGAGAATATATTCACTTACATGGAATTACCTGAAGGAATACGAAGCATGGTGTATACAAACAATGCCCTGGAAAGACTCTTTAAAGAACTTAAAAGGAGATTAAAAACAATGGAAATGTGTCAAAGCGAGGCTTCAGCTGAGAAATATCTTTACCTGTTATTAAGATACCAAAATGAGAAGTTCTTAAAAAGAAAGTTAAAAAATTGGGAGTATTACTTTCAACTCTATCGTGAGCAACACTCATACACCAAAGAAAATATTCACAGCGAGGTTATCCTATGACTAGACACAATTTTCTTGACACAATGCCAAAAATATTGCTTTTTTTAAGATTCATGCTACAATATTTATATATAACTACATTTGGGGGTAAACGGATGAAAATCCTTTTTCTTAAAGCGCTTAAATCATGGATCCTTTCTCGTTTTGGAGAAAAATCCTGGATAAACGTTGCCAATGCTGCAGGCATCGGTATTAAAGAATTCAACAACCAGGATTATCATATAACGAATGACCGTCTTCAACGATTTCTTTCCATCATTCATGAAATCCTGGACATAAGTGAAATTGAGTTTAAAAATAGTTTCGTAACCTACTGGCTCACGGATTTCTCTCCTCTTCTCTACCAGACACTCATGCAAAAGTGCACAAGCTCCAGAGAACTCCTCATCACCATCATCAAAACCAACAACACGCTCTGTGAAGTCCTCCCCAATCCCTTCATCTCAAGAATAGACATACGGGAAACCTCCTCGTCTTCACTCTCTCTCGTCTATCCAAACGAAAAAGCTCTCGTCGACATTATCGCTGTTCTGCGAAGCGCTGCTAAGACATACAACGATAGTTTTAGTATCAAAAAAATTAATCAAAACAGCAGCGAGATTAAATTCTAGCGTATGGCGGCAGCCGGGCTTGTCCTGACAACCGCCCTTCTTTCTGGTCTCTGGGGAAATCTTTTTACACAGACGTTGTTGGTTGTTTTGTATGGGGGACTTTGTTTCATCTATCGCCGATTCTGGCTAATAGTCCTGCTTCTCGTGGGACTTTTATGGGGAAACTGGAAACATTCCTGGGAAAAGCCAATTCCTCAAAAGGGTTATGTGGAGATGGAGATCACCATCACCTCCCATCCCACGCTTACTCCTGATGGCACCTATCGCTACCAGGCAGGGAAAATCTTTTTTACCTGGGGAGAGGTTTTTCACCTTGGTGATCGAGTATTCTGTCGGGGACACATCCGTCCTTATGGCACACAAGCTCTTTTTCTTCCCCGCGAAATAGTGGTAAAAAAGCGTTCTTTTCTTTTAGGGTGGCTCAGTGAGCTTTCTCTCCTCTGGCAAACAAGCATTGTGCAAAACGTGCCAGAAAGACACATCCAGGCTCTTCTTTTTGCTCTTGTCCTTGGAAACCGAACCTATCTGGACTACACCACCAAACGTGAATTTCAGATAAGTGGTCTTTTTCACCTCCTTGCTATTTCAGGACTCCATCTTGCCCTCATAACAGGGGTTCTCAATATATGTTTTGCTCTTTTTTTACCTAAAAAATATGCTCTTATGATTTCCTGTTTACTTGCAACTTTTTATACCATGCTTCTTGGATTTCCAGCTTCTCTTCTAAGAGCCTGCCTTTTTCTGTGGGGATACGCACTTCTTTGGGAAGTCAGACCACAGATTTTGTGGCTAAACTATGTTGCTCTCTCGGCAGCAGTGTGTTGTCTTTTGCTCCCTCCCAGCTGGTTGGGAATAGGTTTTTCTTTAAGTTTTCTTGCGGTGATGGGTATTATTCTCCTCGCTAGACCTTTTGCCATCCTTTTTCAAAAATTTACCCCTTTTGATACGATTTTAGGCACTACTTTTGCCGCTAATCTTGCCACTTTCCCCCTCATAAGTTGGAGTATTGGAGAAATCAGTGTGATTTCACCCCTTGCCAATCTCTTTATTCTTCCCCTTTTTCCTTTTCTTCTCGCGGGATGTTTCGTATCCGCCCTGTGGGCTTTGTTTTCTCCTATCCCGTTCATCCTTTTATCATTTCTAGACCATATCTGGCATGCAATAGCATTTGTCATTCATGGTCTTTCCTTTGCAGAGGTACTTTCTTTTCGCCTTTCTTCCTCAATAACGGCTTTGTTCTATGGTTTGATGGGATTTTACCTCCTCTGGAAGCTTCTCTCCGTCCCATTATCAAAAAAGAAAAAGGCGAGAAAAATACTTTTCTCGCCAAAAAATTCTCCACAAAAAAGCTAAAGGAAATTTAGAAAAATTCGATACTCTATATGTAAATCAATGAATAAAGATGAAAAAAATTCAGGGACCCCGCATAGCTACTGTCTTGTTAGCTTTTCTCTGTCACCGAAGAGTTAGTGGATATCTGCCTATCCCTAACCCAAGAGCCTCAGCACCAGCTGAGGCTTTAAATTTGCCTGAGCCAACATTGATACATTGGACTGTGCAAGAATCTGGTTCTTCACAAAATCACTCATCTGCTCAGCCATATTGGTGTCGCGAATACGAGACTCTGCTGCCTGAGTATTCTCGTATGCCACATAGAGACCTTTATAAAGCTTCTCAAACCGGTTCTGATACGACCCGAGATCTGTCCTTTGTTTGATAACCCTCTCCAGGGCTTTATCAATCACACCGATCGCTCTATTGGCCGTATCCATGGTACTGGCACTTACCACCTTCTGCCCATCCTGGGTCATGAGACCCAGAGCTACAGCTCCCATATCTCCAACAAACACCTGTACCCGCTGATCCATATTTGGTCCAATGTGAAACCACAGACCAGCTGTACTGTCTGTCGGACCAGAAGTATTGGTACCTGTTGGCTGAGCAAAGCGCCCGGTGAGAATGTTCATACCATTAAACTGGGCATGCTTTGCGATACGATCGATCTCATCAACGAGCTGAGACATTTCTACGTTGATAAGCATACGATCCTGGTCACTGTAGATACCGTTTCCAGCCTGAACTGAGAGCTCCCTCATGCGTTGAAGAATCATTGTCGTTTCATCGAGATACCCTTCTGTGGTCTGGAGAAACGAAATAGCATCTTCTGTATTCCGCATAGCCTGATGCAAACCAGAGATCTGGGCACGCATCTTTTCAGACACAGCCAGTCCAGAAGCATCATCTCCAGCCTTGTTGATCCGAAGACCGGACGAAAGCTTCTCAATATTGCCATTGAGCGTAAGATCGGTAATTTTCAGCTGGCGGTTTGAGAAAACAGAGCTTATATTATGGTTAACAATCATACCTCCCTCCTTGTTTGTCTTTTGAGGTAATTACCATCCCTGTGTATGCTACGGGGGTCCCTGAGTACTGCACGTCAAAAGACATGCAGCTTTTGGAGGGGTATGATCGTTTTTTCCTGGAACTATATCCTATCAAATACACGCAGGAAGGTGTTTTTCCCACCTTCCTGCCAGCTGCCTATCGTTTTTATTCCCCTACGGGAAAACGCTCAAAGTAAGGCTTCTCCCTCAGGGAAGTTATCCCCAAGAGCCCCTTTTATCTCAGAAGCTGCAATACAAGTTGCGGCTTCTGGTTTGCTTGAGCCAACATAGCGGTAGCAGACTGAACAAGGATCTGGTTCTTTACAAAATCACTCATTTCTTCCGCCATATCGGTATCACGTATACGAGACTCTGCTGCCTGGAGGTTTTCGTAGCCTACCAGCAAGCCCTTAGAGAGGTGCTGGAGACGGTTCTGATACGCGCCAAGGTCAGCCCGTTGCTTATTAACCTTCTCCAGTGCCTTGTCCACAATACCAATAGCCATATTGGCTTTTTCGGGTGTGGAGATACTGAGAGGATCACGAGTGGAAATATCCTTGATGCCAAGTGCAGCAGCGGTCATCGTCCCAATGTAGCTACGGATTCTCTGGTCCATATTGGGACCAATATGGAACCACATACTGGCAGCCGGATTATTCCCCACTACATCATACGCAAAACGACCGGTGAGCATATTGAGACCATTGAACTGAGCGTGAGAGGCAATACGATCGACCTCAGCAACCATCTGAGACACCTCTACCTGGATCTGCATACGATCCTCAATACTGTAAATACCGTTGGCAGCCTGAACGGCAAGCTCACGGATACGCTGCAGAATCTGGGTAGTCTCTTCCAGATACCCTTCGGTAGTCTGGATAAAAGAGATGGCATCCTGAACGTTCTTTTCAGCACGTCGGATACCATTGATCTGAGCACGCATCTTTTCAGATACGGCAAGACCCGAAGCATCGTCACCAGCGCGGTTAATCCGCATACCGGAAGACAATTTCTCAATGTTCTTGTCGGCTGCAAGATTATCCAGCCGCAAAGAACGCTGTGAGAAAATAGAACTGATGTTGTGATTGATAATCATAGTATCCTCCTTGATCTATGATTCTCCCACATCCTTGTGGGATTTTTCCCCTGAAAAAACTCAAGGCTTTTGCCCGAGTTCCGATAATCCTAATAGAGTTTTTGTGAGAGTGGTTCTCTCCTTCTTTTGGCGTTTTTTGTCTATTCTTTTTATCGAATGATTTGCTTAAAAACTTGAGAATTTTTGATATTTTTTTTATCCTATTTTTTGCCGAAAAGGAAAAAACATATTATATTTTTATCATATGAATACAACAGGAAGGGAGAAAAATATGCTTCAAATTCATCTTTCTACGTCAGAAAATCAAACATCAAGTGACATCTACGATGTCATTATCATAGGTTCTGGTCCAGCGGGCATGGCAGCAGCTATTTATACTGGTCGTTCTCTTTTAAAAACCCTCATGCTGGAGAAGATTGGTTCTGGTGGACAGGCAGCCCTTACCGAACTCATCGAAAACTATCCTGGATTTCCCCACGGAATTAATGGCTATGAACTCTCACAAAAGATGGAAGAACAGGCCAAAAACTTTGGGACCTCGTTTGATTATGCTGAGGTTCAAAAGGTTACACAAGATGAAACAGGAATTTTCCATGTTTTTACCGAGTCGAGGGAGTTTCTCTCCAAAACAGTCATTATAGCTACCGGTGCAAGTCCGAAAAAACTTGGTGTCCCGGGAGAAGAAAAATTTATCGGTAGGGGGATTTCCTTCTGCGCTACGTGTGATGCCTCTTTCTACAAAGACAAAGTGGTAGCTGTTGTTGGAGGTGGAGACTCTGCCGTTGAAGAAGGAATGTACCTCACCAAATTTGCCAAAAAGGTTTACCTCATTCACCGCCGGGACCAGCTTCGCGCAGCCAAAATCGTCCAAAAAAGGGCTTTTCAGACACCGGGCATGGAATTTATCTGGGATACAGTGGTAGAAGAAATAAAGGGAGAAAATTTTGTTGAGGCTCTGAAGCTTAAAAATGTCAAAACCAATGAAACCTCCTGGCTTGAGGTAAATGGTGTTTTTCTCTACATCGGACTCCTGCCAAATACGAATTTTATCGAGGGAGTGGAAAAAGACGAGCAGGGGTATATCATCACCGACGAAATGATGCGCACCAACATTCCTGGACTTTTTGCCGCAGGAGACTGTCGTCATACACCACTCAGACAGGTAATTACCGCCGCTTCGGATGGAGCCATTGCCGCCTACGCTGTCGAAAAATACCTGGAAACTCTCCCCCACGAGAAGGCATAAGATTGACTTTTTTATCCTCCAATCGTATAATAGATAAACACAAAGGAGGAAGTTTATGTCTCGTTTCTGGGTAAAAATCACAAGCGTTGTTATTTTGTTACTTCTTTTCATCATTTTGATTCTGCAAAATGTAACGACCGTAGCGGTAAATCTATTTTTCTGGAGTTTCCAGCTACCCCTTATTGTTTTGATGCTGATATCGCTTCTTGTAGGATTTGTTGTAGGTCTTCTCGTGTATGCCTTATCCGTTCAGCAGAAACAATAAACTATCCTCCACATGAAATCAAAAATCTTCTACTACTGTACCTCATGTGGGTATCGTTCCACAAAGTGGCTGGGGAAATGTCCTGAGTGCGGAGCGTGGAATAGTTTTGAGGAGGTACAAGAACAAGAAAAAAAACCTCCGGGGAGGTTCCTTATACCACTATTTCTCTTGCCCAAACAGAAGAATTGCCTCGTCTTTTCTCGGGAGAAGAGGAGTTGGATCGCGTCATTGGGGGATTTGTTCGGGGTCAAACCATTCTCCTTGCTGGAGAACCAGGCGTAGGAAAATCTACCCTCCTCCTGCATCTTGCCAATATTTTTGCAAACGACTACCGCGTGTGCTACCTTCACGGCGAGGAGTCTGCTTCGCAGATTAAACTCCGGGCAAGTCGTCTGGGAATCACACGGGATTTCTGGCTTCTTGCCGAAACGCGAGTAGAGATAGTACTTGAGTTTCTTTCCAAACAAAAACCGGATATCCTTCTCGTTGACTCTGTCCAGATGCTTGAGCTCTCCCGCTACACCTCTCCCCCTGGAAGTGTTCTCCAGGTACGTGAGTCTACCCAAACCCTCGTGCGAGCATGCAAGGAGCATGGCATCCTCTTGATTCTCGTAGGACACATCACCAAAAGCGGACAAATTGCAGGTCCCAAGATTATCGAACACCTTGTGGATACGGTGCTTTTCTTTGAACAGGACAAAAAAGGACTCTATCGTATTATCCGAAGTCTGAAGAACCGTTTCTACGCAACTGATGAATGGGGAATCTTTGAGATGACTTCTACAGGAATTCATTCTTTAAGTGCCACAGCCTCCCTTTTTCGTCACGAATATGACAGTCTCCCGACAGGAGTGAGTTTTTACCCTCTTCTCGATGGAAATCGAGTAATTCCCGTCGAAGTTCAAGCGATTGCTGTGCCATCCTCCTTCAGCTATCCCCGAAGAACCGCTGAAGGGTTTGATATCAATAGGCTCTACATCCTTCTGGCAGTCCTCGAACGACAGTTAAACTACCAGTTCTCCAAACTTGATGTCTATGTCAATATCACGAGCGGTATCGATATTACCGATACGGCACTTGATCTTGCTGTAATCGCTGCTCTCATCTCCACGTATACCCAGATACCCCTTTCCCCCTCGTGGCTAGTGTTTGGGGAGGTGGGACTCGCCGGAGAGATCCGGCTCGTGCGTGGGGGTGAAAAACGTATAGAGGAAGGTTTTAAATTGGGTTTTTCGGAGGTTTTCTACCCCTATGGGGTCAAAACCAATAAAACCGCAGGAGTCAAACCCCTCCGCCATATCCAGGAACTTGCCCTCCTCATAGAAAATGCAAAGAAATCCCTCTCCCATCTTTCTTCCTCCTGATGGTTTCTTAAAATTTCAAAGGCTTTTTCCAGATACACACAAGGTAAAAAGATTGTATTGTTGACACAAAGGTTCTGTCTTATCCCTTCATGGGGTCTCATAAACATATTGTAAGACATGCAGTTTCTCTCTTTTTTCATAACCAGAAATAAACAATTTTTTCAATAAAACCCTCCCTAAAAGAAGAATCTTCTCTTGCTTACGAATGTTTTCATCATAATATCACTGCAATAAGGTAATAGCTCTCATCACAACAGTCTTCCGCTTTACTTGATTTTTTTAAGAAAAAGAGTTACACTGTATATAAAAAAGTAATCTTAACCAAAAGCAAGGAGTTTGTATGCCTCTCAGGTTTTACAATAGTCTCACACGAGAAGTAGAGAATTTTGTCCCTCTTGTCCCTGATAAGGTGAGACTCTACACGTGTGGTCCCACGGTATATAACTATCCCCATATCGGAAACCTCCGCACCTTTCTCTTTGAGGATCTTTTAAAGAGATGGCTTCTCTACCGGGGTTATGAAGTCAATCATGTGATGAATCTTACGGATGTCGACGACAAAACGATCCGAAACTCTCGACAACAAAACATGAGTCTACGTGAGTATACCGATATCTACAAAAAAGCCTTCTTCGAGGATATTGCCACCCTGAAAATCCTCCCCGCCACTTCCTACCCGGCAGCAACCGAATATGTTTCTCAGATGATCGAGATTATCCAGGATCTTCTTAAAAAAGGTCACGCCTACGAAACAGAAGACGGCGTTTACTTTAAGATTGCTACCTTTCCCTCGTATGGAAAACTTGCCCACCTCGACCCTACAAGCCTCAAGGCGGCAGCCAGCGGGAGACTCAGTGCTGACGAATACGAAAAAGATTCCGTAAGTGACTTTGCTCTCTGGAAAAAATGGACCCCTGAAGATGGGGATGTGAAATGGCCCTCACCTTTCGGAGAAGGAAGACCGGGCTGGCACATCGAATGTTCAGCGATGAGCCTCTCTCTGCTCGGAGAAACCATCGATATCCATTGTGGTGGAATTGACAACCTTTTCCCTCATCATGAAAACGAGATCGCCCAGTCAGAATGTCATACTGGAAAGCCCTTTGTTCGTTACTGGCTTCACGCTACCCATCTCATCGTTGACGGCGAAAAAATGTCCAAATCCAAGGGTAACTTCTACACCCTCAGAGATCTTCTCGAAAGAGGTCTTTCACCGAGGGCTATACGCTACGCTCTTATTACTACCCACTACCGAAAACCCCTCAACTTTACCTTCGATCTCGTCAAACAGGCAGAATCCTCTCTCAAAAGAATAGATGATTTTCTTTTTGCCCTTCGACAGGTACAAAGAGAGGGAGAAGCCTCTTCATTGCTCCATGAGGCTTTTCTTACAAAGAAACAGGCTTTTGAAGAAGCCATGGATAACGATCTTAACATTGCCGAAGCCATGGGACACCTCTTTGAAATGATCCGTATCTTCTATGAACATGAATCCCACGCCACCAAAACCAATGCTCAAGAAATCATGGATTTCGTGCTTTCTCTTGAAAAAGTCCTTGGGTTCATCGAAAAAACCTCTCCTGATACCCTCACCCCCGAGGAAGAAGCCCTTTTCCAGGCTCGCATTGAGGCCAAGAAAAACAAAGATTACGCCAAAGCTGATGCCTTGAGAGAGGAGCTGCTCAAACGAGGAATAGAGGTTCGGGATACTCCTCAGGGACCGGTGTGGAAGAGGCTCTAACCCGATGATAGACCAGACCTCCAGGCATTTTACCCCCGAGGTGATAGCAACAATCCGCAACCACATTGAACAAAATAATGAAAACGAGGTTGCCTTGTGTGGTTTCATTGACGACAAGGGGGTTGTCACCTCAGTGGAGGTTGTTGGTTATGGGAACGAGCTTGCTACTCCTTATAACCTTCACCGCAGCTTACAAGGGGATGTCTTCATTCACAACCACCCACCCTTTGATCCCGACCCTCACAAAAACCTCAAGCCATCACTCAATGATCTCGACATAGCTCAAAGAGTTCAAAACCTTGGTATGGGTTTTTTTATCATCGATAACCTGTGTGAACTCGTCAATATTATTCTCCCCGTTCATCCCCAGCAAAAACTTTCCCTCGAAGCCACCTGTGAAATTTTTCAACCAAACGGCGCTCTTTCCCAGTACATGCCATCATTTGAGAATCGTCCCGAACAGGTAGAACTTATCAGTGCCATTGTCCGAACCATCAACCAGAAATCCATCCTTTTCGCTGAGGCCGGTACCGGCACAGGAAAATCTCTCTCCTATCTCATACCCGTTGTCCTGTGGTCCCTCTCCAATGCCAAAAAGGTCATCATTTCGACACACACCATTCATCTTCAAGACCAGATAGCTTCAAAAGATCTGCCTGTGGTTCTCCACATCACCGAGAAACTTACCGGCAAAAAGGCAGAATACGCTGTCCTCACAGGAAGATCTAACTACCTCTGTAAAAACAAGCTCAGAGATCTCCTCGCAGATAGAGAACGTATTTCCTCCCTCTTCGACGACCCCGAGGAAGCCAAAGCCAAAACAGCCCTCATCGAAGCCCTCGATGTATGGACAAGAACAAGTGAGAGTGGAACCCGAAGAGATTTTCACCAAGAAATCCCCAACGAGATATGGGAAGAAATCGCAAGCGATGGTGAAACCTGTCAGGGAAAAAGCTGTCCTTTTGCTGGCAATTGCTTCTACCAGAGAGCCTATCTCAAAGCCGAAAAAGCCCAGATCATTATCGCAAACCACTCGCTTATCCTTTCCTCTCTTGATCCTGAAACCTATATCTCCTTCCTCCCAAGATTTGACGCTGTTGTTTTTGATGAGGCCCATCATTTAGAAGATGTAGCTCTCAAAAGTCAAAGCGTTGAACTTTCGTGCAGAGGACTTCTCCAAAAACTTGGTCGCCTCTACCACGAGGATAAAAAATCATCTCCCCGGGGACTCCTGGCCCATCTTTTTAAAAAATATAAACCCCCATACGTTGAAGCCCAACAGGACTTTGAAAAACAAAAAGAACAACTTCTCACCTGTCATCGTGAACTTACAGAGGGTATTCACTCTCTCATCCACAACGGACTCACGTACTACCGAAAACTTGAAAATTCCTCCTTTCAAATCCGAATCACAGAAGCTGTTGAAAAAAGCGAATTCTTCCATTTTCTCAACATAAGGCTGGAAGAACTTGCCAGAAAAGTGAGCTCCTACATTTACTACTGGAATGAACTCAAAAATCTCATTACCAACTCTTCATCCGATACTACCATTCCCCCTCTTTTTGCCTCTCTCGACAAACGCATTCAAAGCCTCAATGATATTGCCACCGTGTACAGAATTCTTTTCGATCAGGAACGCAAACCCACCGAGGTTGGCTGGATTGAGGTTTCTTCCAATCAACGCTATCCAAACATCACCCTCTGTCATAGTCCGCTGGAGGTTGGAGAGTTTCTCTCGAGAGGCATTTTTCTCCGGAAACATTTCACCATCTGTCTCTCTGCTACCCTCTCTGTCAACGGAGAATTCACCTACTTCCAGGAAAGCATCGGTCTAAAAAACGGCGTCTTTACCCGTCCAATAGAAACCATCAGCCTGCCTTCCCCGTTCGACTACCGAAGACAAGCCCAGATCCACCTCCTTGAAACCCCTCGAGAATTCAAAGTTGACGAGTTTTTCCTCTCCTGTATCAAGGAATACATCCTCATGAACGAAGGCGGAACCCTCGTGCTTTTTACCTCACACCAGAGATTAAGAGAAGCGTACACCAAACTCAAAGAAGAGCTTGCTCATGAAGGCATTCATCCTATGGCCCAGGGAGAAACTCGTAAAAACATTATTCTCACCACAATGAGAAAGAATCCCCGTACTGCTGTATTTGCCACCTCTAGTTTCTGGGAAGGTATTGATATCCGTGGTTACAATCTTCGCTGTGTCATCATCGAGAAACTTCCCTTTGATAGTCCTTCCGATGCCATTCCCGCAGCCAAATGTGAACTTCTCGAAGCCAATGGAAAAAATGCCTTTTTAAATTACTCTCTGCCGCGAGCTCTGCTGCGAATGAAGCAGGGAATAGGACGCCTTATCCGAAGCAAAAATGACCGGGGCATTGTCCTCATCCTCGATGGGAGAACTGTCTTTAAACGCTATGCTACCATCTTTCAAAAATCACTACCACCAGCAAGGATTATCATAGGTTCCTACGAAAAACTCCGCCGGGAAGCAGAATCGTTTATCGTGGCAAATTTTTCAGCATGGCTACAAACTCACAAAGCATCTCAAGACTCTTCTTTGCCGGAGAACCCAGCGCAAGAGAACACCCCGTGACATCCTCCCATCTCCCCTCCTGATCCGGCTTTTCATCCTCAACGAGAAAAACCTCAACATGCCTCATCACCCGATGATTCGTCACCCCATACGAAAGAGCAAATCCTCCCAAAGCCTCTCCTCTCCGTTGCCGTAACAAAGGAAGATCCCAGAGCCCTTCCCTCCAGCGCTCGCTGGGAACAAGCCACACTTTCCCATCTGGTCTTAAAAAAGCAGCACACCTCTCCTCTACACGAAGGTAATTCTTCTTTTCCACCACAAGATAGCGTTCCTCTCCCCCGAGAAAGGTACAGCAGGCTAGGTGCAACGGACAGATCATACACTCCCGTTTTTTGCTGCAAACGAGCGCACCAAGCTCCATAAATGCCTCGTTCACATCCCGGGGTTCATATCCCCTTTTGACTCCATAACAAACCAAAAGTTGCATAAGCTCAGAGAGTCGCTTTTCATGGGAGGAAAGTACTCCCCGGAAACGAGCCAAAACCCTTTTCACGTTCGCATCCAGAACAGCAACCGGTTCGTTAAATACAAACGCGCGTACAGCAGCTGCAGTGTATTTTCCTATCCCCGGAAGTTTTTCCCATGCTTCTCCCCGCGGGATATCCTTCACCAAAGACTTCGCCGCCTCATGAAGCAAACGAGCCCTCCGATAATATCCCAACCCACCCCAAAGCTGATACACCTCATTCAGCGAAGCCTCCGCCAGTGTCTCAAGTGTTGGAAACCGTTTGAAAAAACGCCCATAATACTCCACAACCCTTGAAACCTGTGTCTGCTGAAGCATCATCTCCGAAACCAGAACACTATACAGAGAACGATCCCGCCGCCAGGGAAGATCTCGCCGACTACGAAAAAACCATTCCATCAAACGATCAAAAACGGAAGCTTTTTTCATCATCCCTCCCAAAAAGAAAAAACCCATAGGCTTTCACCTATGGGTCTTGCCGAAGGAGGGACTCGAACCCTCACGGGATCAGCTCCCATCGGATTTTGAGTCCGACGCGTCTACCAGTTCCGCCACTTCGGCGTTTATTTCTCTACATACTCCATGTAAGGAATCACCTTCTTTTCCTTGAAGGTAATGTTCTCCATAATCTTTTCAATAGCTGTATCAAACTGAGCCTGTGCCACTGCTGCATCCCAGGCCTCTTTGGTCATCTTTTCTACAAAGTCCTTGTAATCCTCTCCCGCCTCACTTGCCTTTTGCATCACAACACGGGAGATCTTGTCCTGTGAAGCCTCGATATTATTCTTCTTGGCATAGTCAAGAACCGCAAAGTAAAACTTCAGATTCTCGTAGTGCTCCTGAAGCATCCTCTGGAAATCCTCTGCCAGTTCTTTCCCCGAAAGAACATCTTTCATAGATACCGAAGCCTTGAAGTGAGAGAAAAACCAATTCTTAAACTCATCTTCCACAACATCATAGAGAGAACCTTTACTAAGCTCAATATCCAGATCCTTTTTGACCGCATCTTTAAGAGCTTGCAGCTTTTTACGATAGTTAATGGCATCAATCTCCCGCTGCATGACATTTTTCAAAAACTCTACATACTTTTCTCTCGTCTGGAAGGGGGTATGAGCATAGATACTCTCATCGGAGAGGTTTTTCTCAACAGGTCGGAGAACCTTGAGAACCTGAACCTCTGTTTCTCCTTTTTGTTTAATATCTTCCAGAACGTCAAAAATAAGGTTTCCAACTTCCTGCCAGTTAAGAACTACCGTTTCACCAGCCTTTTTCCCCACAAGTTTTTCTGGTATATCATCAACCCGAACCACCACAGGATCCGACTTGCCTTTAAAAAGAAGATGCACAACATCACCCTTCGCAGACTTAGCAGAAATCTCCTCAGGCTGCACAAGATCCCGTTTGATCATCTCATTGATATCCGCCTCGGTAAGTTCCACCTTTTCGTACTCAACCGTAGATAGCTTCAGGCTATCCAGCCCACGGTTTACCACAACCTCTCGTCCAAAATAAAAGACAACTCTCAAAGGAGCATTTTTACTTACCTCGGAAGCAACCTTGTAATCATAGAGAGCCATCAAATTATGTTCAGCTCGGAGGGTATGCATTCCCTCCTGGAGGGCTATTTTCTCAACTTCCTCTTTGATGACATCCTCGTAGCGCTGCTCAATAATCTCAAATGGGGCTCTTCCTTTACGAAAACCCGGAACATCAACGCTTGTTTGAACACGAACAAGCGCTTTTTGCCAGAGCTCGGCAACCTCAAAAACCGACCATGAAACAAAACCCACCGAATAACAATCGGGAAAAGACTGAACAACAATCTCCATGAAAAACCCCTGTTAAAAAAAATAGCGGGAAACGGGACTCGAACCCGCGACATCTACCTTGGCAAGGTAGCGCTCTACCAACTGAGCTATTCCCGCAAACGACGCCTGCGAGTGAAAGGACTCGAACCTTCACGCCTTGCGGCACCAGATCCTAAGTCTGGCGTGTCTACCAATTCCACCACACTCGCATATCTGGGTTGTGCAGGGATCGAACCTGCGGCCCGCTGATTAAGAGTCAGCTGCTCTACCATCTGAGCTAACAACCCATTGTATTATCTATCTTCTTGCCTCTATCTTTCTGCGCGCCCGGCAGGACTCGAACCTGCGGCCTTCGGATTCGAAGTCCACTGCTCTATCCAGCTGAGCTACGGACGCGTTCTGTATTCTCTGGGTGGATAGTGGGACTTGAACCCACAGCCCCCGGTTCCACAGACCGGTGCTCTCACCAGTTGAGCTATACCCACCACGTGTTGCGCCTGACAGGAGTCGAACCTGTGGCCCACAGCTTAGAAGGCTGTTGCTCTATCCAGCTGAGCTACAGGCGCCTTATTCGGGGCGAGTAGATTTGAACTACCGACCCCCTGCTCCCAAGGCAGGTGCGCTAACCGAGCTGCGCTACGCCCCGTACTCCATCAGTTATTGTGGAAGTATATTGTAAAGCGAAAATCTCTGTTTGTCAAGTAAAGCAGGCATAGAAACAGCAAAATTTTCTCTTTACAGCCAAGAACAAAAACCAAAAACATTTCCCAAAAAAGTAAGAAAAAAAGACTTTTTCCTTTTAAAAAATTGCTTTTTTTTACTTTTTGTCCTATGATACTTTATTATCTAACAAAAGAGGCTAGCATGATCTCCTTTCTCAAAGGGACTATCGTCGAGGTAAATGAAGAAAGTGTGGTTCTGGAAAACCAGGGGATTGGTTTTCTCATCACCGTTCCATCGTCTGTCTCTCGCCAGCTTACCGAGGGTACATCAACCATCCTCTACACACACCTCATGATCCGGGAAACAGAGGTAGCCCTCTATGGTTTCCTTGATGCTTCTGAGAGAAGGCTTTTTCTCTCGCTTCAAGACGTAACGGGAATAGGTCCAAAACAGGCTCTCCGAATACTTTCCGAACTCTCCGCATCAGAGCTCCGAGGCATCATCATTCAAGGAGAGAGTTCTCGACTGGCAAGAATCAAAGGCATAGGACCAAAAACGGCTTCTCGCATCATCCTTGAGCTTCAGGATCGGATGAAGCGTCTACCGGAAGAAGGCGGAAAAGCTTCTACTCCCTCTACCCATCGTTTGGAACTTTTGATGGCCCTGCGTGTTCTGGGATACAGCGACCTGGAGGCAAACCGAGCTATTGACTCTCTCTGGCAGGATCATACAAAGCAGCAACTTCCCCTTGAAGATCAGGTAAAACTTCTGCTAGCTATTCTCTCACGGAGGTCATCATGACACCGCCAGCACGATGTCAAACTACGTTTGATTTTCGATTTACTGAGAAAAGTCCCATCGGTACCATCACCCTCGCGAGCCTGTGCCGTTATCTTCTCGAGGTAGCCGATGATCACGCTTACCAGCTCGGCATTGATTTCCAGAACATGTTTGAGCGAGGTTTGACGTGGGCTCTCTTACGATTGTGTATCGATGTTCCAAAAAATCTCGAAACCCTCACCGAACTCACTCTCTGCACCTGGCCCGCTGCTCGCGAAAGTCTCTATGTCTACAGAGACTATGAGATTATGTCCACTACAGGCGAAATACTCGGACGTGCCACCTCGCAGTGGGTGATCCTCGACCTCAAAACCCACAAACCCGTCAAACCACCTGCTTTTCTTACTGATCTTTATCAAAACCTCTACCAGGACAATATCCCAAAACGGTGGGATATCTCCTTCACACGATGGAACACCCTCAACATGAACGAATACCCTTTGCGATACGAATGTCCCATCATCGTTCGCCGAAGTGATACAGACCTCAATGGTCACACCAATACAGCAAGCTACGTTGAATTTATGGAAGAAGCTATCCCTCTTGAACTCTACAAGAAACGTTCCCCAAGCTACTTAGAGCTCAACTGCCTAACTGAAAGTTTTGAAAAAGAGCATCTTTTCTCCATTGCCGAGATCAACCCTGAAGAAACCGAAATCATTCATACGCTTATACGAAAGCATGACAACACTCTCATTGCCAGAGCTAAAACCCTATGGAGTTAAATCATCCGGAGATCCTTGCCGCCTTTGAGCGTTACCTTACCCATGAACGCCAGCTAGCCCATAACTCCATCCTGTCCTACTGTCAGGATGTTGGGGATTTTCTCTCGTTTCTTGAAGAATCAAAGATTTCTCTCCTGCAAATCTCGTACGAAGATATTATGGAATTTGTAATCACGCTCTATGAAAAGGGCCTGGTGGCTCGCAGTGTTGCACGAAAAATCTCAAGTCTCAAAGCTTTTTTCTCATTTCTCGTACGCATGGAATGGATGCCCTATCACCCCCTCGAACTCATGGAAACCCCTCGATATATCAAAAAACTTCCCTCCTATCTCACCCTCGAAGAGATTGAGGCGATGATCAGACCCCAGGAGGAAAACTTCCAGGAGATACGGGACAGTTGCATCATCGAATTTCTCTACTCCTGCGGACTACGGGTTTCAGAACTCTGTCATCTCTGTTTTCACCACATCCACAAAGACGAAAAACTCCTCCGCATCATAGGCAAAGGCAACAAAGAACGCCTCGTCCCTCTCGGAAACAGGGCAATGAGCTGGCTCGAACGTTATCTTCCCTACCGGGCTGCCCTCCTTGTCGGAAAAAAGAAAAGAGACGAGGTGTTTCTCTCTAGATTGGGTAGACCCCTCAGTCGTGTTTCTGTATGGAGTATTGTCAAAGAACGAGCAAGCCGCGCAGGCATCACGACCACTATTTCCCCACATACCCTCAGACACAGTTTTGCCACCCATCTTGTCATCCAGGGAGCTGATCTCCGAGGGGTTCAGGAGCTTCTGGGACATGCCGATATCTCCACCACAGAGATTTACACCCACGTATCCAGCACCTACCTTCAACAAACTCATGCTACGTATCACCCCCTCGAACAAGGAGAAAAAGACCCTGAAACAAAATCATAGACTGAAACCCAGAAGAGACAATATACCTTATACCTTTCACCAGATCCAGGGCTTACTCGCCAATCATGATGGTTTTCCCTAGACCAAAGGAATCTCCTTTCCCTGGAATGAAAAAACATGCCTCACTGGCTTTTATAAAAACTCTCAATACGTAAAAACCTCTCACACCAAAAAAATAAACCCTCGCACACATAAAAAAACAACCACTTTTTTGCAAATTTTATGTTCTCATATTGGCTTTTTATGTACTATTTGATTACAAAAAATATCCAAAAAAGTTTGCATAAAAAGCGTTTTTTGCCTATACTATAGGCACTCTTAAAGAATAAGGAGGAAAACGATGAAAGAGCTTGGAAAAATCCGCCAATGCTATCCCGACCATATTGTGGTTGATATTCTGGAGCATGCAGCCTCCTCATGCAACCAATGTAGCCTTCACGGACATTGTCACATAGAGACAGGTGAACGAACGCTCACGATCTGGACCAAAAACACCTGGAAGGTAGGCGAAGAGGTATGGGTAGAGGTACGAGAATCTGTTCTTATAGAAATTGCCACACTTCTTTTTCTTTTGCCAAGCCTCTTACTCATTGGAGGAAGTGCATTACTTCATCAATGGATGCCGACTCCCTGGGCTGTTCTTGTCTCCCTCTCTGTTATAGGTATGTATTTTTGCATTTTGCGTTGTCTTAGCCCAAGAATTCTACGACGATTTCGTATAATACCAAAAGAAAGTGTTGCGGAGGTGTTTGATGACATCAGCCACTATACACGATATCCAGAAAACATTACAATGTGAAATACTCCATGAGGCAAACACCATCCCTCTCAAGGGGGTGGTGGCCTCTGGACTCATGAGTGATGTGCTTACAACTGAAATTGAAGATTTCCTGCTTGTATGTAACCTTGCAAACTCCCAGGTGGTACGCACCGCGTACATGGTGGGAGCTCCCACCATTCTCGTCACCAATGCAAAACAAGTCCCTTCCGATTTTCTTGAACTTTGCCACGAGCACAACATTAATCTCCTGAGAACAGCCTACCCCATGTATGAGACATGCGTGCTTCTGGGGGAGATTTTTCCTGTTACACGGAGAAGTCAATGAAAAATCCTATCCCCATCAATACCGAAAAATCTGCCAATGCCGTGATGGAGATTCTTCTCCGCCTCAAGGTACGAGACGCCATGCAGAAAAAAATCTACACGGCCACTCCAGAGGATAGTCTTCGCACCGTACAGCACATCATGAAAGACAAAAAGATCTCAGGAGTACCCATCGTTGAAGGACAACAGCTCGTCGGGATTGTTTCCGTCAACGATATCATCAACGCCCTGGATGGTGGGTATATTGAAAACAAAGTCAAAGACCACATGGTAACCAATCTCATTGTCCTCGAAGATGACATGCCCCTCTCCTTTGCCCTTTCGTTTTTTAACAAGTTTTCGTATCGGCGTTTTCCCGTCATCGACAGGGACAAAAAACTCGTGGGAATACTTACCAGCCGGGATATCCTTTCTGCCCTTGTCTCCGAACTCAACAAAGAGATAAAAACCCTCGAAAACCGCATCAAGGACAAATCTGAGGTTTCAGAGGCAATCTCCCGGGAGTTTATCATCAAACGTTACGACTTTGAACATGCGGGTCAGGCTTCGTTTGAACTCAAAAGGATCCTCAAAGATAAAAAAATCCCTCCTGCCATTATTCGTCGCGCCTCCATCGCCTCTTACGAACTTGAAATGAATATTGTCATACACTCTGTTGGAGGCAAGATGCGTTTCGTCATAGACGATAAAAAAATCGAAACCATTGCAAAAGATGATGGACCTGGCATTGCCGACATCGAGGCCGCCCTGAGAGAAGGTTTTTCTACAGCAAGTGAATGGATACGTTCTCTTGGATTCGGAGCGGGCATGGGACTCCCCAACACCAAACGTGTCTCCGATGAATTTCATATCTTTTCAGAGGTTGGGAAAGGAACAGAAATACAATCAATCATCTATCTGGAGGGAAAACCATGACCGTAACCGAACTGGCAAAAACCCTGAATTTTGAGATCATCAACACGAGTTATGCTGATGGAGAAGTGACAACAGGCTACACCTCTGATCTTCTCAGTGATGTGATGGCAAACGCTGACGAAGGATGTGTTCTCATCACTATCCAGGCGCACAAAAACACCATCGCTGTGGCCACCATGGTAGGAGCATCAGCTATCCTCATTTGCAACCATCGAGAAATCCCAGAGGATATGGTGCAGGCTGCTGATAACGAGTCTCTGCCCCTGCTGAGAACCAGCCTCAATCAATACCAGGCCTCTTATCAAGTTCATAAAATCCTCAACGCATGACCCTAAAAGTTGACCTCCATATCCATTCCTGTCTTTCTCCCTGTGGAAGTCTGGAAATGTCTCCTCGCCGTATTCTCGAAGAGGCACAGGCAAAAAATCTTGATATCATCGCGCTTACCGATCATAACACTGCCTTAAATTGCCCAACCCTTCTCTCCCTTGCAAAAAACACAAATATTGTTGTGTTCCCGGGACTTGAAATCACCTCCCGTGAAGAAGTCCATATCCTGGCTCTCTTTGAACACCTCGAAGAGGCTCTGGATATGGGACAATGGATATACCCTTCTCTGACAGAATTTCCTTATGACGCGGAAAAATACGGTGATCAGGTCTATGTTGACGAAAACGAGGTGATTCTGGGAGAGGTTTCCGTGTATCTTGGTCAGGCATGCTCCTATACCCTGGAAGAGATTGTAGACACCATTCATCAACACAATGGTCTGGCCATCCCCTCCCACATCGATAGACCGGGTAGTGGCCTTCTGGATAACCTTGGCTTTCTCCTTCCCCAGGAAAAAACGCGCTTTGATGCCATTGAACTCTCAAGATACTACTGGCTTTCTCCCTTTCCTATTCCCAATAAAGAGGACTATCCCTGTCTTTCTTCTTCCGATGCCCATTTTCCTGAAGCTATCGGTACACTCGTCAGTACCATCGATACCGAGGAAAAATCATGGCAAGGATTCTGCAAAGCCCTCCACGAGCGTCAAATAAAAGCAGGCATCTTCCCTTCAAATATTTAACCACTACCCCACCCCTTTATCTTCTAAAAGTATTCCCAAGAATCACCAGTTTCTTTTTCATTTGCATTTTCTTTTCTCTCCTACTATAATATAATATCAACAAAAGAGAGGAAGCATGCCCCCAAAAAAGCAAAAAACACACATTGATTGGATACGATGGGTTTATCGTGTCCTAAGGCGAAAACGCCTCACTTCAGAGGAAACACCACTTCTTGAGGAACTGGCCATTTTTATCGAAGAATACGGTGACGAAACGCCTCTTGAAAAGTGGCTCGGATTTCTTTATCTCATGATCGGAAAGGACCAGGAAGCAGAGCGTATTCTCTCGAGACTGGCGCGCATCTTTCCTCATGACATAGAGATACAAAATGCCCTCGCTTACCTTCTCCTCAAAAGAAAAAAAACCGACGAGGCAGTAACCCGTCTTCTCGATGCGCTTTATAGTGAGGAAAACCATCCTCTCCTCAAGAAAAACTTGGAGCTTCTCCGGTCAGAAAATCTTGAAAGCTGGCTCGCCACCCATAGTTGGTCTGATTTTGTCTTTTTTACTCTCCCCAGGGAAGGACAAGCCCCCTTCTGGGAGAACATAGGAAGTCATCCCCTCTGGCGTTTTGTGGTTCCCATAGTGATGATAGGGGTGGTATTTTTCCTCTTTTTCCTCATTTATCCCTCCCTTATCAATCTTGCGCAAAGGTATCAGCAGATGCGTTTTCGGCAGATGGGCACCATGGTTGAATCGTATTCTATCCAGGATATTGAAAAACTCGTCGAAGAGAGACAAAAATACTCCATCAAGCTCACTGAAGAAGAAGTGGGGAAAAAATTTGAGATGCTCAAAGATCTCATCTACGAGGGAAAACGAAATCAGGCAATTATTCTCATAAACGAGCTCCTCAACTCAAACGCAAGCGAGCAGGTAAAAGAACACGTAAGGATATTTGAAAGTTTTGTTCCCAAACCAGATCCCAAAAATATTGATTTCAATCCATCCTGTCGTGATGTGCTTCGTACCCCTTTTCTCTATAGAGACGTTTATGTCAACTGGGTAGGAACTGTTGCCAATCTCTTTTTCCAGCAGCGGAAAGAAACCTCTTTTGATCTTCTGATCAACTTTGTTGATGAGGCCACGGTGGAGGGTATTGCCACAGTCAAGATGCCAGGGTTTCAGAGTGAACTTCGAAACGGTCAAAAGGTCAGAATGTTTGGTCGCATTGCCGGGATCCAGATCGACAACAAGGTTGTTATTCTTGATCCCGAGATCCAGCATCTCTCAAAATAATACTCTATGAAAACACATGGTAAAGGGAGTTCTATGCAAAAGTTTCTTATCGAAAACTATGGATGTCAGATGAATGTTGCTGAGGCTGAAAGTTTGCGCCATCTTCTTCAATCGAACGGCTATGAGGAAACAACAGACCCCGTCGAAGCAGACGTTGTCATTATCAATACCTGTAGCGTCAGAATCACCGCAGAAGACAGGGTCATTGGAAGATTGGGATTTTACCGTGGCTTACGGGAAGAAACAGACAAAGATCGGTACGTCATCCTCATGGGATGTATGGCCCAGAACCGCGGAGAAGAGGTAAAAGACATGTTCCCTGATGTGGTGAAGCGAGTATGGGGAACCTACCACAAAGACAAAATCCTTGAAGACCTCCGTCTTCTGGAAAAGGGATCTGATTTTCTTCACCTTTCCGATTACCGATTCCTTGATGCTGTTCCTCAGAGCTCTTCCCCCTTTCGGGCGTATCTTCCAATAAGCCATGGGTGTGACAACTTCTGTAGCTACTGCATTGTCCCCCATGTTCGTGGGCGGGAAGTTCACCGTCCTTTTGCTGAGATTATCAAACAGGCAGAACAGCTTTTAGAGAGCGGCGTCAAAGAAATCATCCTTCTCGGACAAAATGTCAATAGCTACCAGGACCAGGATAAACGTTTTGAAGATGTTCTGGATACCCTTGCTGGCAGTGTAAAAGTCCCCAGGCTCTCATTTCTCACATCCCATCCACGGGATTTTCGCCAGAGCATGGTAGAGATTATTGGGAAACACGCTAACATCTCACGCCTCATTCACCTCCCTGTTCAGTCAGGGAATAACCGTATCCTCTCTCTGATGAATAGATATTATACACGGGAGGATTATCTTGAAAAGATACGATGGATTCGTACTATCCCTGATGTAGAGATCAGTACCGACCTTATGGTTGGCTTCCCCGGAGAAACAGAAAAAGAATACGAAGACACCCTTTTACTCGTAAAAGAAGTGGAATACCTTGAGGCTTTTTGTTATTACTACAACCCTCGCCCTCACACCCCGGCATCCCGTTTACCTGACAACACTACAGAACAGGAGAAACTTTCCCGCCTCGATGGACTTATCAAGATTCAACGAGAGATACGACAAACAAGACTCGCCTTCTGGATAGGCAAAACAGACACCGTTCTTATTGAGAACCGAAGTAAACGCGACAGTAACGTATTTTTCGGGATGTCTCTCAGTGGCATTCCTTCGTATGTAGAAGGAGAATGCACACTGGGAGACATTATTCCCGTAAAGTTTACAGGTCTCAAAGGAAGTGGACTTGCTGCTTCCCCGTGTTAGTTAGTCCTTGCAGGTAGAGATGCCAAGAAGCTTGTACAAAGGACAGAACCCCAGCATTGATGTCACAATAAACACGACAGCAACCAGTGCGGCAACATAGATCCAGATACCTGTAATCACTTTGAGTACAATCAAGAGAATCAAAACTGCCGCAATAATGATACGAATAAGCCTATCAATCGTGCCCATGTTTTTTTCCATATCTTCCTCCTTGGAAGTTTGTGTTATTTAAAGTTTACATTTTTTTACTTTCTTCGTCAAATTTTATTTTGCCATCTCATTGGTTAACCTTTGAAGCTGGGGAGAAAGCTCACCCGAAAGTGATGAAAGGACAATCCTGGGAACAAGAAGAAGCGCCATCTCCGTTCGTACATTTTCTTCTTTCTGGTAAGAAAACAACCACCCAAGCACAGGAATATCCCCTAAAAGAGGAACACCGATCTTGCGTTTGATTTTTTCGCTCTTGACCAATCCCCCGATAACAATGATATCCCCGCTTTGGGCAAGAACATCACATTTGAGAGAAGTGGTTTGAACCTTGGGGGCCTGATATCCTGGAAGGATAGTCACCCACTCGGCACTACTGAGCTCTACATACAGATTCATGCGAATCTGGTTTGAAGGGGTTATCATCGGCTTGACGGTAAGCTTAATCCCTGCGTCGAGAAACTCAAGAGAAAGATTATTTGTTCCGGAAAGATAGGGAAGTCTACTTCCGATCAGAATCGTTGACTCTCCTCGATTCACAGCCAAAACCTTCGGTTGAGAAATCACTTTGACATTATTTTTGTCAAGGGTTGCCTTAAGAGCCGTTGTTGCTTCCCACATGTCTCCCTTCTCCCCTCCACTAATCCGGATCACCGACGAATTCTCCCCTTGTGCCAGGGGCAAAATATCCACCTGCCACTTTCCTTCGGAAAAAAGGGCTGACCAATTGACTCCGGCTGACCACGTATCATCCAGTCTCACCTCAAGCATTCGCGTTTCGATTTCAACCATTTTGGGAGCCTCACAAAGCCCGCGATACACCTTTTCAATCCGTTCAAGGTTCGCCTTCGTATCCCTGATGACAAGTTTGGAGGACATCTGATCCACACTCATAAAACCTACTCCCGGCGTGAGAAGCGGCTTAATAACAGAGGGCAGGTTTTTCAAATCAAGAATAGAGGCATCATACACCCGTGTCTCCACGTAATGATTGAGAAGCTCTGATCGGTACTCTTCCTGGGATAGGATCTTGACAATACTTCCTTCCGCAAGATAGTACCACCGATTGAGACGCATCACTGTCTTAAACGCATCTTTGATATTCACATTTTTAAAGGAAACTGTCACGCTTTCATTAATTCTTGGACTCAAGACAAAATTGAGTCCCATCTGCATCCCAAAAATCTGAAACACCTCCCTCGGTGAGGCATTTTGAAAATTGGCTGAAAAGGTCCCGTCTTGACTTTCAATAAGAGGAACCTCTATCTGATACCAGAGCTCAGCAGAGGATGATTCTCCTACAGGCGGACCACCGTAACTATACTCCTGAGCTATCATCATATTCCCAACAAAAAAGAGCCATATCCCATAGTGTAGCCATTTCATAGCCAACTCCTTCTATTCCAAAGTAAGACGAACACGCTGGGTTCCTCTCTCGAGAACCACGGCATCTGGAGAAACCTCTATCACCACATACCCATCCACTGTATCCCCCTTCACCACAGTAAACATTCTCTCCGGAAAAACAGCATCCTGAAGAGTTGCTATCAATTTCCCCTGAAGATTAAGAATAGATCGGAGCTGGAGAGTTCCCTCCCGAGGGGAAGACATCGGAGGAGAAAACCGGGAATTCATCTCTCTCTCTCTTGGTGGACGCTCTCCTGTACGTTCATTTCTAGGAGGAGGGGATGTCGCTTCTTCGTACTCAAAGATATTGCGAAGAGTATCATAATCTATACGCTGCATCATACTCGAGGATGTCTTTTGACGAGCTACCACCTGAGGTGCTACATTCACATCCTGCTGAAAGGTGGCAAGAAACCTCTGGAACTGGGGATAAAAAACCAGCGGCCAGAAAACAAGGTTAAAAAGTACAAGAAAAATCGAAAGCTGGGTTTGTTGTTGTCTTGTCATGATTCCCTCACCGACGATAATAAATTTTAAGCGTCATCGTAGCATGGATTAAACGTGGAGTATACTCCATCGAGAGATTCTCTATCTGAATAGGAAGTCTCGCCCTTTCTAAAATATCAATAAAGCTTGCAAGTGCAGAAAAACGGCCATCCAACTCCATATCGACGGTCATAACCTCCTGTTTCCCTTCTGTTTTTGTTCCCCTCGTCTGAATGGTAAACTGAGATACCCCAGAAAACTCGGCTAGAACAGGTAGATTGGCAATAAAATCAGCCGATGTCTTCACATCAAAAGTTTCCCGACTGAGATTTTCGTATTCTGTTTTGAGGGCGCTGACGGTTCTCTTGAGAAACACCAGATCTCCCGTATTGCGTTGTTGCGCTTTGAGAAGCGAAAGGTACCTCGACTGGTTACTATAATTCCAGAATAGTGCAACACTTCCAGAGGCGCCTCCTAACAGTACCAAAGAGAGAACAAGCCCCATCATCCTTTTCATAGACTCACCTCAAACAGAATTCGAAAGGTTATAATCGTGCCAGCATCTCTGCGTTTCACCTCAGCAAGTGCAATCTTCATAAGATAGGGGGACTGAATCATCTGCTGCACAAAACTCTGGAGACCTTTCGAGCTTTTAGCCTCTCCTATAATTTCACCCTTGCCCTTTTGAACAGAAAATTTCACAAGTCGTACATCGGATGGCAACGCCTGCGCAAGGGCAACAATAGCCATCTTGAGATTAGACGACTCTATGCCAATATTTTGAGCTTCAATCAACAGTTTCTCGTATTTTTCCTTTTCCTCCTGGTACTGCCTCAGTATCTGAAGCTGTCTCACCTCTTCTACCCGTTTCTCCAGGTCAGCATCCCGTACCACCTCCCCTGTCGACAACACTCTCTCTGCTTCTCGATAGAGTTTATACTCGGTCTGAGTATACCAAAAAACAGGAGACCATACGAGACCAGCGAGTATGATAAGCGCGCAAATCGCCCTCCCCCAGTTAACCAGTCCATCCCAGAGTATCCTGCGTTCCCCTTTAGGAGGCAGGGAAAAAGCGACTTTCATTTTTGAAAACCAGGGAGAGAATGCTGCATACATATCCCAATACTCCGGGACCAGGTTACTTTGCGTAAAGAATCGCTTTCCTTCTACTCCTTCAGCTAAGATATTAATAGTCTCAAGAATTCCCTCAACAAAGAACTCTTCCTCTTCTCTGGAAAGGGCACGGACATGAATCTTAACAAGATAGCCACCCCCAAGTTTGATGTACTCTGTAAAAAACTGCGTGATCGATTTCAATTCGGTTGGAAGATGCCGATTTTCCGGGAGAAGCTGCTGTTGATACTGGACAATCTCTCCCCTTTCCACAATCACCATAAACAGCCTGTGTCCTTTCCAGACAACCAGCCCCTCAGCCTGATCAGAACGATCTGGCACATACGGCAAAAGGCAGAGATGTCCACCATAGATTATCCCATAAGGAAGAAGATGCGCCTGCTCAAAAAGCTCATAATACTGACGGAGTTCGGATTTTTTCATCACTGCAGAAAGCACATTCCATCCAGGTGACCCCGAAAAATGAGTGCGAGATACCACCTGATAACCAACCACCACATCCTGGGCAGAGAAATGAAAAAGCTTGGAAAGCTGCCACTCCACAACCTGTCCCAGCTTATCCTGGGGAATATCAGGGAGAGGAAGAAACTGAGAAATCACTGAAATCCTGCTTATAAGAAAAAGAACCCTTCTTACAGGGTAGGTGGCATATTTTTCAAGAAAACGCTGAATGCTAAAGAGAAGCCTCTGATCATCATAGAGACTTTCCATATGGGTATGAATAACCTTCTTCCACGGGCCAACCTTTATCACCTCCAGAACACGAAGTTCCTCTCCAATATCCACAACGGTATAAAGAAGATGAAGCCTCTCCAGAAGACTATGCCATAGAGCCCGTATATCCATGTTACTCTCCTTTCTGCCAACCAAGGGGGAAAAAACGTGTCTCATCAAACCCAATGCCGGTAAGGTTTGCTCTTACCACTCCACGAGAGCGGTTGGTGATAAATGCAAGCTGGAGTTGAGCCTGCAGAGGATACTGCCATCGTGCTTTTTCCCCTAGTTCCATGAGCATGAGTGGTTCCTGTCCCAAAAAATACATCCTGCCCCTCGCGGTGAAAAATACCCATCCCCCATTCGTTGTTTCAACCCGAACAGTCTGCAAACTCACCATCTCCAGATGTCGCCACAAAAGCTCCCGGCTATTTTCAGCCTTGCCAAGTCTCTGCAGTATGCTCAGTTGCATCACCAGTACAGACGTAACCACCGACATCACAAGGGCAAACAGTGTCATCGTCACCAACAACTCCGTAAGAGTAAATCCCTCAAGCCTATATTCCCATTTCATAAGCCAGGGAAAACCTCGTTCTCACGGTGTAGGTATTGGTTCTCTGGCCTGCAGGGTAAAAGCTCCGAAGCTCTACCGAACAAAGCTCTCCTTTTTCCTCCCAGTTTACTTCCATCTCCAGGGCAACTCCATTCACATTGGTGAGAAAAAGCCCTGTTTCCCAGTTCGTCCAGGCACATTTGAGCTGGACATCGGTGAGAAAGGCATCCATGACCGACGCTATGCGATGCACGTTTTGACTCTTCCCGGAGGTAAGAGCAAGGGTTCCATAAACCCCTAAAACCGCAAGAACGGCCAGACTCACCAAAGACAAAGCAACCAATACCTCAATTAACGTAAAACCACTAATCCAGCGTCTTGATAATATCATCTTTGGTTCCTATTTTTTTGTCTGCACCCTTGGAGAGTATCTGCCAGCGTCCCTCGTTCTTCCGAAGAATATAACTCTCCCCCCATGGATCCTGGAGTAACTCCCTGGTAATATATCCGAGCTGCAACAACTCTTCTACAGAAGAAGGCATCCTTCCTTCTTCGATTTTGAAATTGAAAATGGCAATCTGAAACTGGGAAAGCTCCACCTCTACCGCTCGTCTGGTTGCTGATTCGATCACGCCCGTGTAGGCAGCCATCCCTATAGTCATCAGGATACCAATAATCGTGAGTACCACCAGAAGCTCAAGAAGCGTAAATCCCTCGAGAAAGTATCCCTTTTGTTTCATACCCCACCTCTCTTTTCTCAGTACATTATACCACAAAAAGAAAAAAAGTAAAGTAGGAAAATAAATATTTTTCGTCAAAAATAGAGAAAATGGAAACTTCTCCAAAAATACTCTCGCCATTTTGCCGTAGCAGGGAACTTGAAAGTTTTTGTGCTACTTTACAAAAAAAGCCATGGGTAAACTTCTAGAAACACCATCTCAAATAGAAAATTTTTACCATCTCACTTTTTTCTTGACTTCCTATAAACATTTTTCTTAGCTGATTTCCGGGTGTCCTCTAAGAATACTCCATTTTTCAAAGTGGTAACATCCTGAGAAAAATCCCGGACAATAAAAAAAGCTCTCGACACCTACTTTCCCCCTGACGGAGTATCATCGGCGACGGAGGGCTTAACTTCCGGGTTCGGAATGGGACCGGGTGTACCCCCTCCGCTATGGTCGAGAGCAAATAAAAACAATGATAAGACAGGAGACTGACTTGTAAAAGGTCAAGGCTAATGGCCGATTAGTACTACTCGGCTCAACGCATTACTGCGCTTACACCTGTAGCCTATCAACGTGGTAGTCTTCCACGGACCATAAGGAGCACCTCATCTTGGGGCGAGTTTCCCGCTTAGATGCTTTCAGCGGTTATCTCTTCCGAACATAGCTACCCTGCTTATGCCACTGGCGTGACAACAGGTACACTAGCGGTTCGTCCACTCCGGTCCTCTCGTACTAGGAGCAGCTCCCCTCAAGTGCCCAAACGCCTACGGCGGATAGGGACCATACTGTCTTACGACGTATTGAACCCAACTCACGTACCGCTTTAATGGGCGAACAGACCAACCCTTGGGACCTTCTCCAGCCCCAGGATGCGATGAGTCGACATCGAGGTGCCAAACCTTCCCGTCGATATGAACTCTTGGGGAAGATCAGCCTGTTATCCCCGGGGTACCTTTTATCCGTTGAGCGATGGCATTTCCACGCACAACCACCGGATCACTAAGCCCGACTTTCGTCCCTGCTCGGCCCGTCGGCCTCACAGTCAAGCTCCCTTCTGCCTTTACACTCTACGCATGATTTCCAACCATGCTGAGGGAACCTTTGGGCGCCTCCGTTACCCTTTAGGAGGCGACCGCCCCAGTCAAACTACCCACCAGACGCTGTCCTCCACCCCGATTGCAAGGCGAGAGTTAGAAATCCAATTCACCAAGGGTAGTATCTCAAGGTCGGCTCCATGAGCACCAGAGCACCCACTTCACAGCCTCCTACCTATCCTGCGCATGGTAAACCAAATTTCAACGCCAAGTTGTAGTAAAGGTCCACGGGGTCTTTCTGTCCTGCCGTAGGTACTCGGTATCTTCACCGAGCATACAATTTCACCGAGCCTCTCGCTGAGACAGCGCTCAGATCGTTGGACCATTCATGCGGGTCGGAACTTACCCGACAAGGAATTTCGCTACCTTAGGACCGTTATAGTTACGGCCGCCGTTTACCGGGGCTTAGATTCGATGCTTCGCCTCATCAGCTAACACCTCCTCTTGACCTTCCGGCACTGGGCAGGTTTCAGACCCTATACCTCCTCTTACGAGTTTGCAGAGTCTTGTGTTTTTGGTAAACAGTCGCCTGAGCCTCTTTACTGCGACCTGCTTTCGCAGGCACCCCTTCTCCCGAAGTTACGGGGCTATTTTGCAGAGTTCCTTAGCGAGAGTTATCTCGAGCGCCTTAGGTTATTCACCCGCACACCTGTGTCGGTTTTGGTACGGTCACCTGTCTTCATCGCTTAGAGGCTCTTTCTCGGCCCTACACTCGGCCATCTTCTCCTCCCCGAAAGAAGGATCGCTCACCACTTGGCTTTGCGGCGCAAGCATTTCACTCACACCAGCCTCAATGGCTTCGACGAACATCCGTCAGTCCGCATGGCTCTATGCAGGGCGTCACCCCATCACTCCAACAGGTGGCTACGGAATATCAACCGTATTCCCATCAGCTACGCCTTTCGGCCTCACCTTAGGGGCCGGCTAACCCTGGGTCGAATATCGTAGCCCAGGAACCCTTGTGCTTTCGGCGAACGGGTTTTTTACCCGTTTTATCGTGTACTCATGCCTGCATTCTCACTTCTACTCGCTCCAGCTTACCTCACGGTAAACCTTCGTCGCTCGTAGAACGCTTCCCTACCACTCTTCCGAGTTCGTGGCTTCGGTATACCGCTTAGCCCCGTACATTTTTGGCGCAAAATAACTCGACCAGTGAGCTATTACGCACTCTTTAAAGGATGGCTGCTTCTAAGCCAACCTCCTGGCTGTCTCGGTCATTCCACTTCCTTATCCACTTAGCGGTATTTGGGGACCTTAGCCGACGATCTGGGCTGTTTCCCTCTCGAATATGGAGCTTATCCCCCATATTCTTACTCCTGTGCCTCGGGTGCCGGTATTCGTAGTTTGGTTCGGGTCGGTAGGATAAATCCCCCTTCCCGATCCAGCGCTCTACCCCCAGCACTTGCCACACAGGGCAGCACCTAAATACTTTTCGGGAAGAACCAGCTATCGCCACGTTCGTTTGGCCTTTCACTCCTAACCACAGGTCATCCGAAGACTTTTCAACGCCTACCGGTTCGAACCTCCATCCCGTGTTACCGAGACTTCATTCTGCCCATGGTTAGCTCACGCGGCTTCGGGTCTACAGATAGCTACTAGACGCCCTATTCAGACTCGCTTTCGCTTCGGCTACTCCCCTTCAGGGATTAACCTCGCAACTACCTGTAACTCGCAGGCTCATTCTTCAATAGGCACGCAGTCACCCTCGCGGGCTCCTACAGCTTGTAGGCTAAGGATTTCAGGTTCTATTTCACTCCCCTATCAGGGGTTCTTTTCGCCTTTCCCTCACGGTACTCGTCCACTATCGGTCACCAGTGTTATTTAGCCTTGGAGGGTGGTCCCCCCAGCTTCACACAGAACTCCACGAATTCCGTGCTACTCAGGATACTCCTCGCTCACTTCCTCTTTCGCATACGGGGCTTTCACCCTCTACGGCCGGCCTTCCCAGAACCGTTCTGCTAGATTCCATGATGCTTACAGGAGTCCTACAACCCCGGTGAGCATGCCCAGCGGTTTGGGCTATTCCCTTTTCGCTCGCCACTACTCGGGGAATCTCATTTGATTTCTTTTCCTCCGGGTACTAAGATGTTTCAATTCCCCGGGTGCGCCTCCCTTAACAGGGATGACCAGGCATGACCCTGGCCGGGTTGCCCCATTCGGATATCGCCGGATCTACGCCATTTGCGACTCCCCGACGCTTTTCGCAGCTTTTCACGTCCTTCTTCGCACACTGGTGCCAAGGCATCCACCCTTAGCCCTTTTCCCTTGACCTTTTACCTCAGTCCTATGTCCTGTCTTATCTCAATATATCCAATATATCCCTTTCCTATCAAAAACTGGAGATAAGGGTTTGAACCCTGACCCCTGCTTGCAAGGCAGGTGCTCTCCCAGCTGAGCTATATCCCCATCACACTGGGAGTAAATGGCCTCGAACCATTGACCTCAGCCTTATCAGGGCTGCGCTCTAACCACCTGAGCTATACTCCCAATCCTAAAAACTTAACCTATAAAAACAAACTGAGATGAGGGACTATCAAATCTCCCTATAAGGAGGTGATCCAGCCGCACCTTCCGGTACAGCTACCTTGTTACGACTTCACCCCCCTCACCAATCCTTCCTTCACTGGCCTCCCCCTCACGGTTAGAGTCACCAGCATCAGGAAAAACCGACTCGGGTGGTGTGACGGGCGGTGTGTACAAGGCCCGAGAACGTATTCACCGCAGTTTGGCTGACCTGCGATTACTAGCAATTCCGGTTTCATGGAGTCGAGTTGCAGACTCCAATCCGTATTGAGGCCGCTTTTAGGGATTTGCTCCACCTCGCGGTATCGCTTCCCTCTGTAACGACCATTGTAGTATGTGTGTGGCCCAGGACATAAAGGCCATGATGACTTGACGTCATCCTCTCCTTCCTCCGACTTGTCGCCGGCAGTCTCATTAGAGTTCCCCCTCGCGGGTGGCAACTAATGACAGGGGTTGCGCTCGTTGCGGGACTTAACCCAACACCTCACGGCACGAGCTGACGACAGCCATGCAGCACCTGTGTACCAGTCCCTTACGGGAAAAGTGGCTTTCACCACCAGTCCAGTACATGTCAAGCCCTGGTAAGGTTCTTCGTTTTGCATCGAATTAAACCACATACTCCACTGCTTGTGCGGGCCCCCGTCAATTTCTTTGAGTTTCAGCCTTGCGGCCGTACTCCCCAGGCGGCACACTTAACGCGTTTGCTGCGGAGCCAACGGAAACCGCCAACTCCTAGTGTGCATCGTTTACGGCATGGACTACCAGGGTATCTAATCCTGTTTGATCCCCATGCTTTCGCGCCTCAGCGTCAGTATCAGCATAGACGACTGCCTTCGCCTTCGGTGTTCCTCCCGATATCTACGCATTTCACCGCTACACCGGGAATTCCATCGCCTTCCACCATACTCTAGCTTCGCAGTTTCAAATGCCTCCCCACAGTTGAGCCGTGGTCTTTGACATTTGACTTGCAAAACCGCCTACGCGCCCTTTACGCCCAGTAATTCCGAGCAACGCTAGCCCCTTACGTATTACCGCGGCTGCTGGCACGTAATTAGCCGGGGCTTATTCGTAAGGTACCGTCATCAGCAAGGCATTCCCTCCTCGCCTTATTCTTCCCTTACAAAAGAGGTTTACAATCCGAAGACCTTCTTCCCTCACGCGGCGTCGCTCCGTCAGGCTTTCGCCCATTGCGGAAAATTCTTGGCTGCTGCCTCCCGTAGGAGTAGGGGCCGTGTCGCAGTCCCCTTGTGGCTGATCATCCTCTCAGACCAGCTACCCGTCTTCGGCTTGGTGGGCCTTTACCCCGCCAACTACCTGATGGGACATAGGCTCATCCAAAGGTGAGGCAAACGCCCCTTTGATCTTACGATATCATCGGGTATTACCCTGAGTTTCCCCAGGCTATCCCCGTCCTTTGGGTAGATTCCTATGCATTACTCACCCGTCCGCCTCTCGCCGCCCAGTGTATTGCTACACCTGCGCTGCCGATCGACTTGCATGCCTAAGACACGCCGCCAGCGTTCGCTCTGAGCCAGAATCAAACCCTCCGTCATGAATATCTCAATTCCATAACTTCAAAGCTTGTCCTAGCTTACTTGTTCGTTGTCCCTCACCTCAGTACTATCTCCTCTCAAAAAAAAACCAACCCTACAACCTCTCACATACACTCAGTCGTAGCGTGGACTATTATTATACCATATTTTCCTGCCTTTGTCAAGAGGTTTCTGAAATTTTTTTCAAAAAGATTTCCTGAAAAAAAACAAGAAAAACTAAAAAAACACTCACCCTCTCTCTTTTTGCCCTTTTTTTTATTTTATGTTATACTATATAGGTAAAGTCTATCAAAGGCACAAAAACTGCGCAAAACAAAAACGCAACGCAATGATATTTTCCACTTTTCACGCTGCCACTCACCCGGACTTTTTCCACATTCCCGGCAGCGAAAAGGATAACATCAAAGCAAAAAGGAGTTTTTCATGAATATTTCCCCCTTGATTCTCGAACTCGCCGAAGGATGGTTTTCAAAATATCAGGCTTTCCTTGCCAATAAACCAGCAGAAAAAACCACGCCTTCTCTCTCTACGATAAAACTTCAGGCTCCTCTTTCCCATTACAAGGACGCCTTAAAAAAGCTTCAAAAAACCCTTCGGGGACTCTCCTATGAGGAACAAAAACTTGTGCTTCTCCTCTTTTCCGCTTTAACTCACCAGACCCCACAACAAAACCTCTGGAATATTGTGCGCTTCTTCCACAAAAAAACAGAGAAGCAATTTACTTTTCTCTCTACTTTGATGAAACGTGACCATCCACTTTACACCAACTATTGGATTATTCACTATGGCGGATGGCCTCCAGAAAACCAGATGAACGAATTCTTTACCGTGCAGGAATACCTCTCCACACTTAGCAACGACACCCTTGCCATGAATGCTATCGGATACGGAAAAATTCTCCAGACCCTCCTCCCGGAAAAGAACGCTGCGCCTTTCTCTTTTACCCTCAAAAAACGACCATACACCAACTTCTCCGACATGCTCAACGATATTCAGATCCTGTTTTCTCATCTGAAATATTATAAAACCCTTTACAGTGAAACCCTCCTTCCCCCGCCCCTTAAACCATGGTTTGAAACACCCCCTTTTAGCTCCATGATAGACACCATTATGAAGAATTTTGATTTTTCAAACAGGAAACTTTACCCACAATTCTCCGAGTCTATGGAGGAATTTTTCTCTCTTTCCTCTGCAGGTTTTATCATTCTGGATCCTCTCATGAGAAATAAACGTCCTCTCTGGATTTTCTATCTCTATCTCCTCTACCTTGTATTTATTCGTCAGGAAACCCAGCAAAGCATAGAACATGCCCTTCAAATGCTCAGTATTCTTCCCGAAGAAATTCCCATGATACTCTCCTTTTTCCATCCCAAAAGTCCCTTCATAGAAAAAGGACTCCTGAGAATTATCTCCTCAGATTTCTTTGAAGAAGAAGACATCGAAGCCAAAAAAACAGAAGACTCCCCCTCCCTTATCAACAAAAACTTTGAGATCAACCGCCAGGAATTTATCAAATTGGTAAATCTCTTTGCTAAGAGTAATCCACATATAGCTCCACAGATTTTTTATACTGGTTTTCCCGGCGAAGAAATCCAGACATCTTCAGAATTACCCTCATTCTCGGATGCCCTTGATTTCCTTTTTGAAAACACAGAGGAAACGCAAACACCTCCAAAAGAAAACACAACCTCTGTTCTCACGGTAGAGAAAAAAGAAACCCTCTACGAGGTTATCAAACCCAACATAAACTTAAGCAAGATTATCCTGGATGAAGATGTAAAACAGGAGCTTCTCAACGCTGTCGATATGACCAAAACTATGAAAGTTCTCAAAAAATGGGGAGTGAAACCATCTCTCTCCCACAAAGAAGCATCCTCGGTAAAAATCCTTCTCTACGGTGTTTCTGGTACAGGAAAAACCATCACCGCTCAAGCTCTCGCTGGAGAAGCTCATGCTAAACTCTTCAAGGTTGATGCTGCTAACCTCGTAAGTTCTTTTGTAGGTGAATCCACAAAAAATGTGAAGAAAGTTTTTGAAGAATACTATGATTATGTAAAAAACTCCAAAGAAAATGTATTCTTCTTCATCAATGAAGCCGATCAACTTTTGAGCTCCCGTGGCATGATCCACCAGGCTGCCGACAAAGAATACAACCAGATGCAAAACCTTCTTCTCGAAGAGATTGAAAACTTCCAGGGCGTATTTATCGCAACAACCAATCTTATCGAACTCTTTGATGTGGCATGGAACAGACGTTTCAACATCAAGATCCGTTTCGATATTCCAAAATATGAAACCCGACTCAAACTCTGGCAGGTTCACATCTCTGAGAAAATGCCCCTTGCCCCCGATGTTGATCTCTCCAAACTGGCCGAATACGAACTCGCCGGTGGCTCTATCGCCAATGTTGTTTACAATGCCGCAAGAAAAGCAGCCACTCGTACAGGAAACGACCAGATCATTACTCAAAAAGACTTCCTCGATGCGATTGATAAAGAGATAAAATCTGTCCTGGGACTTTCAACCAAAAAGGTGGGATTTAATAAATGAGCCTGGAACAGGATAGTTGGGTTCTTGTTGGAGGTCTCGGAGAAGAAGACACTCTCTGGGAGGCTCTCGGTAAACCCCTTATGCGCGTGATCGGGACCAATTACTCTCTCAAGGATCAAATCTTCACCCCTGCTTCCTGGGCACTGGCAGTTTTTCCAGAATACCTCACCCACAACTACGCGGGTCTCATCAAAGAATCAACAGGAATTATCCATATGTCTCCGAGTCTTCTCTCCTGTTATCTGGCTATGGATATGGCCTTAGCCTACCAAAAGCCCGCATGGATTTTGATTCCAGGGCAAAAGTGGAAACTTCTCTTTTTTTCGGGAAAAGAGAGCGACGGTTGCCTCCACTGTCTCATGTCGTACCACCCACCAAAACCCGCTCTTCTCCGGGAAAAACCAGAAAAGCACTGGAGAGAGCTTTTCGTTTCTCTCTGGAACATGCCACCCGAGCATAGTACCATCTGGCACAATCCACACGAAGGTGAAGTGGTGCCAGTTTCACCTGCCTGTCCTCTTCACCAGGGAGAACATCCCTTTCTCGAGGGCAAATTCCAACCGATTGTTGCTGTATCTTGTGGGGAAAACTCGGTAGCCATCACACCCTCATTTGAAAGGCCAATTGATTTATCTCGTTATCTAGAAGAAATAAAACCCTTTGTAAAAGTCCGAAAGTCAAATCCCTTTTTTGTTGAGATTGAATACCAAAAATTCACCGCGCTTGTCTTCAGGCAGGGCAGGTTCATTGTGAAGGGAACAAAAGAGAAAAATACAGCGCTTTTTCTCTATCAACTTCTGGTGGGAATATAGGCTAATTCTGTTTCAGACACTTTTGCAAAGCTTTTTGCATTACCTCAAAAGGCGCTTTCTCTCCCGTCCAGATCTCAAACTGTCGCATCGCTTGAAAGAGAAGCATCTCTGCTCCATTAATAACCACACAGTGCTTGGCGCGCGCAAGCTTGAGAAGAGTAGTCTCCACAGGATGATAAATAAGATCCATCACAGTGATACCTCGAGGAATACAAGCCTCTTCAATAGGGCTTTGATCCTCATGGGGAAACATCCCTACGGGGGTGGTATTTATGAGAATCTGAGCATCCTTCATCACATCCTTGACGGATTCAAAATTCGCCGTCTCTATCTGTGCAAAAGGAAAAGCCTCCAATAACCGAAGCCTCAGATTATTGCGACTCTCCTGATTCCTCGCCACGATGGTAAGCTTTGCGGGACGGTCATAGGCAAACAAGGCAAAACACACCGCAAGCGATGCCCCACCAGACCCCAACACCACCACATGGGTATCGGTAATAACCGTATGCTGGGAAAGAGACTCATAAAAACCATAGGCATCGGTATTTTCTCCCTTGAGCTTGCCATCCTCCCAGAAAAGAGTGTTCACCGAACCTATTTTTTGAGCAAGATCAGAAACATCATCCAGATAGGACATCACCGCTATCTTGTGTGGAAGAGTGACACTTGCGCCACTTATATGCAAAGCACGAATACCCTTGATCGCGTCTTCAAGAGACTCCACATCAAAAGCAAGATACACAGCATTGATCCCGCATGCCTGAAAAGCGGCATTGTGGATCGCGGGAGAAAACGAATGCCTCACAGGGTGCCCCAGGATACCAAACAGGCGTGTCGAGGCATCAATCATGACATTCCTCGTCTTCTATCTGATGAATTTTTTCCACGCGGCGAACGTGTCTTCCCCCTTCAAATGCCGTAGAAAGCCAGATATCCACAAGCTTTTCTGCCTCATCGGGAGGGGTTCGGCGTCCTCCAAGAACCATCACGTTCGCATCATTGTGGCGTCGACTGTATTCTGCGGAGTAAGCATCCAGACAAAGAGCTGCACGAATCCCCCGAATTTTATTTGCCACAATCGAAGCCCCGATTCCCGATCCACAAAGGACAATCCCATACTCTGCATCTTTTCTCGCGACAGCTCTGGCAGCAAGTTTAATGGTATCAGGATAATCCATAGACTCTTCAGAATGTGTCCCAAAATCAACAACATCATACCCTTTTTTTTGCAAGTATATTTTGATGTGTTCTTTCAGTTGATAGGCTGCATGATCAGAAGCCATGGCTATCTTCATTCTTTTCTCCTCATCTAAGATACAAAAGTATACAGGAAAAATTTCTCCCTGTCAACGAGCCGAATTGCTTCATAATAAAAGTACTCGAAAAGGGAACGTTGCTTCAAAATAAAAAAGTACTTTAAATTTGTGTAAAATAATCCAGTTCATGGCTCGACAAGCTCGCCAACCGTGGCTCGACAAGCTCGCCAACCGTGGCTCGACAAGCTCGCCAACAGGAATTGGGTTAACGAGGTCTGAAAAAAGACCTATTTACAGGGAAACGGCGAAATGATATGCTGAGCTTGTCGAAGCAGAGTATCAAAAAGCCAGCAAAAAGGAGAAAATGGAGATACTGGATTACTTTGTGAGGATAACAGGTTTAAAAAACCGAAACTATGCCGCCAGGCTCTTGAGGCAGCACGGAAAAACCATCTATGTAGGCAAGAAAAATTACCTTAAAGCCGATATAGCCAAGAAGGGCAAAAGACCTGGCAGAAAGAAAAAATTCGGCGAAGAGGAACTAAAACTTCTAAAAAAGGTCTGGGAAATTGAAAACTACATGTGTGGCAAACGTTTAAAGCCGATTCTCAATGAAGTTTTAGATAATCTCTTAGCAAACGGACATCTCCACGGTTCTCCACAGGCTATAGAAAACTTGCGCCATATAAGTGCTTCAAGTATTGACCGACTTTTGAAACATGAGCGTAAAAGCTTGAGATAAAAGGACGAAAAGGTACAAAGCATATTAAAGCAACAAATAGCTATACGCACGTGGGCAGAGTGGAATGAAAATTGCCCTGGGTTCATGGAGATTGATCTGGTAGCCCATGAGGGAGGAAATAGCCGGGGAGATTTTGCTCAAACATTAAATATGGTGGATGTTTGGAGCGGTTGGACAGAGCTTGTGGCAATCAAAAACAAAGCTTCAAAATGGGTAAGAGAAGCCATAGAAAAAGTCAAAGGAAGACTTCCTTTTGAGTTACGGGGAATTGATTCTGATACCGGTGCTGAATTTATTAATCATCCTCTGCGTGATTGGTGTGAGAAGAACCAGATAAAATTTACAAGAGGAAGAAGCTCCCGTTCCAATGATAACTGCTACGTTGAGCAGAAAAACTATTCCATAGTCCGCCAGAATGTTGGGTACTTTCGCTACGATACCGAGGAAGAAGTCTACTACTTGAACCGACTCTATGCGTATCTCAGGCTTTATGCCAACTTTTCAACGGTTATGAAAATGACAGAGAAAAGAGAATCGGAAGCAAGGTGCAAAAGAAGCATGATGATATTAAAACTCCCTACCAGCGGCTTTTAGAAAGCTCTTATGTAAGTGAGGCACAAAAGGAACGCCTAACAAGGCTTTATAAGGCTCTCGATTTGTTTCACCTAAGACAAAAAATTACAGCTTGCCAGAGAAAACTTTTCAGCCTTCAAAAGAAAAAGAATGTAAAAAACAAAAATTTGGAGGAAACTGTATGGAATTTTTGAGTACTTTTTTTTATGAGGCAATGATTCGAATTTCGAGTACTTTTTTATTTGACGCAATGGGGAAAGAAAAACAAAGAAAAAAATATCTGTAAAAAAAATTTTATTTTACCCCTGAGGAGAAGGACCCCTTGAAAGAGGGGGAAATACATTTTATCCAGATATATATACCTATACCTATAATCGCAATCCACCACAAACCAATAATCACCAGGCCAATTCTCTTGTAACGCTGCATAAGAGATGGATCAAGCGTTTTGAGAGAAAGTGATCCCTCTTTTTTGATGTCCTCGGGAATCAGTTTCCATGCCAGAGCAATCCCCAGAGGAATGAAAAAAAGATCATCAAGCTGTCCCAAGATGGGAATAAAATCCGGAATCAGATCAAAAGGACTTACGGCTAAAACAAGCGTCACCACAATGACCCCTTTTGCATACCATGGACAGCGAGGATGGCGCCAAGCTCTCTCAAGGACAACAAGCTTATAAAAAACATCTTTTTTCATATCCTATCCTTGCAAAAAAACATCTCTTTCGCTATACTTTTTCCAGGAGGTCAGTATGCCCCATATCATTGTAAAAATGTATCCCGGGAGAACCATGGAACAAAAAAAAGCTCTCACGGAAGCCATCAGAGAGGCTCTCATCCAGAGTATCGGTGCCGATCCCAAGACTATTTCCCTCGCGATTGAGGAGATTCCCCCCTCAGAGTGGAAGGAAAAAGTCTATGATAAAGAGATCGTCCCCCAGATGGAAAACCTCTGGATCAAACCAGGGTATACGATGGACTAAACCTCATTGGGGATATCGATAAACTCCCACGCAAGTCCAAACCGATCCGCCAGAAGAGAAGCCAAAGCCTTCACACCAAAGGTTTCTGTATAGTAGTGGCCAGCGTTTATAAAGGAGATCCCCATTTCTTCGCTTTCCGCGAGGGTTTGTTCTTTTATCTCACCACAGAGAAAGGTGTCTATCTCTTTCTCAAAACTCTTGAGAAAGGATGCCGCTCCCCCTGTCATAATCCCCACCCGCTGGACAGTATCACGATGCTTATAGATGTGAAATTTTGAATGGGGAAAAACCTTCCGTAAGCGAAGCTCAAATTCCTCCCAGGGAAGAGGATTTTCATAGGTTGTAATGTAGCCCACATCCACTCTTTTCACAAGCGAGAGTCCAAGCTCGCGAGCAATACAGGCGTTATTGCCATATTCGGGATGAGCATCAAGAGGGAGATGGTACCCCATCACGGTGAGATTATGTTCCAGAATATACGCCACCCGTTCTCTCAAAAACCCCCGCAATGTAAAAAAATCTTTTCCAAAAAAACCATGATGCACCAACACCATGTCCGCTTTTCGTTTCACCGCTTCCCGCAGAAAAGCCATATTGAGAGATACCCCCACCGCAAGAAAAGATGGTTCTGGTTTTCCCTCTATCTGGATACCGTTGTAACAATAATCCTGAAAATTCCATGGTTGAAGGATATCTGCCACAAAAGCCTCAATCTCCCGAATATGAGCCATATTCTTCCTCCCCGTAGAGAACCATATTATCGCAGTGAATAACCGTATTTACCTTGTTTTTCCCGAGAAGAATGGCTATCTCCTCAGATTTTCTCCCCTTGATTTTTTCTATCTCTCGACTCTCATAATTGACAATCCCAAGTCCGATCTCCTCCCCCTCCGGACCTACAACCAGGACAGTATCTCCCTCCTTGAAATCACCTTCCACAGCAACAATCCCAGCAGCCAAAAGGCTCTTATGCTTGAGGAGAGCCTGTTTTGCCCCCTGGTCTACCACAAGCTTTCCTTTCATCTTTTTAGAAGAGATCCAGCGTTTCCGATAGTTGATGGTTTTTCCCGAGGGGAGAAAAATCGTCCCCGTCTGTAACCCACCAAAAATCTCCTCCAGCACTCCCGGACGAAAACCGTTTGCAATCACTGCAGGAATACCTGCGGTTGTGGTAATCTTTGCCGCCTGGAGTTTTGTTATCATACCACCCCGGCTGAAGTTTTCCTGCTGTTTCTGGGCATAACGAGCCACCTGTTGAATACCCCTCACCACCGGGATAAGCCTCTGCTGCGGTGTCCCAAAATAAGCATACAACCCGTCAATATCGGTGAGCATAATGTAGAGGTCTGCTCCTACCATCACACTGACGTATGCCCCAAGCCGATCATTATCCCCAAACTGGATTTCATCTGTTGCTACTGAATCGTTTTCATTGATCACAGGAATAATCCCCATCTCGAGCATGGTATTGAGGGTATTTCTTGCGTTGAGGTAGGTTTTGCGATTGTCAAAAATATAATGGGTAAGAAGAACCTGCCCAATCCACGTCTTTCGTTTCTGAAACTTCTCTGCAAAAAAAGACATCAAAAGCCCCTGCCCTACTCCTGCAAGAGCCTGCTTTTCAGCAAGGGTGAATTCCCTTTCTCCCATTCCCATCGCATAGCGTGCCATGCCGATAGCCCCACTTACCACAAGAACACATTGTACCCCTTGCTGCCGAAGCCTCATCACCTCATCGATGAGACGTTCGATATTCTCCTCGTTGAGCTGGCGGGTATCCGTGATCTGTTTTGTTCCGAGCTTAATCACCACACGACGAAGAGAAAGTTTTTCACCGCTGGGAAGAGGAAGTATCATCCGGGAACTCCTTTTGTTCTTCTTGCTGGTAGGCTTGATAGAGGGCTATCTTGAGTTCTTTTAGCCCTTCACCTGTGAGAGCAGAGATAAGAAAACAGGGAGCTATCCTGCTAAAAAACTGTTCACGTTGTGACGGTTCTTCTGAGAGAAGATCCTTTTTATTCAGGGCTATGAGAAAAGGACGCTGGTAAAGCTTTTCTGAATATGCCTTAAGCTCTTCTCGAAGAACGTTGAAATGTTTCTCTGGCTCATCCGTCACGTCAAGCACAAAGAGGAGCACCTTTGTTCGTTCAATATGTTTAAGAAACTCTATCCCTAACCCCTTTCCCCGATGGGCTCCCTCAATAAGCCCGGGAATATCAGCAATGAGAACACTCGTATAGGCATCATCTAAAGTCATCACACCCACATGAGGCTCAAGCGTGGTAAAGGGATAGTTAGCAATCTTGGGACGAGCATTGGTCAAGCGCGAGATGAGGGTGGATTTCCCGGCATTGGGAAATCCAACAAGCCCAATATGAGCTATCATCTTTAACTCAAGTCGAAGATGGTAGCTTTCTCCCGGTTTTCCCGACTCAGCATAAAAAGGGGTTTGGTTGGTAGCGCTTTTGAAGTGCACATTTCCCCGGCCACCACGACCCCCATGCGCAATAATAGTTTTATTCCAGGGTTCAGTAAGATCGGCAAGCTGGTTGCCTGTTTCCACATCCCAGACAACCGTCCCCGGTGGAACTTCTATCACCTTATCCTCACCATTTCTTCCGTGCATCTGTTTCCGTTTCCCGTTCTCTCCATTCTCTGCGTAAAATTTCTGCCGGTTGTGGATATGCGAAAGCGTGCGAAGATGGGGATTCACCAGAAAAACAATATTTCCCCCGTCACCTCCATCCCCTCCATCTGGCCCACCTTTGGAAATATACTTTTCTCGACGAAAACTTTTCGAGCCGTCTCCGCCTTTGCCGGCGGTAACCCAGATCTCCACCTCATCCTTGAAAAGCATCGTTCCTCCCTGTACTCCCAAATCCGCCTGTGCCACGAGAGGTTGGCGAAAGATCTGAAGTCCAATAAAACTCCCCTCTCACCACAGGGGCTATCACGAGCTGGGCAATTCTGTCCCCCGGGTAAATCGTATGAGGTTCTCGTGAAAGATTGACCAACAAAACCTTTACCTCACCACGGTAATCCGAATCAATCGTCCCGGGAGCGTTTGGTATGGAAAGCCCGAGTTTACCCAGACTACTTCTCGGCCTCACCTGTCCCTCATAGCCAGGGGGAATCTCTATGGCTATCCCTGTAGGAATAGCTACTATCTCTCCGGGTGTAATCGATAACGGCGTATCAAGACAAGCACTGAGGTCAGCGCCTGCAGCATATTCAGTCTTGTACTGGGGAAGAATAGCCTTGGGATGAAGTTTCTGTATCTTTATCTGCATGTTAATCCTCAAGAAAAAATTCCCGGTTATCAATAAGGCGGGTGGTCCCAATAAATACTGCCAGGGCAAGGAGAACATGCCCGGAGAGGGTTTTTATATCCTCTAACGTTTTCGCATCCACAAAAGAGACATAATCAATACGAGCCTCACTCACCTCTCTCTGGATAAACTTTCGAATCTCCTGAGTAAGACGAAAGGCATCCCTTTCTCCTTTTTGAATACGGTCAGAGGCAAGTTCCAGACTCCGAAAAAGAATTAAAGCCTTTTGTCTCTCTTGGGGAGTAAGGTAACGATTTCGAGAACTCATAGCCAGGCCATCATGTTCACGAACAATAGGCATAGGAGTCACTTTGAGGTCCATGTTAAGATCCTGGACCATTCGTTCAATGATACGAAACTGCTGATAATCCTTTTTTCCAAAATATGCCTCATGAGGCATGACAATGTTAAAAAGCTTGGTGACCACCGTGGCCACACCACGAAAGTGCCCAGGTCGTGAAAGGCCACAGAGATGCTCGGGAAGACGTTCAAGCGTTACATAGGTCTGATAGTTTTGAGGATACAGATCCTCTACAGAGGGAAAAAAAATCACATCCACACCCTCCGCAATAAGCAACGCTTTGTCTTCCTCAAAAGTACGGGGATAGCGATTGTAATCCTCACTCGGCCCAAACTGGAGGGGATTAACAAAGATACTCACCACCACTCTGTCGTGGTGTTTTCTTGCCTCTCGAACAAGCGAGAGGTGTCCCTCGTGCAATGCGCCCATGGTAGGAACAAACCCTATCGAATACCCTTCACGCCGCCACTGTCTGGCAAGCTCTTGCATTTCGCGAACCTTTTCTATAACCTGCATCTATTTCCCCTTTTTGGCCTGATACTCCAGAGCCGCCTTGATAAAAGAAACAAACAATGGATGAGGCGCAAGCGGAGAAGACTGGAACTCAGGATGAAACTGGGTTCCAATAAACCAGGGATGGTCTGGAAGCTCTATGGTCTCCACAAGATCATTCTCTGCCCTTCCTGAGATCACCAATCCTTTTGATTGGAAAAGTTCCACATACTCAGGATTTACCTCATAGCGATGGCGATGCCTTTCTACAATAGAAGAGGTATTATAAATACCTTGAATTCGGGTTTTAGGCATTAAAGTACACTTACTTCCCCCTTTGCGCATGGTTCCACCCATGTATTTCACCCCCTTGAGATTATCCAAAAGATCAATCACTGGTTGACTCGTTGCCGGCGCAAACTCGGTAGAATGCGCTTCTGTAAGCCCACACATATTCCTCGCATACTCAATGACCATACATTGCATACCCAAACAAATACCAAAAGTCGGAATAAGATGCGTACGTCCATAATAGATAGCTTTAATTTTTCCCTCAATGCCGCGATTACCAAACCCGCCAGGAATGAGGATCCCATCAATGGTTTTAGGAATTACTCCACTAAATCCACACTCTTTCAAAATTCTTATGACCCGCTTTTTATCATCCTCTTTGATATCCGGTGAGAGAAGGTAGGTGTTCTTGGTCACCTCTTTCTCATACACAGACTTCATAAAAGCTCTATCCAGTTCGCTTACAATACGAGGAAGAAGCTGATTATTGAAATACTCCGCCGATGCACGGTAGAGTATTCCCTTCTCAGCATCGTAGTCCTCTGCCTCATAATCCTCCGCATCTATTTTGAGAATTTTGACCTGGCACTCATGAGGAAGCCCTCCATGTTTCAGGGCCGCATCTACAGACTTGTAGGTATCTTCGAGAGTCACATACTTTCCTACCATGGCAATCTGAACCGTTTTTTGAGCTGTTTTGGAGGTGTTTACGATCTTTTCCCAGGAAGCAAGATTGGGTTTACGATAGGGGAGCCCCAATTTTTCTAGAATGATGCGATCTGCCCCCTGTTGATGAAACAAAAGAGGAACCTCATAGATAGTTGATTCCACATTCACAGCAGAAAAGATACAGGATTCATCAATGTTACAGAAAAGAGCTATCTTACTCTTGAGAGCATCGGGAAGCATCACGTCCGCCCGACAAAAAAGAAAATCCGGCTGGATGCCCATCGACATGAGTTCTTTCACCGAATGCTGGGTAGGCTTCGTCTTCAGCTCTCCTGAGCCAGCGATCATCGGAACAAGGGTGAGATGAAGAAATTTCACATGATTTCGCCCCTCTTCAATGGCAAACTGACGAATAGCCTCCAGAAAGGGTAGCCCCTCGATATCTCCAACCGTTCCCCCAAGCTCTACAATCACAATATCCGAGTTTTTGCCCTCGTCACAGAGACGGATTCTCCGTTTGATCTCATCCGTAATATGAGGAATAACCTGGACAGTTTTCCCCAGATACTCCCCGCGTCTCTCCGCATCAATCACATGTTTGTAAACTTGCCCTGTGGTGAGACTATTTGCCTGGGTTGTCTGAATCTGCAAAAAGCGTTCGTAGTTCCCCAGATCCAGGTCTGTCTCTGCACCATCAATCGTGACAAACACCTCCCCATGCTGAAAAGGACTCATCGTTCCTGCATCGACATTGAGATAGGGATCGATCTTCATCATGTTTACTTTGTACCCTGCCGCTTTGAGAAGAGCTCCAATAGAAGCAGCGGTAATCCCCTTGCCAAGAGAAGAACATACCCCACCTGTAACAAAAATATATTTCTTGTGTTCCATACAACACTCCTTATACGCTTACCTTATATTATAGTGAAAAAAGAAGAAATCTGCAATTTTTCGAAAGAGGAGATAACTTCATGGGCTCATAGACAAGATGACTCTCTCAACCCTGGAAGAATCACGATCTTTTTTGATAATGATAGTGGCTATGGCGTGTTATCCTTTGGAAAACAAAATACCATATATACACTATTTGAGAAATAGCAAGTACAGCCCCCTGAAAAAGCTTACGGATGCCCCTCTCAGGACTCGAGAGAGGCCAAACCAACAGTACAAAGGTATAGTACACCCCCCACGGCAGAAGAAGAAAGTAAGAAAACCAGGGAGCACAAAGGGCCAATACCCACAGAGCCATCAAAGCCCCTATAAGAACATACCACCAAAAAAGCCCCTCCCTCTGATGAGCACGGATCCTTGCCCGACCCTTTAACCAATCCAAAAGCTCATGAAAACTCTGAGGAAAGTAGCCAAACATAATTATATCCGGAGAATAGAGAATGTCCTTTTGTAGTTTCTCACAAGCAAGCGAGAGTTGATGTTCATACTTATCGCCGGAAAGTTGCGGAGCAAGTTGGTGCCACTGATCAAGGACTTCTCGTTTCACAAACATTCCCTCAAGTCCCAATTCACTCACCTTTTTCTGGACCCCATGCTTATAACGATACGCCAGAGGACCGTTAAGCAACGTACTTCTTACAACATGATAAAAAAACCTCCCCTGAGTCGTTTCATCGGGAGCCACCATTACCCATCCCCCTACCATACCCACATCCTCAAGAGAAAGAAGCCTGCCCGTATTGAGAAAGATCTTCTGATCTGGAGAAAAAGCCAGGGTACCAAACAGATACAGATCCCTCTCCGGGGACATAAACTCTGGATGGGCAAGTAGCCTCTCAGAAAACAAGACCTCTTTCGCCTCAATCCAGGAAAGTTTTGGATGAGAAACATCCGGCGCTTTCTCTCCCAGAAGCACCACATCATACTCGACATAAGGAAGGGAAAGATAACGCATCAAATTCTTATGTTCCTGTTCATTCATACCCCCTGAAAAAAGCACCACCCTATAGCGGTAGCGAACCGATGGTCCCAATTCCCGCTGATAATACCTCAGGATATAAAAACGGTACACTACCGCCATTGTATCAAAAAAGATATTCCAGATCGTACGGAGACGGATATTACCTATCCCCTGGCGATTAAAGTGGAGAAAAATAGGAGCCGGAATAACCCGAAAACCCTTACTGATCATCACGACCAGCAGTTCAATATCAAAGGCAAAACGTTTCACCAGGGTTCTTGGAAGGGCATACTCAAGCGCCTCACGCTTAAAAAGCTTGATCCCTGTCTGGGTATCCATAACAGGGAGACGAAAAAGCAATCGAATAATCCCATAATACCCAAGACTCAACACACGCCTCATGAAGGGATAATTTACTATCGACTCAGGATGAAGCTTACTCCCAATCACCACATCGGCCTGGCTCTCAAAAAGCCTATGGAAAAATTGAGGCAAATGCCATGGAGAAAGCTCCAGATCGGAATCCAAAAAGAGAACAAACTCCCCACGAGAAAACTCATACCCCGTTTTGAGTGCCCATCCCTTTCCGAAGTTGGTTTCGTTTCGTATGGGTACCACACGCATATCATGACGATACGCCTGGAGAAGTTTTTGGTAGCCATCATCGGTAGATCCATCATCCACCGCCACCACTTCTACAGCAAGCCCCATCTCCTCACAAGCATGCAGAACAGAGCGCACATTTTCAACAATCACCCTTCCTTCGTTATAGAAGGGCATAATAATAGAGAGAAGTCGCCCCTCAAGAAGATGGGCGATAGGAATCCTTTCCGTAGGGTGCATCAAACCTTGATTCTCTTTCTTCTCTGGGAGATAACCAACACCCCCGCCACTCCATAACCCAAAACAAGAAGAATGGCCACCGATATGAGAATCGCCTGATCCGTCGAGGTAAGCTGATATTCAGCAATCAAGGGATTTTTAGGCCGTAACGTAATCTTCCTCTCCCTTTGAAGGAGAAAATTCACTGCATTAAGAAGAAAATCCTTGTTTGCCCACTGAGCAATATAAGCATTATTCGCCATATCAGCATCCCCCAAAACTACCAGTCGAGACTCTACCGTATTGGTAATAGCCCCCTCAAGACCACGAAAAACCTGGAGCTTTCGTCGTACCACAGCGTAGCCGAGAGGAAGAGGCCCCTCCCAATCCTCTTTATCTTTCACTGTTTTTCGATTCTTGAGGGACTCAAGATTCCGTTCTGCATAGGAGGTTTTTGAACTGAGAAGGAGGGGAGTGATCTCAAGAGAAATATTGCCGATATTTGTTTCCTTTGTCGCCGTCAATGCTGTCGCTACTCCTACAACCACAGGAAGTTTTCTTTTCAACAGGGGATCTGTGATAGAATGGGGAATAAGCCTTGGGGAGAAAACGGTATTCCCAAGCTGGGGAATATAATTTTCCTCCTCAATCACAATATTAGGAAGAAAATAGACCCCGAATTCCTTGAGAAGATCCTGCATAAGGATGGTGGTATCATGTTCTACAAAAGCCAGAATATTCCCACCGTTATCGATATAGTCTTTGATAGTATCAAGTTCATCAACTGAAAAGGTATGTGTAGGATGTCCTATAATGAGAAGAGAAGCATTTTTTGGTATCTCAATGAACTTTGTGAGATCGAGGGACTTCCATTCGACCATATCCTGGTTCAGGGCGGTAAAAAAGTCTGCATACCCTTTATAACCCGTTTCGGAAGGAGAGAATTCCCCATGCCCTGCAAGAAGATACGCTTTACGCACATCACTGTCAAGAAGACTCTTGATAGCCGAGGTGAACGCCTCCTCTCCTCGATAATTCATCTTACCTGTTTGAGCATCCTGCTCCATGATATCACGAACATTCACCGCTACACGATTACCGCCATATTCAAAAAATGTGCTTATCTCTTCCTTAAGTTTATACTCTGAGGCCTGGACAGGATTCTTGATGGGATCCACAAACGTAAGCCGGATATACTTACTTTTGGCTTTATAGGTTTTAAGAAGATTTTCCTGGTATTCAATCACCGGTCCACTCGCCGCATCAGGACGAAAACACACGATTGAGAGCTCATTCGTCAAAGCCTTGAGGGTCGTAAGCGTTTCTGGAGAGAGTCGGTAAAGCCCCTGAGCTGTGAGATCCAGTCTCCCCTGATGCTGATTTACCAGAAGATAGAGAAACACCATCACCGCCACCACTACAAAAAATTCTATCATCTTTTGAATCCCTGTTTGGGTACGACTTTTTTTAAGCCAGCGGATCCACACATCCTTAAAGAGGATAAGAGCAGTAAAAGCAAGAAGTACCTCTGTAATCAAGAAAACTGTAAAAATCACGCTCTTTGTCCCCCAGAGAATCCAGCTGATCCAGTGTCCCACGATCAAAACAAGAAAAATACTTCCCACAACAAGTGAAAGTTTTTTCATAGAGCCACTCCTTATTTCCATACTCGGGAAGATAGGCGCCATTCAGTAAGATACAACCAGAGAAATGTCCCAAGCACAAAGTACAAGAGATCTACCCATCGAATCACTCCCTGAACAAACTGCTGGTAGTGTGTATAATACGAAAGTTCTCGAAAAATAGCAGACACTATCTCCTGAGAAACCATAGCCACTGAGGAAAAACTTACCAGCACCACAAAAAAACCAAATGAGAGGATCCCTGCGATGACAAGGTTCTGGGTGAGACTAGAGGCAAGAATACCCAAAGCTATAAAAAAACCTACAGAGAGAAGCATCCCCACATACCCGGAAAGCACCATACCCCATTCCACAGGAGCATAAAAACTCAGAGAAATAGGATAAATTAAAAGAAGTGTTACCGCAATACCCGCAAACACAAAACTCGCGAGAAACTTCCCCAGAACAATCTCCCAGCTTGATAATGGAGAGGTAAAGAGAAGCTCCATGGTCCCGTAGCGATACTCTTCCGCAACCGTTCTCAGGGTAAGAAAAGGTATAACAAAGAGAATGGTACTATTCATCACCGAAAAAAAGCCCGTAAAAGAACTAATACCAACAGGCGTAGCATAAGAAATAATAAAAAATATACCCCCTATCAAAAGATAGAGAGTCAAAACCCCATAACCAAGAATTGAAGAAAAGTAGATTTTAAGCTCTTTTTGAAAAACACTCCACATGGATCTCTCCTTATCTAACAAGTTTAAGAAACACGCTCTCGAGATCATCAGTAGCCAGGGAAAGCCCGATAAGCCCCAGCCCCCTCTGGATAATCCTCTCAGCGATCTCCTCCCGAGCATCACGTGTAGCTACAATAACAGCCCCATCCTCGTTTGGCTGAACACTCTCTACCCCCTCGATTCCCGGAAGAATATCCACAAGAGTTTCTGGACTCCTCTTCACTTCAACACGAATATGGAATCGCTCCTGAAGACCAGCCTTGAGTTTTTCGATAGACTCACTTGCCATGATCCGACCATTATGAATAATAATAACCTGTTCACAGATCTCTTCCGCTTCCGCAAGAATATGGGTAGAGAGCATGACTGTTCTCCCTTCTTCCTTGGCGAGTTGTTTAATGAGATTGCGAATCTCAATCACCTGAAGAGGATCAAGCCCAACGGTAGGTTCATCAAGAATCAACAAAGCAGGATGATTCACCACAGCACCTGCAATACCCACCCGCTGCTTAAGTCCCTTGGAGAGCTGTCCAATCAGTGTATAGCGCCGGTCCTGAAGATTCGTCTTTTCGATAGCTTCTTCAATAGCTGCGTCTTTTTTTGTTTTTTCCACTCCTTTGATATTTGCCACAAACTCGAGATACTCCAGAACTGTTAATTCAGGATAAAGTGGGGGATTTTCAGGGAGATACCCTATCTGGCGCTTGCAAGTTTCGGGATCTTCAAACACATCTACCCCATTGAGCAAAATAGTTCCACTCGTTGGAGGCATATAGCCCGTAATCATGCGCATGGTAGTTGTTTTCCCCGCACCGTTTGGTCCAAGAAAAGCCACAATACGCCCCTTTTCCACGGAAAAAGAGATATCTGAAACAGCCTCAAATTGGCCGTAACGTTTCGTGACCTGACGAACTTCCAGCATAGAGTCTCCTTTTTCTGGGATTGGTAGAGTAAACAAACAGATGTGATATTATATCATCTTTTTATGAATAATGCAAATAGTTTGCAAAAGAAAATTCACCGGAAACCATGCATTGCTTTTGCTTCATGGAAGCTTGAGATTGACCCTTATTTCTTGCGCCACTTCCAAAAGAACATATAACGACTCATAATTCTACGCCAGGAAAACGCGCGCGGCACGGGATCATTTCCCCCTGCGAAAAACCATCCCTGACACCGCAGAATACGTAAAAGAGCCAGCACGCTCCCTTTGAAAGCACCATGACGGCGAAGAGCCTCAAGAGCATACGAAGAACAGGAGGGATGATAGATACACGAAGACGGCAGATGAAGGGAAATATACTTCTTATAAAAACGCACCAGAGCCATCAAAATAAACCGCATGCCCATAAACCAGCCTTTTCACAGGCTTCACTCAGTTCATTCGTCATATCTAAAAGATTGTCGTAAGGTCGATAGATAACCACCATGATCCAGCCAGGATTAATAAAGTGCTGCTGAAACAAACGAAAAAATTCTCTCGCAAGACGTTTCTGACGATTTCGTACGACGGCATTCCCTGTTTTTCGAGAAACACTTATAGCCACCCGCAGATCTTCTGCCGGAAGAAAAAAAAGAGCACTCCGCGGTGCTTTCACCCGAGTGCCCTTGTGATAGACAAGCTGGATATTTCGTTCGCCTCGTAAGCGACAGGAGCGTGACCAATTAAAACTCATCAGAAACAGTAAGTCTTTTTCTACCTTTGGCTCGTCGTCGAGCTAAAATAGCGCGACCATCTTTGGTCTTCATACGAGCACGAAAACCATGCGTACGACGACGTTTAATATTACTCGGCTGATAGGTTCTCTTCATAGAACACCTCTTTCCTGGTTATAATAAAAAAACTGCCGAGACGTGGAATCGAACCACGGACACAAGGATTTTCAGTCCTCCGCTCTACCTACTGAGCTATCTCGGCAGATGTGTATCACATCATTTGAGATTATTATTTTAAGGCAAAATTTTCTGTTTGTCAAGAGAAAAAAAGAGATTTTTTTAGATATAAGACAAAATTTCTCATCCCCAATGCTGTCTTCCAGAAGGTTTTCCTCATCTTCCCCAAAAAACGAAACATGACAAGGGAAAGATTTTAGCGCATTCCATTCAACACCGTTCCAAACCATGCTTTCTCATGCTCAAAAGAAACAAGACCCCAAAGGATTTTTTCACAAAAATACAAAAAACACCCCTTAAAACACGTTTACAAAAAAAGGTGCCGCTCCAGAGAACGGCACCTCAGAGAGAATCTCAGTCTTCATGAATCTTGATAGGAATCCTATTTCGTAATGCTGCGTACACCGTGGGGATCACCACAAGGGTAATCACCGTAGAAAGTGCCAATCCTCCAAGAATAGACACAGCAAGAGGAATATAAAGTTCAGAACCTTCGCCTATACCAAGGGCAAGAGGAATAAGTCCCAGGATTGTGGTAAGGGTCGTCATCATAATAGGCCGTATACGTCGAACACCACTTTCAAGCGCAGCCTCATCGGGTTTTTTGCCTGATTTTATCTGATTATTCATATGATCGATGAGAATAATCCCATTATTCACCACAATTCCCACCAGGATCACAAATCCGAGAAAAGAGATGGTATTGAGCGTTTTCCCCATGATAAACAATAAGAGTAATGACCCTACAAATCCAAACGGCACCGTAAACAAAATCACGAAAGGAGCCCATAGCGACTCAAACTGAGAAGCCATCACCGCATACACTAAGAATATAGCAAGAAGAAGGGCCAGCGTCAGCTGTCGAAAAGATTCCTGCATATCCTTAAATGACCCTCCATAGGAAATCGAAAATCCACGGGGGACAAAAACCTCTTTTTTGATACGACTTTGAAGCGTGGAGATCACTTGATTGAGGCTTTTACCATAGTAATCCATGGATATAGTCACCGTTCGGCGGTTATTTTTTCTATTAATGGCTTTGGGACCCGTTGTTTTGTACTGATCAAGCAAAGAGGCAAGAGGCACAAGACGACCTACAGGAGAAGGTACCTGAAGACTATAAATATCATCCACCGACGATCGAGATTGTTCTTCAAGCTGTACAATAACATCCATATCTCCGCCTTCTGCTGCTAAACGCGTGGCTGTCTTCCCACCAAAGGCTGTCTTGATCATCTGTGCGAGCGTAAACGAATTAAAACCAAGTTTGGAAGCAGCTACACGGTTAATACGTAGAACAATTTCAGGCAGAGAGTCACTTCTATTTGCTGAAACATTTCGAATTTCTGGAACTTCTTCCGCCAGTTTGATGATACGGTCAACAAGCTTCTCACTCTGTTCAAGATCATCCCCCTGCACCTCAACAGTGAGTGCTGCACCGCCCCCCATCATAAATCCCCCACTATTTTGAACAGTAATCTTTGCAGGAAAGGGTTTGAGCGCTATTCGAGACTCTTCAATAATTTTATTAATCCCTTTTGATCGCTTTTTGGGAGAAATAAGCGAGATACGAAAGTTTACGGTGTATTCGTTTTCTCCGCCAAAAGCCATAACCCCTCCTGCACCAATCTGTACCTGCATGGCTTTGAGATTCTTGCCAAGGGCTTCAAGAAGCACTTTTTCCATCTCCTTGGTAATAGTATCCACATACTCCCGTCTCGTTCCTACAGGAAACTGGGCACGAATAGAAAACTGACCCTGGTCTGTTTGTGGCATACCCTCTTTACCAATGAAGATAAGAATCACAAGTCCTAAGGTTATAAACGTTCCAAAAATACCAAACAGTGCCTTTCTCTTGTGCGCAAGAGCCCAGGCAAGTCTTCTCTCATACCAGCCTACCAGCGCATTCCACAAACGATTAAAGGCATCCTCAAGTTTGCGGAGATAGCAGTTTTCTTCGATATGGACCATCTGGCTTCCAAGCATGGGAACCACCGTAATAGCCACTACCAATGAAACAAGTAAGGAAATACTCACTGTAAGAGCAAGATCGCGAAAGATTTGAGCGGTAAAACCTTCGACAAACACAATAGGAAGAAAAACCGCTACTGTCGTCAAGGTAGAAGCAATAATAGGCAACATTACCTCCTCCGTAGCAAGCACGGCTGCCTTGAATCGCCCATATCCCTTCTGCCGGTAGTAAAAGATGTTTTCAAGAACGACAATCGAACTATCCACCATCATTCCTACACCAAGTGCCAATCCACCAAGAGAGACGATATTGAGTGAAACCCCAAAGAAGTACATTGTGATAAACGTGGCAATAATCGAAGTTGGAATAGAAATAGCAATAATCAATACCGTCCTGAAATTCCAGAGAAACATCAAGAGAATAACAACAGCAAGTAATCCTCCTTGAAGGGCAGCATTGCGAACATTGGCGATCGAATTATTCACCGCCTCGGCTGTGTCAAGAATGGTATCGATTTTTATCGTCTCCGGTAAAGAAAGAGAGAGTTCTTTTAAGGTTTTATGAATATCCTTTGAAACCTGAACAGTATTTCTATCCGCTTGTTTATATATGGTAAGACTCACCGCCGGTTTGCCGTTCACACGAGCAATACCCTGGTCGGTACTGTTAGCATATCTCACTCTCGCGATCTCTTTGAGACGTATGGGAATACCATTTTTGACTGTCACAACCACATTTTCAATATCCTCGAGTGTTTTGAACTCACCCTGCATGCGCAGAAGATACTTGTAAACCCCCTCGTAGGTATATCCACCTGCTTGGTTCTGGTTTTCAAGGGCAAGCACGTTGGCAAGATTATCAATACTCAGACCATAAGCCTCAAGTCGGTTTCTGTATACCTCCACACTTACAATCTTTTTGATTCCACCATTCAGGGACACATTGGCTACTCCGGGAGTTTGTTCAATCTTGGGTTTGATCTGGTTTTCAGCAAGGTTGTAGAGATACTCCTGATCCTCGGAACCGGTAATACTAATAATCATCGTTGGTATCAAGGATGTAGAAAACTTAAATACCGAGGGACTTGAGGCATCACTTGGGAGAAGCCTCTTGGCAAAATCCAGCTTTTCACGCACATCACTTGCACGAGCATCAAGATCTGTTCCCCATTTAAAGGAAATTGTCACCACAGAACGACCCTCGGAGGAGGTTGACTCAATCGAATCAATATCATTGACGGCTGATACTGCGCTTTCAATCACGCGAGTAATAGATTTTTCCACCTCTTGAGGAGATGCCTGGGAATACGTTGTCACTACCGAGAGTGCAGGAAACTCAAGATTGGGAGTAAGATCTACAGGTAGTTTGGTAAGAGAAACAATTCCCAGAATAACCAGGGCTGCCAGCCCCATAAGCATGGTCACCGGTCTTTCAACCGCTATTTTTGGAAGGGACATAGACTCCTCCTAATTCTCTTCCTCGACGGGATAGATGGGTGTTCCATCTTTGAGAAATTCTTTCCCATAAATAATTACCTCTTCACCAGGGTTTAACCCCTGCTGAATAGCCACTTTGTCTTTGTATCCAAAAGCCACCGAAACAGGGCGAATTTTTGCCACATTATCCTGGTTAACATAAACTGCCTGCTTGCCGTTTTCCAGTTCTACAAGAGCACTTGAGGGAATCACAATGCTTTTACTCGACTCACGCACAAGGATCGAAACATCAGCAAACATCCCGGAGAGAAGTTTGCCACGAGGATCCTGGATCTGAGCACGAACTGTAAGAGTACGGCTGGTGGGATCAACAGCCAAATCTTTTCTATAAATTGTGGCTGTAAAACGTTCATCGGGATACGCTGCCACCTTAAGATAGACTGTTTGTCCAATCTCTACATCACGAACAAATCGTTCGGGCAGCGAGATAATCACATCCATCTCTGTTAAAGATCCAATAGAGGCAACAGGTACTGTTCCAGGACTAATCATCTGCCCCAAAACGACAGACACGGATGTCACATATCCACTAATCGGCGCCTTGACAGGAGCAAGGGCATAATCCGCACCTACCTGGGCTCTATCAATGTACGCTATCACTGATCCTTTGGAAACATAACTCCCTTCTTTTACAAGGATCTGAGCAATTTTCCCGGAAACATCGGCATAAACCTTGACCTCATTCCTCCCTGCAATCTGGCCATTGAGATCAATAAACTGCTGGAAAGATTGTACCTTGGCTTTTTGAATCAGTACAGTGATGGCTTCTTCCTCTCTTGCTTTTTTGCCACGAGAAAAACAACCACTCAAAAGCCCCGCCATCAAGAGTATCGTACTCATCACCACAAATATTTGGAAGAAAAAACTTCTCTTCTGGTTCATAATATCCTCCTTATTACAATTCATAAAGTAACTGTTTGAGTTTTACCACGGTATTCACATAATCATAAATACTCTGAAGATAGTTAACCTGTGCCTGGCTATACGAGGCTTCTGCATCGGTGACATCGAGAGAGGAAACCACGCCCTGGCGATAACGGTCATTGGCCATCTCAAGCCCCCTTTGAGCCTGACGCATATTGAGACTCTGTGCTTCTATAGTCTGCTTTTGATCCGCAAGCTGGGCAAGGAGACTTTTCACCTGAAGACTCAGCTGATCCTCCAGGGTTTTTATCGCGAGGTCTGTTTTCTCCTGAGAGAGTCTGGTTTCTTTAAGAAGCGCTGAATTCTTAGAGAAGGGGAGCCACTCATCAAGAGGGACACTTACCGATACCCCTATCGTCCATGAGGGAATCCATTTTCTCTCCGTTTCACCGCTTTTTTCCAGCCTGTAATCGTACTTGAGAGTGAAAAAGCTATTGATGGTCGGAAGTCTGTCTGCCTGCTGAAGACGATACGTATACTCCTGGATCTCTCTACTTACACGAATCTGCACAAGGTTAATATTGTTGCTCATCACATATTCCAGAATCTCTGCTTCGTTTGTCCGAGAGAGGATGAGATTCGTAGCATCCATAATCTGTCCTGACGGTTCCAGGTTGGTCCCTACCAGCTGGAAAAACTGCTGAAGAACTGTCTGATAGGTGGTTTCCAGCTTTTGAAGAGAAGGGAGGGTATTCTTGTACTGAACCTCCATTTTAAGAACATCATAATCGGAAACAAGACCAGCTCTGTAATTCGCCTGCATAAATTCATAGCGTTTTCGAAGCGCATCGCTTAACTGCCTGGAGAGGCGAATGTTTTCCTTGAGCACAAGAATATTGTAGTATGACTGGATCACACTGGTTTTGATCGACTGTTGCTGATCCTGAAACTTTTGACGAGCCAGCTTGAGGTTAAGTTCGCGAATCTTGAGAGCATTTGCCAGTCTGAAGCCAAGGAAGAGTGGTTTAGCTACCTGAAACTGGATCCCGTAGTTATCCGCAAACACCGTCTGATTCGTGGTAAAACCACTGGGAACCATCGTTGGTACAGGAACATAACCCCCAGCGCCGCCGATAACGGGAAGATTCAGGTTTGTCATGGTGTACTCAGGCACACTCATTTTTCCCCTCTCTACCGTATCAGGATCAAGGTAGGTAAAACTAGCACCCGCAGATACATCCGGGAGCCAGAAATCCGCCCAGGCCTGCTGGTACTGAGCTTCCGCTATGTCTGCATCAAGTCGATACTGTCGCAGGGTAGGATTGTTTTGAAGGGCGGTGGTCAGTATCACCTCAAGATCTGGGGAAAGCGACATGCCCCACGTGACCATCAATCCAAAAACCCCTATTAAAAAGCGTTTCATGATCTATCCTCCTTTGATACTTTTCCTTTGTAATTGAGTCCACTAAAAATAAAATCAAGTAAAGCTTTTTCGTTATCATAATCCTCCTCAACAACACCAGGCTCCTTACGAAAATAATTATTGATCAAAACAAACATCATCCGCGAAAGTTCTTGTGGTGCTATATCGTTACGAAGAGCCCCCGCCTTCTGAAGACGTTCAATAAGACTGACCAGAAGCTGGATTCCCTGTTGTCTCTGTTGCTGAAAATGTTCTAGGAGGTTTTTTACCTCGGGATTATCCCCACAATCATGCTGAAACTCTCTCCCAAACTCCATGGGATTAAGTAAGGCAAAGAAAGGCTTGAGCTTCCGATTGAGTTCTATAAGGGTGTGCAAATAATGAACAAAAGCCTCCGCTGGATCAGAAATCTGGGGAATAGGAAGAAAATAAGCAATCATCTCCTGATAGGTGTAAAGAACAACGGCGATAAAAAGATATGCTTTGCTTTTGAAATGACGGTAGACGGTGCCTTTGCCTATCCCTACTTCCTGAGCAATCTGATCCACATTGGTGCCAGCATACCCATAGGTAAGAAAACTCTTTCTTGCCACTTCTATAATCTGCTTTTCTCTCTCTGTTAAACGATTTTCTAAAAGTGCGTTAAGCATACTTATACTCCTTTGTTTTTGGACGGACCAGTCCGTCCAATAATAGTATACCCTAAAATTCTTATTTCGTCAAATAATTTTGCTATTCCAGACAAAGAAATTTTTGTATTCAGCAGGATAAAGATCACGTATTCTCTCAATATCCACTAGAGAGAATGATTTCAAAGGCAGTATCGTCCACTTACCATAAAAAAGGCGTCAAAATTTTCAGCAAAGAGAAGAAAAGATGGGAAAGATTCTCTATACCTCGTGTGCTCTTCCCTTGTTGCAGTGTAAAAACTGTCCTCTTGCTATTACCTTGTCGCGGTGTCCCTCCCATTTGGGCTATTCCCTTGTTGCAGTACGAAAAACGTCAGCTATTACCATTTTGCAGTGAATGTGTGGGGCCTGAAGGCTATTTCCCTGTTGCAGTGAAGGCGTAAAACTCACAAGCTATTACCTTGTTGCAGGGGGAAAAGAAATCTTTCGCTCTTCCCTTGTCAAAGTGTGCCTCCCATGGGGACTATTACCGTGTCGCAGTCAGAAGAGGGAGAAAGATATTACCTTGTCGCAAGGGAAAGGTTCTTGCTATTACCTTGTTGCAGGAAAAAACTCTTGCTGTTACCTTGTCACAGTGGGAAAAATTCCAGCTATTACTTTTTCACAGTGATAAACATCGCGATAATACTGCAAAAAGGTAATAGCATATGTCGAAAACTCCAGGTTAAACGTTTAACCTTTATATCCCCTCTCACACTCTCACGTGCTTTGAGATTTGCTCTTACTATGTTGCAGTCTGCTTCCCGATATACACAACTGAAAACCAGCACCTCTAACAACTCTCTTCCTATTTGATTTTTCTCCCCTCTTCCATTACACTAATACATACCCTTGTTAATCCTCTCATCATAAGGAGTTTCCCTTGAAAAAACTTACCCCCTACTGTGTTTTTCGTGCCCATCCATGGCACGGTATTGCTATTGGAGATGACGCTCCAAAAACTATCCCGGCCTACATAGAGCTTGTTCCGTCTGATACCGTGAAATACGAACTTGACAAGGAAACAGGCATACTCAAGGTGGATAGACCCCAGCTCTATTCCAGCGTCCCGCCGATGTTGTATGGTTTCATTCCTCAAACCCTTTGCGCCGAAAAAATCGCAGAGTTCTGCCAGGAAAAAACCAACCGATCAGGTATCGTGGGGGATATGGATCCCCTGGATATTTGTGTGCTTTCTGAAAAGACTCTCTTTCATGGAGACATCCTCCTTCATGCCAGACCAATCGGAGGTATCCGAATGATCGACCACGGGGAAGCCGATGACAAGATCGTTGCCGTTCTCCTCAAAGATGCCGTGTACGATAGCTACCAGGATATTTACGATCTTCCACCTCTTCTTCTTGATCGCATTGTTCACTATTTTCTGACCTACAAAAATGCCCCCGACAATACGGACAACCAGTGCGAAGTTACCCATGTTTACGGGCAAAATGAAGCCCATGAGGTCATTCGCCGTTCTCATGAAGACTATCTCACTCACTACCAGAAATCCATCGAAGCATCAAAAGCATGGAGGCAAGAGTGATAAAAGGCTGGCTTTCTCTTTCCCTTGAAGAACTCAGACACCACATGACTACATTGGGGCAACCTCCTCATCGAGCCAACCAGATATGGAGTTGGGTCTGGACAAAGTTTATCACCGACATACAAAAGATGACCGATCTGCCACAGAAGTGGCGGGACGAACTTTCCGGCGAGCTGGTGCTTTTGCCACTTACTCTTATCGATAGTATCCAGGAGAACGAAAGTGTGAAGCTTCTTTTTGAAACACTGGATGGCCATCACATTGAAACCGTGATTCTTAAACAGGATGAGGCTACAGAAGAAACCGAAGATCCTCGGAAACGTCTCACCCTCTGTATTTCGAGTCAAGCAGGATGCCCCCTGGGATGTGTTTTTTGCGCGACAGGAAAGCTTGGTTTCTCTCGTAACCTTGAGGTGGACGAGATCCTAGCCCAGGTTATTCTTGCTGAACGCTTTATCCAGGAACATCCCGGATTATTCGGCCTTACTCTTACCACTCCGAGAAAGATCTCTAACATAGTCTACATGGGCATGGGTGAACCCTTTCTCAATTGGGATGCAGTCAAAAAATCCATCTCTATTCTCACTCATCCCAAAGGATACAACCTCGGCTATCGTCACATCACGATTTCTACCGCCGGAATTATCGAGGGCATTCGTCATTTTACGGAGTGGAATCAACCTGTACGACTTGCCGTGTCTCTCCATTCTCCTTTTCGAATGGGAAGAGAACGTCTCATACCTATCTCTCGTTCAAACTCTCTGGATGAGCTTATAGAGGTTTTACGGGAGTACCAGGATGCCACAGGGAGACGAATCACCTTTGAATATATTTTGATCGCGGGAGTCAACGATCGCCTAGAGGATGTAGAGGGACTTAGAAAGCTTCTTCTCCCCTTCAAGTATGTACTGAATATCATCCCTTACAACCCTGTTCCGGGCATAGAGCTTGAAACCCCCTCCAGAGGAAGAGTCCAGACATTTTTTCGTTTTCTCCGTGAAGCAGGGATTCATGCCACTCTCCGCAAAAGCCGTGGCAAAACCATAGCCGCTGGCTGTGGACAACTCGGTCTTTTGTGGGAAAACAGAGAGGTGTCCCTCTAACATGCCCACACGGGTAGAGTTTTCTGCACATGAAAAGGGACGACTTGACAAGGTAGTTGCCGACTATCTCCAGAAAGAAGGCTACTCCCTGACCAGAAGCAGTCTCAAATCTCAAAACATCCCCATCGTGGTCAACGGCAAACCCCAAAAACTCAGCTATGTGGTAAGTCCTGGTGAATGCATTACTGTTGATATTCCGGATCCTGAACCATCCGAACTCATCCCGGAGCCAGTAGATTTTGAAATTCTCTATCAGGATGAACACATTGCAGTGATCAACAAACCCGCCGGTATCGTCGTTCATCCAGCCAAAGGACATACAACAGGAACACTCGTTCATGGTCTTCTGTATGCTTTGCAGGGAAATCTCTCCTCCGTGGGAGGAGAACAACGTCCAGGCATCGTTCATCGTTTAGACAAGGACACTGCGGGACTCATGATTGTGGCTCTCACAGACCAGGCTCATCATAAACTCACTGAAGACTTCAAAAACCATCGCATTCAAAAGATCTACCATACCATTGTAAAAGGACATCCCGCCCCTCAGGGGGTTGTAGATGCACCCATCGGAAGAGGCCCTCACGACCGTAAAAAGATGTCTATTGTGCCCAATGGGAAACCTGCTCGCTCGGCATACCGCGTACTTGAGTATCTACAAGACCATGCCTATGTCGAGGTAGAGATCTTTACCGGTCGGACCCACCAGATCCGTGTCCATATGACCTCTCTTGGCCATCCCATCGCGGGAGATCCCCTCTACTCCCGGCATTCTCAACGGTATCCCCTGAAAGGTATCGCCCTCTGTGCAAAATTTCTTGCTTTCTCACATCCTGCAACAGGAAAACTTATGGAGTTTTCAGTACCACTCCCAAAAGATATGGAAGATCTTCTTCAAAAACTCAAAAAAACACCCTAACCCCGGAGATGTTTTTTCTTTTTCCCCTTACAAAAGATTGGAAGCCACCTCGGCAAGAAGGGAACGTTCCCCTTTCTCGAGGGTAACATGGGCATAGAGAGAAACCCCCTTCATCCTATCAATAAGGAAAGAAAGCCCATTACTCCTCGAATCAAGATAGGGAGTATCTATCTGGTAAGGATCTCCGGTAAAGACGATCTTGGTTCCCTCACCGGCACGGGTGATGATCGTTTTCACCTCATGAGGAGTAAGATTTTGGGCCTCATCTACAATAAAGTAAATCCTGGGAAGACTTCTCCCCCGAATATAGGCTAGAGGAGTAATCTTAAGCCTTTCATCATCAAGCATCGCCTCAAGCTCGACGGCTTCTTTACTCTCCTCATCAAACTGATGCTGAATAACAGCAAGATTATCATACAGCGGTTGCATGTAGGGATCAAGTTTCTCCTCCACGGAACCAGGAAGATACCCCATATCTCGATTGGAGAGGGGGATAATAGGCCGTGCAAGAAGGACTTGTCTGTATGCTCCCGCACATGCGAGGGCTCCGGCCAGAGCCATGAGGGTTTTGCCTGTCCCTGCCTTGCCTGCAAGCGTCACAAGCTGAATATTGGGATCCGTCAGGGCATGAAGGGCAAAAGCCTGTTCTGCGTTTCTCGGAGATATGCCATAGCATGCATGCTTTTCAATAAGTTTCCATCCTGGTAAAAACGGAGAATACGTGGCAAGAATACTTTTTTGATGATTTCTAAAAACAAAAAACTCGTTCGGAAGTGGAGGCGGATCTAGTACGAAAAAATCAGGGGGAAGATTTTTCTCTTTTTGAAGGGTGTAGAGGAGTGTCTCATCCACATTTTCAATAGTTCTTTTCCCGGTATACAGCTCTTCGATGTTTTTCACCTTGCCTGTCTCATAGTCCTCAGCAAGGATCCCCATAGCCCTTGCCTTCATACGAAGATTGATATCCTTGGAAACAATAATAACAGGAGAAGAGAGCTCTCGAGCCATAAAATAAGCACACGCCAAAATCCGATGATCCGGTTTATCCTCCCAGAAAACCTCTCTCAAAGATTCAGGAGGATAGACACGGGTTTCGATCCGGAGTGTCCCCCCACCAGGAAGTTTTGCAGGTTTCCCGAGAGATACGTCTTTGAAAATCGTGTCCAGCTCCCGGCTAAACTGGCGTGCATTGAAATGAATAATCTCATTTCCCTTTTTGAAGTTATCTACCTCTTCAAGGAGAGTAATAGGAATCACAACATCATGCTCCTGAAAAGAGAAGATCGCCATAGGATCGTAAAGAACAACGTTGGTATCAAGGATAAAGGTTTTTTTCTTTTTTGCCATGCTTTATGGTAGAGAAGCCAGCAGAAAAATGCAACATTTCCATAAAAAACTCCATTGTTTTCCCTACTTTGTTGCTCCTTATCACAACAGGCCAAAAATGAGAAAATCCTTTTCTCCTACTTTCCAGAACTCCATTCATCAGAAAGTTCTCCATCTCCATATAAAAGTTTTTCAATTTTTCGAAAAACCAGATATTTTTTAAAAAAAGAGAGATTTTTTGTATTTCTAACAAAACACATCCTGAAATCACAAACATCCCGTTGCGTCAAATAAAAAAGTACTCGAAATTCGAATCATTGCCTCATAAAAAAAAGTACTCAAAAATTCCATACAGTTTCCTCCAAATTTTTGTTTTTTACATTCTTTTTCTTTTGAAGGCTGAAAAGTTTTCTCTGGCAAGCCGTAATTTTTTGTCTTAGGTGAAACAAATCGAGAGCCTTATAAAGCCTTGTTAGGCGTTCCTTTTGTGCCTCACTTACATAAGAGCTTTCTAAAAGCCGCTGGTAGGGAGTTTTAATATCATCATGCTTCTTTTGCACCTTGCTTCCGATTCTCTTTTTCTCTGTCATTTTCATAACCGGTTGAAAAAAGTTGGTATACAGTCGAAGATAGGCATAGAGTTGGTTCAAGTAGTAGACTTCTTCCTCGGTATCGTAGCGGAAGTATCCAACATTCTGGCGGACTATGGAATAGTTTTTCTGCTCAACGTAGCAGTTATCATTGGAACGGGAGCTTCTCCCCCTTGTAAATTTTATCTGGTTCTTCTCACACCAATCACGCAGAGGATGATTAATATTCAGCACCGTATCAGAATCAATTCCCCGTAAATCAAAAGGAAGTCTTTGGACTTTTTCTATGGCTTCTCTTACCCATTTTGAAGCTTTGTTTTGATTGCCACAAGTTCTGTCCAACCGCTCCAAACATCCACCATATTTAATGTTTGAGCAAAATCTCCCGGCTATTTCCTCCCTCATGGGCAACCAGATCAATCTCCATAAAACCAGGGCAATTTTCATCCCACTCTGCCCACGTGCGTATAGCTATTTGTTGCTTTAATAGCGCTTCCAGGCTTTGTACCTTTTCGTCCTTTTATCTCAAGCTTTTACGCTCATGTTTCAAAAGTCGGTCAATACTTGAGGCACTTATATGGCGCAAGTGTTCTATAGCCTGTGGAGAACCGTGGAGATGTCCGTTTGCTAAGAGATTATCTAAAACTTCATTTAAAATTGGCTTTAAACGTTTGCCACACATGTAGTTTTCAATTTCCCAGACCTTTTTTAGAAGTTTTAGTTCCTCTTCGCCGAATTTTTTCTTTCTGCCAGGTCTTTTGCCCTTCTTGGCTATGTCGGCTTTAAGGTAATTTTTCTTGCCTTTTTTTCCGTGTTGCTCTCAAGAGCCTGGCGGCATAGTTTCGATTTTTAGGCCTGTTATCCTCACAAAATAATCCAGTATCTCCATTTTTTCCTTTTTGCTGGCTTTTTGATACTCTTTCGCCGTTTCCCTGTAAATAGGTCTCCTTTCAAACATCGCTAACTCCACCTTGTACCTCCAGTTCTTTGAACTGGATTATTTTACACAAATTTAAAGTACTTTTTTATTTTGAAGCAACGTTCCCTTTTCGAGGCAGTGTATACTTAATTGTGTCTGGTAGGAAAAAGATAACCTCCTGTGATAATATAAATAAAACTATCACAGGAGGCCAGATATGATTGAGACGAAGAATATTTTAGAGCTATTCAAACCAATTGTCAAGGAAGTATTAGAGAGTATGTTAAAAGAGGAAAGAGAGATTTACCTGGAAAACAATCCACCCACAAAAGGCAATGGCTTTTACGAAAGGGATTTAAAGACAGCTTTTGGCGAGCTTACAGCCATACGTGTTCCAAGAACAAGGGATAATGGATTTAAAAGTGCCCTTCTTCCCTATCGCAAACGCATCACAGAAGACTTAGATGCATTAATCAGGGCTATGTTGATATCAGGAATGTCAACAAGGAAGATAGCAGAAGTTTTAAAAGAGCTTTATGAAATAAAGATTTCTTATGCTAACATCTCAAGGATAAGCCAGGTAGGCATAGAAGAGATTCAGAAGTGGCGTAGTCGCCCTCTCAGAAGAATATGCCGTGGTATTTCTGGATGCTATGGTGTTTCCTATCAAGAGATAGGGTAGAAAATGAATCAATATATGTAGCTATAGGCATTACACCTGAGGGAAGACGGGAGATTTTAGGATACTACCTGCCAGGAGGCATGGAAAGTGCTTATAACTGGCGGGAAATTTTGCTGAGATATAAGAGAAAGAGGTGTCAAACAGATTCATTTTATTGTCTCTGATGGCTTAAGTGGTATGAAAACGTCATCAGAGATATATCCCACGCAAAGTATCAGCCCTGTGTAGTCCATGTCATGAGAAACATACTGGCTAAAGTGAGAGTTCAACACAGAAATATCATTGCCACTGAAATAAAAGAGGTATTTCATGCCAAAGACAAACAGGAGGCAGAACAATTGTTTATGAAATTTATACAAAAATGGAAAAATATCTATCCCAACTTAATGAATAACCTCTTGACAATAAGAGAGAATATATTCACTTACATGGAATTACCTGAAGGAATACGAAGCATGGTGTATACAAACAATGCCCTGGAAAGACTCTTTAAAGAACTTAAAAGGAGATTAAAAACAATGGAAATGTGTCAAAGCGAGGCTTCAGCTGAGAAATATCTTTACCTGTTATTAAGATACCAAAATGAGAAGTTCTTAAAAAGAAAGTTAAAAAATTGGGAGTATTACTTTCAACTCTATCGTGAGCAACACTCATACACCAAAGAAAATATTCACAGCGAGGTTATCCTATGACTAGACACAATTTTCTTGACACAATGCTTTTCGAGTACTTTTATTATGAAGCAATTCGAACATTTGACTTTTTCCTTTCCTCTCCATAAGATGAATATATAAAAAAGGAGCTGGTATGCGCACGCTTGTAGTATTGTACTCATACGATGGTAATACAGCCTTCATAGGCAAAGCTATTGCCGATGCTGTTGGTGCAGATCTGGAAATTCTCACCATAGTACAAGAAAAGCACCACAAAGGATTTATGAAATACGTGTGGAATGGGAGAGCGGCTCTCATGAAAGAAGAACCAGAGCTTGCCCCCCTGAAACACAATGTGGCTGAGTACGACCTGATTTTTCTTGGAACACCTGTATGGGCAGGAACATGGGCACCGGCTTTTAATACTTTTTTTAACACAACTAACCTCACAGGGAAAAAAGTAGCGTGTTTTTATTGCCATGCAGGGGGAGCAGGCTCGATTGAAAAACGATTCCGGAAACAACTCATAGGATCGTCTCTTCTCGGGATGAAGGGTTTTATTGAACCCCTGTGGCATCGAAACAAAAACGAACAAGAAGAAATAGCCCGCCAATGGGCTCGAACGATGGTCGAAATTGCCCAACATGATCAAAGAGAGTAATAAGGAGGGGAAAATGAGATTGTCAGAAATTGCCAATCGTCTAAAGCTCTCCTATGAGGGAGAGGATATTGAGATAAATGGTGTCTCAGGACTGGATCATCCTGTTGCCGGAACCATTGGATTCATTGAAAACAAGCGGATGGTCGCCGATGCAGAAAACTCAGTAATCGACGCCTTCATTGTTCCAGAAGGGGTAACGCTTCGCAAACCTTTTCTTGTCGCAAAAGAACCAAAATACACCTTCTCTCTCGTTGTGGAATGGTTCTCCCCCTACAAGCCATACGAAACAGGGATCTCCCCTCAGGCGTATGTCCATCCCACAGCAAAGCTGGGGAAAAATGTCACAATCCTGCCTTTTGCCTGTATCATGGAAGATGTGGAAATCGGTGAAAACACTATCATCTATCCCCATGTTTTTATTGGCAAGGGTTCTCGCATCGGCAACAACTGTGTCATCAAAAGTGGTGTAAAGATCGATGATCTCACCACTCTTGGTGACAGGGTCATCATCCACCACAACACGGTCATTGGTGGCGATGGCTTTGGATACGTGGTTCATGATGGAAAAAATGTCAAGATCCCCCAGATCGGAAGGATCCGTATCGGAAATGACGTAGAGATTGGGGCATGTGTTACTGTAGACAGAGCTGCCCTTGGAGAAACCGTTATTGAAGATGATGTCAAGATTGATAACCTTGTTCAGATAGCCCACAATGTCCATATCGGCGCCCACTCCATCATCGTGGCTCAAGTAGGAATTGCGGGAAGCTCATCTCTTGGTGAGGGGTGTATCCTGGCTGGTCAGGTAGGAGTAGCTGATCATGTTAAGATCCATGATCGGGTAGTGGTGATGGCCCAAAGCGGCGTTGAAGATAAAGAAGTCCCCTCGGGCAAGATTCTTTTCGGTACGCCTGCCAGAGACTTTATGGAACAGAAGCGTATCCTTGCCGCTCAACTTCGTCTCCCTGAACTGGTAAAACGGGTTGGAGAAATCGAAAAGCGTTTAGGTATCGAACGGGAATGAGCTGGAATCCTCACCGATATAGTGAAATTCAGCGGGTACTCGAGGAAAACGGTTTATGGCTTGTTAGGTCTCGAGGACAAAACTATCTCATCGATAAAAGTATCGCTTCCCGTATTGTCAACATGGTGCCTCATGATATTCCAATCTTTGAGGTAGGGTGTGGTCTGGGATCTCTTACTGTTCTTCTTCCACCACGAAAGGTGTATGCTCTGGAGATAGACCATGGTATCTTTCGTCTTGTCCAATCGCTCATCCAGGACCCGGGGATCCATTTTCTCGAAGGGGATTTTCTTACTTTTGATGTCCAGGGCCTGGGAGAGAAAAGGCTTTTTTTCCTCTCCAATCTACCCTACAGTATCTCCGGGGAAGCTCTCCGACGTTTCATTGACATCCCCTGCTTTGAAGAAGGAATTGTCATGGTACAAAAAGAGTTTTATGAGCGGATGATTGCCACAGAGAGAGAAAAAAACTATGGGGTGTTTACGATTCTCATCCAGAGCTTTCTTGAGGTGAAACAGATCTTTACGGTGCCAAAGGGTTGTTTTTTCCCCATCCCCTCGGTAGATTCTGTTGTTATCCACATTTCCAAAAAAAATCCTGTGATGGATACCTCCCCACAACACTACGAAAAACTCCAGCAAGCATTTCGATCCTTCTTGCTGGAGGCATTTGGTTCGAAGAGAAAAACCATCCTCAACAATCTCAAACGCACAAGAGAGGAAAAAAATCTTCTGGAGGCTTTTCATACGCTCGAAATTGCTCAAACCAGCCGTCCCGAAGAAATTCCGACAGAGAAGTGGCAGAAACTGTTCCTTATGGTAGGAGAGAAGCCATGGATATAGCCATTCTTCTTCTCCCCGAAGAACAAAAACGCCCCCATCTCTCCCATTATGCGAGAAACTGGGCTGAAATGCTTCTCAAGGCAAAGACACAAGAAAATGTTGTATGGGCAGTAGATACATACGGAAAACCTTTCCTTGCCTCTCATCCTCATATTCACTTTAACCTTGCTCATAGTGGCAGGATAGTTTTGTTCGGTATCGCCGAGGAAGATATCGGCGTTGATGTGGAGTTTTGCCGTCCGAGAGAGTATAGTGCACTCGCTAAACGTTATTTTCACCCCATTGAACAGGCCTGGGCATCCATAAACTGGGCGGAGAGATTTTACGAAATCTGGACCGCCAAAGAATCTTACCTCAAAGCTATAGGCATCGGTATCCGAAAAAAACTCTCCTCTTTTTCCGTGATCGATGAAAACGGAAAACTCCTCTCGCCCGAGGGGTCATGGTATTTTTTCCCGCTTGAGATGGGAAGAATTGTTCCTTCCTACAAGGGATGTGTATGCACACTCCGCCCAGAGCAACCTTCTTCCATACAGATCTGGGAAATAAAAGAAAATCACTTCTTTCTCTCTCAAAAGATTGACAAAACAGAAGATTTCTCTGTATTGTAATAGCAAAGGAAAAACGATGAATACCTATTTTGACAATGCAGCCACCACTTTCCCCAAACCCCCCGAGGTTATCGAGAAAGTCCAGGAATGTCTTACAAGATATGCGGCCAACCCTGGTCGAGGAGGACACCGCCTTGCACGAGAGGCTGAATCCCTCGTTGAGACCGCCCGTACAGAAATTGGCCGTCTCTTTGGTTGTTCTCGTCAGGAAAATGTCATTTTTACCCTCAACGCAACCGATGCGATCAACATGGCCATCAGAGGATGGGTGAAACCCGGTGACCGTGTCCTTGCCACAGTATACGAACACAATGCTGTTTTAAGAGTTCTCTTTGAACTCGAAAAAAAAGGTATCATCGACGTGAAAATTGTTTGCCCACAAGGTAAAAATTATACACCTGAAGATTTTCTTGCTGATCTCGATGAGAGAACAACGCTCGTATGTCTCAACCACGTCTCAAATGTCACGGGGATGATTCTCCCTGTTGAGGCTATCAGTCAGGCTATCAAACAAAACAGTCGCGCTCTTGTCCTTGTAGACGTCTCCCAGAGTGCAGGCCTCCTCCACACCAAACTTGGAACCATTGATATGATTGCAGGAACAGGTCATAAACACCTCTATGGACCTATGGGAGTAGGATTTCTGGTGCTTGGAGAAGGGATAGAGCTTGAACCATGGCGTGTGGGAGGAACAGGGTATCTCTCGGAAGAACCCCTCCAACCACGAGAAATGCCTTTTCGACTTGAGGCAGGAACTCCCAATCTCCCTGGCATAGCAGGCCTTCTTGCGGGTATCCGATGGGTATCCCACCAGGATAGCTTCTCCCATGATCAGAGGCTTGTTGAAATCTTTGCGCGGGAAATCGAGAAAACAGATTTTACCTGGTATAGACCAGAGCAAGGTGTAGGAGTGATAAGTCTTACCCATCCTCTTGCCAGTCCTCAGGACCTGGCGACCATTCTCGACAGTGAATACGATATTGCTTCGAGAGCTGGCCTGCAGTGTGCTCCCCTCGCCCACAAAAAACTTGGTACTTTTCCTGGTGGCACGTTACGAGTGAGTTTTTCTCTTTTTCACACAGAAGAGGACGTACTACACCTTACCGAAACCCTTCGCGCTATCGATACGATCCTTAGAAAGGAGGGATGATATGAGAGAGGTTAGAAAACCTGCCGTAGCTCATCTCTTTTACCCGGGGGACAAGATCCATCTGAAGACAATGGTAAACGAGTTTCTCGCTAACGTCAATGAACAACTCATCCAGGATCTCCAATTTCGCATTGGACTTCCCTTCGCTATTGTATCACCTCATGCGGGGTATGTTTACTCAGGTCAGGTGGCAGCGTACGGCTATAAACTCATCGAACATACCAATTGGGACGTGGTCGTGCTTCTGGGGCCCAGCCACTATGTCAATTTCGAAGGAGGAGCCCTCTCTCCTGCTGTTTCTTTTCAAACCCCACTCGGAGAGATTGATATTGAGCAAAACTACAACGCTTCCCTGATCGAGGAGGATCCTCATCTTTTTTCGTACCTTTCAGCAGCCCATGAACGAGAACACTGTCTTGAAACCCAGCTCCCCTTTTTAAAAGAGGTCATTGAAGGCGAGTTTCACATTGTGCCTATTCTTTTTGGTTCGCTCTCCGCTCAAGCGATAAAGGACGTTGCGCGCGTTCTTGCCCACGTTCATCAGAAAAGAAGCGAACGAATTTTGTATGTGGTTTCCACTGATCTTTCCCATTATCATTCTGACAAAGAAGCCATGGAAATGGATAAACGTCTCATAAGGCACTTTGTCAAGATGGATAGCGCCTCTCTGATGAAAGACGCTCTGGCAGGATTAGTAGAGGCTTGCGGGATTTTTCCCCTCCTCGTTATCATGGAACTTGCCCGAACGCTTGGGAAAACCCAATCCAAAGATCTCATCTACCGCCACTCTGGCATGGTATCGGGAGACAACCATCAGGTGGTAGGCTACATGAGCGGTGTGATATGGTAAATAACCAATTCCCCGGGATAAAAGTACTTTTGTCATAAAAAGCCAGGGTACACTTTCATTCGCGGGCTAAGATTTTTTTGCTGTCTACTAAAACACTAAACCCTGAGATTTTTCCCTCAATCATGGTGAAAACGAAAAAGGAAAGCACGGACGCATTTGATACACGAAACTTGTCTCTTTCAAACTGTTTTGTAGGATGTGAAAACCTTGCCAGCGAGAATTGCTTTTTTCTTTTTTTCTCTCTATGATATGAGGAAGTAAAAGGAGTATCTATGGATTGGAAAGAACTCATTTTTTCCGATGTTACACGAGACTATGTTTCCTCAATTACCCCCCACATAGGAGACACGGTCTTTATCCGTATAAGGCTTGGCAAAAACCACCCCGTTCAGAAGGTTTTACTCTGGACACTTGTAAACGGCGATGGTCACTGGCTAGAGATGAAACCCGTTCAACAAACAAAGCACTTTGAGTACTACCAGGGAGCTCTTCGTATCAATGAACCCTACAAACAGTACCGCTTCGTGCTCATCACGAGAGATGAGATCTGGTACTACACAAGAAGCGGGATCTACGACTATCCTCCCACAGAGGATCATGACTTTGTTCTCTTGGCCCAAGATGATATTCCTGATTGGGTGTCTCGGGGAACGTTCTATCATATCTTTCCCGATAGATTCGCCCGAAGTGGACATACTTCTCTTAAACCATACACCTACAACGGCTTTCAAGCGAGAGAGATGCCCTGGGAAGCAAAACCTCTTCCTTACAACGAGGCGGGATGTCTTGACTTCTACATGGGAGATCTCGACGGCATCAGGCAAAAGATCCCCTACTTAAAAGATCTGGGAGTAACTGCCCTGTACCTCAATCCTATTTTTGAGGCTCCAAGCACTCACCGGTACGATTGTTCTGACTATACTCGCGTAGATGAAAAACTTGGAGGAAATACTGCCCTCATCCGTTTGTCGGAGGCGCTTCATGAAGCTGACATGAAACTGATGCTTGACATTTCCATCAACCACACAGGGAAAAACCACCACTGGTTTCAGCGCGCCCAGGCAGATCCCACATCTGAAGAACGCGAATACTACTATTTTGACAAACAGGGAAACTACGTCTCATGGTACAATATCCCCATTCTTCCCCAGCTCAACTATTGCTCTCAAAAACTCCGCGATAAAATGTATCGTCTCACTGACTCTGTGTTGCAGATGTATCTCAAGCCTCCCTATTTCATTGATGGATGGCGTTTTGATGTGGGCAACCAAACCGCCCGACACGATGAGGATCAGATGGGACATGAGGTTTTTCAGGAGATACGCCAGGCACTCAAGTCCGTACGCAGGGATATTTACCTCATCGGAGAACACTGGGAGGATAACATTTCTTATCACCTGGGAAACGAATGGGACGGAGCAATGAATTACTTTGCCTCGCTTAGACCACTTCGTTTCTTTGCGGGGGAAACGGATCATTTCCTGAAACCCAAGCTCCCCCCCACTTTTGAAAGAAAACGTGGAAACGCCAGGGCTATTGCTTCTCAGATCATCCAGCACTATTCTCGCCTTCCCAATCCTCTTATGCATACCCAGTTTAACCTTCTTGATTCCCATGATATTGTTCGTTTCCACAATCAGAAAAACCTCTTTAACAAATCATGGTATCGGGGCATGCTTTCCATAGCATTTCTCTTACCCGGAACATTTTCCATCTACTATGGGGATGAGATCTTGCTCGATGGAGATACCTCGGCTATTGAGGGATGCCGATATCCCATGCAGTGGGACGAATCTCGCTGGGATAAAGAGGCCCGCTCATGGTACCAGAAGCTTGCCAAATGGAAAAAATCCACTCTTGCTCTCCAGGAGGGGAGTCTCCGCTTTTTCCCTGTAGATGAAAACGTCGTGGTGATGGCACGCTTTACCATGGATGAGGCATGGATAGGGGTTCTCTCCAATGCAGAGGAAACAAGAGAAATTGTAATAGATCTCACCCCTCTCGGCGTAGAAGAAAATTCCCCTCTCGAATCCCTCTGGAGTGGTGAAAGATACATGCTTCAGGGGCATGTATGGAGAACTGTTCTCCCACCGTGGGGACACGATCTTGTAAAAATAAAACTCATCCCTTAGTCTTTATACCAGGACGGAAAAAGAATCCAGGGATAACGGGCTGGTGGTTTTTTTTGAAAGATCAGGTACTCCCCCGTTTTCGGATGGGTAAAGCCCAACCGGTATGACCAGAGGGCAAGTTGTTGTCCCCCCCGGGTAAATCCCCGTCCATACTTTTGATCCCCATAGACAGGATGCCCTCGTGATTGCCACTGAACACGAATCTGATGATGACGCCCCGTATGAAGTTCGATTTCAACCAGCGAAAGAGCTTTTTCCTCATGGAAACCCACTACCCTGTAGGCAAGAGAAGCCTTTTTCGCATCCGGATGATGCGCCGCGACAACCTGGGAGACATTTCTATGACCGTCTTTCCAGAGATAATCCACAAGTGTGCCGGTGGGAGGATTTACTTTCCCATACACCACCGCGAGATAATATTTCTCACATTCTCGTGTTTTCATCTGAGTGGAGAGTTTTTCCGCAGCCAGCCGGCTACGGGCAAACACCATGACTCCTCCTACCGGCCTATCCAGACGATGGACAACCCCGACATACACCTCTTTGCCAGGGACAAGGTTTCTCTCAAGAAAAGTTGAAAGTGCTTCATCCCCGGTTTTATCCGGCTGTGTGGGCATATTGACTGGTTTTTCTACGACGATGATATCATTATCCTGGTAGATAAGTATATCGGAAATCTCCATACCCTCTCCAAAAGAAAAAGGGGCTGTTACCAGCCCCGCATGAGCGGGAAACGGGACTCGAACCCGCGACATCTACCTTGGCAAGGTAGCGCTCTACCAACTGAGCTATTCCCGCAAGGGATTATATTGTAAGGGAAAAAGGAATCACTTGTCAAGTAGGCGAATTGCTTCATAATAAAAGTACTCGAAAAGGGAACGTTGCTTCAAAATAAAAAAGTACTTTAAATTTGTGTAAAATAATCCAGTTCATGGCTCGACAAGCTCGCCAACCGTGGCTCGACAAGCTCGCCAACCGGAATTGGGGTAGCGATGTTTGAAAGGAGACCTCTAAGCCAAAAAATTACTACGTGCCAGAGAAAACTTTTCAGCCTTCCAAAAAAGCAAAAAAGCTTCTACTCAAACAAGCATTATGAACACTCCAAATAAAGAAAAGTCTCACAAAAATAAAAAATTTCTCCCCTTGTACTTTCGGTTTTCAAATAAGAGGGATATTTTCTGTTTTTATTGTGCAGTGCAGAAAAATTTTTTGGGGAAAATCTGTTTATGTTTCTGTCGAAAACAATTTAAAATGTCACCCTTTGTGCAAATAGAAATGTCACCTTTTAAAATACTGCAACTAAAAAAACGAGAGGTTGCAGATGAGAGAGGTGATAACGATGACACTTAAAGCACAGAAGAGGGCAAAAATACTGGAGATGGTAAAGAACAAGAAAATCAAGCAGAAAGATGCTGCAATAATACTGGGGATTTGCAGAAGGCAACTTATTCGAATTTTTAAAGAATATTTATCAAAGGGTGATGAAGCTCTCAATCACAAATTAATAGGCAAACCGGGGAATCACAGAATTAGCAGTGATATCAAAGAGAAAATTATGCAGATAGTACGGAATAATTATAAAGGTTTTAAGCCGACATTTATAGCTGAAAAGCTTTATGAGGAACATCATATAAAAATAGGAGCATCAACGCTTCGTTTATGGATGATGGAAACAGGATTGTGGAAGAAAATAAGAAAAACTGCGAAACACCGTACCAGAAGGCCGAGAAAAGAGCATTTTGGAGAAATGATTCAAATGGACGGCAGCATTCACGACTGGTTTGGGACAGGCAAAGAAGTCTGTCTGATGAATATGGTGGATGATGCTACAGGCACATCTTACGGTCTTTTCGACACAGGAGAAACGACACAAGTAGCGCTGCAATGTTTGTTTGACTGGATAATGAAATACGGTATTCCTTATTCGATCTATTGTGATTATAAAAGCCTGTTCTATACAAAACGGGAAGCGACCATAGAAGAACAGCTTGCAGGGAAATTGCCTCTAACAAAGTTTGGAGAGGTCTGCCATAGGCTGGGGATAGAAATGATATATGCCCATAGTCCCCAGGCAAAAGGACTAGAGAGATGGAATGGGATCCATCAGGACAGGTTAATAGCAGAAATGAAACTAAAAAACATAAAGGATATTGACAGTGCCAATCGTTTTTTGAAAGAATATTACTGGGAAAAGAATAACCGAAAATTTAGTAAAAAACCTCTGTCGGATGAAGATTTTCATATTGCATTAATGCCTGATCAGGACTTAAGGAACTATGTTTGTTATACGGCCGAGTGCAAAGTCTATAGAGATTATACAATAAAATTTTCTAAAAGAATATACCAGATTGAAAAGAAACAACCTATAGCCATAAAACCCGGGGACAATGTTATCTTAAAAACCTGGCTTGATGGAAGTATACATATTTTTAAGAAAAATATCGAATTGAACTTTTTTGAAATAGATGATTATGGTCGTAGAGTTTCGGCATAAAAAAGTGACATTTCTATTTCAATAAAAAGGTGACATTTTAATTTATTTGACAGAATACCTGAATAGATACCTTGCAATATCAGCGTTTCTGTGTTATAATAATTACACATTCTCCCATTCCCTGGGTAAATACGCTATTTCTCTCACCCAGGAAAGCATCAAACCAAATGCTCTGAAAATAAAGAAAGAAAACAGGTAAGTAAAAACATAAACAAAGCAACATCGTACTCCTCTAAAATTATAAAAACAAAAAGTGGAGGAAAAATGGCACAAGCAAAGGAACCTTTCGAATTCAGGCAATGTGTCAGCATATCCAAATCAACAGGCAAAAAAGCCAAAAATCTCCGAGAACTCAGAGATGCTATAGCGACAGTAAGTAATGAGTCCATCTTTCATCATACCCACCAATATTTTTTACGAGGACATATCCTTGAATACACCAATGACTTTGCCCATTGGGCAGGAGAAAGCCTTGAAGAAAGAATTCTCTCTGAGCATCTCTCCAACATCGACCCCTATGCCTTTAAAAATATAGATGAGCTCAGACAGGAGCTACTGCATGTCATAGACGTTTATCTTGAAAACTTTCCTGAACCGAGAGAAGTAGTAGCAGGCGCTGAATTCTACTTCAAGGAAACTATAACCCTTATATTTCCCGTAGGCCTAAGAGCGAAAAACCTTGCCGAGTTCTTAATAGCTATCAAGTATATTGATGTCGCGGCTATCTATTACCATTTCTACGAAGCTCGCGTCAGACTAGGAGTGGATGACTTCTCACGATGGCTTGAGGACTCACTCAATAAAAAAGAGTTAGCTGAAAACATACGGTCCATTGACCCGTTCATGCACAGCATAGAAGGCATAAGAGAACGTATTATTGAGGCTGTTGAAAAAGACCTCAGGAAAGAAATGGAGGCTATAGAACCATGATTGATCAATACGCTGGCATATCCCCCAAAGGTGATCTCGTTCTTCTTCATAAACTTGGTGAAAAACTTTATAACAAATCCTTTCTCCACATTAATTCGACCCGGGCTGGAGGAGGTGTAGCAGAGATACTCCACAGAATGATTCCTATAATTAAAGAACTGAGCATCAATGCCCGATGGGAAGTCATAGAAGGTGACGAAAGGTTTTTTGAAATAACCAAAAAAATCCACAATTCTCTTCAGGGAAATGTTGAAAATATGACCGAGGATATGTGGGAGTATCACTATGAGGTCAACAAAAGAAACGCCGAAAAACTTGATCTCGAGGCGGATGCGATCTTGATACACGATCCCCAACCTATTCCCCTTATTGAATTTAAAAAATCAGGGAAATGGATCTGGAGATGCCATATAGATTTATCAAATCCCATCGAAGAAGTATGGAACCACATCCTCCCTTACACCCAAAAGTATGAGGCCGCCATTTTCTCGGTTGGAAAATTCGCACGAGCAGCGGGAATAGATGAATTCATCATACCCCCATCTATCGACCCAATTAGCGAAAAGAACCGAGAGCTCACAGACGAAGAGATAAAAGAGACACTTCATAAATTCCAGATCCCCATAGATAGACCGATGATCCTGCAGGTTTCCCGTTTTGATAGATTTAAAGACCCAATCGGTGTGATAAAAGCGTACAGAATGGTAAAAAAATACAACGACTGTATACTTGTCCTTGCCGGAAGCCCTGCCACAGACGATCCCGAAGGAGAAATCGTACTCAAAGAAGTTCAAGATTATGCCTCCAACGATCCCGATATCCACATTCTTCTCCTCCCACCCTTTAGTGACAAGGACATCAATGCCCTGCAGCGGTCTGCAACAGTCGTACTCCAGAAATCCCTTAAGGAGGGATTCGGATTAACGGTATCTGAAGCAATGTGGAAGGGAAAACCGGTCATAGGAGGAGCCGCAGGGGGGATTCCTCTGCAGATCATCCATGGTGTGACAGGATTCCTCGTCCATTCGGTTGAAGGCGCTGCTTTCCGGATACGGCAATTCCTCAACGATCCTCATATGGCGAAGCAGATGGGTGAGAAAGGCAAGGAATATGTGAGAAATAATTTTCTTATCACAAGACAAATAAGAGATTATCTTTCCGTATGGTATGCCATGGAAAATAAAGGGAAAAATATTCTAGAGGTGTAAAAATATGCTGAAGATCTTAATAGAAGAAATTTTTCCCAATAAGAATCTCATCGTAGTCTCTAACAGAGAGCCTTATATCCATAAAAAGATCGGGTCAAGTATCAAGATTGAAAAACCAGCCGGTGGCCTCACCTCAGCGATGGATGATGTTTTGAAAATTACCGGGGGAACATGGGTGGCATGGGGGAGTGGGAGCGGAGATAAAGATGTTGTTGATAACAAAAACCGCATACCAGTTCCACCAGAAAACCCCTCTTACAAGCTAAAAAGAGTCTGGCTTTCTCCATCAGAGGTTGAAAATTATTACCACGGATATTCAAACCAGGTACTCTGGCCACTCTGCCATATTACTCCCGAACGAGTATACTACAGAAAACAGTTCTGGGCAGACTACAAAAAAGTAAACGGATACTTTGCCAAGGCAATCCTTGAAGAAGCTGATGAAAACTCGGTAGTATGGATTCATGACTACCACCTCTGTCTTCTCCCCGAAATACTCCGAAAAGAAAACCCCAAGCTTACCATAGCGCACTTCTGGCACATTCCCTGGCCTAACTGGACTGTTTTTCGGATATCTCCCCAGGCAAAAGAGATTATCAAAGGTCTTCTTGGAAACGATCTGATAGGATTTCAGATTCCTTTTTTCGTCAAAAACTTCATGGATTGTGTCACCCAAAGTATTGAGGATGCTGAAGTTGACCACAAGCAAGGTATCATCACATACCAAGGCCACATTACCCGCCTGAGAGCTTTTCCGATCAGCATAGACTTCGACAAGTTTAACGCCATAGCAGCCTCTCGAAAAACCGACATAGCGATAAGAAAGATCAAAAAGTACTTCGGCATCACCACCGAAGCCATAGGCATAGGGGTGGATAGACTCGAGTACACCAAGGCACTCATCAAACGTCTTCAGGCCATCGATCTCTTTTTTGAAAAATACGAGAAGTTCAGGCAAAAATTTATCTTTATCCAGATTGCCGTGCCAACGAGAATGCGAGAACCCTATCTCAGTTATAAAAGAGCCGTAGAAGAACTCGTTGCCAAGATAAATAAAAAATACTCAATAGGCACCTGGAAACCCATTATCTATATCGACACCAAAATTGAACAAAAAGAGCTTGCCGCCTATTACAAAATGGCAGACTTCGCTATCATCAGCTCCATTTACGATGGTATGAATCTCGTAGCAAAAGAATATGTTGCCTCCAAAACCGATGAAAAAGGGGTGCTTATATTGAGCGAATTTACTGGCGCATCCGAGGAACTCGAAGACTCTATTTTAGTAAACCCTTACGATATCGAACAATTCGCCGAGAGCATAAAGATTGCTCTAAAGATGCCAGATAAAGAAAAAATGGCGAGGATGTCTATCCTCAGAAGACAGGTTCGCGAAAATAACATTCATAAGTGGGTAGTGAGCATAATGAAAGAAATAGCAGCCATAGCGGCTATCAAAAATGAAAAATGCTATTATCTTTTTGATAACCTAGATGAAATACAGAAGAGGTTTCACAAGAATATTTTTCTGTTTCTTGATTATGATGGCACATTAACGCCTATCGCCGAGACACCAGATCAGGCTGTGATTTCAGATGATATGCGTTCTTTGATAATAAAATTAAAAGAGCATATTCCCGTGGCTGTGATAAGCGGGAGAGCGCTAAAAGATGTAAAGGAGAAAATCGGTATCGAAGATATCATCTACGCCGGTAATCATGGGGCAGAGATATGGGATGGGAACAAAATCATAATAAATCAAAATTCAATGGAAAACAGGGATCTCCTCGAGGAATTGTTAGACAAGCTCACAAAAGCATTGGCCCATATACAAGGTGTGTGGGTAGAAGATAAAGGAATCACCGCAAGCCTGCACTTTAGGAATGTTGCCCCCAATGAAGTGGGAGAGGTTTTTAGCACATTTGATCGAATTGCCAGAGAATACAAGGAGAACTTTAGATTTATCACAGGCAAAAAAGTATTCGAAATAAGACCCCTCAATATATGGAACAAGGGAAATGCTGTCTCATGGATAATAGAAAACATGGGAGAAAACAGATTCCCCATTTATATCGGAGATGACACGACCGATGAAGACGCCTACATAGCTCTGCAAAATAGAGGTTTATCCATTTCTATCGGTGGGAGTGTTAACGCAAACTCCTACCTGCAAAGTCAGGAAGAGGTTAAAAGATTTCTTACAGTATTATACGAAGAGCTAAACAAGTGAAAAGAAAGGGCGAACGTATTCAAACATCATGTTTCTTATCAATGAAAAGTTGGGTGAAAATTCAATTTAATTGATAAATGTAGGGATCTATGGTATACTAAAAGTCTATAAAAAATATAAACCAATGGCTCTCTCAAAGACCCAGCAGGTGGATAATCTCCGTAAAAAGATAAAACCGATGCGGAAAAGAGAGCAGCTAACAAAGTGAGCGATAAAGATGATGGAGGAGATGCTATGAATTGTCCCATATGTGGGTCTTCAACATTCCACACACTTCGCGAAGTTTCTCATGTCTTTCTAAAAGAGAAAAAGTTCACCCTTGAGCAATGTTCAGAATGTAGCCTTGTCTTTGCCATACCCCGCCCAACAAAAAAAGAGTTGGCTATAGCATATGAACATATTGACAGATCACCAAAAATAACCGCCAAATAAGGCAGAAAAATAGGAGAACGATTCCATCGATTGATTGTCCGCCATGCAAAAAACGCACAACATGTGTTAGAGGTTGGGTGTTCTACTGGCTATATCCTCTATGGGCTCAAACAATTTCGATATGAGGTAACAGGTACAGACATATCTCCAAAAGCCCTGCAATGTGCAAAAGAATTCTATGGTCTCGAACATTTGTATTCTGCGGCATTTCCGCCTCCTTCCTTATACGGAAGTTTTGATGTTATTATTATGAGCCATCTTATTGAACATGTCACAGATCCCAAAAATCTTATCGATGAAGCCATAAAATTCCTCAAAGAGGAAGGAATTCTCATTATTGTCACCCCTCATATCGATTCATTCGGGTATAAAATCTTCAAAAATCACTACCCCACTATTTGTCCACCATTTCATCTCAACTTTTTTAACAAAAACTCTATCCAGTATATGCTGAGAGAATTTGAGATCGTAGAACTGAAAACAGAAAGTACCAAAGAGGACGGCAACCCTATACATAATTTTGGGGTAGCAATAGCCAATCTAACGAAAGTAAAAGAAAAACTCAAAAAACGTCTCCTCAGTGAGCCCAAAGATGAAGAGGCTCCTTATACAGAGACTCGACTCTTTACCTTCATCAGGTCTGTTTTACGAATACTCCAATTGATCCATTTCCCGTTCTTTTTTGTCATGGACAAACTCGGACTTGGGGAGAACATCCTTGTGGTCGCCAAAAAGAGGTCAACACACTAACGAGCTGGATCACGAAGGACAAGAAACACCTTGAGGGCTTCTGAGATGAGGGTGTGTCCTCAGTTAGGAAACTTCCCCACCCTCATCCAACATTTTCTCCTCGAAGGCTTTTTCAAACTCTTTTTTGAGTCCCTCGTTGTAGAAAGGTAGCCCAATGATCCGGAAATCTCCGTTTTGGGGAAAAAGCTCTTTTTCTACCTTTGCCTCATTTTCCAGTGAGAGAAGAAAATCTTGTTTCCATCCTTCTTTAGAATTTTCGAATCGTCCTTGACTATCTTTGAACTGGTCACCTTTTGCCTCAATAAAGACCTGATACATCGTTATAACACCATCTTTTCCTTTAAGGAGCATAAGAAAATCAGGTTCAAACGCTCTTCCTTCTTCAAAATCATAAATCTGAAAGAATTTTTCATTCCGGAAGAGAACTACCTCAGTGTATTTTTGTTTGAGCCTCTCTATCCAACTTTCGATGAAAAGAATAAACTTCTGCTCCTCATCCGTACCGTAGAAGTCGTTCTGGGCATACCAGTCTTTTTCAGCAAGGTTGATATTTTGTAACTTCTCTCGTTCTAACTCATCTGTAGCTATCTTGATCTTTTTATTTTGGAAGATTTCTTTAAGAAGTTTTGCTTTGAAAGAGCAAGTACCCTTAAATGCTGAGGTGCTTGTTTTTGTTCTTTCTGCTATACTTTTAGCAACAGAAAGAGCTATCTCTAATTTTTCTCTCTGCGAGAGATGCGCAACTCTATTTTCTGGTCCCATAATCTCAACCTGAACACCACCGAGATAGTCCTCTGAAGTGATAAACTCCTCTATCGATTTGATGTGAGGAAAATACTTTTTAAGAGCATCAAACCGATAAAACTCAAGTTTATCAAGGGCCGTTCTGACCACATTCTTTCCCAGCTGAGGGAGTTTTATTCTCTTTATAGTCAGAAATCTATCACTAGAAAGCTGGAATTTTTCTTCATCTAACAGAATCTCTTCTTTCATCTCACCCGTCCGGAGAGTATAGGTGTAATTCTTTTCAATTTTTGCACTGTCGAGACTATAAACATCGGTATGTTTATTCTCCTCCCTTTCGTTAAGGAAAATAACTCCCACTTGCCAGAGATCCGTCTTTTTAAAGGAATCTTTGACAAATAAGTCAACCTCTACATACTTCTCCGGAATAATTCCCATCTCTGTAAGAGTATTCTTTATCTCATCAATGTATCGTGGATTGTAAGCACTATGATAGTGCAAAATTTCTACGATGCGCATTTCATTTTCAATGTCATTATCAAATTTTCTCTTGAACTTATCATCAGTTTCTTTTATCTGAAAGGGGAAGTATCTTGCCCCTCGCCCAATGAGCTGCGCCTCACCAATCGTAGTATTACCGGGTTTGTACTTTCCACCTACCCACTTACCATCTCGTGTATCATACAATCGCACAATATCAAAAAGATTCAGAACATCCCATCCCTCGTTGAGCATATTCACGGCAAAAATAGCTCTTATCTCGTTATGTACACTCTCGAGAGAATTCAGCTTGAGCTGTTTTTCTTCATCGATGTTCTCTGAGTTGAGAAGCATAACCTTCTCGGGAGAAAAATCTTCTTGTAATTCTTTTATGAAATTTGCAAAGGTTATACCCTCTTTTTGTAAATAGTCAAAAACCTTCTCGAGAATCGTTCCTTTTGCCCGGGACTGTATCCCCTCGATATCATCTAGAGAGAGGTTTTGTATCTTCGTAAGAAATTTAGTATAGTCATCTGCTGACTCTTTGATAGTTTTAGACTTAAACAGAATCACTGGCTTGAGGTAGACCTTGTTCTTTTCGGCAATCTTTCTCCGGTACTGACTGAGGATAACCGCTTGGAGGGCTCTCTCCATAGGTCCGAGATCTGCCTCTAAGACTTCTATCTCTTTTGAGTACTTGTCTTGCCGAAATTGTTTTAAGTCATACTGAAAGATGAGCTTGTCTTCATATTTTTTTTGAATATTTTCATTCGTTAAATCAATGGTTGCGGTAAACTCGAGGAGAAGATTTGTGGAATTTTTTGTAAAAATTTTTTTCATTACTGTAGCTTCCCAATTCTCTTCAATGTTTTGTTCTTCTTTTGTCTTTGTCATCACCTGGAGATGATGAGCCTCATCGGAGATGAGAACAATCTCTCTCTCTTCAAATTCTTCCGCTGTGAGTTGATTCTCTTTTGGTTCTTTTAATCGTTGATGCAATCCTTGAATAGTGGTAAAAAGAATATTTATATCCTCCGGATGGGCTGCTTCAAAATTTTCAACCTCTCGGATGAAAACATCCTTCTCCCCAAACTTGATCTTGGGAGCAAAGAGATATTTGTCGGAGAGAGGATTAAGGAAGTTGTCTTTTGTCTTTTCGATGATGTTTTTGCTATTGACGAAGAAGATAAAGTTACGATACCCTTGTTTATAAAGATAAAGGATAGCCCCTGCCATGATAAGGGTCTTGCCACTTCCCGTTGCCATATGGAAGAGGAGTTGCGTCGGAAATTTTCTTCCCCTGTACTCAGTAAAATAAAAGTCAAACCGCCCAAAAGCTTCTTTTTGATATTCCCGTAGTTGAAACTTTGGGTTGAGGTTTTGATAGACATCTTCTTCTACGCGAGAGGTAAAATAGTCTTCGCCATGGGCTTCTTTGAGCGAATCAAATGTTTTGTAAAGCATAATTTCCTCTCAAAAAACATAATTCAATTTTGTTAGAATTTCTATACATCTATTTAAGATATCCTCAAAAACAGAGAAAAAACTTTTTGTCCCTATACCAAAGTACTCTTTTATCTCCTCATATTTCTTGCCTTTCCTATGGGCAACTGCTGCTGATCGAAGAGCCTGTAATTTTTTTAGAAATTCGATTATGCTTAAATCAGGGAAATTATGATGCTTTAAAAAAGCCTCCAATTTGTCTATACTCCCGGGATTCTGCTTCTCTATAGAAACACCTTTTGCCAATTCTTTATCATTTAAAGACTCAATCAATATTTTGTGTAGAGAAAGTATTTGTTCATCAAATTCTTTCTGGTCGGAAGTAAATGGAACATGAAGGGTTTTCATATGATAGCTATCCCCTTCGGGCAAAGGGAGAAACAAATCCCATCCAAATTTTTCCCGCCACACTGCCTGAAAAGAAAAAAACCTCTTTTTAAAAAGGAACTCTGGATGCTCAGGCTCCAAATACACTCCATTCAAATAACGCCATAGGTCAATATCGCTAACCCCTTTAGGTGTGACATTAAAATTTCTCCAATGAACTTGTTCCTCATAAGGTAATCCATGCAAAAACTTAAACCTTACGACCACATACTCTCTATGATTATTCATTACTGGTAAATGCCAAAAGCCTTTATGTTCAACTTTCCCATCTTCTACAGTAAAAGAGCTATGTTTATCATAATATTTTTTAAGTACCTCTCTCCTAAAAAAAACAAACAGCTCTGCAAACTCAGATTCCAAAGAGAACTCACAACTCTGCCAAATTTCCTTTCCCTCTTTGCCTACTTCAATTATAAATTCTTCAAATTTCTGAGACCCTTTTTCAAAAACAGAATGAAAATCTTTCGGTGGGGCAATTATCTTTTTCCCCCTCAAACGACCTAGGGAAGAAAATCCATTTATGGAATCTTCAACAAGAGAGAAAGAGTAAATATAATTGCTATCTCTTGTTATCTTTCCACGAATCTCTTCTTTTCCTAACTCCTCTAACGTATGTTCCGATAAACGTACCAATTCAAAATACAGTGCTAAATAGGCTTGTTTAATTGCGAGGTACTCTTTCAGATACTTTAGTTTTATTAACACTTTATCTTTTTCAATATAAATAACCTCATCTTCTTTACCTGTTCTCTCATCAATAAAAAGGAAAACTTTTTCTTTTTTACCTTTATCTTCCTCAAGATAGATGAAAGTCTTTCTTCTTTTTTTCCCTTTAAATATTCTCCAATATACTAACGGTTCTATCCCCTCTTCATGGAAACGGCGATATTTCAATACACGTTTTCCTTTCTTATTCCTATACTCTACAAAGTCTGGTTTTTCCTCATAAACATACAAATCCGGCTCTACTTTTTTCAACGCCTCCTTAACTTTATTTTTCACTATTATGGCAGAAGAATACATTACTCTTTCCCCACTTTCGAGTGACCCAAAGTTCCAAAATACCGGAACCCATTCTTTTTCTCCTAATTTCTCAAAATCCTCTTTTAACCAATCAGAAAAAGTTAAATCCCTATTCTTCATAAAACCCCCTATTTAATTTTTTATCCTCTTCACTCACCCCATACGCCTCATCATCAATCTCGCTATAGTTCACATAGAGATGATTCTTGTCCAGAGCCTCAAGGAGCAACCTCTTCTGATCCTCGAGAGAGAGATCCTCAAAATCTTTTGCGTTCTTGTCCACTTCTTTGCTATCTACCTTGGAGCTCAAAAACGCCTTTTCCTTCATTGTTTCCCAGAGTTTTGCCAACTCCTCTTTTGTTGTGGCTTGCTGGATTTTCTCTACAAAATGTTCATTCCATTTCATGAGTTCCAGATAGACAAAATCATTTTCACGATCTTTTATGAGTTTTTTAATTCTCTCCTTTGTAATGGTTTCCACGTAATCCATCTGTTCACATAAAATAAATCTACGATTTCCGCCATCTTCTTTATTTAATTCAAGCAATGCATGAGCAGTCGTCCCTGACCCAGCCGTAAAATCCAAAACAATACTTTCTTTATCTGAAAGAATCTGAATTATATCTTTTATTAAATATAAAGGTTTAGGATAACTAAATTCTCCTTTTAGTTTAAATTTCTGCAATAACTTAGTACCATACGAGGAAGCATCGTATCTTGAGCCATGCCACAACGTTTTAGGTTTCTTCTCAAGTCTTAATCTGTCTTTAACAAAAACCATATAGCCACTTTTTGACTCCTTAACTTCTATATCATTCAGGTTAGACAAAATCTTTTCTTTTGACCACCGCCATACTCTTTTTATAGAATCAGCTCCAATTGGTAATATTTCTATATATCCACTTTTTTTTTCTAAAGAAATTTGTTTATTTTTCGGATCATAAAAAATCGGAAAGTATAAATTGGGTCTTTTGTCAGGAGTAGAATTACTTCCAGTACGACGCAACGGAACTAACTTATACCTTGAAATTTCATCTTCGTATTTGTATTGTTTCAGCTCTTGTTCATCCATTTTAAGATTATTGATCTTAGCTTTTGTGATATCTCGCGCATAAACAAAAAAATTCTCATGTGATGTAGCAAAAAACAGAGAATCGCTTCTACCCCCTGGGTTAGTTTCAACTGCGATTATTCCAATTCTATTTTCTCTACCAAAAATTTCATCACAAAGAACCCCTAAATAAAAAAGTTCATTGTGGTCTATTGCTATACAAAAAAAACCATCTAAAGTTAAAAGTGTTTTAGCTACCTCTATACGATTTTTCATGAAAGTTAACCAAGTAGAATGATTAAATCTATTATTATAAGAAAATGTATTAGCTGCAGAATCGGGATTATACGGCGGGTCAATGTAAATCAGCTTTACCTTTCCAGCAAAACGTTTTTTGAGAGAATGAAGAATCAAAAGATTGTTGCCTTTAATAAGAAGATTGTCTTTAATATCTCCCTTTTCATCAGTTCCAAAACCGTCAAATTTATGCTCACCATCTTTATCTATTCTTTTCGCATTGGTAAAAACTTTTGGTTCAAGCAAGCGACTAATTTCATCCGGAGCTAAGGTTTCATTCCAGAATATCTCATCGCGCTTTTGGTCTTCTTTGGTCATGCCTCCTTCTAACACACAGTCTTTATAGGGCCAAGAGAGAACGACATCCTTTTTTTCGCTTATGAATTCTCCCTTTTCATCAATTAAACCGATCTTGTTTTTAAAAGCTGTATACGAATCTGGTAAAAACTGCTTGTTCGCGATAAAGCGAATAAATTTATCCTTATCGAAGATCATAACCTCTCCTACAGAAAGAAAGAACATCTCCTTTGTCCGGGGATCGGAGAGAAGAAGCTCAATAAAATCCTTATCAAGCTTGAGCGCCAATTCAATGATTTTGTTTTTCATCAGCTCTCCATTGACAACGAGCCGCTCATCTTTTTGAAGAAGGTCTTTTACATGGTTTAAGAGGTTTTTGGTGTTATCCATAGATTTTTCTACCCCTCTCATTTTATTACACTTTTAGTATAAGAAAATTTTTCGCTTTTTGCAAAAAAGCCAAATTTCTAATTCTATAACAGATATATAAATAAAAAATTCTCAAAAATTTCTAAATTTAAAACAGTTCTATAAATAAAAAAACACCCAAATCTCCCACACCTCTCCTGATCATCTCTTTCAGAATCCGAAAAAATCCCAACCTCTCAAGCCGTTTTCTTCACAGCTATATCCCAACAACCTACCCAAAAGTCTCTTGAAAATCCTCGCGGATCTCTCGCACAGCCCCCTTTACCTCCTCCCCATGAGCACTCAGGTTTAACAGAATCCCCATCGCTAACGAAAACATCAAAAGAGAAGACCCCCCATAGCTAATAAAAGGCAAACTCACCCCCGTCGTAGGCATTAATCCCGTTGTCACACCAATATTGAGAAAAACATGAAAACCAAAGAGAGAAGCAATCCCATACGCGAGCAGCTGCCCAAAAGGATCTTGAACCCGTTTGGCTATCAAAAAAGCCCGGAGAAAAATAAAAAGATACACCCCCAACAAAAGAAGAGCCACAACAAGTCCCATCTCCTCCGTGATAACCGCATAGATAAAATCCGTATGAGGCGTTGGAAGAGCCCCGATCTTTTGGGTAGAATTCCCTAGCCCCTTGCCAAACCAACCAGCGTCAGCAAACGCTCGATACGACTGAATAAGATGATACCCCTTCCCGTAGGGATCACTCCAAGGGTTCAAAAACGAGAGAATCCTTGCCTTACGATAGGTTACCTGGACAACAAAGGTCACGAGCACAGGCAGACTGAGTAAAAACACACTCAAAAGATGCTTCAGTGACGCCCCACCAACAAAAAACATGACCATGCCCACCATTAACAACAACGTCGCAATAGAAAACCCCGACTGCATCAAAATAATAAAAAATATCGCCGTCACAATCAAAAGAGGAGGAAGAAATCCAAAAGTAAAGTCTTTCAGTTTTTGTTGTTTTTTTGTGAAGATATACGAGAGATAGATAACAACGACAAGCTTCGCAAACTCAGCTGGGTTCACATCAAAAAAACCAAGATGGATCCATCGCCGTGCCCCTCCTCTCACACTCCCCAGTCCCGGCACAAAGACCAAAAGAAGCAACAAAAATATCACAAACACAAGCGGTTTTATCCATCGTCGAAGTTTCGTATACTCATACTGCGCCATAAACACCATGACACCAAAGCCCAAAAGCACAAACACCATCTGCTTCATCGCATAAGTATAGATACTACCCGTATAGCGCAAAGAAAAATACGAACTCGCACTAAAAACAAAGAGTATCCCCAGAACCATCAAGAAAAGAACAGCATACAAAAGCGCACGATCTATTTTCGAAAGCAACGCTTTCCCCTAAAAAGAGTAGCTATAACTCAGCGCCACCCGATACGGCTTGATAAGTGTTTGTTCGTACTTCCACTGGGTAAAGTGGCCCTCTTTACTCTCGAACTGAGGATCACTATGCCACTGAAAGAGAAGGGTTATCCCATGATTTCCCCATTCAATATACCCCAGTGGTCCAAAGACCCACTCAGTAAAATCAGAAGCCCATCCCTTATCAGCCATCGGAGAAACATCCCGCTTGGTGATCCGAGAGGTTGTCGAGACCAAAACCCCAATATTCTTCAGCCACAGAGGCATCTGATAGGCAATCACCGTCGTCGAGAGATACCTCCAACCGTTGTAATTTCTTCCACTATCAGCCTCGTAGAGCCAGGGAGTATCATCATCGGCACTCGTAAGCATCCGATAGTTTAACGTATGTCCTGTATAGAGAAGCACATGACTCCAGTCTCCCGGGATCACAGCACCCGTATCAAACTGAAACGCGCCACTCACCCACCCTTCTATGACAGCTCCACCAAACGAAGTCGGAGTCTGGGTATGATTGGTATTGGTCACAGGATTAAGCGCAAGCCCCACAAAGTCTAAAAGCTTCCACCCTGTACCAATCTTTCCTCCAGCCGTAAACACAAGGACAGCCAAAGGCGAGATACGCATTTCCATCCCACCATTCACCGAAACGGGAGAGAGCTCTCCAAACAACTTCCAGGTAAAAGAGTTATCTTTTGTTAAAACCCCCTCTCCTTGAAGGAAAGGAACCTTTTGCTCGTGGGAAATAACCACTTTCGTTTCAAATCCGGGAAAATACACAGCATTGAGCCATTGAATCTGATTTTTCACTTCAGCAGCAAAAATCCAAAGCGGTACTAACCAAAGTATGAAGAGTTTCATAGATATCCCCCTCTACCATGTTTTTCTCTCAACCTATTATAGAGAAAAACCAAAAAAAAAACAAGCAAACGAATTGCTTCATAATAAAAGTACTCGAAAAGGGAACGCTATTGCAAAATAAAAAAGTACTCCAAATCTGTGTATAAAATAATCCAGTTCATGGCTCGACAAGCTCGCCAACCGTGGCTCGACAAGCTCGCCAACCGTGGCTCGACAGGCTCGCCAACAGGAATTGGGTTAACGAGGTCTGAAAGGAGCCCTCTAAGCCAAAAAATTACTACGTGCCAGAGAAAACTTTTCAGCCTTCCAAAAAAGCAAAAAAGCTTCTACTCAAACAAGCATTATGAACACTCCAAATAAAGAAAAGTCTCACAAAAATAAAAAATTTCTCCCCTTGTACTTTCGGTTTTCAAATAAGAGGGATATTTTCTGTTTTTATTGTGCAGTGCAGAAAAATTTTTTTGGGAAAATCTGTTTATGTTTCTTGACAAAAGAAAAAAATTCTTCTATAATAAAATCATAGTATTTCTATAAATTCTATAGGAATTATAGAATATAAAAAGATAGGAGGGAGAATGGATCTTAAAGCCAATAGAGAAAAAAAAGAGTACTCTTTTGAGAATTTTAGTATTCCTAAGTTTTTAGAAATCGAAAAAATAAGAAATACTAAAGTTGGGAGCATCCAACTCAATGAACAATTTGCGGACAACATAAACTTTTCGAGTACCTTGCCGAAAAAGGTCAACTTTCATTCTTCCTACAGTTTCCACTCTCTGTTTTGGACAAGAAAGCCAAAAAAATAAAGGGGGAGCGTTTATGTACTTTGAAAATGTAAATTTCTTTTCAGATCTTTCAAAAAAGAAGGTAGAGCTATTAAAGAAAAATTTTTTAGGGTATCTTATCTCCTCTATGCTTGCCGGTTTATATGTAGGATTTGGTATAGTTCTCATTCTTTCAATCGGCGGACAACTTTTTTTGGAGAATAGTCCTTTTTTAAAATTTATAATGGGTATTTCTTTTGGAATTGCCCTCACCCTCGTAATATTTGCAGGTTCTGAACTTTATACTGGCAATACAATGATTATGACTTTTGGGGTTGTGAATAGAAATGTAAAATTTTTAGACCTTATCCTTGTGTGGATAGTTTCTTATATTGGCAATCTCATAGGGAGTCTCTTTATTGCCTATCTTGTTTATGTTTCAGGTTCTCTCAATAGCTTTGATCTACTCCTTGAAAAGGTTTCTCTTGCCAAAGGGAGTTTGCCAATTCTACCCCTTTTAATAAGGGGTTTTTTGTGTAATTTACTTGTTTGTCTTGCAATATGGATGAGTGGGAGAACAAAAGAAGATAGTGCAAAAATCTTTTTGATCTTTTGGTGCCTCTTTGGATTTATAGGTTCTGGTTTTGAACATTCAATCGCAAACATGAGTCTGTTGGGCATGGGTGTTTTTCAAAAGAGTTTGAGCTGGGGAGGATTTTTCTACAATCTCCTCTGGGTAACCATTGGTAATACTATCGCTGGCGTTATTTTGGCTTTTTCTTATTATTTAATCTCACTGAGAAAAAACTAGGAGGAAGTTTATGGAAAGGGTTGTAATTATTGGCGGAGGTATGGCTTCTGCAAAGCTTTGTGAGGAATTGGATATTAAAAAATTCAAAATTACTGTGATAAGCAAAGAAAAAGAACCAACCTACGATAGAACAAAACTTATTTATCTTTTAAAAGATGAAGTCCCCGATAATTTTTTCTTAAATTCTCTCGAATGGTATGAGGAAAGAAACATCAATCTTTTACTCAATACTGAGGTAGTTGATATTGATAGAAAGAAAAAAGTTGTCACCACATCGTATGGGGAAAATATTCCATACGATATACTTGTCCTGGCCACAGGCTCATACCCCTTTATTCCACCTGTGAAAGGACTTGATTTGCCCGGGATTTTTGCGATGCGAACACTTGATGATGTATATAAATTAAAAGAGATGCTTAAAGGAAAATCTTTCGTTATGGTTGTAGGAGGGGGGCTTCTTGGTTTAGAGCTAGCTCTTGTTATAAGACAGCTTGGAAAAAATGTTATCATCTCGCATCTTACTCCAACCATAATGGAAATGCAACTCTATGAACAAGCTGGCATATTTTTACAGAAAAAATTAGAACAAAAAGGAATCAAGTTTGTAACTTCCAATTATGTAGTGGAATTTTTAGGGTCTACTGCCGGAATTGAAGAGGCAATTTTTAAGGACGGACAGAGGTTTAAAGTTGATCTTGTACTCTTTAGCTGCGGAATAAAACCCAATCTTGATCTTGCGAAAAAATGCAACCTCAACTATAACAAGGGTATTTTAGTAGATGAACATTTAAGAACCAATGATCCAGACATCTTTGCGATAGGAGAATGTATAGAGTTTGCAGGGAAGACTTTTGGCCTTGTTTCTCAGGTTTATGAACATGCAAGACTTTTAGCAAGTTATCTTGCTACTCGAGATGATAATTTAAAATATCATCCTTCGCCATTGCCACCAACCAGGTTAAAATCTGATATTCCGGTTATAAGTATGGGAAAATTTTCTGAAGAAAATGGCGATGAAGTTGTTTATTATGTTGATGAGCATAATTTAATCTTTAAGAAACTGATTATACGGGAGAATAAACTTATCGGTGCTAACTTTGTAGGTGATGATTTAAATATTGATGCTATTTCTATATATTATAGTACAAAAATGCCACTTCCGACAAATAGAGCAGATATACTATTCCCAGGTAGTAGGGCTTCAGAGATGATAATGGAGGCTGAAAGTTGGCCAGAAAGTCTCCAAATATGTGATTGTAATGGTGTATCTGCGGGTAAAATTAGAGAAGCTATAAGGAATGGAAATGATACTCTTTATAAAGTAATGAATGCTACACGTGCTGGAACGGGTTGTGGAAATTGTAAGAATAAGATTAAAGCTCTTCTTGTTTCCGTAGTTGGAGAGTTAAGAGAAGATCCAGCTGAAAAATACTTTGTGCCGGGAATTCCTATGACAAGAGAAGAGCTTACAGAGTATATTGTAAAAAACAATTTGAAATCGGTAAGTAAAGTTTTAAATTCTATCGAAGGTTCCAAAAATGATGCGAAGACCCAGATGGGACTTGATTTCTTGTTAAACTATATCTGGAAGGGTGACTATGAAATAGAGAATGATGCAAGACATCCAAATGATAGATATTATGGAAATATACAAAAAGAGGGAACATACAGTGTAATTCCCGCTGTCTTTGGAGGAGTCATAAAGCCAGAAGAATTAAAAAGGATTGCTCAAGTGGCAGAAAAGTATAATGCTATTATAAAAATTACAGGATCGGATAGAATTGGATTATACACAATTAAGAAAAAAGATTTAAAAAAAGTCTGGGATGAACTGAATATGCCTTGTGGTCATGCATTTACAAAGACTTTTAGAGCATGTAAAACTTGTGTAGGAAGTGATTTCTGTAGATATGGGCTTAACGATTCGATTTCACTCGGTAAAAAGATTGCCGAAAGATACTCTGGTTTAATGAATCCAGCAAAACTCAAAATGGGAGTAAGTGGCTGCCCGAGAAACTGTGCTGAAGCAACCATAAAAGATATTGGCATAGTTGCTATAGAAGGTGGCTGGGATATTTACGTCGGAGGTAATGGGGGAGCAAAAGTATTTGTAGGTAAGAAAATTACAACTGTTAAGACGGAAGAAGAGGTTTTTGATTTTTGTGATGCATTCATTGAATATTATAGAAAAAATGCAAATTACCTTGAAAGAACGAGCTACTTTGTGGAAAGAATCGGCCTTGAAAAAATAAAAGAGGATGTAATCGAAAACGTTTCGATAAGAAAAGAATTACAAAAAAGTATCAAAGAGACACTTGCTAATTATAAAGATCCATGGCAAGAAACGCAACCAGAAGAAATTCCAGAAATCAGGGAAAGAAAAGAAGGAAGTAATTACGTTCAATTAATCGAAACAAGAAAACTAAAAACTCCTGATAGACTCACCTTTACCATCAATGATGAAAAAATTGTTGTCTTTAAAGATAGAAGTGGAGACATTTTTGTAACCTCAGCAATATGTCCCCATGAAAAAGGACCCATAGAAGAGGCAATAATAGGAAATGGGAAAATAACCTGCCCCATCCATCTTTACTCTTTTGATATGAAAACGGGAGAATGTTCAAATGAAGGTATTGGTAAGTTAAAGGTTTATGAGGTGAAAGTTGATGAGTATGTTTGGGTAAAGCTTTGAAAAATTTTTTAAAAATCCCCAAGCTCCCTTGACAAAAGAAAAAAGTTCGCTTATAATAAACATATATAATTCCTATAAAATCTATAGAAATTATAGAATATTAAGGAGGTATACTATGCATCTTGTGATCAATGGAGAAAAAAAAGAATACGCTAACAAAAGCCTCAACATTACTGAATTACTTGAAATTGAAAAAGTAAAAAATCCTGACGTAGTAAGTGTGCAACTCAATGGACAATTCGTTGACAAAGTCAACTATTCCACTACTTCTTTGAAAGAAGGAGACGAAGTGGAATTTTTATATTTCATTGGTGGAGGAAAGTAAATGAGAATTTCTACAAAGATTATTCACGGGGATTTTCCTAACCCTGATCCTCATGGAAGCTTGAAATTTCCTATTTATGACAGTGTGGCCTTTGAATTCAACTCTGCCAAAGATATAGAAAATGCCTTTCTCGGTAGAACACTTGCTCATTCGTATTCCCGGATTTCCAATCCTACGGTATCCGAATTTGAGAGAAGACTTGCCACAGTATCCGACGCGTATGGAGTAGTGTCCACCTCTTCAGGAATGGCGGCCATTACTGCTGTCCTTCTTTCCATAAGTGGTAAAGAAGCAAACATTCTTTCTTCACCCTATCTTTTTGGAAACACCTACTCTCTTTTTGAAAAAACCCTTAAAAGATTTGGACTTAGCGTAAAATATATTGACTTTCATAACCCAGAGCAAATCGAAAAAGCAATTGATGAAAATACGGTGGCAATCTATCTCGAAACCATTACCAACCCTCAACTCGCTATTTTTGATATCGAGAGTATCGTTAATATTGCTTCACGATATCGTCTTCTTACCCTTCTGGATAATACCCTGGCCACCTTTTACCTCTTTTCTTCCAGAGAATGGGGTATCAACATTGAGGTTATTTCTACTACCAAGTATATTTCAGGCGGCGCTACTACCATCGGAGGGGCTATTCTCGACTACGGAAATTACGACTACTCTTACAATAGGTTTCTCTCGGATGAAGCCCAAAAATACGGCAAAAATGCTCTCCTGGTAAGGTTGAAACGTGAAGTTCATCGTAACACAGGGGTTTGCCTTTCTCCTCACAACGCTTACCTCCAGCTTTTGGGAATGGAGACACTTCCTCTGAGGGTTGAAAAAAGCTGCTCGAACGCATTGATTTTAGCCCAAAGACTCATTGGTCACCCAAAAATCAAAAATGTAAACTACCCTGGGTTGGAGGATAGTCGCTACTTTAAAAATGCGAAAAAATATCTCAAAGGATGGTATGGTTCTCTTTTCACACTCGAGCTCCCAAGTAAAGAAGCATGTTTCACGTTTATAGACAATCTCAAACTTATACGAAAAGCCACCAACCTTCATGATAATAAAACCCTTATCATCCATCCAGCCTCTACTATTTTCTGTGAATACCCTCCCCAAAAAAGAAAAGAACTCGGGGTAAGTGAAGAGATGGTGCGTATAGCCGTAGGAATCGAAGATGTAGAAGATATCTATGAAGACATAATCCAGGCATTGGAGGTTATATGAATATAAATTTTGACGAGAGTTTTCTCGAACGATACAGTAGAAATATCCTTTTGCAAGAAGTAGGGATAGAAGGACAACAAAAAATACGAGAAGCGAGCATCCTTGTCATCGGAGCCGGAGGTTTAGGTTCACCTATTCTTCTTTACCTTGCCGCGGCAGGAGTGGGGAGACTTGGCATCGTGGATTTTGATAAAGTTGATCTTACAAACCTTCAAAGGCAGATCATTCATTTTACTCCCGATATAGGAAAACCTAAAACGTTATCAGCAAAAGAAAAAATTCTCGCTTTAAATCCTACTGTAGAAGTAGAAACCTACAATGTCCTCTTGACCTCTGAAAACATTCGAGAAATAATAAGAAAGTACGATTTTGTTATTGATGGGACAGACAACTTCAGGTCAAAATTTCTGATTAATGATGCCTGTTACTTCGAAAAAAAACCCCTTTCTCACGGAGGAATACTGAGATTTCTTGGGCAAACGATGACCATTCTTCCGGGAGAATCCGCATGTTACCGCTGTATTTTTGATGCCCCTCCCCCTCCAAATGCTGTCCCTACCTGCTCTCAAGCAGGAATTCTTGGAAGTGTTGCAGGTATCCTGGGAACCATTCAAGCTACAGAGGCTCTCAAATTCATCATAGGTTTCGGTGAGCTGCTTACCAATACACTTCTTACCTTTGATGCTAAGACATTTCTCTTTCGAAAGATTAAACTCTCGAAACAAAAAAAATGTCGCCTCTGTGGGGAAAAGCCCACCATCACCGAACTTTTTGATGAAGCAGATGTGGTTTGTGATATCGCCAAAAAGGAGTAAGATATGGAAAATCAAAAGAAGATTTCTATAGTTTGCTTTAGTGGGGATTTCGATAAAGCTATCGCGATATTTACGATAGCCAGTGGAGCCGCCGCTGTAGGGTATGAAGTGAACCTATTTTTTACATTTTGGGGTTTTAATATAATAAAGAAAAAAAAAGTGAGAAGTCCAATTGGTAAAGGAATTCTTGCAAAAATGTTTAATTTTCTAATGGGGGGAAGAAAAAATTTACCCTTAAGCAGGCTCAACTTTGGAGGGGTTTCCCCAAAACTGATGACCTACTTGATGAAGAATAGAAACGTTGCCACCCTTGAAGAATTAATAAATGCTTCTATAGAACTTGGGGTAAATTTTTATGCCTGCGAAATGTCGATGATAATACTCGGAATAAAGTTGGCTGATTTTATACCACAGATAAAAGAAGTACTTGGTGTGGCTAAGTTTCTGGAAATTGCAAAGGGTGGAGAAATTTTATTTATAAGCTAAAATGGGAGGAAAACATGAACACTGTACTCGATATAACAAAGGAACATTGTCCCATGACATTTGTAAAAACAAAACTTGCCCTTTCAAAACTAGAGAAGGGTGATAGACTTGAGGTTCTCCTTACTCAAGGCGAACCTTTGGACAACGTCCCTCGCTCGTGTGAAGAGCAGGGGTACAGGGTTATTTCCATCGAAGATATGGGACAGGGTATCTTTAAAGTCACCATCGAAAAATAAGGAGGATACCAGTGTCAATTGATTCTCTTCAAAAGTTAAAGAGAAAGGCTTTTGGGCTTGCTCTGTTTACGGTAATCTACAATCTTCTTGAAGGTGTTTTGTCGATTCTTTTTGGAAATATTGCAAAAAGTGTGGCTTTAGTAAGTTTTGGGCTTGATAGCTTTGCTGAATCATTATCGGGATTTGTCATATTATGGAGATTCTATGGGTCACACAACATGAGTGCTGAAGAAAATGAAAAAAAAGAAAAACAGGCTATAACCCTTGTTGGCTGGACATTCTTTATCTTTGGAGCTTATGTTCTGGTTGATGTGATAAAAAAATTAGTTTTTAAAGAAATCCCCCAGCCAACAGCAGGAGGTCTTACCATACTTATTCTTTCCCTTCTTATCATGCCAATTTTATATTACCAGAAATATAAAACAGGGAAGTTGCTTCAAAGCAAAAGTTTAATAGGAGACTCAAAAGAAACCCTCGCCTGTATATTCCTGTCAGCAATTATCTTGATTGGATTAGGGACTAATTATCTGTGGGGGATATGGCAACTGGATCCGTTTTTAGCGTTATTGGTCTCCCTCTTCTTATTCAGAGAAGGGTATCACATTGTGAGGGAAAAAGATGCTTGTAGTTGTTAAAGATATTGGAAAAGAGAGCAAATGCAAAGGAGGAATACCATGCAAAATTTATTTTCAGGAATTATAGTTTCTTTCCGAGAAGGCTTGGAAGCCTTTTTGATACTGATTTTAATTTTTAGATTTTTGGAAAAAACCAACAATAAACACTTAACTCGCGAAGTAATCTATGGGTTTGTTTCCAGTATTCTTTTCTCACTGTTTCTCGGGTTCTTCCTATTTATTATAAATCTGCAAGTTAAGAGAATTGATGAATTCGGAAAGTTCTGGGAAAGCCTCGCGAGCCTCGTTGCCGTAAGTCTGATCATCTCATTCATCCGGTGGATGATTAACCATGGAAGCGAGATAAAAAAGTATGTGGAGAATAAGGCTTCCTTACACCTTTCACCTGGAGGAATTTTCCTTGTCTCCTTTTTCCTTGTGGCAAGAGAGGGAGTGGAAATTGTGTTATTTTCTTTTGCCGGTCAGTATCACTGGTTATCTATCTTTATCGGGATCCTTCTGGCGCTCTTTCTCTCTGTTGCCGTCTATTTCTCAATCATGAAAGTAAAAATTGAAACAATATTGGCCATAACACTCGTTTACCTCATCATTCAAGCAGGTTATCTGGCAGGCTATGGAGTTCACGAAATGCTTGCCTCTTTAAAAACTCTTCATCTCATTGATAAACACCATCCCCTTTTGATAAAGGTTTTTGACCTTTCCAGTACAATTCTTGACCATAAGCAGGGACTATTTGGCCTACCTCTCAATATCCTCCTCGGCTGGTACTCAAAACCAGAATGGTTACAGTTTATCCTCCACTATACTATAGTATTCTCCCTATTTGGTTACTGGTTTTTCAAGAGCAAGAACAAGGAAAATATCTTATTTTTGAGTAAAGACGTTTATAATAAAATCATACAACATGCAAGAAGAGATCTCCCACTGGAGGCTTGCGGCTATATGGCCGGAAAAGAAAATACTATAACAGAAGTTTTTGAAATGACAAATATCGATAAAAGTTCTGAACATTTTTCTTTTGATCCAAAAGAACAATTTGATGTTCACAAAAAGGTAAGAAATATGGGTTTAAAAATCATAGGGGTATATCATAGTCACCCTTCTACACCAGCAAGAATGTCAGAAGAAGATAGAAAACTTGCGTATGATAAAAGTTTATTGTACGCGATCGTCTCTCTTTCCACGAGAAAACCCATTTTTAAGATTTTCCGGCTAGAAGAGGAAACTCCAAAAGAGGAAAAGTATAAACTTATCTAAAGGAGGAGAACGGTATGGTTGGTTATCGCATTCCAGAAAAGCTTGTTACTGAGATTGAGGAGCTTGAAACTTTTATACAAAAAAAGACAAGAGAAGAAATTGATCCCGTGAAGTTCCGCGCTAAAAGAGTTGCCTTCGGGATATACGAACAAAGAATAAGTGACACCTACATGATACGTGTTCGTTGTCCTGCAGGTTTGATCACACCATCCCAGATGAAAATAATCGCAAAAGTAGCTAAAAAATATGGAAGTGGAAGAGTTCATATTACCACGCGACAAGAAATCCAGATCCACTCCATAGAAGATATTTCAAAAGTTCCAGAAATTCTCAGAGAACTTTATGCTGCAGGGCTTTCTACAAGAGGGGGTGGTGGCAACACGGTGAGAAACATTGTGGCTCCCGCTGATTCTGGCATAAATGAAAAAGAAGTTTTTGATGTGACTCCGTATGCTATAAGCTTAACCGAGATAATGATCCGACATGATAACAGTTGGAACCTTCCGAGAAAATTTAAGATAAATTTTTCTTCATATGAAGCAGACAACGGCTATGCAAAAATTGCCGATGTTGGTTTCATCGCAAAACAAAAAGAAGGCGCTAAGGGATTTGAGGTATATACCGCTGGTGGAATGGGTGCAAAATCGGCTCCTGCAAAAAAATTTCTCGATTTTATCTTGGCTGAAGAAGTTGGCTATGTGGCAGAAGCTATCAAAAGACTCTTTTTCCATCATGGAAATAGAAAAAACAGACACAAGGCGCGTTTAAGATTTTTATGGGAGGAAATTGGTGGCGAAAAATTTAAAACTCTTTTTGATTCTTATTATGAAGAAGTAAAAAAAGACGACAATTTCATCATAAAGCCAGTGGAGATTGAAAACAAAGCAGAAAATATCCCTATACAATCAAAATCATTGCAACCACAAGAAAAAAAGGACTTTGAAAAATGGAAAGAGAGGTTTGTTTTCCCTCAAAAACAGAAGGATCTTTATGCCATCAAATATCCGCTTCTGTTAGGAGACATTGATTCGGATCTTTTCGAGAAAACAGCGAATTTTCTGTCAAACTATGGGGAAAATGTAATCAGACTTACCACCATGCAGGATATTTTAGTAAGAAATATACCTCAAGATGCCCTCCCTCAATTTTACCTCTTCTATAAAGAGAATTTTTCCACGATACCTTATTTTACCACCCACACCACAGTATGTGCTGGAGCAGATACATGTAAACTTGGGCTCTGCTTATCTAGAGAACTAGCAAAAGAAGTCCTTTCAAGATTAGAAAATTTTAAAGAGAAGATTAAGGACACTCAATTTCCCATTATCAGAATCTCAGGATGTCCAAATGCATGCGGACAACATTGGCTTGGCGATATAGGTTTTTATGGTTTTGCAGCAAGAAAGGATGACAAGCTTTACCCTGCCTATTATGTGCTCGCAGGCCATAGAAATACTCCCGAAGGACTTTATTTTGCCCAAAAAGTAGGAGAAATAAGTGCAAGAGATCTTCCCCATTTTCTGGCTTCCTTATTGGAAATATATTCAAGAAATCTTGACAACCACGAAAATTTTACACACTTTTTTGAGAACAATAAAGAAACTATAAAAAATCTCCTTCACCGCTACACTGTCCCCTCCTTCAGAGAAGATAAAAACTACTACTTCGATTGGGGAAGTGATACTCTCTTCAGCCTGGTAGAACGATCTACCGGAGAATGCTCTGCCGGATTCTTTGACTTCATAGAAAAAGATCTGGAAAAAATAAGAGAATTTAGAGAAAAAGTTGAGACAACAGAAAATAAAGAAGAGCTTGTCCTTTTCATAAAAGAATTGGCCTACTATTCAAGCAGAATGCTTTTGATTACCCGAGGAGTAGAGGCTGAAAATTTCAAAGATATAGTAAAAGCCTTTATTACCCACTTCATAGAAAGCGGCTACATTGACGAAAAATTTAAAAATTTTCTTAACATCATTTTAACGGAAGATAAAAGCGAGGTAATCCAGTTAAAAAATGAAATCATTGAGTTATCCGAAAAAGTAAAAAAGCTTTATGATGCCATGGATAGTAATTTCCAGTTTCATATTGAATCCAAGAACAAAATATCTTCCTCCCAAATGCAAGAGAAAATACTAACAGAAACAAAAGAGGAAAAGAAAGAAAGAAAACGAATAAAAGATCTCCGAGGAGTTGCCTGCCCCATGAACTTTGTGAAAACCAAACTTGAACTCTCCCTTATGAAAGCAGGAGAAATTTTGGAAATATATCTTGACGAAGGAGAGCCTATTCAAAACGTCCCTGGTTCTGTAAAAGAAGAAGGTCATGAAATTGTTTCTGTAGAAAAACGAGAAGGGCAGTACTATTCTGTCCTTATCCGAAAAAAATAACTCAAGGAGAAGTTGAATGTGGAAAAAGAAAAAAAACATAGAAAAGTGGAACGCCCATCTTCAAAATCTGGATGCCTTTGATATTTTGCGATGGGGAATCCAAACCTTCGGGAAAACAAGAATAGCCTTTGCTTCGAGTATTGGAGTAGAAGATCAGGTTATCACTCATATGATTATGTCAATAGATAAAAATGTTCGAATATTTACCATTGACACGGGACGAATGTTTCAAGAAGTCTACTTTACAATAGAAAAAACAGAAAACCGCTATGATTTTAAATACGAAATATATTTCCCTGATTATCGGCAGGTGGAAAAGATGGTCAATGAAAAAGGAATCAATCTCTTTTATAACAGCATTGAAAATAGAAAACTTTGTTGCCATGTCAGAAAAGTTGAACCATTAAGGCGAGCGTTACGAGGAGTAAAATGCTGGATATGTGGTCTTCGTAGAGAACAATCTCTCACCAGAGAGAATATCCAGCCCATTGAGTGGGATGAAGTAAATGGATTATATAAACTTAATCCTCTTTATAATTGGACAACAGAAAAGGTATGGCAGTTTATTAAGGAACACAAAATCCCCTACAATAAACTCCATGACCAAGGGTATCCGAGTATCGGATGTATGCCGTGTACAAGAGCCATAAAAGAAGGAGAAGATATACGGAGTGGAAGATGGTGGTGGGAAAACCCTGAACATAAAGAATGTGGCTTACATAGAAGGTAGGAGGATAAAATAATATGGAAATCAAAGTTATGGAGAAAATGATAGCATACTTTGGGAATGATGTTAAAAGGATAAACCATGCCTTAAAAGTTTATTCTTTTGCATACCTCATAGCTGAAAATGAACTACAAGACTTTAGTCAAAAAGAAGTGGTTCATTTTTCTGGACTTCTTCATGACATAGGTATAAAAGAGGCAGAAAGAAAGTACCATTCAAATGCTGGAAAATATCAAGAGAGAGAAGGCCCAAAGATAGCGAAAAAAATCCTAAAAGAATTATTTATAGCTGAAAAAACAATAGATAGGGTATGCTATATTATAGGCCATCATCATACATACGAGAAAATTGATGGGCTTGATTTTCAGATTCTTGTTGAAGCAGATTTTCTTGTAAATATCTTTGAGGATTGTTTACCAAAAGAAAGTATTTTTAATATAAAAGATAAGATTTTTAAGACAGAGTGTAGTATAAAACTTCTTGAAAAGATGTATCTATAATTTATAGAAGGAGAAGTGGCTATCGATGGTAATAATGACAATAGTAATTTCAATCTTTCTTGCTATAAATATGGGCGCGAGTGGATTTTCCGTCTCTTTTGCCCCATCATATGGATGTGATCTTGTGAAACACAAGAAAGCTGTTATCACCTACACATTCTGTGTTATGCTGGGAGCTCTCTTGCTAGGGAAAAGGGTTGTCGAAACCCTCAATACTAAACTCACCTTACAATTAGAACCACTTTCTGGTTTGATCATTATTCTTGCTACCTCTTTCTCTTTATTTATCACAAACCTTTTCAAACTCCCTCAGTCCACAAGTTTTGTTATCGTAGGGGCTTTTGCCGGAGCAGGTTTATTTTATCACAAGGTAAATATATGGAAAATTATTGAAATCTTTGGTATCGCTCTCATTTTTTCTCTCGGCGCTTTTTTCTTTACCTTTTTTTTAATGAAAATTTTTTACCCCCCAAAAGAGACAAATTTCCGATTACATGAAAAAATTTTTGCAAATAACACCATTATGAATGTTTTCATTCTGGCCGCCAACTCTTACGGTGCTTTTGCTATTGGAACAAATAATGTGGCCAATGTCGTTGCCCCTCTGCTACTCCTTCCTGGTGCTCAAAATCCCGTTGGACTCATCCTCGTCTTCTCTCCTCTGTTTGGACTGGGAGGACTTCTTTTAGGTTCAGGGTTACTCAAAACCGTGTCAAAAGATATCATACCTCTTGGACAAATTTCTGCGATAATAGTTTCCTTTGTGACCTCAACTTTTGTCATCGCTGCCTCATGGTTGGGATTACCTACCCCTTATGTCCAGTTTACCACCTCTTCTATCCTCGCCATAAGTGCTATCAAGGATGGAGTAATCACAACGAGCAAAAAAGCCCTCGTGCAAAAAATACTCTTTTCATGGTTTCTGGTTCCCTTGGTCACCGGAGGGCTCACGTATACCATTCACTTTCTCATCCACATAATCTCAAAAGGAGGATAAAAAACGTATGTTTAAACAGAGAATTTATGAGAGTATTCTAGAACTTATTGGCAACACCCCTTTGGTAAAGCTTAAAAAACTGGTGGAAGAAAACATGGCCGAAATACTCGTCAAAGTAGAATCTTTCAACCCGGGTGGAAGCATCAAAGATAGAATTGCCTTTTCAATGATTGAAGATGCCGAAAAAAAAGGCCTTCTCCAGCCAGGTGCTACTATTATTGAGCCAACTTCCGGTAATACTGGCGTAGGGATAGCAATGGTCTCTGCTATCAAAGGATACAAATGTATTCTCGTCATGCCAGACTCGATGAGTCTAGAAAGAATCTACATCCTCAAGTCTTTTGGAGCTGAAGTGGTTCTCACTCCTGCGTATGAAGGAATGGAAGGGTCCATAAGAAAAGCTCTGGAACTTCAGAAAAAAATCAAAAATGCTTTGATACTACGACAGTTTGATAATCCTGCAAACCCTGAAATTCACAGAAAAACCACAGCTCAAGAAATTCTTGAGGCAACAGGGGGAGATCTGGATGCCTTTGTGGCCGGAATTGGAACAGGAGGGACCATTACGGGAGTCGGCGAAGTTCTTAAACAAGTGAACTCTCAGATAAAAGTTATTGGCATCGAACCTTTTTCTTCTGCAGTACTCTCTGGTCAAAAACCAGGACCTCATAAAATTCCAGGCATAGGAGCGGGTTTTATCCCTTCTATCCTTAATACAAAAATCCTTGACGAAATTATAACAGTTTCCGATAACGATGCGTACAAAAGCTCGTTGAGACTTTCCAAAGAGGAAGGAATCTTTGCAGGCATTTCGGCAGGAGCCAACGTTTTTGGAGCACTCCAAGTAGCCAAAAGATTGGGAAAAGGGAAAAGAGTAGTTACTGTCCTTCCTGATACCGGTGAAAGATACTTTAGTATTAGCCAATATTATAATGTGTAAGGAGGAAGTATGGATAGATTGTCAAAACTCGAGGCACAGAGCATTTTCATTCTTCGTGAGGCTTATCGAGAATTTAAAAGTAAAAATCTCGTGATGCTTTGGTCAATCGGAAAAGACAGTACCGTCCTCCTTACCCTGGCCCAAAAAGCTTTTTTTGGTCATATTCCTTTTCCCCTTCTCCATATCGATACCCATTATAAAATTCCAGAAATGATTGAATACCGAAACAAGCTTGCTCTCAAACTTGGTCTTGATCTCATCTACGGAGAAAACAAAGAAATCCTTGAGAAAAAGCTCACTTTTCCCGATGGAAATGTCGATAGAATTACCTGCTGTAAATATCTCAAAAGCGATGCCCTCAAGTATACCCTTTCAGGCGAATGGCCAAGATACAAACTCAACCATCAAACAGGTCAATTTGAAGTATGGGGAAACAAAGAACCCTTCAAAGGTGTTATCGTAGGAATCCGAGCAGACGAAGAGGGAAGTAGAGCCAAAGAACGATACTTTTCTCCGCGGGGTGAAGAGAGTGAGTGGAGTATTGCCGAACAACCGCCAGAAATCTGGAATTATTTTAACACCAGCTTTCCTCCAAAAACGCACATAAGAATTCATCCCCTTCTTGACTGGACCGAGCTAGACATCTGGGAATACATTGCCCGAGAAAACATCGAAATTGTCCCATTGTACTTTGATAGGGGCAACGGAAAACGATACAGGTCTCTCGGCTGTTACCCATGTACACAACCTGTGGACTCATCGGCAAAGAACGTGCAGGAGATTATTCAAGAGTTAAAGGAAGGAAAATTTGCAAAAATTGCCGAAAGAGCGGGAAGAGAACAGGATAAAGAAGATGGAGGAACCCTTGAAACGCTGCGAAAAGAAGGCTATATGTAATGCTCGGAAACCTGAGAAGAAGGGAGGCAAAGTATATGACTAAAAGAAGAGAACAAGTTACCATAGTGAGCATTGGACATGTAGATCACGGGAAAAGCACATTGATCGGACGACTCCTTGCAGATACCAATTCTTTACCCGAGGGCAAACTTGAAGCTATAAAAGCATATTGTGAAAAGAATGCAAAAGTTTTTGAATATGCTTTTTTACTTGACGCCCTTAAAGAAGAACAGGCTCAAGGAATTACCATTGATGCTGCTCGGTGCTTTTTTAAAACTGACAAAAGAGACTACCTGATCATTGACGCTCCAGGGCACTTTGAATTTGTAAAAAATATGATAACAGGAGCTTCCCGAGCCGATGCTTCTATCATAGTCATTGATGCCAAAGAAGGAATCCGAGAAAACACTAAAAGACACGGTTATTTACTCTCTATCTTAGGTATAGCAAATGTATGTGTTGCCGTCAATAAAATGGATCTTGTAAATTACGAAGAAAAAATCTTTCGATCTCTTCAAGAAGAGTACACAGGGTTCCTCTCTTCCGTTGGAATAACAGAGGTGAGTTTCATACCTATCAGCGCGAGAAACGGCGAAAACATTGTTCACCGATCGGAGAATCTTCGCTGGTTTTCCGGAAGAACACTCCTCGAAGAAATAGAACAATGGAAACTTGAAGATGAAAGTCCGAAAAAAGATTTTCGCCTCTTTGTACAGGATGTCTATAAATTTACCGAAGGGCAAGATGAACGACGAATTATTGCCGGAACAATAGATTATGGAGAAATACACGTAGGAGACAGAGTAGTATTTTCCCCATCAGGAAAGAAAAGTCACATTGAAACCATTGAAATATTCCCCCATTCTCTCGAGAGAGCGTACGCTGGTCAAAGCATTGGACTCACCATTAGTGACAATTTTTACTACGTCTCCCCAGGAGAGTTACTTAGCAAAGAAGGGGAAAAAGAACCCTACGTTTCCAAACGGTTTCTTGCCCATGTGTTCTGGATAGAAAACGCTCCTCTTCTCGTAAATAAACCCTATCAAGCAAAAATCGGAACTCAAAATGTGGTTTTAAGAATCACCAATATCCAGAAAGTAATTGATTCTACCGATCCCCAAAATATTACGAACAAGGATAAATTGGAACGATACGATATTGGTGTCTGCGTTATCGAAAATACCAAACCCGTGGTATTTGATGCAGGAAAAGACTTCAAAAAAACAGCAAGGTTTGTAATAATTAACGAATACCATATTTCTGGATGCGGTATTATCCTCGAACCATTGGAAGATAAGTTTGTTTCTCTTGAAGAAGAAATCGCCAAAAGGGAAAAGCTTTGGGAGAAAGGATACATATCAAAAGAGAAAAGAGAAAAAAGAAACCAACACCAGGGGAAATTTGTGTTACTTACCGGACAAAATAGCAAAAAAATCCAACATATCGCCAAGCTTCTCGAAAAGAAGCTCTTTGAACTTTCCAAAAATGTGTACTTTCTTTCTTTAAATTCCATAGCCATCGGCCTTGACCAGGATTTAAGTTTTGTTGAAACAAACCAAAGGTACGAGGAGATAAGACGATTAGGAGAACTTGCACATATTCTTACAGATGCCGGGCTTATTTTCATTAGCTACCTCTCATACATAGAGAAACATGAATGGGAAATTCTCAAACTTTTGAACACCCCCTATGAGATATTGACGATTGGAATTGGAATAGCACCCCTACCTGAAAGTGATTTTTACACCCTGTGTTATCCAGAAAAAATTGGCGACGAAGAGATTCTAAAGGGTATTATCAATACACTTGCTGATAAAGAGGTAATAACCTTAGAATACTACCTTTAATTCTTTCAAGGAGGAATTCGTATGACATTCTTACCCATAGCCATAAACATAGAAGGGAAAAAAATACTCATTATAGGAGGAGGAAAGGTAGCCTTTCAAAAGGCAAATATACTTTCTCTTTATACGAGAAATATTACCTTTTTGGCTTTAGAATTTATCCCTGAAATCCAAACCCATTTTTCCGATTGTGTCTTTCTTAAGAGAGCGTATAAAAAATGTTATCTTAAAAAATTTTTTCTTGTCTATGCATGTACTAATGACAACACTCTTAACCAACAAATTGCCGCAGACGCAAAAAAACTCTCTATCCTTGTCAACGTGTGCGACTCCCCCGAATTCTGCGATTTTATCTCCCCTGCTATCTATAAAAAAAAGAATGTAAGTATAGCCGTAACAACAAACGGAACAAGCGCAAAACAAAGCGTTTTTCTTAGAAATACTATAAAGGAGTTTTTGGAAAATGCTGGGTTTTAAGGGAATGGATTATCATTTTCCCATCGAGGAAAGAGAAAACTTTTACTATTCTCTTCTCCGAGCACTCCCCCACTATCACATTCTGCTCAAGACATGTGATAGAGTAGAACTTTACTACGATGAACCTGGAGCCCACCCTCCAAAAGACACTCTTTTTTCTCTTATTCAACATCTTTTCGGATTGGCGTCTGGAGTAGAGTCTCCTCTTGTCGGAGAGAATTACATCTTTCACCAGCTAAAACAAGCCTACCAACAAGCCATTCACAACAAGACCGTATCAAAAATCCTTCATATCCTTTTTCAACAGGCCTTTCATGTTGGAAAAAAGGTAAGACAAAAAACGAATATCAGTAAGGGTGCCCTCTCCCATGCCCTTGCAGCATTCACAATAGTAAAATATTATTTTAAAAATCTTCAAAATCTCCGTGTCACGATTATTGGAGTTAATAGAATTAACGAAGACTTGTTAAAATATTTCCATAAACATGAAGTGAAACAAATCTACCTTGGTAATCGAACCTATGAGAAAGCTAAAGAATTAGCGCTCAAATACAATGCTCAAGTATTTTCTCTTAACTCTCTCAAAAATGTGTTACGACAAACCGATGTTTTACTCACTACCACGAGTGCTCCTCATCCTATTATAAAAACAAGCGATATGCCTGAAAACAAAGAGCTTCTTATCATTGATCTCGCCGTCCCCCCTGATGTAGAAAAAGAAATAAAGACGAGGAAAAACATCCTCTACTTCGACGTTCACGATAGTGAAAAAATGGTCACTCAATCCTTACAAACTCGACAAGAAGAAAAAGAAAAGGCACTTCGGATAATTTCAGAAGAAACTGAAAAGTTCTATTTCTCTCTTACAAAAATAAAGGAAGAAAAAGGAGGCAGCTGTGGAAACAATAAAGGTTATTGCGAGGAATTCCCCCCTCTCTCTCAAACAGGTGGAAGAAGTTTTCAGTGAGCTTCCCGAAAAGCTTGAATACCAACTTATTCCAATCCTGTCTTACGGAGATAAACATAAAAAAATATCCCTCATGCGAAAAGATCTCCCCCAAGATTTTTTCACAAAAGAACTTGACGAGGCCATCCTTCTTAACAAGGCAGATGTGGCTATCCACTCCGCTAAAGATCTGCCCTTTCCTCTTCCTTATAACATTTCACTCATAGCTCTCACGAAAGGCAAATCTCAAGAAGATGCTCTCGTGAGTCGCAATAACCGCAAACTCCTTGACCTCCCCCCTCGTGCAAAAATTGGTGTTTCCTCTCCAGCACGAAAGGCTCAAATTCTCGGCTTACGAAAAGATCTGAAGGTTGTCCCCATACGTGGAACCATCGAAGAGCGAATTGCCCTTGTTGATCAAGGGAAAGTAGACGCCATAGTTGTCGCCTTATGTGCCCTTGAAAGACTCCATATTGAAGACAAAATCGCAGAAATCCTTCCCTTTGAAACTCACCCTTTACAGGGAAAACTTGCCGTAACCGCAAGAAGCGATAGACCAGAATTAAGAAAGCTCTTTTTTTCTATCGACGAAAGAAGATTCTACGGTAAAGTGTATATTGTCGGAGGTGGACCAGGAGATCCTTCTCTTCTCACCCTCAAAGCAAAAGAATGCCTGAGTTACGCTGATGTGGTTTTATACGACGATCTTATAAACCCAGAAGTTCTTTCTTTTGCTCACAGCGCCAAAAAACTTATCTATGTAGGGAAAAGAAATAGGAAGCATTTTTACGAACAAAATGAAATCAACAAACAACTTTACCAGTATGCTCTCGAGGGGAAAAGAGTCGTTCGCTTACATGGTGGAGATCCTCTTCTATTCGGTAGAGCTCAAGAAGAAATAGATTATCTTCTCCAGCGTTTTGTTTCGGTGGAGGTTATCAATGGAATTACCTCAGCGATCGCTGCTGCTGCAGACGCTACACTCTCTCTCACCAATAGAAAGTATGGGAGCAGAATCATTATAGAAAGTGGCCATTTAAAGGGAAAAGAACACAAGAAAACAATAAGTAGTTATATCTTTTACATGGGTTCAACCTCAAAAAAAGAAATTACCTCTCACCTTCGTCACATCTTCCCAGAAACCTGTCCCGTTCTTTTCGTTCAAGATGCATCTCTCCCCCAACAAAAGATTGCAACAAGCACCATCGAAAAACTCCCCTCTAACAACTTTACCTCTCCCTTAATTATTATTGCCGGAAACGTCGCCAAACACGTTGTACCTCAGGAACAAATCCTCTATACAGGGCTCCATCCCTTTGAAACCCTTTCCAATATACCCGGCAAAATTCTCCATTATCCTCTCATCCAGAGAGAAAAAATGGATCCTTCAAACGAAATTGTTCCTCATCTTTACGATGTGTTGGTCTTTACTTCTGAATTTGCCGCAGAGAGATGGACAACTCTTTTTGGTATAACAAAACATAGGATCTACGCCATTGGCCCAAGAACCAGAGAACGATTACTGACACTTGGTTACCAAGATGTTTTTCTCCCTCCCACATTTGATTCTTTTTCTCTTGCCGAACTCCTCAAGATAAAAGAATCTTCATCCAAAATCCTCTATCCCTGCTCCCTTTTAAGCAACAATTCTATCACCAAACTTCCCAACGTCACCCCTCTTCCTCTTTATAAAACCATCCCCTTGGCTCAAAAAAAACTCGACCTTCGTTGTTTTAACGGCATCTATTTTGCTTCGGGAAGTTGTGTGGATGCCTTTTTAAAAATCTATGAAAAAATTCCTCCTCACTTTATAATTTATGTAGGAGGAAATACCACCTTCAAAAAACTTGCCGAATTAGGAGAGGAAAAAAGAACCATAATTCTTGAAAAATCTCTCTAGAAACATCTCCCCCAAGGAGGAACAACGTATGTTTAAACGTTTTCGCGACCGAAGAAAAGACCCTGCAACCCGCCTTAAATTTCAGGAAACCTTTCTCTCACGAGAAGATTTTATTCTTCCCCTTTTCATCGTTTCCGGTAGAAAACGAAAAGAGGCTATTGTTTCTCTGAAAAATATCTCCCGCATGAGTATTGACTACACGATCGAGTATATCAAAAAACTCCAAGAAAAAGGGCTTCGTTCTATCCTTCTCTTTGGGGTACCAGATAAAAAAGGTATAGAACAGGCCTATGATGAAGAGGGGATTATTCAGACTGCCATCCGAGAAATAAAACAATCTCTCCAAAACATTGAGATTATCACTGATGTCTGTCTTTGCTCTTACACGGAAGATGGTCACTGTCACATTGGTGAAAACGATGCAACATGTGAAATCCTGGCAAAAATAGCCCTCTCTCATGCAAAAGCCGGTGCAGATGTTGTAGCGCCCTCAGACATGATGGATGGAAGAGTCTACTACATCCGAAAAACCCTTAACGAACATGGTTTTGTCCACATTCCTATCCTTTCTTATAGTGCCAAATATGCCTCAAACTTTTATGGTCCTTTTAGGGAAATAGCAAAATCAACCCCCAAATATGGTGATAGAAAAACCTACCAATTGAACTACGCAAATGTAGAAGAAGCCATGGAAGAGATTGAGGCAGACATTGATGAAGGGGCTACGATGATCATGATTAAACCTGCTCTCAGTTATCTTGATATTATCCATCGAGCAAAAGAACGTTTTACAGTCCCTATTTACGCTTATAACGTCTCTGGAGAATACGCTGCTATCAACTTTCTCGTGGAAAATCATCTCGCCAAAGAAGAAATAGTGTACGAAGTGCTTCTTTCCATAAAACGGGCAGGAGCTTCAAAAATCGTGACTTACTTTACACCCTGGATACTGGAGGAACTCGATGAATACCAATCTTTATAGAGAAGCCCAACGTTACCTGGTAGGTGGGGTCAACTCCCCTGTCAGAAGCTTTAAAATGGTCAATCTTCCCCCTCTTTTTGCAAAGAAAGCAAAAGGAAAATATCTCTATGATTACGAAGGAAACAAATACACTGATTACTGCCTTTCCTGGGGAGCTATCATTTTGGGGCATAATCATCCTATCCCGAAAAAGGAACTTCACAAAGCCCTCCAAAAGGGAACAAGCTTTGGATTCTGTCATCTTTACGAAACCCGTTTAGCGCGACTCATTCAACAAGCTTTCCCTTCCATGGAAAAAATGCGCTTTGTCAATTCTGGAACAGAAGCTGTGATGAGTGCCATAAGGGTTGCCAGAGGTTTTACTAAACGAAAATTCATCGTAAAATTTGATGGATGCTACCATGGCCATTCCGATAGTCTCCTTGTGAAGAGTGGTTCTGGACTCAGCGAAATAAAAGAATCCTCCAGTGAAGGAGTACCGACAGAAGTTATTTCCCAAACTCTCTCACTCCCCTTTAATAATACTGAAAAGCTCACAGAAATTTTTAAAAAACATGGAAAAGAAATAGCCTGTGTAATCCTTGAACCCATACCTGCCAATATGGGGGTAATCCTTCCTCACGAAACCTTTTTGTTCACCATTGAGAAACTCTGCAAAGAGTATGAGACCTTACTAATTTTTGATGAGGTTATTACAGGCTTTAGAGTAGCCCTGGGAGGAGCACAGGAGCTTTTTGGAATTCAACCGGATCTTACAATTTTAGGGAAAATCATCGGAGGCGGATTGCCCATAGGATGCTTTGGAGGAAAAGAAGAAATTATGAAACATCTCGCCCCCGAGGGCAATGTGTACCAAGCTGGCACTCTTTCAGGAAATCCCCTCTCTATGAGAGCTGGGTTTTCTGTTCTTCATTTTCTTTTAAGGTATCCCTCCATTTACACATCGATGAGAGAGCTATTAAAAGATTTTCAAAAAGAATGGCAAAGAAAAAAACTTCCTTACACTCTCAGCGTGTTTTCCACCATGTTTTCTGTTTTTTATACATCAAAAGAGGTTGACAACTTCCATGATGCTCAACAACAGGATATACAAGCCTTTCAAAAGATTTATAAAAAACTTCTAGAAAATGGCATTCTTTTTCCTCCTTCTTGCTTTGAAGGGTGTTTTCTCTCTATGAAACACAAGGCAAAAGATCTTGAAAAAATCATTGAAATATTTTGTGACAATGTCAAGAATATTCTGTAATCCTCTTCTGTTTCAGGGATCTCTTCATTTCTCAAGACAATAAGAAATCTGATAAATTTTCTGAAAAAATGTCACAACCCAACTTGCAACCTAATGCTCTAAAACTAAGATGTATCAAGGCTTTCATCTTTTCGATTTTCCCTTTTAGGTAACACGGATTTTTTCTGAAAGAAGGGACATTCCTTATAGTTCAGGGCATGATATATCTCCCTTACACGAACGATGGGTTTACTGCATTTCTTTATGTAAATCGTCCTCCCTGTCCTCGTCTTCATCTCACTGGTAATAAGCTTCTGCGTGTTCATCCTCCTGACTATATTACTCCAATCATCTCTTATCCCCTTCGCCTTGAGCTTTTGCCTTATGGTGTTTACAACCATATACGCAAGGATACTCCCATAGATGTGTGCCTCTGAATAGATGTCTTTTTGATGAAACACTGGTCTCATCTTCAGATCACTCTTCAATACCCTGAATGTTCCCTCTATCTCCCTCAATGTGTTGTATATCTTCCATATCGTCTCTTCATCTTCCCCTTGAGGTGGTGCGGATAAAGTATGCCCCAGGCACCTTCACTCCTTCCACCCTCTTCCACTAATCTCCGTCGCTATCCCATCCTTCTCCTTTATCTTCACCTCGTACAGACGGTTCACCGAGGGGTATCTCTCTTTTAACCTCCCAAGCCTCTCATATACCTTCTCTATCCTCTTTATCCCTCCCTTCCTCTCTATCCCCCGCTTGATAGACTCCAGCCCCTCTTCATACCTCTTTGAGTTCCTCTTCCATGCTCTGCTCTTTGAGCGCCTTCCCTTGCTCTTTATATACAAAACCCTGTTCATCCTTCCTTCTACCCATTGGGCAAAAATCTCATTGCCTCTCCTGTCTGTAAGCCTTCTGCCCTTCTCCTCTATCTCAGCTATATGACTGTCTTTCATCTTCGCAAGGGATACACATACATAGTCCCTCTTTTGCTCCTAACATCCTGAGATTCTCCTCAGTGGCTATCCCTGCATCTATTACTATCACAGGACAGTGACCCTCCGAAGGATATCGCTCCTCCATGTCTTTAATAGTCTTCTTCAAAGTCTTACTGTCCCTGATGTTTCCTTCATAGATATGGCTGTATCGGATGAAACCCATCGTGTCTGTCACCAATCCCAATGCCATAAGCTTTGCATCATTACGCCTCTCTTTGCTCCGACCAAACCTCGCCTTCTCACTATCCCTCTTCTCCCCTCAAAATAGAGATTCGTTAGATCATAGAGTATTATCTTGTCTTGCGGTGTAAATAACTCCCCAGTGCGTCTGGCCATCCATCGATCTATCTCCTCTTTGGCTTGATAAAGCTTTCGGCTCACTTTGTAAAGATGGTGCCTTACTTGCCCAGGCTCTACCCCATAAAGTTCACTTAACCCACTGTTTTCCTTCAGCCATTCCTCTGTCTTGTGCTCAGAAGCAGGAAATACCGCACGGGCAGTTATGTATATCATCGCCATCTTAATCCATCTCTCCTCCCACCCCAATTCACCCAGATATCTCGATAACCCTAACTCCTCAAGTGCCTGCCTGCATAACCACTCAGCACCAACCTCACGAGCATCATTATGCTCAAGACTGTTTACATCTACCTCCTGATAGTCATGAGACCCCTCATCTGCTGCCTCTGTGCTTACAAGGGATTCCTTTGGTATATCCAGTAACCCCTTCTGTATGATAATACTGGCATAATGCTGAGCAAGGTTTTCTATCTTTTGGGGTATCTGTGAAACAAAAAGGGAAGGCCTCTTGTAAACAATCTGTTCAATCCTGTCAGCAAGAACTTTATGGTCTGATCTATCAGGAAGTTCTTCGAGCTTACCAAGGTTGAGAATATTTCTATGTCTTACAGTATTACCGAGGCGATAACTCTCACAGAGGCGGTAGTAGGTATACCGTTTACCAGTCTTTCTGTTAGGTATGGATATAGGTTTAACGAACATGAGTAGAGTATAGCATAGGAGTGGCAGTAATGTCAAGTAGAAACTATTATTTAGGGACTACATACTAATTTCCAGAAACGATATTCATAAAAATCAAGGGGTTAGGAGCTTAAGATAACCCAAATTGGAGGATTTTTGGGGTAAAATGTTGCAAGTTGGGACAAGTCTTTTTGAGAAACCAAAAAAAATCTCTCTTAGAGTGCAAGAGGCACAAATACACATTTCCGTAACCAAATCTGTTTCCTGCAATTTAAAAGTAAACCAAAATAAAAAATAGTTGACAAATAATAAAAACGCTTTTATACTATCCACAGTGCACCAAGATATGTTTTTCTTAAAATTTCAAAAATCTTGAAAGGAGAAACCTGTGAACCAAGATATCCTCAGATCTTACAAAATTCTCGACGGTGAAGACCTTTCCATGACAGAAATCCTTGCTCTCAGTAAAATCGGAGGAGAAGATCTCCTTGATCTGGTAAGTCTCTCATACAAAGTCCAGAAAAAATACTCGCCTTCAATCCACCTCTGTACGATTTCCAACGCAAAATCGGGTCTCTGTAGTGAGAATTGTAGTTTTTGTGCCCAGTCCTCTTTTCACCACACCGACATTGCAACCTATCCTTTACTGTCTTTCAAAGAAATTTTCCAACAGGCTGAAAAGGCGTATCAAAACGGTATCCGACATTTTGGAATCGTTACTAGCGGGTATGGCTACCAAAAAGTAAACGAAGAATTTCAAACAATCCTCCACATCATAGAAAAGGTAAAAAAAGATTTTCCCGACATGGAGATTTGCGCTTCCCTTGGGGTATTGAGTGAAGAAACGGCAGAACTTCTTGTAAGAGCTGGCATTGTCGAGTATAACCATAATCTCCAGGTAAATCCCGAAAAATATTCAACCCTTATTTCCTCGACTCACTCTATCAATGAGAGAATACAAACCATAAAAATTCTAAAAAAATATCCTGTTAGAGTTTGTTCGGGAGGGATTCTCGGAGTAGGAGAAACCATGGAAGATCGAATCAAACTTGCCTTTCTTTTGAAAAATCTCAATGTTGACATCATCCCCCTCAATGTTCTTATCCCCATAAAGGGAACAAAGCTCGAAGGACAACAAAAAATCTCTCCCCTGGAAGTTGTAAAAACCTTTGCTCTTTTCAGACTCATTGTAAAAGACAAGGTGATAAAATTTGCCGCAGGAAGAGAAACCATCATGAAAGACTTTCAGGGGCTCATCATGCTCGCTGGCGCCAATGGTTTTCTTACAGGTGGTTACCTCACAACAAAAGGAAGACGTTCCGAAGACGATAAAGAATTTTTAGAAGCTCTGTATGAATTTCAAGAGTAAAGACAAAGCGTTATTATAAAAATTATTTGAACACTTTTTAGGCAGGCAATAGATGACGAAAATTTTCCTCTCTCTCGTATCACAAAAAAAGAGATAAAAGTTTCCTATATCAAAAGAAACCATTACGATGATAACAAACTCAAGAGATGCTTTCTTTTTAATAACCTGACAAGATTTTTCCATATCATGATTTTTCTTCTCGTATTAGAAAAATGTTTTTAACGTAAAAAAACTTTTTACAAAAAAAATCTTTCACTCCACGTGAAAAAAATAGAAAGCCCCCATAGCACTACGAGGACAAACGTTTCCATGATAAGCATACCTCCTTCGATGAATAAAAAAGATTTCACTTTCATAAAACCACTCAAAAATTTGCTTTTTTTCGTACACAAAACTATAATAGATACAAAAATTTTTGCAGAATAAAAAAGCGTAAATCCAGAAAGCGAGGTACCAAACATGGCGGGAAAATTCCGTGTAAACATTCTCAAAGACCGATGTAAAGGGTGCGATCTTTGCGTCGTTGAATGCCCGGTCAAAATCCTTGTCAAAGGAACAAATCTCAATATTCGTGGGCTTTTGTATGTGACGGTCACTGATTCTTCCCTCTGTATAGGATGTCGGCGTTGTGCCACCGTATGTCCTGATGTTGCTATTGTCATAGAACAAGAGGAGGAACAATAACATGAATAAAGTGTTAATGAAAGGAAACGAAGCTATGGCAGAAGGGGCTATCCGGGCCGGCTGCCGTTACTATTTTGGATATCCCATCACCCCTCAAAATGAAGTTCCAGCTTATTTTGCGAAGCGGATGCCTGAAGTGGGGGGAGTTTTTGTTCAGGCCGAGAGTGAAACAGCCTCGATTAACATGGTGTACGGAGCAGCTGCTGCCGGTGCCAGGGTGATGACAACCACCTCCTCTCCCGGGTATAGTCTCATGCAGGAGGGTGTGTCGTACCTCGCAGGCTCCAGACTTCCCTGTGTCCTGGCAAACGTTCAGCGTGGTGGTCCAGGACTAGGAAATATTGCAGCCTCTCAGGCAGACTACTTTCAGGCAACCAAGGGAGGCGGACATGGTGATTACCATCTTATTGTTCTTGCTCCCGCTTCAGCGCAGGAGATGATGGACTTTACCATGCTGGCTTTTGAACTTTCGGACACGTATCGGGTACCAGCACTCATTCTCTCTGACGGTATCGTGGGACAGATGGTAGAACCCGTAGAGCTTCGGGATTTCGTGGAGAAAATACCAGAGAAGCCCTGGGCACTCACAGGAGCCCGGGGGAGAAAACCCAACGTTATCCGTTCACTCTGGCTCGATGATGAGGGTGTTCCCCTAAATAACGAGTGGCTCCAGACAACCTACGAAACCATCCGTCAGAAAGAGGTTCGCTGGGAAACCTTCATGGCAGAGGATGCCGAGTATCTCGTGGTTGCCTACGGGAGCACCAGTCGTACTGCCAAATCAGCTATACTCCTTGCCAGACAAGAAGGTATCAAAGTGGGACTTATCCGCCCTATTACCCTCTGGCCCTTCCCTTACCAGATTCTGAGTTCTCTCTCCCTCCAGGTGAAAGGGATTCTCGTCTGTGAGATGAGTGCCGGACAGATGGTTGAAGACGTGGCGCTTGCCGTCGATAATACCCCGCTCTATTTTGCCGGAGAACTCGGTGGCAGAATGTTTACCGATATCAAAATCCAGGACAAGATCCATCAGATGGTAAATGGAGGATTACAACAATGGCAACCAAGATAATTTTTGATAAACCAAAAAGCATGAAAGATGTTCCCATGCACTACTGCCCTGGCTGTGGGCATGGGGTCGTTCATCGTCTGATCTGTGAAGCGATTGATGAATTAAACCTCAGAGAAAAAGCCATAGGGGTAGCACCGGTAGGGTGTGCGGTACTTGCCTACGATTACTGGGATTTTGACGTCAGTGAGGCTGCCCATGGGCGAGCCGCTGCTGTGGCCACGGGTATCAAAAGGGTATGGCCTGACAGGCTTGTCATCAGCTATCAGGGAGATGGTGATCTCGCCTCGATAGGAATGGGAGAAACCATCCACACCGCCAATCGTGGAGAAAATATCACCGTGATTTTCATCAACAATGCCAACTATGGTATGACAGGGGGTCAGATGGCTCCCACTACCCTTGTAGGACAAAAGACACCAACAACTCCTATGGGAAGAGAACCCAGCAGTACAGGTTTTCCCATCAAGATGGCAGAACTCATTGCATCCTTTCCTGCCGTACGATACTCCGTTCGAACAACAGTAGCTGACTTCAAAGGGGTCGTTCAGACCAAAATGGCCATCAAAAAGGCTTTTGAGCTCCAGATGAAAGGAGAAGGGTATACCTTCGTGGAAATACTCTCCAACTGTAACACCAACTGGGAGATGAGTCCTGTAGATGCCAATCGTTTTATCCTCGAGACAATGGTACAGACCTTCCCCCTTGGAACATTCAAAGACGAGAGGTACGTATGAAAGAACAGGTGATTTTATCAGGATTTGGGGGACAGGGAATACTTTCAGCTGGCTTTCTCCTTGCTGAGGCTTCGATGCAAGCTGGTCTCAACGTAACCTATTACCCCTCGTATGGAGCAGAGATGCGCGGTGGTGCAGCAAACTGCCATGTGGTTATTTCAGACGGGGAGATTTACTCTCCTGTGATTGCTGGCGCTGACACCCTGATTGCCCTGAGTGGCCCTGCGTTTGAAAAGTTTTCTCCCCTGGTCAAAGCAAGTGGCACTATCCTCGTCGACAAAAGCGTTCAGACAAAAAACGTTGCAGCCAGGGTAATTGCCCTCCCCTTTGAAGAAGTAGCGCTGAAAGAAGTGGGCAACATCCGTGTGCTTAATACGTTGATTCTTGGAACATACGCAGCCCTTCATGCCTCATGGCTCAAAAAAGAATGGCTTGAAAACGCCCTGAAACACAAGTTTGCCACAAAAGGAGAAAAAGTCATCAACCTAAACCTTAAAGCGTTGGACAGGGGATATACTCTTTTGTCTTGAAAGCAAGTGGGAGATATTCCATGGTAAAGTACTGGTGGTATTTTTTTCTCCTTCCTCTTTCTCTTTGGGGACTAGAGGTTAGTCTCGAACCCGAAGAGATAGGAAGAGACGAGGTGGCGATTCTTACCATATCCCACAGTGAACCCATCGAAAATATCTCCCTTCCTCAGGTAGAGGGCCTGCAATTCCAGAATCAAGGGGTATCTCAGTTTTCCTCACTCCAGATTATCAATGGCAAAACCACCAAAACAGTCCTTTTTCAGTACAGTTACGCCATCATCCCCTCCAGAGAAGGCAAATTCTCCATCCCCTCTTTTGAAATAACGGACAAGAAAAAAAACACCTACCACACTGATCCGTTGGTACTTCGCGTCGTAAAACAAACAGCGTCAAAACCCACAAGACCAAACAACCAGGAAACTTTTATCCTGCCAAGACTTTTTTACCAGCTTGAACCAAATAAAACCTTTGCCTTCCAGAATGAACTCATCATTCTCACAGGTTATCTGGTCAGTGATACCAAAGAGGCTCTTTTCTACCCCTTACAAATGATCAGACCCCTCATAGCAAACAACTGTGTTTTATACGATGGTACCTCTTTTCTCTCGTCAGAGATAAAAAAACATCAAAACTACTGGTATCGTCCCATTCATCAGTGGGCACTCTTTGGAGTAGAAGCCGGTGCTCTCCCCATCGGTGCTCCACAAATGATTGTGGTGACTCCTGTAGGACAGGTTAATCTCCCAATAGAAAATATCGTGCTTGATATCCGAAAACAAACAACGTTCATCTACCGTGGAAAACTAGAAGGCCATACATCTCTCTCTTCTGCTATCATCACCCAGGGATCAAGTATAGCGTATACCATCACCCTCCGTGGAACAGGAAATCTCACCATGTTTTCAGATCTCCTCCGAGGAGTAATTCTTTCTAACCTTACTGTTTCTCCAGCCAAAACAAAGCTTGTTCTCACCAACTGGGGAAAAGAACCAGAGTTTGTCCAGACGCTCTCTTATCAGATAACCCCAGAATCTTCTGGAAGTTACACCATACCATCCCTCACCATTTCCTATGAAACCATACATGGCGAAAAGCGCCAGCTCCATCTTCCTCCTCAGAGTTTTGAGGTTCTGCCTGCCTTCCCTGACCCTGGAGAATTCACGTATCTTCCTGTAACGGGAAAAACCATTCGCTATGTGGGACAATCGCCTCTTTTCTGGCTATTGGTATTTGTGCTTGGAGTTTTCCCCTTTGTTTTTGAATGGTGGGCACGCCACAAAACAAAACTCTCTCAAGACGAAAGTTATGCCCGACACATTCGCTCTCTCACCAGGATGGACGAATACTTTACCGAGGCAGAAACCCTTCTCAAAAAGCAAGATTCCCACCAGTTTGCCCAGACTTTTTATAAAACGCTTTTCAGCTTTCTCCTGGATAGGGAAAGAATGCCCCGCAACCTTGACAAAAGACAACTCTTCGAGAAACTAAAAAAACATAGTTGGAGTAACGAAGAAATAGAAACTCTCAAATTTTTATTTCAAAAACTTGAGTCCCTCGCTTATGCCCCCTCAGTGGAGAGTTCTCAGCTACACGAAATATACGAAAAGGCAACCAACCTTCTCAAAAAACACTACCGTTTGGTATGAGAAACAAGATAAACACGCATCTCGCACATCTGACAGTCAAATTCTAACCTTAAAAGAGTATACCGGGTCGCAAGATACAGAGGCTCAAGTGGTTCGGGTATTCCTTTGAGACATTCTTTTCCCTGCCCTTCGTAATGAGTATAACGTTCACACAAGCCCAGTTCCAGACGAATACACGTTCTTGTCGTCATGACAAGACAATTGGTAAGATCTTTCCCCTTCTCTGCCCCCCACTCCTTGACACGAAAACCATATTTTTCATAAAACAGCCGTGCCTTTTCGTTAAGGACATTAAGACGAAAATCCCATTCATGGTCTGCAAGGGGAGTTGTGATACTTTCTGGCAAAACATTTCGTTTCTCTTCTCGAGTAAAACTCTGGATTCTCTGTTGATGAAGGGCATGTATCATCTGACGTCGCCATTCGTTAAGTACACCTATAGGGATAAAAAGAGGCTTTTCCCAACGGAAAATGAATTCCTTCAATCGATAAGGGGTGTTGCCAAGTTTCCCCAATTGTCTGGAAATAACCTCCGTCGCCTGGATAGGATTTTCGGCATAGTTTTTCTCACAGGGAAAATCCTCTCTCACAGACAAACCCGACTCATCAGTAACCGTGAGAGCCACCCCGTGAAGCAATTCTTCCAGAAGAAAGGAAACAAACACAAACCTTTTCGGTGGATGCGTCTCCAAGAAACGGGTAAACGCTTCGTCATGATTACGATAGATTTTATAGCCTCGACGGATAAACGCCACCCCATCACTAAAGATTTTCCCATCCTTTACAGTATTCACCCGGGCACCCTGGAGGTTTTTCTGCCAATCAAAATAACAGATTCCATCCCCCGCCACGACATTGTGTGGTCTATCCAAAAGAAAAAAAGATTTATTCACAAAAGTTACCTCACCAAGGTACTCCCCTATTGATTTTTGAGTATAGAGGGAAAGCACACTCTCCGTTGTTTTTTCCTTTCCCTGCAACCAGTACGAAGTAAATCCCCGATTAAAAGATTTTACAAGCTCGGGTTGAAAACCAAATTCCACCGTATCCCTTACAGGATACCCTCGTTTGGCACGAATTTCGTCAAGTTTTTGACGGTAGGCAGCCACCACGTTGGTAACATAATCAGCGTCTTTTAATCGCCCTTCAATTTTAAAAGAGGTGACACCAGCATCAACAAGTGCCTCGAGGTTCTCAATCTGACACATGTCCCTGGGAGAAAGCCAGTAGCGTGGTTTCCCGAGAGGATTATGGTATCTATCGAAAAGTTGATAAGAAAGACGACACGGTTGAGCACACTGTCCCCGGTTACCACTTCGTCCCCCCAAAGCATAACTCAGATAGCACTGGCCACTATAACTGATACAGATAGCCCCATGCACAAAAGCCTCAAGTTCAACAGTAGTGGCCTCACGAATAGCCTGTATCTCCGAAAGAGAGAGATTTCTCTCCAGAATCAGCCTCTTGAAACCCACCTCTTCAAGGAAACGCGCCTTTTCCGGGGTAGTGATATGACACTGGGTACTGGCAAAAAGAGGAACAGGAGGAAGATCCAGCATAAGGATTCCCATGTCCTGCACGATAAGAGCATCAACGCCCATCTCATACAACTGATGGATCAGTTTTTCTACCACAGGAAGCTCATCATCAAAAAGAAGAGTATTGATAGTCACATACACCCTGACATGAAAGCCATGAGCATAGTGAATAACCTCGGCAATATCCTCAAGGCTATTATGGGCATTCATTCGGGCACTATAGGCTGGACCACCTATGTACACAGCATCTGCTCCCGCATCTATAGCCGCCTTTGCTGTAACAACATCTTTTGCTGGAGCAAGAAGTTCTATATTCCTCATCTATCGCCCCAGTAAAAGATATCCAAACCAAAAAAGTGCATGAAGAAGCGGCCTTCTCACAGCAAGCCTCCGGTGAAGATACAGAATGATCTGATTACGATTCCTGAGAATATCTACAACAAGCCGCTTTTTATCCTGAACAAAACCACAGAGAATATCCTGACTTTCCGAATGCACTCGTTCATCAGGAAGAGGACCACAGAGTTTTTCTTTGAGATTCGCCTTTTGATGAACAGAGAAAATCTTGTATACCTCTTCCACCATATCCTTTGTCTTGTCCGTCCCGAGAATAAAACTCTCAAAAAAACCTATATCATTTCCATCGGTAAGATACGCCCCAATAATCGCCTCTTCAAAAACCTTCTTTAAAGGGAGAAGCAGCTTTTTTCGTAGGTCCTTCGGCAACCAGAACAAAAGCAAGGCGAGAAAATCGTAGAAAATAGCCCAGAACCAAAAAGAAAGTCGAGTTTCAAAGATACTATCATTCATTGCCGCTCACCTCGACGTACCCAAAATTCCCCATTTCGTACATCAAAACAAAGGTTTCCCTGCCGAACACCCCTCCAGAACCAACGTTCAAAGACCATCCGGGAAAAACCCCGTTTCACCCCATATCCCGGAAACAAAAGCCCATCATCCCTTTGCCCCTGCAAAAAACCTACGAGAAAAGAAAAAGGCAAACCCATCCCACGATGTTTCAAAGACTTACCCTCAAAATACCTCATCAGTACCTTCGAAGAAAGTCCACTACCAATCCAGCGCAGCATAGCCCGCCAGAGTTGATAGCTATAGATTTTCCTCAAGAACAATTCCCACTTTCCCCTCAAAAGGGCAGCTATCACAAATCCTGCCCTTGGTCTATACTCTTTCTCTTTTCTCAAAAGAATACGAGACGAAAGGAAAAGATACGCCTTTCCTCCCTTCCCATCCCGACTCGCACGGCCGATCTGCTGGAGATAATCCTCGAGAGAAGGTGGAGGATCAAGATGAACAACCGTACGAATATCCGACTTGTCAATCCCCATACCAAAAGCCGAAGTCGCCACCATCCATTGCACCTCATTGGCAAGAAATTGTCGAAGACTCTCATCCCTTTCCTTACGAGACATCCCTGCATGATAGAAAGCCGTGGGAATATCATGAGATAACAGAAAAGCCAATCTCTCACACTCATAGCGAGATTGAGTATAGATGATACCAGGACCACCCGTGTGGATAACTCTTCTAAGAAGGGATAAAGGGTTTTCCCTCACTTCCAAATGAAGCGTAAGATCATTGCGAAGAGGGGATTCAATAATCTCTACAGGATTACGAAGTTCAAGGAAGTGATAAATATCTCTTTTTACCACAGGCGTTACCGTAGCACTGAGCGCCACCCTCCTTGCACCCGGAAACTGCCGCAAAAAATCCTTTAACCTACGATAAGAGGGGCGAAAAGTTCTCCCCCACAGTGAAACACAATGCGCCTCATCAATAACTACTGCTTCAACTGTCTGCATTTTCAAAACCTCAAGAAAACGCCTCGAGGCCAGTCTCTCCGGCGTAACATAGAGAAGCGCATACTGTCCCATTTCCTGGAGAACTTTTTCCTGCTTTTCCGGATCCTGAAGAGAAGAAAGATAACCACTTTTCACCCCCGCTTCTGTCAGCCCCATTACCTGATCCTGCATGAGAGCGATCAATGGCGATATGACAAGTGTGAGACCATCCTGCTCCAGTGACGGAAGCTGGTAACAGAGAGACTTACCCCTTCCCGTAGGAAGGGTAATCAACATATCCCTTCTTTTCCTCCAGGAATCTAAAGCCTTTTCTTGGAACGGATACAGCTCAGTGATCTGTTTTCGGAAAAGATAATCTTCCTTCTGACTAATAGAAGCACTCCTTGTCTTATGAAAGTGTCAAAAGATAGCGAAACGTCGGCTCCAGAAGATCATAAAATCTATGATCAAAATGATTCTTGTCCGCTTTCATTTTGATAAAACATTCCCGACAGCTTTTCTTCGCCAGGGTTAATTCCCCTGTCATCAAAAGTGTAAAATAATTCACTACTGAGAGAAACCGGCTCATCTCACTGAGTTCTGCTCCTTTTTTGCCTGCTGGTTGGCCTGTTCCGTCAATATACTCCTCATGATTGGCAATCGCTTCTATGACACTATCCTCTATCTGATGACGACTCTTCTCGGAGAGGATGAGCTGAGCTGAATCATGAGCATGATCCCTTAAGAGTTGGGCATGTTCCGGCGGAAGCCCTGCTCGCTTTGCCTCTACAAGTTGCTGATTGTACTTCAACAAACCAACATCCATAAGAAGCGTCCCCTGAATCAATTTGTGCACATAGCTCGCATCGATCATCCCCTGCAGGGCTGAAATAGAATAACTATGATACAAAGTAAGCCCAACAGCACTAAACAAAAGCGACTGTTCAAAAAGTTTTTTAGAAAAGTTTTTCATTTGAGAAAGCTTCCAGACGAGATAGTCCTCATCCATGATAACAGCCTTGAGGTACTTGTTGATAAAGTCCTTTTTTTGATGAGGGAGCCCGGCAAAAAGCGGATAAGTGCTTACAAAAGAAACCGCGTATGCGGCCCACTGAATACGCTTGCTCTCCTCAATATAATGAAGAAAAGCCTCTTTCACATGGAGTTTTTTGTTTTTTATCTCCGGGCAACGATCTTGAATTCTATAGATATCTTTCTCAGTCAAAACCTTCTCCGTCCCCACCAAAGGATTGAGACGGCTATCATAAACCGGCTCAACAAGAAAGAAACTCTTCCCCTCCCGAATAAGCTTAAGGAGTTCTTCTAACGAGAAAAAATAGGTTGACATTTTCTCCTCCCCAATTATGCCCCCGTCATATATTCCTTCACTCTTCTTTCTCCTCAACCATGTAGTTTGGTGCCTCTTTGGTGATAATAACATCATGGGGATGAGACTCACGCAAAGAAGCACTGGAGATGCGTACAAACCTCGTCTTTGTCTGAAATTCGGCAATAGTAGCGCATCCACAGTATCCCATAGCTGAACGTAACCCCCCAATAAGCTGATAAACAACATCCTTTGCATCTCCCTTGTAAGGCACACGCCCCTCGATGCCCTCTGGCACGAGTTTCTCGGGCTCATACTCATCCTGGAAGTATCGAGATTTTGACCCCTCTACCATAGCCCCAAGGGATCCCATGCCTCGATAAGATTTGTAACGCCGGCCTTTGTAGATCACAAACTCTCCCGGACTCTCTGTTGTTCCTGCCAGAAGATTACCTATCATCACGACATCTGCCCCAGCAGCCAGAGCCTTGGCAATATCACCTGAAAACTTGATCCCCCCGTCAGCAATCAGTGGAATACGAGCCGATCTCGTAACACTCGCTACGTCTAAAATAGCACTGATCTGGGGAACGCCCACTCCCGCCACCACTCGCGTGGTACAGATAGACCCTGGTCCGATACCTACCTTCACCGCATCTGCGCCTGCGTCAATGAGAGCCTTCGCTGCCTCAGCGGTTGCAATATTACCAGCTATTACATTCTGTGAGGGAAATTGCTTTTTTACCATTTTTACCATATCGATCACCTTGCGAGAGTGACCATGCGCGGTATCCACAACAATGATATCTACCCCCGCCTCAACAAGTTTACTTACCCGCTCTAATTCTGCCTCGCCTGTGCCTACAGCAGCCGCCACCCTCAGACGCCCGCCCTCATCCTTGGTAGCATACGTATGCTCAACGATTCTGGTTATATCTTTCAAGGTAATAAGTCCTACCAGGATGTTCTTTTTGTTCACCAGGGGAAGTTTTTCCACACGATTTTTGCGCATAATCTCCCCTGCCCTGTTAAGGTCTACCTGCTGGGGATTCTCTACCTCGTAGACAACAAGCTTTTCTCTCGGAGTCATTACCTCATGGACAGGAATATTCTTCGCCTTTTTCTCATCATAAAACTCGAGATCCCGTTTGGTAATGATACCCATGAGCTTCTTTTCTCCATCAACCACAGGAATCCCCGAGATCCGCCCCTGACGCATGAGAACTCGTACGTTTTCTATATTTTGAGAATAATCAATCGTGATAGGTGTCTCAATGATAATGTTTTCAAATCGTTTGACTTTACGCACTTCTTCTGCCTGTTTCGTTGGGGTAAGATTCCGGTGAATAACCCCTATCCCTCCAAGTTGCGCAATAGCAATAGCCATATTGGCGTCCGTAACAGTATCCATCGCTGCTGACATGAGAGGAATATGAAGACGTATGTCCTTTGTGAGGAATGTTTCCGTTGATACCTGAGCGGGTACCACCTCAGAATAATTCGGCACAATCAAAACATCATCAAAGGTAAGTCCAATATCATCAAAATAAAATTTATCCTTCATCCATCTCTCCTATAAACCCAAAACCTCTTCGATCGTGTAGCGTTTCGCTGGCTTGCCGGCAAGAAACTTAGCGGCTCGAACCGCCCCACGAGCAAAGGTTTCCCGAGAAGATGCTCTATGCGTAATCTCTATTCTCTCACCAATCCCGCAAAAACTTACGGTATGATCTCCAACGATGTCGCCACCTCGTACAGCGTGCACGCCAATCTGACCCTGAGGGCGTTCTCCCGTGATACCAGAACGGCCATAAATCACATCTTCTGTTTTGTATGCCTCTTTGAGTACCTCAAGAAGCTTCACAGCCGTACCACTGGGAGCATCTTTTTTGAGACGGTGGTGTGCCTCAACAATCTCAACATCAAAGCCCGAAGAAAGCACCTCTGCTGCCATTTGAACAAGTTTTACCATGAGATTCACACCAACACTAAAGTTTGGTGCCCAGAGAACAGGGATCACCTTACTTGCCTCATCAAGTGCCTTAAAATGCTCCTCGCGAAGTCCAGTCGTACCCACAACATAAGCTTTTTTGAAACGCGAGGCTATCTCCACATGGTGTTCAAAAGCCTCAACAGAACTGAAATCAATAAACACATCACATGCTGAAAGATCATCGGGATCTGAGGAAAGAGATACTCCCTGAGTTCCAACGCCAGCCACTACACCCGCATCCTGTCCCAACAGAGCACACTGTGATGACTCCAGTGCTCCACCCAAACGGCACTGCGGATCCTGACTGATAACCTGGATAAGTGTTCGTCCCATCCTCCCCGCAGCTCCCATGATAGCAATCGTGACCATGAAAACCTCTCTTTTTCCTTTTTCATATTATAGGAAAAACAGGCAAATAAATCAAGTTTTCGAATTGCTTCATAATAAAAGTACTCGAAAAGGGAACGTTGCTTCAAAATAAAAAAGTACTTTAAATTTGTGTAAAATAATCCAGTTCATGGCTCGACAAGCTCGCCAACCGTGGCTCGACAAGCTCGCCAACAGGAATTGGGTTAACGAGGTCTGAAAAAAGACCTATTTACAGGGAAACGGCGAAATGATATGCTGAGCTTGTCGAAGCAGAGTATCAAAAAGCCAGCAAAAAGGAGAAAATGGAGATACTGGATTATTTTGTGAGGATAACAGGCCTAAAAAATCGAAACTATGCCGCCAGGCTCTTGAGGCAGCACGGAAAAACCATCTATGTAGGCAAAAAAAATTACCTTAAAGCCGACATAGCCAAAAAGGGCAAAAGACCTGGCAGAAAGAAAAAATTCGGCGAAGAAGAACTAAAAATGCTAAAACAGGTCTGGGAAATTGAAAACTACATGTGTGGCAAACGCTTAAAGCCGATTCTCAATGAAGTTTTAGATAATCTCTTAGCAAACGGGCATTTCCAGGGTTTTCAACAGGCCATAGAGAACTTGCGCCATATAAGTGCTTCAAGTATTGACCGACTTTTGAAACATGAGCGTAAAAAGCTTGAGATAAAAGGACGAAAAGGTACAAAGCCTGGAACGCTATTAAAGCAACAAATAGCTATACGCACGTGGGCAGAGTGGGATGAAAATTGCCCTGGGTTCATGGAGATTGATCTGGTAGCCCATGAGGGAGGAAATAGCCGGGGAGACTTTGCTCAAACATTAAATATGGTGGATGTTTGGAGCGGTTGGACAGAACTTGTGGCAATCAAAAACAAAGCTTCAAAATGGGTAAGAGAAGCCATAGAAAAAGTCCAAAGAAGACTTCCTTTTGAGTTACGGGGAATTGATTCTGATACCGGTGCTGAATTTATTAATCATCCTCTACGCGATTGGTGTGAGAAGCACCAGATAAAATTTACAAGGGGGAGAAGCTCCCGTTCCAATGATAACTGCTACGTTGAGCAGAAAAACTATTCCATAGTCCGCCAGAATGTTGGATACTTCCGCTACGATACCGAGGAAGAAGTCTACTACTTGAACCGACTCTATGCGTATCTCAGGCTTTATGCCAACTTTTTTCAACCGGTTATGAAAATGACAGAGAAAAAGAGAATCGGAAGCAAGGTGCAAAAGAAGCATGATGATATTAAAACTCCCTACCAACGGCTTTTAGAAAGCTCTTATGTAAGTGAGGCACAAAAGGAACGCCTAACAAGGCTTTATAAGGCTCTCGATTTGTTTCACCTAAGACAAAAAATTACGGCTTGCCAGAGAAAACTTTACAGCCTTCAAAAGAAAAAAAGGCAGAAAACAAAAATTTGGAGGAAACTGTATGGAATTTTTGAGTACTTTTTTTTATGAGGCAATGATTCGAATTTCGAGTACTTTTTTATTTGACGCAACGGGGTAAAGCACTGTAACTTCATTGTAGGTAAAAAAAAGACAACCTCCTCTAATACCATAGAGAAAACCATAACAAAATCTGCTAGATACAAAAAAGAAAGGAGAAACAACGGTTTCATGTTATCATCTGTGATAGTTTACGTGAGATGAAAAACACCCCCACAAGAGGTTATTTTTTCTACCAGACACAATTAAGTATACACTACCTTTTTTCTTCTAAAATTGGTTTTAGTCTCTCTTCTGCTAACTTAATATATTCTTGTGAAATTTCATAACCTACGAACTTTCTATCGGATTTAATTGCTGCAATCGCTGTTGTTCCACTTCCCATAAATGGATCAAGTATAATATCTCCTTTGAATGAATAAAGTTGTATTAATCTATATGGAAGTTCTTCGGGGAAAGGTGCAGGATGTCCGATTCTTTTTGCACTCTCCGCATTCATTGTCCATATAGATTTCGTCCACTCTATGAATTGCTCTTTAGTTATGGTGTTTTCTTTTCCCCTTTTTTCTCTTTTGTAGTCACCTTTTGAAAAAATTAAAATATATTCATGTATGTCCCTTAAAATTGGATTAGTGGCACTTTTCCAGCTACCCCATGCTGTTGAAGAACTTGCACTTGTTCCTTTATTCCAAATTATCTCACCACGCATATTAAATCCAATATCTATCATCATTCTCGAAATATAGTCAGAAAGTGGTATATATGGTTTTCTCCCAAGATTAGCAACGTTAATACAAGCACGGCCACCATTTACTAAAACTCTAAAAGTTTCTCTAAAAGCATTTTCTAAAAGCTGTAAATACTCTTTTAAAGATAAGTCTTTATCATATTCTTTGGAAACATTGTAAGGAGGCGAAGTAATCATTAAATGAACTGAATTATCAGGTATTTCTTTCATATTTTCAGCAGAACCAAGAATAAACTTATTTTCTAACTCCTTGGGAAATTCATTTTCTTTCTTATCAATGATTTTATTTCCTCCAAGCTCCTTATACAATTTTGAATTATAAAATTTAGAGCTGTCGTGGTTAATTCTACCTTTTGTTCCAAAAGTACTTGTTTTTGTTCCTTTTAGCTTTTTCATTTTAGCTCCGGATTAAGGTTAAAAATTTTTCTGCTTTTGCAATATCTGTATTTTCTTGACTTGCAATTGTAATGATTTCTCCTAGTTTACTTTTTGAAATCATTGAAGAAAAGTAATTCATATCACTAGAAATAAGTTCTTCGCAATTATTGAAAAGTTGCTCTTCATTTATTATTGTTTTAAATCCGAATTTTGGGGTGTTCTTTATATATTCAGAGCTTGTAGGGTTTGGATTTAATGACCAAAAACCTTGAATCACACCAGAAGTTTTCAAAAAATCTACTTTTTTTACATAATTTTCTGTTATTGGGCTATTACCTAAAATAATAATGGGAATTTTTGCCGCAGCAAAACTAGAAACACGAATGTTTATAGATTTCCCAATTGCTTTTAACATCGAATCTGATCGTAATAATGATGGATTACCTTTGTGTTGTTTATAGTCGCCTATATATTCAATCAAATTTGGATAAGTATATTTGTAATTTGAAACAACACTCATTTTTATTTCAAACAGGAACTTTATGTTTTCAGGTTTTTGAAGTGTGTCACTGGTTGTGCAAAATGCAAGATCTGCACTTGATTGTCTGGATAAACCAATTTCTTCACAAATTACGCTATTTAAGGCGTATAATCCTAATTCTTTAGCGATTGACTCAAAAAGGGATCTACACCATTTTTCAGTAAATTGGCCGATGAGAGCGTTTCTGCTTTGTAAAGTTTGTCCTTCCGCGTCAAAACCTTTTGGAATATAGGCATAATAGCTGCCCTGTAAATTGTAAAAAAGTTGCTCCGGTGAAGCAAAATTCTTTAATGCTTCTGTAAAAAATTCTATTTCGGTATTATTATTCCAGAGTGTCATGCCGTACTCCACAAAATACTTTTAGTTAATAAATTCATTCTTTTTAGCGAATAAAACCCTTTTCATGCTTTTCACCATCATTGCCTCATATATTTCGTAACTTCCCGATTTTACGTTCCTTTGACGGCAGGTGATCGCTTTTAGGTGCTATTTAAAAATTTACTTTAAATTTTTCTATAATTAATTGTAATGTAAAAAAGTCTTTTTGTCAATAGGCCGAATTGCTTCATCTGTCAAATAAATTAAAATGTCACCTTTTTATTGAAATAGAAATGTCACTTTTTTATGCCGAAACTCTACGACCATAATCATCTATTTCAAAAAAGTTCAATTCGATATTTTTCTTAAAAATATGTATACTTCCATCAAGCCAGGTTTTTAAGATAACATTGTCCCCGGGTTTTATGGCTATAGGTTGTTTCTTTTCAATCTGGTATATTCTTTTAGAAAACTTTATTGTATAATCTCTATAGACTTTGCACTCGGCCGTATAACAAACATAGTTCCTTAAGTCCTGATCAGGCATTAATGCAATATGAAAATCTTCATCCGACAGAGGTTTTTTACTAAATTTTCGGTTATTCTTTTCCCAGTAATATTCTTTCAAAAAACGATTGGCACTGTCAATATCCTTTATGTTTTTTAGTTTCATTTCTGCTATTAACCTGTCCTGATGGATCCCATTCCATCTCTCTACGCGTCCTTTTGCCTGGGGACTATGGGCATATATCATTTCTATCCCCAGCCTATGGCAGACCTCTCCAAACTTTGTTAGAGGCAATTTCCCTGCAAGCTGTTCTTCTATGGTCGCTTCCCGTTTCGTATAGAACAGGCTTTTATAATCACAATAGATCGAATAAGGAATACCGTATTTCATTATCCAGTCAAACAAACATTGCAGCGCTACTTGTGTCGTTTCTCCTGTGTCGAAAAGACCGTAAGATGTGCCTGTAGCATCATCCACCATATTCATCAGACAGACTTCTTTGCCTGTCCCAAACCAGTCGTGAATGCTGCCGTCCATTTGAATCATTTCTCCAAAATGCTCTTTTCTCGGCCTTCTGGTACGGTGTTTCGCAGTTTTTCTTATTTTCTTCCACAATCCTGTTTCCATCATCCATAAACGAAGCGTTGATGCTCCTATTTTTATATGATGTTCCTCATAAAGCTTTTCAGCTATAAATGTCGGCTTAAAACCTTTATAATTATTCCGTACTATCTGCATAATTTTCTCTTTGATATCACTGCTAATTCTGTGATTCCCCGGTTTGCCTATTAATTTGTGATTGAGGGCTTCATCACCCTTTGATAAATATTCTTTAAAAATTCGAATAAGTTGCCTTCTGCAAATCCCCAGTATTATTGCAGCATCTTTCTGCTTGATTTTCTTGTTCTTTACCATCTCCAGTATTTTTGCCCTCTTCTGTGCTTTAAGTGTCATCGTTATCACCTCTCTCATCTGCAACCTCTCGTTTTTTTAGTTGCAGTATTTTAAAAGGTGACATTTCTATTTGCACAAAGTGTGACATTTTAAATTGTTTTCGACATAGGCCGAATTGCTTCATAATAAAAGTACTCGAAAAGGGAACGTTGCTTCAAAATAAAAAAGTACTTTAAATTTGTGTAAAATAATCCAGTTCATGGCTCGACAAGCTCGCCAACCGTGGCTCGACAGGCTCGCCAACAGGAATTGGGTTAACGAGGTCTGAAAAAAGACCTATTTACAGGGAAACGGCGAAATGATATGCTGAGCTTGTCGAAGCAGAGTATCAAAAAGCCAGCAAAAAGGAGAAAAAGGAGATACTGGATTACTTTGTGAGGATAACAGGTTTAAAAAACCGAAACTATGCCGCCAGGCTCTTGAGGCAGCACGGAAAAACCATATATGTAGGCAAAAAAAATTACCTTAAAGCCGATATAGCCAAAAAGGGCAAAAGACCTGGCAGAAAGAAAAAATTCGGCGAAGAGGAACTAAAACTTCTAAAAAAGGTCTGGGAAATTGAAAACTACATGTGTGGCAAACGTTTAAAGCCAATTTTAAATGAAGTTTTAGATAATCTCTTAGCAAACGGACATCTCCACGGTTCTCCACAGGCTATAGAAAACTTGCGCCATATAAGTGCTTCAAGTATTGACCGACTTTTGAAACATGAGCGTAAAAAGCTTGAGATAAAAGGACGAAAAGGTACAAAGCCTGGAACGCTATTAAAGCAACAAATAGCTATACGCACGTGGGCAGAGTGGGATGAAAATTGCCCTGGGTTCATGGAGATTGATCTGGTAGCCCATGAGGGAGGAAATAGCCGGGGAGATTTTGCTCAAACATTAAATATGGTGGATGTTTGGAGCGGTTGGACAGAGCTTGTGGCAATCAAAAACAAGGCTTCAAAATGGGTAAGAGAAGCCATAGAAAAAGTCAAAGGAAGACTTCCTTTTGTTTTACGGGGAATTGATTCTGATACCGGTGCTGAATTTATTAATCATCCTCTGCGTGATTGGTGTGAGAAGAACCAGATAAAATTTACAAGGGGAAGAAGCTCCCGTTCCAATGATAACTGCTACGTCGAGCAGAAAAACTATTCCATAGTCCGCCAGAATGTTGGATACTTCCGCTACGATACCGAGGAAGAAGTCTACTACTTGAACCGACTCTATGCGTATCTCAGGCTTTATGCCAACTTTTTTCAACCGGTTATGAAAATGACAGAGAAAAAGAGAATCGGAAGCAAGGTGCAAAAGAAGCATGATGATATTAAAACTCCCTACCAGCGGCTTTTAGAAAGCTCTTATGTAAGTGAGGCACAAAAGGAACGCCTAACAAGGCTTTATAAGGCTCTCGATTTGTTTCACCTAAGACAAAAAATTACGGCTTGCCAGAGAAAACTTTTCAGCCTTCAAAAGAAAAAGAATGTAAAAAACAAAAATTTGGAGGAAACTGTATGGAATTTTTGAGTACTTTTTTTTATGAGGCAATGATTCGAATTTCGAGTACTTTTTTATTTGACGCAACGGGGTTTTTTCTTCGGCAAGCCAAGAGAAACTTCCTTCTCGGCAACACTATAAAAAGCCCAACAAAGCCATTTTCAAAAGATATGTCATGGAACTCTTTTCTCCTCGAGGTAAGCGTCAAAGACATACCCCTCTACCCCTTTTTTCTCAGGCACAATCACCCTTGCCCAGTATCCCCATTTTCCTGCAATTTTTTCGCGTTTACCCACTCTCCAGAGAAAAATCACCTCCTGCCCCTTGTTAAGTTGCTTTTTTACCGTCGCATTCGTAGAAGGAAGAACACGAAGATTTACCCTGTCTCCAGTAAGGATATACACATTTCCTACCCCTCTACGCAAATCCTCCTCATGAGGAAAAAGTGACGCATTGGTGATAATATCCAATCGTCTCATCCAGGGCACATAGCTATTTGTCCCATCATAGTATAACATCACCTTTCCCACGAGAAAGATAGAATCATACACTTTGAGCGTCTCTTCACTCACCTCCTTACCGTCATAGAAGCGCACCCGTCCTGATTCAAGGACCTGACAGACGATCTTCTGACCATCAGAATATTCCACAAACAAGAACCAGGGGGGAATCTTTTTCACCACCCGGAAATCCTTTTCACAAAAAAGTCCTGAGGCGTTCACCCATCCCCTGACAGTTGTTTCGTTATCAGAAGACATCACCGAAACCTGATACCATACCTCTTTTCCGAGATTGGTTCTTGCAAGAACATCAACCGTCTGCAAAGCTGAGAGTTTCAAGATGAGATCCCCCTGCGGCAAATCATAAAGCCCCAATCGCCAAATTTTGACCCCCACAAACCCCACATCCTCCCGAAGATAATCCCGTTCACTTAAAAACATCAATCCCATCACGGAGAAAAAAAAGAAAAGTATTTTTTTCATGGTTACCCTCCAACAAGAGTGTAAACATTGTTTTCAATAAATATGCAAAGCCAGCACTCACGTATTATAAAGATAAAAAAAATGAAAGTAAAGCAAACGAATTGCTTCATAATAAAAGCATTGTGTCAAGAAAATTGTGTCTAGTCATAGGATAACCTCGCTGTGAATATTTTCTTTGGTGTATGAGTGTTGCTCACGATAGAGTTGAAAGTAATACTCCCAATTTTTTAACTTTCTTTTTAAGAACTTCTCATTTTGGTATCTTAATAACAGGTAAAGATATTTCTCAGCTGAAGCCTCGCTTTGACACATTTCCATTGTTTTTAATCTCCTTTTAAGTTCTTTAAAGAGTCTTTCCAGGGCATTGTTTGTATACACCATGCTTCGTATTCCTTCAGGTAATTCCATGTAAGTGAATATATTCTCTCTTATTGTCAAGAGGTTATTCATTAAGTTGGGATAGATATTTTTCCATTTTTGTATAAATTTCATAAACAATTGTTCTGCCTCCTGTTTGTCTTTGGCATGAAATACCTCTTTTATTTCAGTGGCAATGATATTTCTGTGTTGAACTCTCACTCTAGCCAGTATGTTTCTCATGACATGGACTACACAGGGCTGATACTTTGCGTGGGGATATATCTCTGTTATGACGTTTTTCATACCACTTAAGCCATCAGAGACAATAAAATGAATCTGTTTGACACCTCTTTCTCTTATATCACAAAATTTCCCGCCAGTTATAAGCACTTTCCATGCCTCCTGGCAGGTAGTATCCTAAAATCTCCCGTCTTCCCTCAGGTGTAATGCCTATAGCTACATATATTGATTCATTTTCTACCCTATCTCTCTTGATAGGAAACACCATAGCATCCAGAAATACCACGGCATATTCTTCCATGAGAGGGCGACTACGCCACTTCTGAATCTCTTCTATGCCTACCTGGCTTATCCTTGAGATGTTAGCATAAGAAATCTTTATTTCATAAAGCTCTTTTAAAACTTCTGCTATCTTCCTTGTTGACATTCCTGATATCAACATAGCCCTGATTAATGCATCTAAGTCTTCTGTGATGCGTTTGCGATAGGGAAGAAGGGCACTTTTAAATCCATTATCCCTTGTTCTTGGAACACGTATGGCTGTAAGCTCGCCAAAAGCTGTCTTTAAATCCCTTTCGTAAAAGCCATTGCCTTTTGTGGGAGGATTGTTTTCCAGGTAAATCTCTCTTTCCTCTTTTAACATACTCTCTAATACTTCCTTGACAATTGGTTTGAATAGCTCTAAAATATTCTTCGTCTCAATCATATCTGGCCTCCTGTGATAGTTTTATTTATATTATCACAGGAGGTTATCTTTTTCCTACCAGACACAATTAAGTATACACTGCCAATAAAAGTACTCGAAAAGGGAACGTTGCTTCAAAATAAAAAAGTACTTTAAATTTGTGTAAAATAATCCAGTTCATGGCTCGACAAGCTCGCCAACCGTGGCTCGACAAGCTCGCCAACCGGAATTGGGGTGGCGATGTTTGAAAGGAGACCTATTTACAGGGAAACGGCGAAATGATATGCTGAGCTTGTCGAAGCAGAGTATCAAAAAGCCAGCAAAAAGGAAAAAATGGAGATACTGGATTACTTTGTGAGGATAACAGGCCTAAAAAATCGAAACTATGCCGCCAGGCTCTTGAGGCAGCACGGAAAAACCATATATGTAGGCAAAAAAAATTACCTTAAAGCCGATATAGCCAAAAAGGGCAAAAGACCTGGCAGAAAGAAAAAATTCGGCGAAGAGGAACTAAAACTTCTAAAAAAGGTCTGGGAAATTGAAAACTACATGTGTGGCAAACGTTTAAAGCCAATTTTAAATGAAGTTTTAGATAATCTCTTAGCAAACGGACATCTCCACGGTTCTCCACAGGCTATAGAAAACTTGCGCCATATAAGTGCTTCAAGTATTGACCGACTTTTGAAACATGAGCGTAAAAAGCTTGAGATAAAAGGACGAAAAGGTACAAAGCCTGGAACGTTGTTAAAGCAACAAATAGCTATACGCACGTGGGCAGAGTGGGATGAAAATTGCCCTGGTTTTATGGAGATTGATCTGGTTGCCCATGAGGGAGGAAATAGCGGGAGAGATTTGCTCAAACATTAAATATGGTGGATGTTTGGAGCGGTTGGACAGAACTTGTGGCAATCAAAAACAAAGCTTCAAAATGGGTAAGAGAAGCCATAGAAAAAGTCCAAAGAAGACTTCCTTTTGATTTACGGGGAATTGATTCTGATACCGGTGCTGAATTTATTAATCATCCTCTGCGTGATTGGTGTGAGAAGAACCAGATAAAATTTACAAGGGGGAGAAGCTCCCGTTCCAATGATAACTGCTACGTTGAGCAGAAAAACTATTCCATAGTCCGCCAGAATGTTGGATACTTCCGCTACGATACCGAGGAAGAAGTCTACTACTTGAACCAACTCTATGCCTATCTTCGACTGTATACCAACTTTTTTCAACCGGTTATGAAAATGACAGAGAAAAAGAGAATCGGAAGCAAGGTGCAAAAGAAGCATGATGATATTAAAACTCCCTACCAGCGGCTTTTAGAAAGCTCTTATGTAAGTGAGGCACAAAAGGAACGCCTAACAAGGCTTTATAAGGCTCTCGATTTGTTTCACCTAAGACAAAAAATTACAGCTTGCCAGAGAAAACTTTTCAGCCTTCAAAAGAAAAAGAATGTAAAAAACAAAAATTTGGAGGAAACTGTATGGAATTTTTGAGTACTTTTTTTTATGAGGCAATGATTCGAATTTCGAGTACTTTTTTATTTGACGCAACGGGGCAAACCTCTGTATCCAGACAGTACACCAAAGCGGTAATAAGCAAAGAAAAACTTTATCTTCTTGATGGAAAAATACTTAAACTGTTCAAACTCGGGCCACAAAAAGGAAATACATCATGGGGTTTTTCTTTTCTCACTGCAACAGGGTAAGAGCACTTTTTTGCTTTCCTCCACACGTGGGATGTAGGGGAGTATCACAAACGATACTCCCCATCCCTTACTGAATCACAACACTCTCCGGAGTATACAGGGTAGCAAAATTCTCAGGGGCATACATCTCCTCGATATGGCATCCAGGAAGTGCAAAAGTTCCCATCAAATTAGCACGAAGGAGATAGGTCAGAGTGTAGGTACCGGGATAAAGAACATCCGCAGCATAGATGACCCTGTCTTTATAGATCTCTTTGTGAGAAAAACCACTCCACCAAAAATCGTATCCTGCCCTTTTTGTGCCCGTCCGTGCAGCGTTTGGATTTCCTGCTTCCGTAACAAAAGAGAGGTTGACAGCCTCAGCACCAGCAGGAAGATGATCCTCCAGTACCACCATATAACGAGGTTGAGAAACTGCCACCTCAATTTTCACCAGATAATCCTTGCCTCGAGTAAACACAGAAACAGGTTCTCCCGTATCAGGATCAAGGTAGGTTTTTTTAAGGCTAAAACCATAACTTACGGAGGCTGGCAATTTTTTGGCAATATAACGATAACGGTAAGTGTAATACAGGGCTCCCTGTCCTGTTCTTGAAAGCGTGATGGGAAACTCTCCCTCATCGCCTGCTTTGAAAAACATACTTCCCGTTTGAGCAGGTTGGAGTCTGTTCTCAAACCTGCCGGAAAGGATCTCCTGAGCTGCAACTCGCACCTGGCAAGAGGTCATTGGTTCGTCTTTTTCGTATTTGTTGAGGTACGAAGAAAACGCATAGAAGACCCAACCATTCTCATGGGTATGGCGCCAGGCATACCCATTCCGGCTTTTGATGAGGAAGTTTATCACCTTGTAGGCATCAGGAAAATCGATTCCGCTTGCAAGATACGCATGAAGGGCCAGGGCGTTTTCGATCGTTTTGGTATAATAGAACCAGTCCCACGAGCTCGCGGTTTCAAAGTATATCTGTCCAGGGGAGATTTGTTTCCTTGCTTCGAACCCCAGCGAAGACGGGAAACATCGTTATAGTTATTAAGAGAAGCCACATAAAGGGCATACGAGAGCGCCAGCCAACGATACGAGGGGAAAGATTCATCTGAAATTGTTCCCTTGCTTATATAATCCTTTACGACCTGAAACACCTTTTCATAGAAAGAGGACTCAAACCTATACCCTCTCTCTTTCGCAAGCGTCATCACCCAAAAGATGTACACCGTAAGGTAGCTTGAAACGTAGGTACTATCCTTCCAGTAGGAAAAACCATTACCCTTGAAATACTCGGGGAGTTCCTTTAGCACACTCTGGACTACCTCTCGCAGATCCTCTCTGGTCTTGGTAGCAAGCAGACGATACTTGAGAATCACTTCTTCTCCTGTAATTAGCGGAAGAATCTTTGATGTCTTTTGTTCCGCACACCCATAGGGATAGGAAACCAGGTAGTCCAGATTTCCTTTAAGCTCCACAAAGGCGGTAGGAGCCACTGTCGTCTCTATACTCGAGAGCTCAGGAATTACCTGAGAGGTGACTGTCACATTGTTTACTGCCTGGTTCTGACCGTTTGAGAGCATCCCATAGATGGCAACAGTTTCTGGATAGCGCATCATCGTCACAGGAATCGTTTTGGTAATACCATCCTCTGCTGCTGTTCCTTTTACCTTCATAGTAAGAGAGGTTTCACCAGTTTCTTTGGCAGTAACCTTGACCGGGAAAAGGACTTCTTGAGAGGTATTGTTCTCGAGGGTAATATTGGTCATGACGCTTTTGTCCCCGCCTACCCTGAGACCACCGCCTGTGCTCATTTCAACGGTGAAGGTTTGTTTCTGCCCCGTGTAGTTAAATATTATTCCGCCGGCCATGAAACTATCCCGCATTCTTACAAAGGTGGGGAAACTTTCCAGTACCATCAGAGGTTTTTTGACGGTAAAAGTGTTTTCTCCGTATCCAAACATAGAATCAGGGGTATGCGCCACCGCCATCACCTTGAAACTGGAAAGATTGTCAGGAAGGGTAAAAGAAACTGTTGCCTCTCCATTGGTGACATCGAGCTTTGCCTCATAAAAAGCCGTATACTTGATAATTGCCCTTGGGACGATCATTCCCAGCGAAATACCACCATCACCACCAAGGATTTCTCCTTTTTCCGTGAGATACCGCTGCCCATAGATAAAGTTTCGTGTTTCGTAGGTTGAGATAGCTAGACTTCTTGACTGATAAAAGTAGGAAAGAGGATTAGGAAGGCTATACCCCGCAAGATTCAACACCCCTCTGTCCGCGACAGAAATTGTGACTTCACCACTTACAGGCTTGCCCGCATGATCACGAATCTGGATTTTGGCAGTGACTTTTTCCCTGGGCGTATAGGTAGCTTTATCCGTATTCACCGTAATCTGAAGAGACTTTTCTTTTGGAATCACCGAGAGATTGGCATACCCTATGCGATACTGGGGACGGGCAAAATCCACATCATTGGAAACCCTGTTGATTCCTGTCCTCCCTGTATAGAGAATAACCGAAACATACACATTGGGGATATACTCTTTTTCAATGGGAAGTTTGAAAATGACCATACTATTCGTTGCCGGAATATCAAAGGTCTTGTAAAACTTTTCCCTCTCTATGGTGATAAGGGCTCGGGCTGATTTGTAAGGGTTTTTGATAAGAAGAGTCGCTGTCTCCCCAACATCATACGAGGATTTGTCGGAAATCACCTCTGTTCTATCATCCTCAGAGATACGCCATCCATAAAAACCCCCACCAATCACATAAAACCACTCTTTCCCATGGGGAATAAGCTTTTTCCCTCGTCTTTCATAGACGGTAGCCACGTAGGAACCGCCTTTCGAGAGTTTTATGGGAATAGTGGTTTGGGAAATTTTTACGGTATTGGAATAGACAGGGGTAACCACCTCCCTCCACTCCCACTGATAACGACCTCCATGTCCAGCCACAAGAAAAGAATTCCACTCATGATGGGTGACCACGAGAAGTCCCTCGTTGGTTGTTATTTTGTCCTCTCCGTCGACAGCAACCAAATCAATAGACAGAGGCTTATCAAGAAAATGAAAATACGAGGGAACACGAAGACCCAGATGAAGCTTTTTCCTCACCTCGATATCCCCCTTGTACCCACTTACAGGGGTATTGTCAGGCAAGGTAGTTTTAGCCCATACCGAGAGAAAACCATCTTCCTCAATCTTGGTAAGATCAACCTTGAGAGAGGCAACACCATTCTTATCGGGAGAAAGGGTGCCGCTGCTAATTTCCGAAGAAGACGAATAACTTCCGTATTCATCATACTCCTCATCATACCACCCAGAAAAGCTAAACGAATATGATGGGAACCGTTTGCTCGAATATCCTGTTGGACGAAAACCTACACTATACTCGACATCCCTTCCTATAGGCGCACCAAAAAGATACCAGCCGATCAGATCTACCCGCATACTCTCTCCAACGAGGTACAATGGTTTATTGGGCTGGATCTTCATCTCCGCCCTCGCGGGACGAAATTCTTCCACCTGGAAAGAACTATAAAACTCAGGATTGTAGCCACTCAAACTCCAAAACTTTCCTCGAACTGAAGCAGTTATCGAATAGGTCCCTGTAGGGGCATCCTTTGGAACAACCACACTCAAATCGAAGCTTCCTTTTGAAGTCGGACTTATATTAGTTGATAAAAGAGTTTCGCCGCGGGAGTCCTCAATGAGAATCTCGATAGAATCCTTTGAGAAAGGTGCAAGTGAAAAAGGTACAACTGTCCAGGTATCGTTCGTTCGATACCGGTAAATCCCTTTAATAAAAACCCTCTCTCCTGGTTGATAGAGATACCGTTCCGTAAAGATAACACACCCAGGTCTATCGGCAGCATACCATGATCCCCAGTTTACCCTCTCACTTACCTTTCCTGAAACATGAGAAAGGAAAAAGCGGCTCTTATCAGTTTTGAGCATATAAACATTTCCCCTATTATTGGTTATAAGGAGGGTACCAAGGCTCCCTGTTTTCCCCACTAACACAAGTTGACCTTTTCGATAACTATACACCTCTGCGTTGGTCACAGGTGCGTTGTTTTTGAGATAGCGGGCTATAAGAAGATCTGCCCAGGGACCACGTTTGAGCGTGGCTGCCATATCCGAAAATTGCACATAACCTCGAGAGGGATATTCATCCTCCCATGAACTATAGGCAGGAGTACGTCTTTTCACCGTAATCTCATAAAGAAGAAAACCACTTTTCGATGGGTGAAACCTTTTAAGAGGAATTTTATAGATTTCAACACTATTCCACCGTGGCGGAAGCGTGTACTCATGGGTGTCTTTTATCCTGCTCTTCAAAGCCTCTTTTTCAGACTTTGAGAGCGCCTCAAGAAATGAAAATATTTCTCTCTCATTGGTAAGAGACCTATAAGAGAAAAAGATTTTTTCAATGTTTCTCGTTTTAATAGGGAAAAGATTGGCAAGATAGTTCTCCATCAGAAGATACCCAGCAGGGGCAGAATAAAACGAAGGAGAATCCTCAACCTCAAAGGTATATTCACTTTCTTTATCAAGAGTTTGCCGGTAGATATCGGTTACCAGCGGTTGAACCACAAGTTTATACCTGGTACCAGGAACAAAAACACCAGAAACGTAGAGCATCTTTCCCTCAGAACTGACAGAAAGATTCTGGACTGCAGGCGTTATCTTAACCCAGCCTGCTTTTTCTGTTCGAGGGGGGAGAGGATTATTAAAAAATATAACAATCGTCGAATCACGGTAAAACTTTTTTTCGTCCGATGAACCAATCCTGACTACCCTCAGGGGTTTATAGGTAGCATACTTAAACTGGTAGTTTGCCTTCATAGGAAGCTCTCCCCCTATAGGAGTGAGGGCTTTGTCAATGGTGAGAATGTAGTCACTATGCTCTTTCTCACCCTTCGGGATCACGAGGACCCTCGATTTGTTTTCCTTGGAACCATTCGTGCTATACCGAAGAGAAAAAGAGATTTCAACATTGAGCGAGTTCTTTAAATCATCCACTTTTGGCACCATTGAAATCTTGAGAAGAGAACGAAGCTTTTCGATCTCTACCGGAAAGCGAAAAGAAATGGTAATAGGAGCATCGGGAAGCTCTGAGGCTTTCTCTGCTCTTACAATCTCCTGAGAGGGAGTATCAAAGAAAAGAAGCTCATTGGTAGAATACTTTTTCCCTCCTATCTTAAAAACCTGTGGAAAGTTTGTTGAGATCCTAACGGTGAGGTAGTACCTTCTGGCAGGAAGAAGTTTTTCCTCTATGGTCAGGGCAAAACTCTGTTCATCAATAACCTCAATCCTGTATTTAAGACGAGGACTAAAGTCAAAAAAGATGTTCTTCGTAACTTCCTCTGTCATGGAAGCAATATCACTCATCTTAACCACAGGAGTATCAAAGCGAAACACCAACCTCACTGGCGAAGCTGACTCAAGATCCCACGGATATATCGTTACTGGTAGCCTACTTTGAGAAAACAGCATCCCCCAACACAACAGTACCCCTCCCATCCATTTCCACATATGCTTTCTCCTTTTTTTGAATGTTTTCCTTATAATAAATGATAAGAAAAACAAAAAAAAATTTCAAGAGGTTCGTGTGGCAGTGTATACTTAATTGTGTCTGGTAGGAAAAAGATAACCTCCTGTGATAATATAAATAAAACTATCACAGGAGGCCAGATATGATTGAGACGAAGAATATTTTAGAGCTATTCAAACCAATTGTCAAGGAAGTATTAGAGAGTATGTTAAAAGAGGAAAGAGAGATTTACCTGGAAAACAATCCTCCCACAAAAGGCAATGGCTTTTACGAAAGGGATTTAAAGACAGCTTTTGGCGAGCTTACAGCCATACGTGTTCCAAGAACAAGGGATAATGGATTTAAAAGTGCCCTTCTTCCCTATCGCAAACGCATCACAGAAGACTTAGATGCATTAATCAGGGCTATGTTGATATCAGGAATGTCAACAAGGAAGATAGCAGAAGTTTTAAAAGAGCTTTATGAAATAAAGATTTCTTATGCTAACATCTCAAGGATAAGCCAGGTAGGCATAGAAGAGATTCAGAAGTGGCGTAGTCGCCCTCATCAAGGAAGAATATGCCGTGGTATTTCTGGATGCTATGGTGTTTCCTATCAAGAGAGATAGGGTAGAAAATGAATCAATATATGTAGCTATAGGCATTACACCTGAGGGAAGACGGGAGATTTTAGGATACTACCTGCCAGGAGGCATGGAAAGTGCTTATAACTGGCGGGAAATTTTGCTAGATATAAGAGAAAGAGGTGTCAAACAGATTCATTTTATTGTCTCTGATGGCTTAAGTGGTATGAAAAACGTCATAACAGAGATATATCCACGCAAAGTATCAGCCCTGTGTAGTCCATGTCATGAGAAACATACTGGCTAAAGTGAGAGTTCAACACAGAAATATCATTGCCACTGAAATAAAAGAGGTATTTCATGCCAAAGACAAACAGGAGGCAGAACAATTGTTTATGAAATTTACACAAAAATGGAAAAATATCTATCCCAACTTAATGAATAACCTCTTGACAATAAGAGAGAATATATTCACTTACATGGAATTACCTGAAGGAATACGAAGCATGGTGTATACAAACAATGCCCTGGAAAGACTCTTTAAAGAACTTAAAAGGAGATTAAAAACAATGGAAATGTGTCAAAGCGAGGCTTCAGCTGAGAAATATCTTTACCTGTTATTAAGATACCAAAATGAGAAGTTCTTAAAAAGAAAGTTAAAAAATTGGGAGTATTACTTTCAACTCTATCGTGAGCAACACTCATACACCAAAGAAAATATTCACAGCGAGGTTATCCTATGACTAGACACAATTTTCTTGACACAATGGTTCGTGTGGTGAAGTTTTTCATCTTTTTGAAAAATTTTTTAAAAGAAAACAAAAACCATCTCTGGGTATATATGGTGCTTGTCCTGGGGGGAATATTTACGGTGTTTTCTTTGTGGCCTTACCCACCGGATGAACTTTCCCGCTTCTCCGAGCGAAGCATCAAGGTATATGATAGGCATGGTCACCTTCTCATGGAAATGACACCCGAAAAAGGGGGATTGTGTAAGAAAATCTCTCTCTGCGAGGTGCCACAGGATTTTATCGAGCTTCTTCTCTTTTCAGAAGATAGAACATTTTTCTCTCATAAGGGATGGAGACCTTCTTCTCTGCTACGTGCCACGTTTCAGAACGTAAAAAAAGGGAGAATCGTTTCCGGAGGTTCAACGCTTACCCAGCAGCTTGTCCGTATGCGACGGGGAAAAATGCGAAACACTCTCTGGTCCAAATTTACCGAGATTCTTGAGGCATATCGCCTCGAGCAACATTTTTCTAAGGAGGAGATTCTTGAGGCGTATATCAATACTGTCTTCCTGGGAAACCATATCTACGGATTTGAAAAGGCTGCTGAGATTTACTTCAGAAAATCCCTGCAATCCCTAAACTTACTTGAGATGAGTGCGTTAATAGCGATGATACCCGCCCCATCGAAACATCAACCCTATCGTTCGGGGATGGAGTTTACGATTCGAGCTCGAAAACTTTTACGACGAGCCTGGGAGGCTCACATTCTCTCTTTTCCACAAGAAATGATGAAAACCTACGAGGAAATGTGGCTTCACGTATACCCGATGGAGCAGCGTGTTTATGCTCCTCTTTTCTGTTTGTATGCCCTGCAGGAGGCAAAAAAGTATGTTCCTGCCTCTCAGATTGCTGAGATTTATACCACCTTCGACCTTGAGATGTACACCAACATTCGACCGGTAATCTTCGATGTTCTCAAAAGTCTTGAGACCTACAATGCGAAACATGCCAGCCTTGTCATGATAGATAATCCCACCTCAGAACTGCGGGTAATGGTAGGTTCTCTTGATTTTTTTGACGAGGAAAAGGGTATGATCAATGCCACCCTTATCCGAAAACAGGTTGGTTCTGTGATGAAACCCTTTGCCTATGCTCTGGCAATGGAAAACAGTCTCTACCATCCTTCGAGTATTCTGCCGGATATTTACCAGGAATACCCTGCCGCGATTGGGCGTTATATTCCCAAAAATTTTACCCGTACCTATCACGGGCCTGTACGGCTGGCAGTAGCGCTGGCATCCTCGTATAATGTTTCAGCTGTCCATGTCGCCGCAACCATAGGCATAGAACCATTCTATTTCTTTCTTAAAAGAATTGGGTTTGATTCTCTTGTAAGAAATCCGGCTTTCTATGGGCTTGGACTTGTGCTGGGAAATGCCAACCTTACCCTTCTCGAACTGGCCCAGGGGTACACCATTTTCCCCAAAGAGGGAATCTTCCAGCATGTTCGTTCGCTTCGCTTCATCATGCTTAAAAATGGCCGTCGGGTCTCTCTTCCCACCCCAAAATCAGAACACGTGCTCTCACGAGAAACGTGTTTTCTTATCTCCAGGATCCTCTCAGAACATCAATACAAGTTTCCCGCTTTTGGGATAAATTCGCCTATCTATTTCCCCTTCCCTGTAGCGGTTAAGACAGGGACGACGAAGGATTTCAGGGATAACTGTGTGGTGGGATATACCCCCTTGATAACCACAGCTGTGTGGGTGGGAAATCTCTACGAGGAGCCCATGCAAGACCTGGCGGCCGTCGCTGGAGCGGGAAAAGTGCTTCGCAATGTGATGCTTCTTTTGTGGAACCAGGGATTTCCTTTTCCTCCTTTCAGGGCAAGCAATATGACACTCATTACCCAGCGCATATGTGTTCTCTCAGGGATGATTGCACACCAGGGGTGTAAGGAAACCACAGAGGAGATATTTGTTCCCTCCAATCTTCCCCAGGAATCTTGCACGTGGCATACACCTCAAGGGGAAACCGTAGTCCCACCTGAATATCAATCGTGGGCAGAAAAAAAGCAGTTTGGGATTCAAAAGCCAGAAAGGTTGGAAATTCTCTTTCCCAAGGATGGAGCAGTATTTGGAGTTGATACTCAGATTCCAGAGCAATACCAGTCTATCCCCCTTGAAGCTATGGGAAACGGCGAAATTACATGGTTCTGTGATGGAGAAAAAATAGGAAAAGGAACAAAAATATTCTGGACATTGCGCCCGGGAGAACATGTTATAGAAGCCGTTTGGAATGACGAGAGAAAACGAGTTCGAATCCTTGTCCTGGAAAGGTAAAAACCTTTCGCACTCTCACCTGAGCGGAGTGCTTTCCCGGAGGGGAATGCTCTTCCCTTGTTGCAATTGATAGGTTCCTAACCTTAGACTGTGATCAGGAAAGAGTAAGGTTCAAAATAGCTGCGGTAGGATAGGAGAAAGTCGGTTAAACGTTTAACCTGGAGTTCTTGACATAAGCTATTCCCTTTTTACAGTGTTATCGGGAGGTTTAACACTGTAAAAAAGTAATAGCTGGAATTTTTCCCACTGTGACAAGGTAAGAGCAAGGGTTTTTACTGTGATAAGGGAATAGCTTAGGGGGTTTCCCCCTCACTGTGATATGGTAAGAGCAAAAAAACTTTTCTTCCTCCTATACTGCAACAAGGGAAGAGCACCAAGTCCCCTCCCCCACCTTTTTTTTGGCAATTATGAGGAAACAACATCCTTTCACGGAGATTATTTTTGAGGAATGTCTTTAGCCCCGTTGCGTCAAATAAAAAAGTACTCGAAATTCGAATCATTGCCTCATAAAAAAAAGTACTCAAAAATTCCATACAGTTTCCTCCAAATTTTTGTTTTTTACATTCTTTTTCTTTTGAAGGCTGAAAAGTTTTCTCTGGCAAGCCGTAATTTTTTGTCTTAGGTGAAACAAATCGAGAGCCTTATAAAGCCTTGTTAGGCGTTCCTTTTGTGCCTCACTTACATAAGAGCTTTCTAAAAGCCGTTGGTAGGGAGTTTTAATATCATCATGCTTCTTTTGCACCTTGCTTCCGATTCTCTTTTTCTCTGTCATTTTCATAACCGGTTGAAAAAAGTTGGCATAAAGCCTGAGATACGCATAGAGTCGGTTCAAGTAGTAGACTTCTTCCTCGGTATCGTAGCGGAAGTATCCAACATTCTGGCGGACTATGGAATAGTTTTTCTGCTCAACGTAGCAGTTATCATTGGAACGGGAGCTTCTCCCCCTTGTAAATTTTATCTGGTGCTTCTCACACTCGCGTAGAGGATGATTAATAAATTCAGCACCGGTATCAGAATCAATTCCCCGTAAATCAAAAGGAAGTCTTCTTTGGACTTTTCTATGGCTTCTCTTACCCATTTTGAAGCTTTGTTTTGATTGCCACAAGTTCTGTCCAACCGCTCCAAACATCCACCATATTTAATGTTTGAGCAAAATCTCCCCGGCTATTTCCTCCCTCATGGGCAACCAGATCAATCTCCATAAAACCAGGGCAATTTTCATCCCACTCTGCCCAAGTGCGTATAGCTATTTGTTGCTTTAATAAGGTTCCAGGTTTTGTGCCTTTTCGTCCTTTTATCTCAAGCTTTTTACGCTCATGTTTCAAAAGTCGGTCAATACTTGAGGCACTTATATGGCGCAAGTTTTCTATAGCCTGTGGAGAACCGTGGAGATGTCCGTTTGCTAAGAGATTATCTAAAACTTCATTTAAAATTGGCTTTAAACGTTTGCCACACATGTAGTTTTCAATTTCCCAGACCTGTTTTAGCATTTTTAGTTCCTCTTCGCCGAATTTTTTCTTTCTGCCAGGTCTTTTGCCCTTCTTGGCTATGTCGGCTTTAAGGTAATTTTTCTTGCCTACATAGATGGTTTTTCCGTGCTGCCTCAAGAGCCTGGCGGCATAGTTTCGATTTTTTAGGCCTGTTATCCTCACAAAATAATCCAGTATCTCCTTTTTCTCCTTTTTGCTGGCTTTTTGATATTGTTTTGCCGTTTCCCTGTCAATAGGTCTTTTTTCAAACATCGCCACCCCAATTCCGGTTGGCGAGCTTGTCGAGCCACGGTTGGCGAGCTTGTCGAGCCATGAACTGGATTATTTTACACAAATTTAAAGTACTTTTTTATTTTGCAATAGCGTTCCCTTTTCGAGTACTTTTATTATGAAGCAATTCGAAAAATTGACAAAAATACCCACACCCTTTATAATTCAGATGAAAAGTTCTCGAGGGGGGACAATATGAAGAAAAAAAGCATCTTCCTTGAGAGTATCATCGTGGTAGTGGTTGGTTTTTATGGGTGCTCTCTCACTTTTCCCACCATGACCCTTGATGAATTCATCGATCTTTTTTTCCCAAAATGGTCAAAAGGCTGGCAACCCGTCGGAACCTCGGCATATTCAGCCGGGTATACTTCTCTCTACGTCGACAACGGTACGCCCTACGTGGCTTATAGCGATGGGGATGACTACAAAGCCACTGTGAGGAAATGGGATGGATTAATTTGGCAGGTTGTCGGAAGCCAGGGATTTTCAGCGGGAGGGGCCAGCTGGACTTCTCTCTACATCGACAACGGTACTCCCTACGTGGCTTATCAAGATTGGGCAAATGGCAACAAAGCCACCGTCATGAAATGGAATGGATCAAGTTGGCAAGTCGTCGGAAGCCCGGGATTTTCAGCTGGAATGGCCGAGTATACTTCTCTCTACGTCGACAACGGCACCCCATACGTGGCTTATCAAGATGGGGCAAATGGCTTCAAAGCCACCGTCATGAAATGGAATGGATCAAGTTGGCAACCCGTCGGAAGCCCGGGATTTTCAGCTGGACAGGCCAACTGGACTTCTCTCTACATCGACAACGGCACCCCCTACGTGGCTTATGAAGATTGGGCAAATGGCAACAAAGCCACCGTCATGAAATGGAATGGATCAAGTTGGCAACCCGTCGGAAGCCCGGGATTTTCAGCGGGAGGGGTCAGCTGGACTTCTCTCTACATCGACAACGGCACCCCATACGTGGCTTATAGCGATGGGGCAAATGGCAACAAAGCCACCGTCATGAAATGGAATGGATCAAGTTGGCAACCCGTCGGAAGCCCGGGATTTTCAGCTGGACAGGCCAACTGGACTTCTCTCTACATCGACAACGGCACCCCCTACGTGGCTTATGAAGATTGGGCAAATGGCAACAAAGCCACCGTCATGAAATGGAATGGATCAAGTTGGCAACCCGTCGGAAGCCCGGGATTTTCAGCGAGAGGGGCCGAGTATATTTCTCTCTACGTCGACAACGGTACTCCCTACGTGGCTTATCGATATTGGGATGGCTCCCACGCCACCGTGATGGTCTACACTCTTCTTTTCCCTTCTTTTCCTGTTCATGGTGGGCTGGTTTTTCTCTTAAAAACAGGCGGTATGCTATTCCCTTATTGCAGGAAAGAGAGAAGAGGCGTCCTGTGACAGGAAAAGAGCACGTGATTTTTGCCTTCACGAGAATATGGTAAAAACAAATTTTTTCAGCAAGAGAAGAAAGTGATCTTACCCTGTTTCAGTTTTTGTGATTTTCTCTGAGGGTTTTTTGACTGTAAGAAGGAAAGAGCACGCCCCCAAAAACCTCTCACCCCAAAAATTGACTGCAACATGGTAATAGCAAGTCTTCTCACTGCGATAGGGTAAGAGCCGAAGGTTTTTTGGTCGCCAAGTAGCGAAGCGTACCCACTCGGTCACCGAGTAGCCCTAAGGGGGCGTATCGAGAACGGTCACCGAGTAGCTCCAACGGAGCGTATCGAGGTGACCGAGTAGCGAAGCGTATCGAGGTGACCCCCGCTCATCTCGAGACATTTCTTTACTCGACAAGAGGGAACTTGTTCTCCTGCAAGAAAGGAAGAGCAGGGGAATTTTTCGAGCTCACTGCAACAAGGGAAGAGCACCAAATCCCCTCCCCCACCTTTTTTTTGGCAATTATGAGGAAACAACATCCTTTCACGGAGATTATTTTTGAGGAATGTCTTTAGCTTGACAAAGATACCCACACCCTTTATAATTCAGATGAAAAGTTCTCGAAGGGGGACAATATGAAGAAAAAAAGCATCTTCCTTGAGAGTATCATCGTGGTAGTGGTTGGTTTTTATGGATGCTCTCTCACTTTTCCCACCATGACACTTGATGAATTCATCGACCTCTATTTCCCTGGATATGGAGGAAAAAGCTGGCAGGTCCTCGGAAGCCCGGGATTTTCAGCGGGAGGGACCGCCTATACTTCTCTCTACGTCGACAACGGTACCCCCTACGTGGCTTATCAAGATTGGGTAAATGGCACCAAAGCCACCGTCATGAAATGGAATGGATCAAGTTGGCAACCCGTCGGAAGCCCGGGATTTTCAGCTGGAGAGGCCGCCTATATTTCTCTCTACGTCGACAACGGTACCCCCTACGTGGCTTATCAAGATGTGGCAAATGGCTACAAAGCCACCGTCATGAAATGGAATGGATCAAGTTGGCAACCCGTCGGAAGCCCGGGATTTTCAGCTGGAGAGGCCGCCTATATTTCTCTCTACGTCGACAACGGTACCCCCTACGTGGCTTATCAAGATTGGGTAAATGGCACCAAAGCCACCGTCATGAAATGGAATGGATCAAGTTGGCAACCCGTCGGAAGCCCGGGATTTTCAGCTGGAGAGGCCTACTATATTTCTCTCTACGTCGACAACGGTACTCCCTACGTGGCTTATCAAGATTGGGCAAATGGCTACAAAGCCACCGTCATGAAATGGAATGGATCAAGTTGGCAACCCGTCGGAAGCCCGGGATTTTCAGCTGGAGAGGCCTACTATATTTCTCTCTACGTCGACAACGGTACTCCCTACGTGGCTTATCAAGATGTGGCAAATGGCTACAAAGCCACCGTCATGAAATGGAATGGATCAAGTTGGCAAGTCGTCGGAAGCCCGGGATTTTCAGCTGGAGAGGCCGCCTATATTTCTCTCTACGTCGACAACGGTACCCCCTACGTGGCTTATCAAGATGTGGCAAATGGCAACAAAGCCACCGTGATGAGGTTTACTGGAACAGAGTGGACTAACGTGGGAAATCCCGGATTTTCAGCTGGAGCGGCCAACTTTATTTCTCTCTACGTCGACAACGGTACTCCCTACGTGGCTTATCAAGATGTGGCAAATGGCAACAAAGCCACCGTGATGGTCTACAAATAAGAAGAAGTGTCTCTTCTTTTTCTTTTCATAGTGGGCGGGTTTTTCTCTTAAAAACAGGCGGTATGCTATTCCCTTATTGCAGGAAAGAGAGAAGAGGCGTCCTGTGACAGGGAAAGAGCACGTGATTTTTGCCTTCACGAAAAGAGGGTAAAAACAAATTTTTCAGCAAGAGAAGAAAGTGATCTTACCCTGTTTCAGTTTTTGTGATTTTCTCTGAGGGTTTTTTGACTGTAAGAAGGAAAGAGCACGCCCCAAAAACCTCTCACCCCAAAAATTGACTGCAACATGGTAATAGCAAGTCTTCTCACTGCGATAGGGTAAGAGCCGAAGGTTTTTTGGTCGCCAAGTAGCGAAGCGTACCCACTCGGTCACCGAGTAGCCCTAAGGGGGCGTATCGAGAACGGTCACCGAGTAGCTCCAACGGAGCGTATCGAGAACGGTCACCGAGTAGCTCCAACGGAGCGTATCGAGGTGACCGAGTAGCGAAGCGTATCGAGGTGACCCCCGCTCATCTCGAGACATTTCTTTACTCGACAAGAGGGAACTTGTTCTCCTGCAAGAAAGGAAGAGCAGGGGAATTTTTCGAGCTCACTGCAACACGGGAAGAGCTTGTTTTCCCTCTCGTACTGCAACAAAAAAACAGCAGTTTTCTCACTGCGACAAAGTCATAGCCCTCTTTGCCATCCCCCTCAATAACCTCTTTTCCCTTCGGGTGCTTTTTTCTCCCCCTTTTTGAAAAAAAGTAAAAACTAAAGTAAAAACTTGTCTTTTTCCTTCTTGTTCATTACAATAAAAACCACAAAGGAGGTTTTTATGAAATCGTTTATGCGAATTTTTCTTTCCATTTTCCTCATGCAAACATTGTATGGTCAGACATCCCTCTCGTGGGTTGTCGTGTCCGATCTTCACTATTACAGTAGTGAACTGGGAACCAACGGTAAAGCTTTTGAAAGCTATCTCGCCGATGATAGAAAACTTCTTCGAGAAGCACCTCAACTCCTCGAAGCATGGATACAAGAAGTGATGCAACTTAACGTTGATTTTATCCTTATCCCGGGCGACCTGACCAAAGATGGAGAACTCGTCAACCATGAGGCGGTACGTTCCGCCCTTCAAAAAATCAAGAAAAATCATCCCCGTCAACCCAAAATATTTGTCATTCCCGGAAACCATGATCTCAACAACCCTGAGGCTTTTCGTTACGAAGAAGACAAGACCTTACCTGTTGCCTATCTTTCTGATAAAGATTTTGCAGAATTCTATGCGGATTTTGGTTACAGAGACGCTTTTAGTCGGGATACCTTTTCTCTCTCGTATGCTGTTCGTATTACCCCTGACTTCTGGCTTGCAGCGCTGGATTCCACCATCAACGAATCCAACCGCATGCTCAAACACCCCGTAACTGAAGGAAGACTCAAACCCCAAACCCTCAAATGGCTTGAAGGCATTGCCCAGGAGGCAAAAAAAAGCAACGCCACGCTCATCTTAATGATGCACCACGGGCTTTTTGAACACTGGCCCGGTCAGAGAAAACTCCATCCCGAGTACCTCCTCAATAACCGCAAAGACCTGGCAAAACTCATGGCAAAATACCGTATCCGTCTCGTTTTCACAGGACATTACCATTCTCAGGACATCACCGCCTCTGTGGTAGACAAAGAAACCCTCTACGATATTGAGACAGGCTCCCTCGTTTCCTATCCCTCCCCTTATCGTATCTGTTCTCTCGAAGACGCTTTCCTCACCATTCAAACAAGCACAGTCTCCATCTATCCAGGTTTTGAGGAATACAGCCGGCAATACTTGATCAAAGGACTTACCGGACAGGCTCTCAACACCATTCGAAAGTACGGAGTACCTGACGCTGAAGGAGTCAAAATAGCAGAAGATGTAGCCAAAGGTTTTGCCGTTCATTACGCGGGAGATGAGCCCGGAGTAACCTTTTCCCCAACAGGGAAAGAAATGGGAGCACGAGCACGCTTCATTCTCTGGTATCAAGGGTATGTAATCCGGGGACTGCAAACTGATCTCCTTCCTCCCGATAAAAACCTCCGTATCCATCTTCCCACAGGAGCTTGGAGTAACCTCTGATGTACCGTTTTCACCTTTCGACACCCAAGCGACAATGCATGCTTCCCATTGATACTCTTGTTGAAGAAGCTGTAAGAACCTCTGGCGTAAAAGAAGGGATAGCGATGGTATTCATTCCTCATACCACAGCTGCAGTAACCATAAACGAAAATGCCGACCCAGACGTACAGCATGATATTCTTCTCTGGTTGTCTCATACCATCTCCCCGCGAGATGATTTTCATCACCGAGAAGGAAACTCAGACGCCCACATCAAGAGCGTTCTCACAGGTTCCTCTGTGATAGTACCCATCTCAGAGAGTAAAATCCAGCTTGGAACATGGCAAAGCATTTTTTTCTGTGAGTTTGACGGTCCAAGAAAACGCGAGGTATGGGTTCAGATCATTCCCCCTACGTGGGGAGTCGACGATACAACCAGATAGCAGACACTCCCAGAATTATCGTCCCGAGAAACCCTCCTAAAAAAGGAGGAAGATCTCCATTGGCTGCAAAACTTGCCCCCATCGCAAATACGATGTAGGAAACTCCAAAACTTACAAAACAGATCACCAGATTTTCAATAAGAGAGATCTTTTTCCTCGATATATCGATAAAACCCACGATAAGAAGTACCAGAAAAAAAGCATTCAGCATATACGAAATATTCGAATACCAAACCGCTTCAAGATCCGCATAAAACTGCCCCGACTGTTTTCTCAAACGGATAAGCGCTTTTAACTGCGATGGCTTCATAGCATTCATATCATACCAGATCTTTTCCAGATAAAAAGGCTCTATCGAAAGCACATTCGTTGTAAATTGAGAAAACTGGTCCACCTGAACGCTCGCAGAGAATGGATTAATCCTCCATATTGTTCCATCATAGAGAACCCAGTGATCCTTATCCCAAACCATTGACCTCGCATCGATACGCATGGTAAAATTAATCCTCTGAAGAACATCAAGAAGCCTTTCTTTTTCTATAAGCTGAAGATTACTCATAAGATATTCGTTAGAAAAAACTTGAGAAATAACAAACTCAGGACCATCCTTGGGTATCAGAGACAAAATCACCACATTTTCGAGCCGCTTTGCGAGCGCCAGATATCTATCTCCCATGTATAAGGTATGATTCGGCCCATACACAACCACGTTCTGGTTATCCTTAAACCTGTCTACTTCCTTCACAGGAACCTTTTCAAACACGAGCTTTTGGTAGGCAAAATAACGCTGATAAATGGGGAAAATCACATTTTCCTGGAGAAAAAAAATCATCACCAACACAAAAACAGCTGTAAAAAACAACGGGTAAAACATCACTCGTTTGAGACTGATACCAGTAGAGACCATCGCCCGAAGCTCATAGTGGTTAGCAAGTCTTGTAAAAACCACCACCGCTCCAAGGGTAAGTGAAAGAGGAAGAAAAATCATCGCCCAGTAAGCACTTTCATACAGGTTCATGAAAAATATGTCTATGCCCCTTGTCCCCTCCGGAAACCATCGCAAAAACTGAAAAACCTGAACAACCTCATACAGAACAACGATAAAAACAAGAGAAAACAAACTCACCAGGACAAACTGTCGTAAAATATACCGGTCAAATATTGAGAATCGATAATATTTCCATAACAGTCTCAGTCTTTCCCGAATCAAAGCACCATACTCCTTTTTCCAAAAAGGCACACCCTACTCCCGAATTTTTTTCATCATCACCCCTAAACCCACCACCAAATAAACAAGATTCGGCACCCACACCAACCAGGGGTCCCCCTGTTGGGCCTCGATAAGCCTTCGCATACCCATCCATATACCATAGTACACAATCATCACAATCATCGCTATTCCAAGGTTTTCATTTCTCCCTCCGCGGGGTAAAAACATGCCCAAAAAAACACACAGCAAAGCAAAGACCAAAATAGCCGCAGGAAACGAATACTTCTCCATTAAACTCATACGCTCTCTTGGCATGACACTCCGAACCTGACGCACCAGGTCTTTCTGTTTCCGTTTCGTCTCATCAAGCTGAGTTTTAAGCTCTTGTTCCCTTGCCTTCCTTTGTGCAGGATCAGGAACAAGCTTTGCAAGATTCTTAAGCTCCCGTTGAATCTTTTTTTCATCCTCCAAAAGCTCTTTTTCTTCTCGCAAAAAACTTTGCCAGGAAGTGTTTTTCTTAATTTCCTCTTCAATTTGTTTCTTGAGTTCCCAAACACTCATGCTTTCCGGCAACGTCCGAATATTGAAACCCTCAACAGAGATAGGAATATACACCGTCAGATACCGAAAAGAAACAATAAACATTTTCTGTTCTTTTCGGCCCATTTCATTTTCTATCTCCTGGATTTCCGAGATACTGCCATTTTGAAGCTTGATCACATAGTTATTCGCAGATTCGGGATCCTTGTAGAGTCTGCCCTTCTCTGCCATGATAGTACGTTTCCCGGGAAGATCTACCAGTTGAACATTGAGCAAAACCTCAAGATTCTCAAAAGTGATACTTCTATCAAATTTTAACTGGTACTTGCCCACACTGAGAAAAGCCTGATTTTTCAGCTGAACTATCGGTTTCTCACGCTCAGACTGAGCACGCAAGAGAATATAACTTTTTGTTGCTGGATAGCCTATAAAATTATTAAAAACCCAGGCAAACAAGGTAAGAAAAACAGCAAACACCAGGCCAGGAAGAACGATTCGAAAATTCGACACACCACAAGCACGCAGAGCAATAATCTCCGAATCCCGGGAAAGTCTTCCCATGGCCAGGATATATCCAAAAGGAACTCCCAAAGGCAGGGTGATCGTTGCCAAAAAAGGAACAAGATTCACTGTCATCAAGAAGATATTTTTGAGGGGTACGTTTGATTTAATATAGAGTTGTATAAGATTGTACAACTCCACAATCCCCTGGAAAAGGGTCACAAAGACAAAACCAACCAGAAAAGAAGGTATCAGCGTTTTATAAAAATATCTATCATACGTGCTCCAGAGATACTGCCTTGCCAGAGAACCAATACTTTTCATAAACTCCCCATAAGCACCAGCGTAACCAGAGTTCTCAAAGCCCAGAAAATCCCCTGCAAAAAAATAATAAACGCTGGAAAAACCACAATCACCAGAGTCTTAGCAAAAGAGAGAGCATACTCTTTTCGAAAAACCTCAACAAGCCACAAAAAAGAAAGCAACCCTGCGACAAAAGAAACAAACGTAACAAATCCTGTTCCAATCCAGACACCAACAAGAGCCACAGGCAAAAGAAAAACCCATGACAGATGAGATACCCCGAGAAGAAAAAGCAGTCTCTCCGGCACCACAACACGCCGAAATCCAGCCACGAGAAGCATCATCATCACAGCAAACACCACTACCCACCACACCACAAAAGAAAGAGAAAAAAGTACTATTCCGCCAAGGGTTTCCACCAGAGATCGAAAACTTCCCCCTATAGCCAGAAGTGTCATAATCCCCATAGCAACCATATTCATCACAATAAGCCACACGATTTCAGACCATCGAGGATGATACATGATCGCTTCCTTTGCTCCCACGGATGGTCGCCACCACCATATACCTATACGGAAAAGAATATCTCTCATACTTAGCCCCCTACACCACCGGTGTAGATGCCAATCGAACCTCTTCAAATATCAGAGAAGGCACATCAGGAAGAATCATCCTGGCAAGTCCGTGAAGATGCTCGGTAATATCTGTCGCAAAGAACTGTCTTTTTGGAGAGAGCTGATCAGAAAGCCAATCTCGCTCCAACAGCAGTTGGCGAAGTTCTCTCGCCGTAGAGGTTGCTGAATCCACAATCGTCACATGAGGGAGAACAGACTGGATAGTATCCCGTATCAGAGGATAGTGGGTACAACCCAGGATAAGGGTATCAATATCGTTTGCCAGAGGAGAGAGGTATTCTTTGGCGACAAGCATTGTTGCCTCGTGATGCAAAAAACCCTCCTCTATCAAAGGAACAAAAAGAGGACAGGCTTTGCCTATAACCCTCGCCTGGGGAGAGAGTTCATGAATTTTGTGAGTATACATCTCACTACGGATGGTCCGCTTGGTACCAATCACTCCTATCTGCTGGGAACGACTCACCCTCACAGCTTCTCTCGCTGCTGGCTCTATGACCCCCAGCACAGGAAAATCAAAATTCTCCTGAAGCTCTTCGAGAGCTACAGAAGAGGCTGTATTACAGGCTACCACCATCACTTTGATATCAAACTCCTGTAAAAACTGGGCATTATGGAAAGCATATTGCCGAACCATTTCAGCCGATTTTTCACCATACGGGAGATTGGCTGTGTCCCCCAGATACACAAAAGACTCCGATGGCAACAGTTCCATCAATGCCTTCACTACCGTAAGACCACCCACACCAGAATCAAAAACCCCTATTGGTTTGTATCGCATCTCACCCATGATTATTTTTCCACTTTCATCAAAATATAATGCATACTATCTACCAACGCCTGCCAGCTTGCCTCAATGATATTACTGGAAACCCCTACGGTTTGCCACTCATAACCATTGTACTGAAAAGAAACAAGCACCCTCGTAACCGCTGCTGTCCCCGCTTTAGGGTTAAGAATACGTACCTTGTAGTCCGTGAGTTTCACCGCTTTTATCACAGGATAGAAAACTGACAGTCCCTTTTTTAAGGCAATATCGAGGGCATTGACCGGACCGTCCCCTTCTCCGACGGTAAGTTCCTCCATCTCTCCCACCCGAAGCTTCACCGTCGCTTCCACGTAACTATAGTCATTTGTCTTCACAAAAGAAGAAACACGGAAAGAAATTATATCAAATCGCTCAACAAAATTCCCTGTAATCCGCTTCACCAAAAGCTCAAAAGAAGCGTCAGCACCCTCAAACTCATACCCCATATTCTCCATTTCTTTTACCTTATGAAGAAGGGGTTGAATAAAGGCATCTTTAATCTCTAAACCCAGTTCATGAGCTTTCTCAAGGATGTTAGACTTACCCGACTGTTCGGAGATAAGGATCCTGCGGCGATTCCCTACCATTTCAGGATCAATATGCTCATAGGTTTTAGGATTCTTTTCAACAGCGTTAACATGCACCCCTCCCTTATGGGCAAAAGCACTATGCCCCGTATAAGGTTGTTTGTTATCCGGCGAGAGGTTAGCTATCTCATAGATGTAATGAGAAACCTCTGTTAACTGTTTCAAACGCTCGAGAGTAATAGCCCCACAATCATATCCCAGCTTCAAAACCAGGTTAGGAATAATCGACACAAGGTTGGCATTGCCACAACGCTCTCCTACCCCGTTAAAGGTCCCTTGAACCTGAACCGCACCGGCCAGCACTGCTTCCAGAGAGTTCGCAACAGCACAATCACTATCGTTATGCGCATGAATGCCTATATGGGTTTTGACCTCTTTTGTCACCACACTCATAATCTCCCGGATCATCGAGGGCAACATTCCACCATTCGTATCAGCGAGGATAATCGCATCTGCCCCGGCTTTTTCCGCAGTTTCCAAAACCTTGAGAGCATACTCCGGGTTACTGCGGTAACCATCAAAGAAATGCTCGGCGTCAAAAAAGACCTGTTTGTTGTGCCTCTTGAGATAGTCAATAGACTCATAGACGAGTTTCAGATTCTCTTCGAGAGAGATATGAAAGACTTCCCTGACATGGAGATCCCAGCTTTTCCCAAAAATAGTAACTACAGGAGTATCTGCTTTAAGAAGGGCTTCAATATTGGGGTCCTCTTGAACCTTGTTTTTAGCATGACGAGTACTTCCAAAAGCAGCAATCTGAGCATGGTGAAGCTCGACTTTCTTAATCTCTTCAAAAAAACTCCTATCCTTGGGATTTGCCGCGGGCCAACCACATTCGAGATAATCAACACCAAATTGGTCCAGTCTCTTTGCAATAGCAAGCATGTCGGTGAGAGAAAGATTCACATTTTCTGCCTGTTTCCCATCTCGAAGGGTGGTATCATAGATCCAGATACGTTTCATGGGCCACTCCTTTTTTCTCTCTATATTATACATAGCTTCTCCTTTCCTGTCAAAAAAATGCAAAATTTTCACCTTGCATTGTCACCTTAAAAAACCTTTTTTTCGCTATTATCCCGTACACCTCTATTGAAAATAAATTTTTCCAAAGGCTTGCAAAATCCAAAAAAAATGCTATAATAAATCAATTCTAAAAAAGGAGGCGGGGGTATGGATCTTGATGCTATCCAGCAAACATCCCAAAAAATTATTAAAAATATTGAAAAGGTGATCGTCGGCAAACGACCGGTTATTGAAAAACTTCTCGTAAGCCTGGTGTGTAAAGGCCATGTTCTTCTCGAAGATGTGCCCGGGTTAGGGAAAACCATGCTTGCTCGCTCTGTAGCCAAAACCATTAACGCCACCTTCAAGCGCATCCAGGGAACACCGGACCTGCTTCCGGCGGACATTACAGGGGTATCCATCTACAACCCTGATACTAAACGCTTCGAGTTTCGCAAGGGGCCTATTTTTTCCCAGATCTTACTCGTCGATGAAATCAACCGCGCTACTCCCAAAACCCAATCCGCCCTTCTTGAAGCTATGGGAGAAAATCAGGTATCTATTGAAGGTATGAGTGTCGCTCTTCCCCAACCTTTTTTTGTCATTGCTACCCAGAACCCCATAGAGTTTGAAGGTACCTTCCCCCTACCAGAGGCTCAGATGGATCGTTTTTTTATGAGTCTAGCGCTGGGGTACCCCGATATCGAAGAAGAAGCCGAAGTGATCCTTCGCCAGAACAAGGTTCATCCCATACAATCCCTTGAACCGGTAGTATCTGTAGAAGATATCCTAAAACTTCAAGTTGAAGTTCCCAATGTGTATGTGGATGCTTCCCTCAGACAGTATCTTCTCAAGATAGTCGACGCTAGCCGCCATGACCCAAACATTCTCCTGGGAGCTTCTCCTCGTGGAAGTATAGCCCTTTACAAAGCAGCTCAGGCCTATGCGTTACTCAATGGGCGAGATTACGTTATCCCCGAGGACATCAAAAATCTTGCCGTTGATGTCCTCAAGCATCGTCTTGTCCTCCGATCGGAAACAAGACTTAAAAATATCGATGCACGGGCCATCATTGAGCGCATTCTGAGCAACATTCCTGTACCCATGGAACAGCCCAAAACGCAAGGATAAATATGAATAAACGACTGTGGATTTTTCTGGGCATTCTTATCCTATTTGTCTCGTTATTCATTGAACTTGGTGGACTAAAAATTTTTCTCTACGCTTCGCTCCTTTTTTTAGGGATAAACCGGCTGTATCTTTTTCTCGTCCCAAAATACGTCAACATCAAAAGGTTTCTCGAAACTACCCAGGTTTTTTCCACTCTTCCCGAAGACAATTTCCTTCATATTACCAATACCTCTTTGCTCCCTGTAGGATATATATTTATCCGTGATGCTATTGACATTCATCTTGCCCCCAGACAGAGTTACCCTTTCCTTTTGACACTGAAACCCAGAGAACGTCAGATGCTTTCGTACAGCTTTTCAGGAAGACGAAGAGGGAAGTTTATCATAGGTCCCACAACTATACTTTTTTCTGATTTTATAGGCTGGGATGAAATAGAAATCGAACATGATACCCGAAAAGCCATCATCGTGTATCCCACCCTTTTCCGTCTCTCCGGTCACAAATACAAAAGCATGCAACCCTTTGGAATAATTAAAAATCCCATGCCTATTTTTGAGGATCCTACCCTTATCACCGGGCTCAAAGAATATAACGCCGGTGACGACATCCGCCGTATCAACTGGAAAGTCTCGGCACGTCAGGGAAAGTTCTACATAAACACTTATCAACCCGCCATCTCCTCTGCAAGCCTGGTAATCCTGAATCTTGCCAGCGAAGACTATGATTTTCACAACAAGGATTATTACATAGAACGAGCTATTGAAGTTACAGCCTCTCTCCTGCGTGAGCTTTTTCTTCTCCGTCAGGAGATGGCGCTCGTCATCAATTGCCGTATCGATAATGTAGACCAAGTGCTTGATATTGAACTCGGAAAAGGTGAATCCCATCTCACCAACATGCTTTCTCATCTTGCTACTATTGAAGCTGCAAAAAATGCCCCATTTCGTGACATATTATCCAAACACCTGCAGGGGATTTCCTGGGGAGTAAGCCTCTTTGTTATCTCTCCAAGACTTTCACATGAAATTATTCAACAACTCATTAATCTCCAACATATGGGGCATTCGATTACGATTATTCAGGTAGGACCTGAAATTTCCAGGGAGCTGAGCCTGTGGAATATTGGTTTTCAGAGCTACTATGCTGAACACGAGGCAACCCTGATCCAACTCACGCGACTATAGGGGGGACGTATGGCAACACTCTCGTGGATCCTTATGCTTCTCGGATTTACCATAACCGTGATGGGAAGCATTCTCTCCCTCTTTGTTTCCAATATAACAGAGATCGTTCCTGTCATCTGGATAAGTGGAATCATTCAGTCCATTTTTACCGGTTTTCATATCGAACAAAGGAGAAAACTCCAAACCTTTGTGCGCCTTGTATTGGGGTTTCTCCTCTCCTTGCCGGCGATTATTGTTGTGGGAAATATTGGTCTCATTCCCCGCGTTCCTTTATCTGCCCTTATCATCCTCTTGAGTGTTCAGGAAACCCTCATGTTTCTTTTGTGGTGGGGATTTTCCCGGAAACCTCAAACCTTCTCCCATCTCTTGTCTGACTACCCAGCAGATAATTCCCTGCCCTATGAAAAATGGGCAGCTGAAGAGATCGCCCGGCTTAATCTCAACACCTCTCTCGAAGGCTCGGAAAAACTTTTTTTCTGGTTATTTTTTCTCAGTGTTTTCTTTAGCAGTATAGGTTCACTTGTCCAACCCGCTATTAGAAACCATCTCACAGTAAGCTGGGCATTGCTCTTTTTGGGTTTTTGGGGATCGTGGTCCTCGCTTCACGAACAGTTTCAAATCTTTAACTGGAAAATGCAAGGCCTTTCTCTCAATCAAACACACAAGGGTTTCCCAAAATCCCTCATTATGGGAGGGCTTCTCCTTTCGTTAGGTATAGCATTTCTCCTGCCCCATCGATTTGTTGTCTTCTCTCTTGAAAAACTCGGAGAGCGTTTTAAAATGTCGGTAAGGCAAACCGAAATCAGTCTCCAGACGCCAGAAGAATTTTCCCCCTCCCCTACCAATGAAATCTCTTCTTCTGAAGCCACTCAAGAAAGAAAACCACCCTCTCCTGTTTTGAGAGGAGCTCTTCGTATTCTCATTATTTTGATAGGCGTTTATCTCGTCTTTGGTCTTATCGGATACTTTTTTGCCACTTTCTGGTCCTACAAACCCAAAAACCGATTGATCAGATGGTTTATCGCTTTTTATGAAAAAAATCGTCTTGTCTTTCAGATCTTTGGGACACTGATTCGCCTCTTCATCATGATTCTTTTCACAATTACAGGTATCAGCTTCATCCAGCAAAAGCTCCAAAAAAACAAGCGAAAACAACAGGAAAACGAGGTTCTGAAACAACAGCTGTATGCCCTCTTTGAAAATGCCAGCGCCACCAGCGATGAAAAAAAAGAAGAGATCATGACCATCGTAAAATACTTTGTGATGTTAATCGAAACAGCAAGCAGTCGCATCCTCCCCTACCGTCATTCCTACGGTCCTCTGGAATACATCGAAAAACTCACCTCGAATCTCCCCTCTCTCCAGGAAAGTCTTTTCTGGATCGTAGGTATTTTCAACGAAAGTCGTTATAGTCTGCATATTCTCTCCCAGGAAAAGATCCGCGCTTTTGAGGAAACCATACAAACGGTGATTGGCGAAATAAATAAATAACAACACCCAACCAAAAGAAGAAAGATCCAACCCAATTTTTAAAAGCAATTGAGACTTTGAGGGAAACCCAAAAGCACAATTTTCATTTTTACCGACAAAGAGATCACAAAAATCTCCAAAAATTTGCATATTTTTTTCAGCCCGGGTATAATAAAAACCTATAAAACCACAGAAGGAGTATCCTTATGAATTTCAAAAAATGGCTTCTCGCAAGTATCACAACCGTGTTTGTTTTTAGTTGTAGCCAGCCTGTTCTCACCTATGAAATAGGTGGCAAGAAAAAAAGTGTCACATACAACGATGTTAAAGACCTGGTAGAATATATGGCTACCAGCTATCCCCAGTACCTTCAGGATGTCGAGATGCTAAAAAATGTTCTCTTTTCTGAAAGTCGTGCATCCAAAGACATTATTCTCTTTGAAGAACTCAAGGCAGGTCTTACGAACAGCCCCGAATTCAATGACAAATTCTCCTCCGAGATTGAAAAACAGTACTTCATCTACCTTGCTCAAGAGGGAACAAACTGGGTGGCCCAAAAAACCAAAAATACCGCTTTCCCGGTCGTAAGGGCTTCCCATATCCTGTTTACAGTAAATACCAACGCCACCAAAGAAGAGGTACGTCTTCTCGCCCAGAACACACTTGATACCCTCAAAAAATCCAAAAACTTCACCAAAGATTTCAGCAATGCTGCCATCCAGTACTCTCAGGATCCAGGCAGTAAAGATATCGGTGGAGACCTCGGGTACTTCCTCGAAGGAATGATGGTGCCAGAATTTGAAAATGCTGTATTTACCACCAAAAAGAAAGGTCTCCTCCCCGAGCTTGTTGAAACGAGTGATGGCTACCATATCATCTATGTCACCGAACCCAAAACAGACAAATCCTACAGCTGGATAGAAAAACAGGTGCAAGATGGCAAGATGAGTTATTATGTTCTCATGAAACTCCAGCAGGATCTCCAGACAAAAACCCTTGCTATGGCTGTAAAAAAGAATTACACCCTCGAAGATAACAAGGTAAAAGTTGGAAAGAACGAGTACGAGATCACTGCAATCCCTGACAACACGGTTTTGTTCAGTGTCTGGGGCAAAAACTACACCTGGAAAGAGGTCAAAAACCTCTTTGCCCTCTTTATCCCGGGCTATGAACAGGAACTTTCCACCCAGTTTGATGCTCTCATGAATGCTGCTCAGGGTTTTCTTGTTAACGTTGAAGGTGGAAGAAAAATCGGTAAAGACAATGCAGACTCAAGACGTAAGGTTCGCGAAGATGCTCTCATTCAGTACGCTATGAACAACTTTGAACAGATACTTTTCCAGCAAGCAAGTAGTATGATCACAGACAAAGATGTGAAAGACTTTTACGAGCAAAACAAAGCAAGACTTGTCAAAGATGGCAAACCAATGCCTTTTGACGAAAACCTCAAGAACCAGATCCGAAATCAGCTTATCCAAAGTCGCATGTGGTACTTCTACCAGAGCTGGCTTGACCAGAAAAAATCCGAATACAAGGTTACCTTCAACCAGAATGGATTAAACGATCTGCTCAAAAAAGCAAACAAAATCCGTGCAAACGCCGAAATACAGGGTAACTCACCACAATTTCAATAAACAGCTTTTTTCATGTCTGGAAAAAAGGGCGCTTCCTGAAAGAAGCGCCCTTTTATTTTCTTTAGTATTGCATTTTTTCCCAAAACTATGTATAATAAATAAAAACAAAGAACAAACACTCAAAAAGGAGCATGAATGGGAACACTAGAGGAAAAAAAGAAAAAACTCGGCATTGATCAACTGGACATTCAAGAACAAAAAGAGATATTTGAAGAATTTGTGAGGGCTGGAGGCAAGGTTGTTAACCTCGAGTCCGACCCTTCGGTTCAACTCTCAAAAAAACTTTCAGAGTTTGTCGAAGCCAAGGAAGCCCAGCGTCGTGCCGCTGAAAAAAGAACATCAATGTCTTCCTCCTCTTCCACCAGACAACCAGCAAACCAAACAAAAAAAGCAAACGAAAAAGAAACCCATGTTTCTCGCTGGGATCTTTTCTGGGAGCGATTTGCAGCCAAATGGATATGTATTCTCTACGGTATTTTCAACTTTTGGGGTACCAAATTCTCCCATCATTTCCTCTCCCTGCTCGGAGATATAGAGAAACTCTCCACCATCAATCATCAGATCTTCACCTCTCTTTTCTATCAGGACAAAGCCTTCTCATACGATCTCAGACAAAAACTCCATGAGATAGGACTCTCTCATTACTATGAGCTTATCTATCGACTTGACATGATCTACGATGTGGACTTTTTTCGACTTGTCAGACAACTCTTGATGAATCCCCCGAACCCTCTTCTCATCGCAAGAAACAATCTTGTAAAACTTTTCAAAGCCCTTCTTATTCTTGATAAGTACAAAGCAAGCCTCAACATTGTTGTCGAAAAAGTCCTCATGACAGAACAAACGATGCGCTCACTTGAACCCATAACCGTCAACAAAAACATTCAGATCGTCAATCAAAACATCTACAAGCTTTTCTATACTATTTTCCCGAGACTTCTTTATCTGGCAGACTACTATTACAAAGACATGCGTTATATGGGTAAATTCCAGAGCTTCAAAGAATTCCTCAACTTCAACGAAACCGATGAGATTGGCTATTACACAAGACGTTGGGCAGAGGAAGACGAACAGGAAAGGCGTCGAAGAGAAGAACTTGAGCGACAAAAAGCATTGGAAGAACAAATGGCCAAAGAGATGGAAGAGGCGATGGCGAGTAACGATGGTCTGGAAGGACTGCCCGAGCCAGTACGACTCGGCATGCGTATCCTCAGGGAATCTCTTAACTTTCGTGAAGTTATGGACAATTTCAAAAGTATTCGTGACCCACGATCTCTTCTCCCCATAGAAGACAAGGCCTTTATCGCGATAACCCTTTTAGAGTTTTTCGATAAAAGCTACTCCTTCCTCTTTATCTCTAACCAGATCCAATTTAACATCTTCTTTGATGCGGGTTCCAGACGGGATTATCGAAGTGTGTTCAAAGATCTCTATTTCCACATCGATGACATTTACAAACTCTTTAGTGAATACGTGAAAAACTATGTAGAACTCCAAAAGATTGATACTTCCCTGCCGAGAGCAAGTAAAGAGCACTATGCCAAACAACAGAAACTTGAACTGGAAAGAAGCCAGAGCTCTCGTAAGATCCGGCAAAAAATCCAATCACTTCTTCACGATTTTTCCCTCAATCTCAAAATTATCTTCGAAGACTACGAAAAAGACCGAAAAATCCTCCACAACCCTGATGAAATACTTTCCATCGAAAATCGAATCCTTTCCAAAAAGATAACCACAAAAACCTCTGTGATTAATATGTTTTCTCAGGCGTACTATGTAGCCTCAGCTATCGATTTTCTCATCAGTGAGGGAGAAATAGGAGGCTACAGCCTTGAAGTTAAAACACCCATCCTTCTCTCCCAGCTAAAAACAAACGAATAAAAAATTTTTTCTCTTAAAAGAAAATCTAACTCTTTAAAAGATAAATAGTTAGAAATTTAAATTTTCTTTTAACTTCATGTCTAACAAAGATTTACAAAACCCTTTTTCTTTTTTGACAGAGGGTAAAAAACGTCGTATACTGATATTTGTCATCAACTGATAATTATTATCAATATGGGAGGAGAAAATGCGAGACGTTGTGTCCACCATCACCGAATCAAAAAAGGCACAAAAACAGATCATGTTTGTTCGAAAAAGAGAAGGAAATATCGTCGATTTTGACCCTTCAAAGATTGCTGCAGCTATCACCAAAGCCTTTGAAAGCACAGGGGAGGCAGATGAAACAAAAGCATGGGAACTTACCGCTGTGGTAGTCTCCCGCCTCGAGGGTGAAGTCGTTGAGATAGAAACCATTCAAGACATCGTTGAAGATACACTCATGAATGCTGGCTACCGACGAACAGCAAAAGCCTATATTCTCTACCGGGCAAAGAGAACTGAACTCAGAAACATCAACAGAACGTTAAGCGAAAGCCTCAAAATTATTGATGATTATGTCAATATTCGGGACTGGCGCATCAACGAAAACAGTAACATGACATTTTCCCTGCAGGGACTCAACGCACATATATCCTCAACTATCACCGCCAACTACTGGCTCTCCAAGATCTATACTCCTGAAATAGGAGAAGCTCATAGAAGCGGCATGATCCACATCCACGATCTGGGAGCCCTTTCTGCTTACTGTGTTGGATGGGATCTGGAACAGCTTCTGATTGGGGGATTTGGGGGGGTGAGTGGCAAAGTCGAGAGTAAACCTGCCAAACACTTCCGTACAGCCCTGGGGCAGATTGTCAATTTCTTCTATACTCTTCAGGGAGAGGCGGCAGGCGCCCAGGCGTTTGCCAATTTTGATACCCTTCTGGCTCCGTTTATCTATTACGATGGGCTTACTTACCAGGAGGTAAAACAGGCCATGCAGGAGTTTGTCTTTAACCTCAATGTCCCGACCCGTGTAGGATTTCAAACGCCCTTTACCAATATCACCTTTGATCTCCGGGTGCCCTCATATTTTAAGGACCAGTACGTGATTGTTGGAGGTGAAATTAAAGACAAAACCTATGGCGAGTTTCAAGAAGAAATCTATATGATCAACCAGGCCTTTGCCGAGGTTATGATCGAAGGTGATGGCAAGGGGAGACCCTTTACCTTCCCTATCCCTACGTACAACATTACCAAAGACTTTTCGTGGGATAATCCACGCTATCAAGCCATATGGGAGATGACTACCAAGTACGGCACCCCCTATTTCAGCAATTTTGTCAACTCCGATATGAGTGAAGAGGATGCTCGTTCCATGTGCTGCCGTCTCCGTCTTGACAACCGCGAAGTTCGGGATCAGCTTTCAAAAAAGACTGTCACTCACGAAGAAGAATCTCATATACGACGCGGAGGCCTCTTTGCTGCCAATCCCCTCACCGGTTCTATTGGTGTGGTAACCATTAACCTTCCAAGAATAGCCTACCTCTCAAAAACAGAAAAGGAGTTTTTTGAAAAGCTTCTTGACGTCATGCACATCTGCAAAAACTCTCTTGAAATGAAACGCAAAGTAGTTGAAGACCTCACCGAACGCAATCTCTACCCTTACACCAAGATCTACTTAGGAGATATCAAAAAACGCAGTGGAAACTACTGGACCAACCATTTCTCCACCATTGGTATACTGGGGATGAACGAAGCTGTGATGAATCTTAAAAAGATACCTTACCACAGCGAAGAGGGAAGAGATTTTGCCATCCGTGTCCTGGATTTTATGCTCAAGCATCTCGAACAATTCAAAAACGAAACAGGTCATCTCTACAACCTGGAGGCTTCTCCTGCCGAAGGAGCATCCTACCGGCTTGCCAAAGCCGATAAAATGCGCTATCCCGACATCATTACTGCGGGAACAGACGAGGCTCCCTACTATACCAACTCCGTCCATCTTCCTGTCAATCACACCGATGATATCTTTGAAGTTCTGGATCATCAGGATCCACTCCAGTCTCGTTTCACGGGAGGCACGGTGATCCATATCTTCTTAGGAGAAAAGATCACTGATCCCTTTATGGTTGCAAAACTTATTCAAAAGATTGCTCACACCTATCATCTCCCCTATTACTCCATTACTCCGACATTCTCTATCTGTCCTGTGCATGGCTATATTCCAGGAGAACACTGGACATGTCCTTATCCGCACACCGAGGCAGAGTTAAAACGTTACGGAAAATACCTTGAAGCACTTTAAAAAACAAAAAGGAGGAAGCGTATGAGCACACAGAGAGCTGAAACGATGGTGCAGGAAAACAAAAAACTCGTTATGCCTACAGAGGTGTATTCCCGTGTAGTTGGGTACTACCGTCCAGTTCAAAACTGGAACATCGGGAAAAAACAAGAGTTTTCTGAACGTTTAACCTACGACAGGGCTTTTGGCGATGTTTTACGGCCTTCAGAAAACCACTCTTGTTGATTTTCCAGGGAGGATTGCAGCTACCCTGTTTACAGGGGGCTGCAACTTCCGTTGTCCCTGGTGTCACAACAAAGATCTCGTTTACCCCGAGAGACTCGGGCTTCTTTCTCCGCTTCCAGAAGACGATATAAAAGCCTTCCTTCTTCAGCGAAAAGATCAACTTGATGGGATCTGTGTTACGGGGGGAGAACCCACCCTATGGGGAGATCGTCTGATCGAGTTTCTTTTGTGGGCAAAATCTCTGGGCTACGAAACCAAAATAGACACCAACGGTTCCCATCCCGAATGGATAGAGCGCGCCTTAAAAGAAAAAGCCGTAGACTTTTTTGCGATGGATATAAAACAAACATGGGAATCCTATAGGGAAGCCATAGGACTTCCATCGTGTGATATTTCTCTGCTAAAAAAATCCATCAAGCTTATTCAGGCAAGCGGCAAACCCCACCAGTTTCGTACGACGCTTATTCCGGGGATTTCGCCAAAGAGTATGGAAAAACTCACGCAGGAACTAGGGATATCTCTGGTATTTCAGGAGTATCGAGACCCAACTATCTATGAAAAGGCAATAAACAGAGAAGAAAATGCTCTGCGAGCATAAAAAAACCCCCAGAAACTGGGGGTACAGCCAACTGTGGGACTTGAACCCACAACCTACTGATTACAAGTCAGTTGCTCTACCAATTGAGCTAAGTTGGCATATATGAGGCATATAGTATAACATAAATTTCTGAATTTGTCAATATTCTCAAGACAAAGGAGCTTTTTGGCTATGGATTTTGTTCATCTTCATGTTCATTCTCACTACAGTCTGCTTGATGGTGTAAGTCAGATCCCTGCTCTCGTCAAGCAAGTAGCCCAACACAAACAAAGAGCTGTGGCTCTCACCGATCATGGAAATCTCTTCGGTGCGATGGAATTCTACACCAAGTGTGAAGAGTACTCCAAGTCACATCCAGAAAGCCCCATCAAACCCATTCTGGGATGCGAGTTTTATGTAGCCCCAAAAAGCCGTTTTGAAAGAGATAAAGACGAAAAATACTACCACCTTGTTCTTCTCGCTAAAGACCTCACCGGCTACAAAAACCTCCTCAAACTCTCCTCGGCCGGTTACCTGGAGGGATTTTACTCCAAACCTCGTATAGACCATGAACTACTTGAAATGCACCATGAAGGACTCGTCGCCCTCTCTGCCTGTTTAGGGGGTGAAATCCCAAGCTACATCCTTTCAGAACAAACCGACAAACTTCATCATACCCTCGAATGGTACAAGGAGCTTTTCGGAAAAGACGGCTTTTTCCTCGAACTGCAGGACCAGGGGATCAATGAACAAAAGATTGTCAACCGCGAGCTTCTAAAACTTTCCCAAAAATACCAGCTTCCTCTTGTGGCCACCAATGATGCCCATTACCTTTCTCCACAAGATTCTGAACTTCAAGAAGTAATGTTCGCCATCCGGGATAAAACCACTCTTGATGATCCCAAACTGCAACGCTACCCTACCAACCAGTTCTATCTCAAAAGTACCGAAGAGATGTTCCAGATTTTTGGAGAAGTTCCAGAAAGTCTTCATAACACCCTTCTCATCGCAGAAATGTGTACGCTTAAGCTTTCCTTTAACGAGATGCACACTCCTATTTACCCCCTCCCTGAAGGAGAAAACGCCCACAGTTATCTTACGAAACTCGCCAAACAAGGACTTATAAACCGTTTCGGTGTTAAAAACTACGAAGACGTTCCTGAAGATTATAGACAGAGACTTTCCACTGAGCTTGATCTCATCCGTTACATGGAGGAAACCAAAAACATCGGTTTTTCCAATTACTTTCTCATTGTCCGTGATTTCGTTCACTTTGCCAAGCGTCATGGAATCTGGGTAGGACCAGGACGCGGTTCAGCAGCAGGGGCTATCCTGTCGTGGGTTCTTGAAATCACCCAGGTAGATCCCATACGATACCAGCTTCTCTTTGAACGCTTCCTCAATCCCGAGCGTGTCAGCATGCCAGATATCGATATTGACTTTGAGGATAGTCGCCGCGACGAAGTCAAAGAATACATCAGAAGCAAATATGGCTACAACAGAACCGCTGATATCATCACTTTTGGTATGCTCAAGAGCCGATCCACAATACGAGACGTAGGAAGGGTATTGGGTATCCCTCTCGCGGAGGTGGACCGTATTGCCAAACTCATTGACCCCAACGAATCTCTTGAGGAAGCCATGACCCATGTGCCTGAACTTGACTTACTCAAAAACGGAACAGAGATCCAGAAAAAGTGGTTAGCGTACTCTATCCGCCTTGATGGCAACCTCAGAAACCTCGGAACCCATGCCTCGGGGCTTATCATCTCAGATGTTGATCTCACCGATGTTGTCCCTCTCTACAAAGATATGAGTACGGGAGCCATTTCTACACAATATGAAGGATCCTACCTCGAAAAAAATGGTCTTCTCAAAATGGATATTCTTGGACTTGCCAACCTGAGTATCATCAAAGATACTCTTGATCGCGTCTGGCACAATCATCATATCCGACTTGATATCCAGAATGTTCCCCTGGATGACCAGGAAGTGTATGCCGTTTTCTCCCGGGGAGAAACCAAAGGAATCTTCCAGTTTGAATCCACAGGGATGACAGAATACCTCAAGCAACTTCGTCCCACATGCATTGACGATCTTATCGCCATGAACGCCCTCTATCGGCCAGGTCCCATGGACCAGATCCCCGCCTATATCCGACGAAAACAAGGGCAAGAAGCCATTGACTGTTTCCACGAAAACCTCAAACCCATCCTCGAAAGCACGTATGGTATCATCGTGTATCAGGAACAGGTGATGCAAATAGCCCAGGTGATGGCTGGTTTCAGTCTCGGCAAAGCAGACAACGTCCGCCGTATCATGGCCAAGAAAAAACCAGAGGAACTCGACAAGATTCGTCCTGACTGGATAGAAGGCTCCATAAAAAATGGCTATCCAAAGGAACTTGCTGAAAAGATCTTTGAGATTCTGATTCCCTTTTCCTCGTATGCTTTTAACAAATCCCACTCGGCTGCTTATGCTATCCTTGCCTATCAAATCGCTTACCTCAAAACACACTACCGCCCAGAATTCATGGCGAGCCTTCTCACTGCCAACATGAGCAAAACCGAAGACGTTCAGGCTTACTGCGAGGAGTGTACAAAAGCCGGGATCACCATCCTCCCGCCAGACATAAACCACAGCCGCTACATCTTTCAGGAAATCAAAACAGACAATGACCGCTGGGCTATACGGTTTGGATTCGGCGCCATCAAAGGCATGGGAGAAGGGTTTGCCCTTGCCATGGAAGAAGAAAGAGAAAAGCACGGACCTTTCACAAGCTTTGAAAACTTTCTTGAAAGAATGCACACTCATCAGGAATTCCGGCGCCCTGTAGTAGAAATCCTTCTCAAAGCTGGCGCCTTTGATAATCTTTTGGGAGAAACACGAGCCGAAAAAAAGGCTCTCTACCTTGACCAACTGGATTGGTATATTGATCACTATCAAGAAAAAACTAAAGATAAAGCCAATGGTATTGTTGGTTTGTTTGACGAACTCGAAGAACACCATCTTCCCCCCGTTTCCTCACACAAAACCCGTATCCTCTCCCACCAGGAAGAATTTCTCATGGAAAAAGAGGTTATCGGTTTCCCCCTCTCCCAGAGATTTCTCAGTCACTACGAAAACCAACTTAAACATCTCGTATGGATACCAGACCCGGCTCTCTCAAAGATTCCCCCTGGCATTACCTTCACCATCTGGGGATACCTTGCCGAGATCAGCATCCGCACCACCCAGCGAGGTAAACCTTTTGCCAGCTTCAAACTTTTTTATGGAAACAGCAGTCTCAAGTTCAGTCTTTTTTCACCGGAATACGAACGATTCGAAAATCTTCTCAAAGAAGGCCAGTTTGTCCTTATTCGGGCTCAGTACAATCCGGGTAAAGACAACCAGGTATATCTCAATATAGTGGAAATGATGCCATTAGATACCGTCCTCTCGAACCGTTTTACCCTACGAAGTCTTCACCTTCTCTGGGAAGGGCAATCTCATGTGATCAAAAGCTCCCTTGAAACCCTCTGCCAGTGGACAGGCCAGAAAGAAAACCATGGAACCATCCAGCTTATCTTCCATATCCTGGATAAAGACAGGACCTCCTCCATCCAGGCTCATCCTCGTTTTGGGGTAAAATTCCTGCCTGAACTAATAGAAAAGATCGCCTCCCTTGAAGGGCTCCAGGCCTTCTGGTTTGTATAACATGGCATCTTACTCTCCCTTAAATCTTTGAAAAAAACATCTGGGCCATAGTCATCTTTCAAACGAGGTAAAAAAATCATTTCACTCTACGCCCTTTATCACATGATGAAAAAGTTTTTCCACTTTCTTTCCCGTAACACAAAAGCCCAAAATAAAGATTCTTTACCTGACCAAAAAACGCAAACATACACTTGACTTTTTCCCACTTTATGAGTATAATATTAAATATAATGCAACTGAGTTGCGTTTTGGTAAACCAATTCAAAGGAGGAAAAAATGAAATTGTGGTTTTTTCTTGTACATTGTCTTCTCATAACTGGAGGGATGTTTGCCACACCCTTAAAAGTAACGGTAACCCTGGAACCTCAACGCTACCTTGTTGAAAAAATCGGAGGAAACAGAGTACAGGTTCATGTGATGGTTCCATCCGGCAAAAATCCCCATACGTATGAACCCCTCCCCTCCCAGATGGTTGAACTCTCACGAAGCAGTGTTTGGTTTACTATTGGACTGGAATTTGAAACCCAGCTCGTAAACCGTATCCAAAAATCATACCACAACCTTCAGATCGTCGATACCTCTCAAGGCATCAAAAAAAGAAGTCTCCTCGAACACGAGATCCCCTCTCACCATGAAGCCGGAGAGGACCATGAAGAACACGAAGACAGGGTTGGTGCACCTGATCCCCATATCTGGATGAGCCTGAGACTTGCTACCCTTCAGGCAAAAACTATCCTCGATAAACTCAGCTCCCTCGACCCAGAAGGGAAAGAGATCTACGAAAAAAATTACTCCCAACTTATTCAAAAACTTCAGAATCTTGACAACGAAATACGCCAGCAATTGAACCGGCACAGGGGAAAAACCTTTTTTATCTACCATCCTGTTTTAGGATACTTTGCCGATGACTATGGGCTTATCCAACAATCCATCGAAATAGAGGGAAAAGAACCATCCTCCCGCCAGATACATGCTCTCGTTCAAAAAGCAAAACAACAAAAGGTAAAAGTTATCTTCGTCCAGCAGGGCTTTTCTCAAAAAAGTGCACAGGCTATAGCAAAAGCCATCGGCGGGAAAGTAGTAGAAATCAATCCCCTTGATTACAATTATGAAACCATGATAAAAAAGATCAGTCAGACTCTCATTGGAGCATGGCAATGAGTGTCGCTATAGAGGTCAAAAATCTTTCCTTTGGGTATGCTGAGAAACCCATTGTCAACAATGTAAGTTTTTCCATTAACGAAGGGGAATTTGTAACGCTTGTCGGTCCAAATGGTGGAGGGAAAACTACTCTTCTGAGGCTTTTGCTTGGTCTTCTCCAACCATGGAGTGGATCTATCCTTATCTACGGTCAACCAAATATCAAACAACGGCAAATTATCGGCTATGTTCCACAATCCGGTATCTTTGACCGCCAATTCCCCCTCACCGTAGAAGAAATGGTACTTCAAGGCAGACTCAAACCCTGGGGATGGTATACAGACAAGGACAAAAAATGTGCTCTCGAAGCACTGGACAAGGTGGGGCTTCTCCATCTGCAAAAGGAAACATTCTCTCACCTCTCGGGTGGACAGCTCCAGCGCGTCCTCATCGCCCGGGCACTTGCCTCAGAGGCCAGAATTCTTTTCCTCGATGAACCCTCAGCAAGTATTGACAGCGAAAGTGAGGAGAAACTCTTCTCCCTGTTATCTACTCTCAAGAGAGAAAAAACCATTCTCCTCGTTACACATGATACAGGTTTTATCAATACCATAACCGATCGAGTGCTCTGTATCCACCAAACTCTCTGTGAACATGATATTCCTACCTCAGGAGATGATTCTTCTACTTATGGTTACTCAACAACCTACCACAAACTCTCTCACAATAACGAAAGGAGGTTGTAGAAAAATGGAATCTTTTCTGTCGGTTCTCTTCAGTAACGATGTGCCTTTTCTCCGGTATGCTTGTATTGCCTCATTGATTGCAAGTATTCCTTTTGGGATGATGGGAAGTTTTGTGGTTGTACGAAGGATGAGCTCGATGGCTGGAGCGGTGAGTCATGCCATCATTGGGGGGGTGGGACTTGGTGTCTACCTCCAGATAGTATGGAAATGGTCCTGGATGTCTCCTACCCTTGGGGCTATGATTGCCTCGATTCTTGTGGGATTATTGATAGGGTGGATATTCATCCGTGGTAAAGAACGTCTCGACACAGTTCTGGGAGCCGTCTGGGTCATTGGGATGTCTCTGGGACTCCTTCTCCTTACCATCACACCGACCTATACCGATCCCATGAGTTACCTTTTCGGCAATATTCTCCTGCTCACTCGAGAAGACCTCTGGATGATGGGAATTCTCGGTAGCATTGTCACCACTACCACTCTTTTTTTCTATCCCCAGCTACAAGCGGTAAGTTTTGATGAAGACTTTGCGAGAATAAGGGGAATAGCTGTTTCTTTCTTGCAGTTATTGCTCATTGTCATGGTTTCCCTTACCGTCTTTTTGATGTTACAGGTCATGGGTGCTGTTATGGTCATTGCTCTTCTCACACTTCCTGCGGCTATCGCTTCTCTCTTTTTTCACAAGCTTTCCCGAATCATTGTGGTGGCTTCCAGTCTTGTGGCTTTTTTCTCTCTTTTTGGTCTTGTTCTCAGTTATTACCTTGATCTGCCAACGGGAGCACTTACTGTTCTCTCTTTAGCAATCGTCTATCTGGGAAGTCTGCTCGTGAAAAGAGTGGCGTTGAAAACAAGCTGAAAACCCTGGTATACCCGCAACTCATAACATCCCATCTCTTCCCAAGAGATGCTATTACCCTTTTGCAGTGTGTCGTTTGATAAACCATGACTCACCCGCCAGAAAAAACCTATGCACGACTCACACATCCAAAACTCTCAGGTTTTCGCGTACTTCAGCCACGCTGTCTTTTCAAAAAGCAAGATTTTGGCCAGCAGAGAGAAAACACCCTATGCCACTCTACTTTGCATGGGGATGATACTGCTCATAAAGAGAACGAAGCCTTTCAACGGAAAGATGGGTATAGATCTGTGTCGTTGAAAGCGAACTATGCCCCAACATTTCCTGAATAGCCCGAAGCGAAGCTCCATTTTGAAGTAAATGCGTTGCAAAAGAATGCCTCAAGGCATGCGGAGAAAGTTGTCGCTCAAGAGCCATTGCCGAGATGACCTGAGAAAACACATACCGAACCATCCTGGAAGTTATCGCCTTTCCACTCCGTGTTAAGAACACCGCATCACTTTTTCCTGCAAAAGGACTGATCTCTCTCCGGTAAGGAAGATATTTCTTTAAACAATCCATCGCTACCCTTCCAATAGGAATCTCCCGAACCTTTTTCCTCTTTCCCACAATGGTCAATGTCCCCGTTGCAAAATGAATATCTCCCAAACGAAGACCTGCCACCTCTGAAATACGCAGTCCCCCTCCATACATCAGAAGAAGAAGACACTTATTTCGCCGCTGTTGGGGGGTTTCTTCTGGAAGCGATGAAAGAAGTTCCATTACCTCTTCTACTGTAAAAACCTTCGGCAGATAAGAAGGCTTTTTAGGTGTCTTGACAAGAGTAAAGGGATTAAAAGTAACCACCCCCTTTTTTACAAGATAGCGATAAAAAGAACGGAGCGCCGCCTGTTTTCTAGCTATCGTGGTAGGCTGATACTCTTTCCCCAGCACTGTCATATATTCGTGAATATGAGAATACTTGATATCCCGTACATTCCAGGCTTTTCCCCTGGCAAAAGCAAGAAAATCTCTCACATCATTTGCATAGGCAACAAGAGTATGTTCAGAGAAAGCTTTCTCATAACGGAGCATCTCCAAAAAACCCGTAAGCTCCTGTTCCATCTTACCTCCATACTCTTTCAATTTATCGACAAACACGATGAAAAAATAAAAAAGCCGGTCTTTCGACCGGCTGATATATTCCGAAACAATTAACGCTTCGAGTACTGAGGAGATTTGCGTGCCTTTTTGAGACCGTATTTCTTTCTCTCAACCATACGTGCATCACGAGTAAGAAGGCCATGTTCTTTAAGCAACTTGTGATATTTTTCCTTATCATAGCTGTCAAGCGCACGGGCAATACCATGACGAAGAGCTTCCGCTTGTCCAGTCAGACCACCGCCCTTCACGGTTGCATAAATATCAACCTTGTTTTTCATCTCTGTCAAGGTTAAAGGCAGATACACTGTCTCATGATAATACGAAGGAAAATAAGCCTCAACATCCTTATCATTGACAGTAAACTTACCTTTTCCTCCAGGAATCAAAAAGACTCGCGCCACACTCGTTTTTCTTCGACCGGTTGCATAAATCTTTTTCTGTGCCATGATATCCTCCGATTACAACTCAACCTTGGTGGGCTTCACATTCTGCAAAGTATGTTCAGCTCCAGGAAACAGATAAAGCTTTTTTACCATTGTCTTGGCAAGCTTGTTCTTGCGCATCATGCCTTTGATAGCCTTCTGAAGAGGATAAACAGGATTACGACGAATCATCTCCTGGAAGGTTGTTTCTTTCATGCCACCCACATAGCCAGAATACCGATAATAGACTTTTGTTTTAGGCTTTCTCCCGGTCATCATTACCTTGCCAGCATTAATAATAATCACAAAATCTCCATTGTCCAGATGGGGAGTATACGTAGGTTTGTGTTTCCCCATCAAAATATGAGCAGCCTTTGCAGCTACCCGACCTACCGGCTGGCCAGCAGCGTCTATCAGATACCATTCTCGCTTGATATCTTTAGATTTGAGCACAAAGGTCTTCATTTATTTCTCCTCACGCCATAAATTGGAAGTATATTATACAATACTTCTCATTTTTTGTCAAGAAAACTCCTGCCTTTTCGTTAACCTTTTTCTCCATCAAAGGGTTCCTTTGATGTAAGACCCCAAAACCTTCACAAAAACCGCATCCTCTTTCACCTTTTCGAGCGCCTTGGCAAGGCCTTTCTGCTGAAGCCCTGCATCAATATCGATAAAGAAAAGATAATCCCAGGGACGTCTCTTTGAAGGACGCGACTCAATCTTTGAAAGATTGATGTCATATACCTGAAAAGGCGAAAGCAGTTTAAGCAAAGCCCCTGGTCTATCCTTCACTGAAATAAGTATCGTCGTCTTATTCGGATTCTGGATAGGAGTGCCAGGTTGACCTATCACCCAGAAACGTGTATAATTTTCCGGGTTATCCTCAATATTCGCTTCCAGGATACGAAGACCATACTTTTCCGCAGCCAAAGGTGCTGCAATCGCTGCGGAAAACTTATCCCAGGGGACCATACTTGCCGCTTTCGCTGTACTCGAGGTCTCAATTTTTTCCACATTCGGAAGATGGGTTTCAAGCCAGAGCCGACACTGGGCAAAAGCCTGGGGATGAGAATACACTCGCTTTATCTCAGCAAGATTCCCAACATTTGCCAAAAGACAATGATGAATAGAAAGATACGTTTCCCCAACAATCTGCAAAGGAGAATCAACAAACTCATCCAGAGTAATATTCACCGTTCCCTCGAGAGAGTTCTCTATAGGCACCACACCAAAATGGGTTTTGGCATTTTCCACTTCACGAAACACATCCGGAATCGTCTGAAAAGATTGTAATTCTACCGAAGAACCAAAATGCCGTATAACAGCCTGTTCAGTATGTGTGCCCTCAGGACCGAGATACGCAATACGAATCGTTTCCTCCAGAGAACGTGCCGCAGACATAATCTCGGTAAACACCTGCATAAGAGCTTTTTGCGGAAAAATGCCTTTAGAAATAGAAAGTACTCTTTCTCGCACCTCCTGTTCTCTCTCTGGATGATAGACAGGGATATTCTGGCTCTTCTTGTATTCTCCTATCTCTTTGACAAGCTCTGCTCTTTCGTCCAAAAGTTTCACCAGCTGCTCGTCAATCTCATTGATATGCTTACGTAGCGTTTCTATATCTCTTTCTGCCATAGGGCACCTCCTTCTTTAAAAAAGTGTTTCTTTCTCGGTATTCTCTCCCTCACCTGAAATATCCTCATCGTTTTCTTCTGTTTCAGCAAAACCTTCCTCATCAAACCCTTCCATCTCCTTCCATTCAAGCTGTGAAAGAGCAGGCAGATCATCTAAACTGTTGATACGAAAAAGCTCAAGAAACCTCTCTGTCGTCACATACAAAGGATTTTGAAAAACATCATCACTTGATCCAGAAACAGTGATAAGTTTAAGTGTAAGAAGCAGATTCAAACTCCGTGAAGAGGATACGCCACGTATTCTATCAATCTCATCCTTGGAAACAGGTTGTTTGTAAGCAATAATAGCCAGCACCTCCAACGCCGAAGGAGAAAGCTTGTTCTCACTACGTTTTCCAAAGAGCTCTTTCATCTCTTGATGATACAGAGGACTCGTAACCAGCTGATAACCATGAGCTACCGGGATAATGGTAAGCCCGCGTTTCGCTTCTTTGTAATTCGCGTTCATCTCCTCAATCAGATGTTCTAGGTCTTCGACACTGCATTCCAGCAAAGCCGCCAGATCCTTTTTGTCATAAGCCTTGCCGTTTACAAACAGGATGGCCTCAATAAGCCCGTAGAGTTCCTGTCTCGAATACGTCTTGTTCAAAAAAAGCGATTGTATCATACTGCCGCCCCCTGGGTTTCACGCAAATGTATATAAATATCCGTAAACACCCTGGCCTGTTTTAAAAGCACTTTCTGGCGAAAGGAGAGCTCAATGCCGCCAAGAAAACTCGCCACCTTATCAATCTTTGACTGCTCTTCCATGGCAATCTGGCTAAAGCGAATCATCTTTTCTCTTTGCACCTTTTCCATAATCTTTTCCATTTTTTCTTCTACCCGTACCTCTCGACGCTTGATAGGAATAGGCTTTCGAATAAACGCCCCCTTGTATCGATAAAGGCACTGGAGAAGATCTCCAACATACAGGGTTTTCTCTACCTGAACCTTATGAGTTTTCCCTTCAATCGGATCAGGAATATACCCCCGAAAATAATAAACATCCCCTCTTTCTGCAAGTTTTTCAAGCTGACGAGCCAACGCCCGGAATTGTTTATACTCTTTCAATCGCTCCAGGAGTTCCGACTCTGAAAGCATCTCTTCGTCTTCTTCCGTGGACATCCTGGGCAAAAGTTGGCGGGTCTTGATATAAACGAGGGTCGCTGCTACGACAAAAAATTCCGAGGCAACATCAATATTGAATATCTGCATTGTTCGCAAATAGGTCAGGTACTGATCGGTCACAGCGGAAAGAGAAACCTCACTGATGGGGAGTTTATTTTCCTGAATGAGTTCCAGTAAAAGATCAAGAGGTCCCTCAAAATTGGCAAGATGGAGTGTGTATCCACGGTGAATAATGCCTATCACCCATCCCTCCTAACTGTAGCGACGAAGTGTATCCATGCCCATGGCCTGGCGAACCTTTTCCATGGTTTGACGAGCCACAGCTCGAGCCTTTTTAGCCCCTTCTGCCAAAACATCAAAAACCATATTTTTCTTTGCCAGGATCTCCTGACGTTTTCTGTGGAAATCAGCAAAATAATCAATGATCAATTCTGCCATTTGCTTCTTATCTTCCACACAACCAAGCTCTGCCGCCATACAACGCCTGCGCACATCTTCAATACGCTCCTGATCCTGACAAAAAACCGCATAATAAGGAAACAGCAAACATTCATCAGGATGCCCCGGATCGCTTTTCTTTGGACGTTTCACATCAGTAACCATAGACATAATCTTTTTACGTACCGTATCCGGATCATCAATGAGGTAGATAGCATTATTGTAAGACTTGGACATCTTTCGTCCATCAAGTCCGTTAAGCTTGGGAACCTCAGACAAGAGTGGTTGAGGTTCTATCAGTGCCTCCGTCTCATACGTAGTATTGAAACGACGTATAATCTCACGGCTAATCTCCAGGTGGGGAATCTGATCCTTTCCTACAGGCACATGAGTAGCCTCATAGAGAGCAATGTCTGCTGTTTGAAGAACCGGATACCCCAAAAAACCGAGGTTATCCAGATCCTTTCCCTTGATCTCCTCCATTTTTTCCTTGTAGGTTGGATTTCGTTCAAGCCAGGAAACAGGACTCAGCATCGAAAGGATCACGAACAACTCACTGTGCTCAGGAACATCCGACTGAAGAAAGAGTACAGAGTTATCAGGATCAATACCCGAAGCCAGAAGATCCACTACCATATTCTCAATATAAACCTGAACCTCAGATTTGTACCCTGCCTGATTTGAGGTGAGCGCATGAAGATCGGCAATAAAATAAAACGTTTCATTGGCCGGATCATTCTGAAGTCGTACCCAGTTTCTTACGGCTCCAAAATAGTTTCCATAATGGAGATAACCTGTTGGTTGAATTCCACTCAGGATACGCATACCTTTTCTCCTCTCTATATATCCTGTTCTATTTGAATGTCTTTGATAAGTGGCGGGGGATTATCCAGATCATAACGAACAAAAAACTGGACATTATCCCTCTGCGAAAGGGTTAAATCAACCCTATTCGAAACCTTTTGGTCATTTTCAGATTGATCCCCTCTCTCTACCATTTCTATCTCATCCACCCAGAGAAAATCAACAGCATAAACCTCTGCCTTTTTGTAGAGAGTTTTCTTCCACTCGAGAAATTCTTTTTCAAATTCTCCTCGATTTATTTTCTCATGTTCAGTCTTAAACACAAGCACAAACAACTGAAAACGAAAAAGTGTTTCAATAAGTGCATCGATAGCATTTCGAATCTGTTCGGCAAACTCCTTTCGAAACTCTTCGGTAAAAAGATATTTGACCTCCGTATTATAGGTTTTTCCATAACGCACAATAAAAAACAAAGTGTTCCGTAAAATAAGCTTCTGATTCGTTGCCCAGCGACGATCGATAACCACTTGCCTAAACCGTCTCTGGATATCCTGTCTCCAGCGATCAAACACCCCATCATAATCTTCTGTCGTTGAATTTGCATTCATCTCAAAGTGGTCATTAATAATACGAAACTCGTTTACAAGAGCATCAAAGATAGAAAGAAATTCCTTTAATGGGAGCATGAAGACTCCTTGAGATCGGTTTCAATGACAGAACGCACATAAGCCACAATCTCTTCATCAGTTTTTCCCACGAGTTCCTCCCGTTTCAGCGGCTTATGAAAGATCACTTCGATAGGACAACGGGGATCCACCGCAAAACGATGTTTCGGACAAAAACGGAAAAGCCCTCGAAAGGTGATGGGAAGTACATCATACTCTGTATTTCGAAGAATATAAACAAATCCCCTCTTGAAACGCTGAAGTTCCCCTGTAGGAGTTCGTGTTCCCTCGGGAAACATCGCAATAGAGGCCTGAGCATCCGCTCTTACTGCCTGTTCCAGTGAGGATTTTGCAGACTTGAGTTTTTCCCGCTCCATGGAAATACATCCTAGCTCTCGCATGATTTTCCCCCATAAAGGAATAGAGAAAATCGTCTCCTTGGATATCCACTGGATTTTTCCGGGAAAAATCCTGTACAACAGGGGGATATCAAACATACTTGCATGATTCATGAGGATAAGATAAGGACGAGAAAAATCAACAAGCTCTCTCCCAACAACCTTGACAGGGCGAAGAGTGATCATAAAAAGCAGGTATGCCCAGAAACGGGTAATGAACAAAAGCAACCGTTTCCCACCAAAAAGGGCAATCACAAATGCAATAGGTGTCAGCAAAACCGTAAAGGGCAAAGCAAAAAGATATGCCAGCAAATTGGCCAAAACAAGATGGAGAAAACCCAATAACCTTCTCATACCCATCCTCATACCTTTATTCTCAGGGAATAACATTATAAACAAAACTCAAAAAATCTGCAAGGTTTAAGAGAAAAGAAAAAAAGAAAAATAGAGAGAAATTTTTCCGATGTTGGCAAATACCCGCCCTTTCACAAAATCCTCCCCCAATTTTTCGCATAAAACACATTCTATCTCATCTCGTAAAGATTCTCCATTCACGATATGGTATTCTTGTTCAAGGAAAAGTACAAGGCTTTAGTTAAACGTTTAACCAAACCTTCTGAGAGTTGCTCTTCCTTTGTTGCAGTTGATGAAAGACACACTGAAACTGTAACCCAAGAAAAGCTTTTGCGTTTTTATTTTTAGCTGCGACGAGGTAACAACTCCCGGGCTTAAACTGCCATAAGGTAATAACCATTCCCTCGTGATCTAACTGAAAAAGTCATAGCTACAGAAACCTCATTATCCTACCTGTGACATGGTAACAACAAGAAACTTTTTCTCAACACGCCAAAGAAACAAAACTGCACCAATACAAAAAGACCGAGCATCAGAAAAGACCTCTGACAAGAGGCTTAAAAAAACGAAAGGTTGCAAGAAAAAAGCGGCGTCCTCAGACACCGCTTATCATTATCCATGCCTACTACTCGTGTTCTCGAGAAGTCTCTCCATCGGACTTACAATTTTGGTAACACGCACAGCAAAGTTTTCATCGATCACCACCACTTCTCCCTGTGCAATGAGCTTATCATTGACAAGAATATCTACCGGTTCTCCAGCAAGTTTATCAAGCTCGATAATCGAACCTTCTCCGAGTCCTAAAATCTCCTTGATAGTCATCCGTGTTCGTCCCAACTCTACCGAAACCTTCATGCTGACGTCAAGTAAGAGCGCTATATTCCCCGTACCCTCAGAAGCAACACCGAGCTGTAAGGGTTCAAAGCCAACAGGTCGAACAGGGACTCCTCCCATCTGTTGCTGAGTACCAGCACCAAACTGGGTTGCGGACGTGGCCTTGGCAGCGTTATAAGCATTCACAATACTCCGTGCCATCGGCACACTCAAAAAAGCAAAGATCTTAGCGCTTCCTCTATCATGGATATTAAACACGTAGTTCAGTCGAACCACCATCTGACCTCCAGCAACAGAAATGGCTGCTGGATCCTCTAAGAGATCAATATTGGGAAATCCCGGGGTAATAGGCTTGTTCAGCTTTTCAGAAAGTACCGTGATCATGGCTCCCGTGATCTGCGTAATCACCTCACCAAAGGTATTGGTTACCAGATCGGTAATTTCCGTATTGTTCTCCTGTCCGATCAAAATGTTGGTAATAGTCAACACACTTTTTTCAGGAACAACATACACCCATTCTCCCGCTATACCACCGGTAATAGAAACCTTGGCCTGGACCACTCTCCCTTTGATATCTTTTTTGAGGTTCTCAAGAGCCCCAACATCTATAAAAGGAGAACCAAAAGCTGTATTGATCCCGGTAAGAGCAGAAAGCGCATTGGCCTGACTATTGCCTATCTCACGTATAAGCTCACCAAGAAGATTTTTATCCATCTCGGAGAGACTTTCAACTGATCCTGCAGCTGCCGCAGAAACCCCAAAATTTGTGGAGGCATTCCCAAGACTCTCCGTCATCAGTTCATCTGTGCCTTGTAAGAGCGCATCAATTTCATCTTGGGACAATGTTCCGTCGCCCATAAAGAACCTCCTCTCTTATTTGTAATTGTATCGGTATTTCCGAAGAAAACTTAATCCTCACTCCCCAGCAAAATATCCTGCAACACTTCTTCGGTAATAGTAGTCAGAACCTCTCGAATCTGGATAGCCCTTCTGTTTCCGGAAACACCAGGTTTTCCTAAGAATTTTGGTCCAGATCCAATAATCACCTCTGCATCCTGCTTAATGGTCTCATCCAGTCGTATGATATCACCCTCGCGAATAGCAGCAATCTCTCCAAATTTCAGCTCCGTCGCACCAAGTTTTGCGATAACCTCAACCTCGACTTCTCCAAGTTGTTCCTTTAGAAGGGAAAGGTTTTCCGTAGAGATACCCTTTCGGATACTTGAATACCAGTACTGAGCAGAGAGCTTGGAAATAATAGGCTCTATAGTGATATAAGGGATACAAAAATTCATCATTCCCTCAACGTCTCCGACTTTGGTATCAAAAGTCGTGAGCACCACCATGCTATTCGGAGGAACAACCTGGGCAAACTGCGGGTTGGTTTCAATGTTTCCAAGTCGTGGTCTCAAATCAATCACATTCGCCCAGGATTCACGGAGGTTTCCCAGCACACGAACCAGGATTCCTTCGATAACTGACAGTTCAATATCGGTAAGTTCTCGATTGGTTTTGAGAGACTCGCCCTTACCTCCAAACAGACGATCGATAATAGCAAAGGTAATACTTGGATCAAGCTCAATCACGGCATTCCCTTTCAGGGGATCCATATTGACAATACCCATGGTCGTGGGAGAGGGAATAGAACGGGTAAATTCTTCGTACGTCAGCTGATCCACGGAAACCACATGAACATGAACCAGCGTACGCAACTGCGCCGAAAGAGAGGTGGTCGTGAGACGCGCAAAGGTTTCGTGCATCATCTGCAGGGTACGGATCTGATCCTTGGAGAATTTATCAGGTCGACGGAAATCGTAAACCTTCAAGCGCTTTTTATCACGCTTCACAGGGGTTGATGCAGAAGATGTCGCAACACCCCCACCACCTATTCCTCCTATATCCGCCGGTACAGACTCACCACTGGATACAGCTGTCAAAAGTGCGTCAATTTCATCTTGAGATAGAATCTCTGTCATCCCTCTACCTCTCCTTCTTGTTACGAGATCACAAACTCATCAAAATATACATCCTCAATCTCTCCATTGATGAGAATGTTATTTATCTCCTTTTTAATCTCCTCTTTGAGACGTTCCTTGCCTTCGACCGTATCAATATCGCGCTTCTCTTTGCGATTTAAGATCCGGAGCACCACATCACGAATCTGAACCTTGCGTTCGACCAGCTCATTCTGGATCTGTTTATTACCCTGATTATACGCCAGGTTGATCTTGACACGAACGAATCGAGGTTCATCAATATCCGCCGTATTGATGCGAAAGTCATCAAGCATAAAGATAGCAAGAGGAGCAGGTTTTGGGGTAATCTTTACCGTTTTGTACACGTCCTCACTTTTCTTTGAAATAATCGAATTCATGATGAAAAAAGAAACCACCACAGAAAGAACCACCGCTACCACCACGGTAATCATATTTGACAGGATCCACTCTATAAGCTTCCCTAGCGAAAAACCTCGCGCTTCAACCGCCGCCTCTTCCGGTGTCTCCGGCTCATCAGTGAGGTTGATATCTTCGTTTTCGCCCATATGTTCCTCCTTGGATAGTTCAGGCAAAAAGCCTCTCTTAATACTATCGGCTTAAGATAAGAAATGCTAAAATATTCCCCTCTATTTTAGGAAAAAACAAAAGAAAAAGCAAGTAGTAAGACGCGTTTTTCTCAATCTTTCAAAAAACGCAAAAATATTTTCTGAAAATTTTTCTTTCTATAAGTTTTTATTTTTCAAAAAGATAGCGTTTTTAAAAATTCTTTTGTTTTTTTTATATAACATAAACAAAACAAATATAACAATTTTTTTTCGATATAAAATATAAAGAGTAAGAAAACAACAAAGGAGGAGAACAATGATTGTTCGGGTACAGAGTATGTCGCTTCTTGGGTTAGATGCCATCCCCATTGATATTGAGGTGGATATTCAGCCCAAGGTAAAGGAATTTGAAATCGTAGGAATGGCCGGACAGGCAGTAAAAGAGTCAGTAAGGCGTATTGAAGTCGCGATCCAGAACTCAGGATTTCACTTTCCAGGGCAAAGGATTATCGTAAACCTTGCGCCAGCTGGAATAAAAAAGATGGGCACCCTTTTTGACTTGCCGATTGCTCTGGCCATTCTCTCCCGGGAAGACGTTCCTGATGATCTGAGTTCCCTCATGGTTGTAGGGGAACTTGCATTAGACGGAAGACTTCGACCTATACCCGGGGCGCTTCCCATTGCCTGGAGAGCCAGGGAAATGGGCTTTAAAAAGATCCTCTGTCCGGCACACAATGTCTCAGAAATGCTCGCGGTAGAGCAGATTGAGATCATCGGTGTGGAAACCCTTACCGAGGCGTATGCGTACATAAGTAAGGGTATTCGTCCCTCCTCCCGATCAAGAAGCCCCTCTCCCGGCTCTTTAAACCGCGTGGAAACGGACATGTCTCATATCAAAGGACAGAAGCTTGCCAAAAGGGCTCTTGAGATTGCCGCCGCCGGGGGGCACCATATCCTCATGGTGGGTCCCCCCGGAACAGGAAAAACAATGCTTGCGAGAGCCCTGGGCGGAATTCTTCCCCCCATGAGCTACGAGGAGGCAGTAGAAACCAGCATGGTGTATAGTGTGGCCGGGCTTCTTGATGATAAATGCCCGATTATTGAAAGTCGGCCCTTTCGTGCACCTCACCATACCGCTTCGGATGTCTCCATTACCGGCGGCGGGAATCGCTGGATTAAGCCGGGAGAGGTGAGTCTTGCTCACCATGGGGTGTTATTTCTGGATGAACTTCCCCTCTTTCGGTCAAATGTGCTTCAAGCCCTGCGGCAACCGATGGAGGAGAAGCGTATTACCGTTTGCCGAGCAGAAGGGTCAGTTGTTTTCCCCGCAAATTTCATGCTTGTGGCAGCGATGAACCCTTCTCGCACTCATAGTGACATCGATACCTGGGAACCAAGGGAAATGCAGCAAATTCTCCAGAGGCTTTCAGGTCCATTTCTCGACCGTATCGATCTCCAGATTCAAGTTTCAAGGCCACCTCTCCAGGAGATCCAGCGAAAGACATTTGAAGAATCTTCAGAAACGATACGACAGAGGGTCACTGAGGCACGCAATATCCAGAGAAAGCGTTTTCAGAATCTCGGTATATACCACAACGCTCAAATGCACCATATCCATATCGAGGAGTTTTGTTCTCTTTCTCCTGCAACGGAAAGGTTTCTCGCGATGGTAGCGGAAAAGTTTATGCTCAGTGTCCGTGTCTATGACCGTATACTCAAGGTAGCCAGAACGATTGCTGACCTTGAAGCCAAACCTGCCATCGAAGAAAAGCATGTAGCCGAAGCTCTTCAGTATCGTGTTCTTGACAGACTCTGGGTGTTATCATGAGAGGTGATGCTTGAGAAGAGAGAGAATGCTTTCCATTCCTTTCATGAGGTTCTCAGAAGGGGTGAGGAGACTTGTCACCAAGTATCCTTCTCGTTCAAAATCAAAAAAATACCCCGGGAATATCCTCACCCCGGCAAAAAGTGCCTCATGGATAAGCCTCTCTTCGCTCACCACTGCAGGGAACTCAATAACCGCAGACCATCCCCCATGATACGTGAGAAGACGGGTATAGTCGGGCAAAAAAGCTCTCAGAAAAGAGAGATTCTCCTGAATCCTCTGGCTCACAAGATGTTGAAGTTCGCCACGAATTTTCCACCACTGAGGAAGAGCAAGCTGGATGGGCGTAGAGGGTGAGAGGTAGGTATCACCAAGGAGTTCCATTGCCCGAAGAAGCCTCTCGCTCTCTTCATCCGGCGCACGAAAAACTGTCCAGGCAAGCTTCATCTGTGGCATAAGAAGAGATTTCGAAAGCCCTCCAAGAACAAAAAGGGGAACCGTCGAAGGTATTTCCCACCATGAAAAGGGAACGTCATCCGGTTTCTCTATCCAAAAATCTGAAAAAACCTCATCCACAATGAGCGCAAAATCACAACGCTGAGCAAGCTCTACGATACGTTCGATATCCCTGTAAAAGAAACCTGTCCCTGTTGGATTATTTGGATGAACGGCAACAAGAGCTTTTGTTCGAGAGGTGATACGCCTTTCAAGCAAACCAAAGTCTACCTCGTATCCCTTGCCATGGAGATATTCCAGTCGATAGGGTACAATATGAACATTGTCAAGTCTTGCCAGATACTCAAAGAGGGGATAACTTGGGACAGGCACAAGTACCTCATCCCCGGGATCACAGAGAAGCTTAAAAAGAAAACTATACGCCTCACTGGTGCTCGTAGTCAAAAGGATCTGATGAGCCGACGGTTTCGAAGAAAAGGGAAGATGATTGGCAAGAAACTCCCGCGTCCGAGGATGACCGAGGGGAGAGGGCTCATAAGAGAGGGCTTCAGCCTGACAAAGAGCCTCAAGCACAAAAGAAGTGTAGGCTGAGAGATCAAAGGCCTTTGTCGGGTTTGAAATAGTGAGATCATAGAGAACGTTTGTTCCAAGACTTGCCTCTGCCCAGCTATTGTCGCGAGCTTCCCAGAAAAGCCTCTTCGAAAGCCTCATGCCTGAATATGTCGGGAGAAAACCTCCCGTTTATACTCATAATCTTTACTCCAGTTTTCAAAATAGGTAAGTCCAAAAACAACAGGAGCAATAGCGTAGAGCTCTTTCCATATCAGCGTGAGAAGCTCCCGGATTTCCCACTGGGCATGAGGACTTACACGCATATCGATCACATGAAGCCACTCACGAAAATTTGCCGACATACTCAACGTGGTTTCTGTAGCATTGGGGAGAAGAAAACGTGCGTCTTCTCGCTTGATACCAAGAGCAACAAGTTTTTGATAGGCCTGCCGAATACTGGACATAGTTTCTTCGTAGATTTTTTTCGATTCGGGGGAAGAGGCTATCTCCGGAGGAGTAACATAGGCAAAGCCCGATTCCTCTACATACCGTTGGGACTGCTGGGAAAAGCTGGCAAGCCGATGTCGTACCAGTTGATGACTGCACGCCCGACTAATACCTTCAATAAAAAAACTCGCCGAAGCATGCTCAAAAACCGAAAGGTGCCCATTTTTCAGTAAACCCGGGAGAAATTTCTCATGAGACGTCGGGGTGATCTTTTCGTGGGAAAGATAGCAAACACGAGCACTGTACTCGATCAGTTTTTCCGGATCCGGTGTATACTGCAAAAGCGTAATCCTCATATCCAACCTCATTGTCAAAGATACTATAGTATAGGAGAGAAAAAATTTTTTTGCTATTTTTTAGACAAACTCTGAAAAAGAAAAAACTCAAAAATAAGGTAAGAGATGGGAAATTCCCCGCCAAGATAAGCTTTTTACTCGAGGGGTTTTTCTTTCTGTGTGGAGAGAAGATACCTATACACCATGTCCCCCAGACCAAGACCACCACTATGCGAGATCTTTCGGGCATACTCCTGGTAAAGCATGTCCTCAAAGATATCCTGTCTTAAACCGCCATTGAGGTAGTCACTCTTTGGAATGGTGCGCCGCATCGACTTGAAAAGCTCCTGGACAAAAAGAGACTCAAACTCCGCCGCCACCTCACGCATACGCTTCTCATCTGCTTTTTGGGCACGCGATTTCAGGACATGAAGATCAGAGAGTTCTCGTTCAGTACTCACCTGAAAAACTCTTTCACTTCCCTGCATCATCATAACTAGCCTCCCTTCTCTCTATCGACAAAAAAAATAAAAACTCAAGAAAAGATACTTGGAGAGGCATCTTCTCCCCTTCCAGGAGAAATGATAACCGTGTGGTGGCACCTTATTTCAGAAAAGAAGAAAAATACCACAAAATCAACAGCAAACTGCAAAAAGAAAAGATCCCCTGCCTAGAGATTTTTTGTAGCATCACCATCAGACAAAAAAGTCCCTCCCCCTTGCCTGAAAAATCCTCTTACCAACTATCTTTTGGTCATCGGGATGCCCTTCCCTATCCCCCGGGAAATTGCTTTTTTATCCTCTACGTCGTATAATAGAAAATCTCGTATTTTATAATCCCAAGGAGTACATATGATAAGCTGGCAGACTATTCAGACAAAACTCAAGGAAATCGCCCATCTGGAAAAGATTTTAGCCCTGCTCTCATGGGATCAGGAAACCTACATGCCTCCTGCGGCAACCAAATCCCGCAGTGAACAGATCAGCTTTTTGGTAGGCGAATGGCACAAGAGAATATGCGATCCCTGGTGGGATGAGGTGTTTACTCAGAGAGAGACCATTCCCGATCTCTCAAGTGATCACAAGAGGATCCTTGAAATCTTCAAAAAAGACAGAGAAAAAGAAGTGAAAATCCCCCTCGAGCTTGCAACTGCCCTGGCAACGGCTGTCTCTGAAGCATTCCAGGCCTGGCAGGAAGCACGTTCTCAATCAGATTTCTCTCTTTTTCAACCCGCACTTCAAAAAATCTTTGACCTGTCACTGGAGAAGGCCGCTGCTCTCGGGTATGAAAGAGAGAACGCCTACGATGCCTTTCTGGATCTTCATGAGGAAGGCCTCACGCAAAAAGATTTTGATCCTCTCGCTATAGAGGCACTCAAGGTTATTCAAAAAGTACTTCACACCATTCAAGAAAAAAGCACCCCTCCTCGCAAAGATTTTCTTTCCAGAAATTACCCTATAGAGAAGCAACAATTGCTCTGCACCTGGATTCTCCCAAGAATAGGTTTTGATACCCAAAGAGGCCGTTTAGATGTTTCTCCCCACCCCTTCTCCACTACAATAGCCCTGGATGATGTCCGTCTCACAACCCGTTATAGCGAAAATGATCCCCTGGGTTCTCTTTATAGTGTCCTTCATGAGGCCGGTCATGGTCTCTACGAACAGGGTTTTCTCCCACAGTGGGAAGATACCCCCCTTGCCCAGGCTATAAGCCTCGGCATTCATGAATCCCAATCCCGTTTCTGGGAAAACCAGATCGGAAGAAGCATGGAATTTCTCACCTGGCTCTGGCCAGAAATGAAAAGAACGTATAATGGCTTTCTTGACGATGTCACTGTCGAAGAGGTTTTTCGAGCGGTAAACGAGGTAAAGCCGTCTTTTATCCGTACAGAAGCGGATGAGGTTACCTATGGGCTTCATATTATCATCCGCTATGAAATAGAAAAAAAGCTTTTCGCCGGCGAGATTACCCTCTCTGAGGCTCCCGAGGTATGGAATAGTCTCTACACCTCCTACCTGGGTATCACACCCCAGAACGCTCGTGAAGGTATCCTCCAGGACGTCCATTGGTCTCACGGTTCCTTTGGATATTTCCCTACGTACCTTTTGGGAAATCTGTACGCCTCTCAGTGGTACGCGGTGATGGGAAAAACCCTCGACATTCCCTCGCTGGTGAGAAAGGGGGAATTCCAGCCCATCCTTGAGTGGATGAGAACAAATATTCACCAGCATGGCCGCCGATACGACGCACAAACCCTGTGTGAGCGTATTAGCGGTGAACCGCTCAATGTGGTATACTTCGCCTCTTATCTCAAGCAACGTTATGAAAGCGTCTACGGGATCTCTCTCCCTCTCTAAATGTTAGAAAGCAAGATGAATACGTGTCCCTGTTGAGGCGTACGAAACCCGATCACCCATGAGGGCTTTCATCTCACTGTAGGCATCCAGTCCCGTACAGTGACAAACCATGAATTTCGCCACAGGATACGAGGAAAGCCTTTTGATGATTTCCTGACGAATCTCAAAAGCGGTATGCCTCAGATGAAATCCTCCAATAACAAGGTCTATAGGTTTCGAGAAACGCGCAAGAACGGTTTCAATCGTATTGGTAATACCACGATGGGCACAACCGGTGTAGACAGTAAGAGAGTCAGCGTGTTCTAAAACAACACAAACCTCGTCCTCAAAATTATCGATTTCCCTTGTTGTATCTTTCTGAACAAAGAGGCCATCCGTATGTAAATCATCAGCATGAACAACACGGATATCAGGAATAACCCACACGGAGGGAAGGATTTCTGTCACCGTCGTAATCGGTGTGAAGAGTTTCTGCATTCCCGGCGAAAGACGCATCCCGATAAAACTCCCGTCCTGGCGATATTTGGGGATAAGAGCGTCTGGATGGGCATAAATACCCTGAAGCGAGGCATGCGAAAAGACACTCTCCAGTCCCCCAGCATGATCGTAGTGTCCGTGACTGATCACCACATGACTCACTTCGTGAAGAGGAAGAGATAAAGACTGCATATTCTCTACGATGGTTTGATCTGACCCCGTATCAAAAAGTACCCATCCCCCTTTGTGATGAAGGAGAAGAGCAAGCCCATGGCGGGCACAGAGAGAGGAGATAAAGGTGGTATTTTCTACCAAAACTATCAATTCCATCGGATTTTCTGTAATCATAAAAGTCCCCTAAAAAAATTGCCCGCCTTGGAAGCGGGCAAAAATCTCTTCTTCGAATTCTTATTGCTGTTCCCGATCGGTAATCATGGCCATCATTTCTGCTTCAGCCACCAACTCACCATCTACCTTGGCATAGCCCTGAAATTTACCGATACGTCCACCAAACTTGATGATCTCAACATGATACTCCAGACGATCGCCAGGAAGGACAGGTTTACGAAACTTAGCATTATTCACACCCATAAAAAGAATCAGCTTGTCCTTATAAACTTCTCCCTTTTTATCGGCTTCTTGCTTGAGAAGCGTGAGTCCAATAAAACCTGCACACTGTGCCATACCCTCAATGATGAGAACACCTGGCATGATGGGTTGACCGGGGAAATGCCCGAGGAAAAACTCATCATTCATCGTCACATTCTTGTATCCCCAGCCACCTTTCTCGGTAACCTCCATCACCCTATCAACAAGAAGAAAAGGATAGCGATGGGGCAAAAGTTTCATAATGTCATGAATGTCATAGTAATTTTTGGACATATCTACCTCCATATTCCTCAAATCTTATGATACAAAAAATTGTTCCCAGCTTTTCACAGCAAGATTTGGAGAGATTTTTTTGACAAGACCCGCAAGAACACTTCCCAGACCAACCTCCACTACCTCGGTTACTCCCAGACTCTCCATATACTTCACGCTCTCTACCCATCGAACCGGACTCTGGATCTGGCGATAAAGCATCTCCCGGATGTTTTTTTCATCCTCTTCTCTGGCAGTCACGTTTGAAATTATCCGACATGACGGAGAAGAAAACGGAGTTGCTTCCAAAACCTTTTTAAACTCTTCGGCAGGATCAGCCATCAGTTTGGAATGAAAAGCCCCACTCACATTGAGTACAATTACCCGTTTGGCTCCTTTCTCTTTAAGAAGGGGTTCTGCCTTGGCAATACCCTCTTTAAGCCCGGAGATGACCACCTGATCAGGGGCATTATAATTCACAGGCTCGACATAGAACTCTTTTGAAACCTCAGCACACACAGCCTCAACAATATCTGCGGAAAGTCCTAAAACTGCCGCCATCCCTCCCCTTTTTTCAGGATCTGCACTCGCCATGAGTTCCCCACGTCGACGAACCAGCTTGAGAGCATCCTCAAAGGAAAGCATCCCAGCAGCCACCAGCGCAGAAAACTCTCCGAGAGAATGGCCAGCCACAACATCAGGGCGTACACCCTTTTGGATGAGCGCTTGATAGGCGATAACACTATAGGTGAGAATTGCCACCTGAGCATTTTCTGTCCGTGTCAATTCCTCTTCAGGTCCCTCAAAAGAAAGCCTGGAAAGAGAAAAACCCAAAACCTCATCTGCTTTCGCATACATTTCCCGCGCAAAGCCAAACTTCTCAATGAGATCTTTACCCATTCCGACCTTTTGAGAACCCTGGCCAGGGAAAACAAAAGCCAGCATCATGCACCTCCTCTGCTTGGCTTATTCTTTTAAGGTGTATTATCTTAACGGAAAGAGAGGTTTCTGTCAAATTTTCGAATTGCTTCATAATAAAAGTACTCGAAAAGGGAACGTTGCTTCAAAATAAAAAAGTACTTTAAATTTGTGTAAAATAATCCAGTTCATGGCTCGACAAGCTCGCCAACCGTGGCTCGACAAGCTCGCCAACCGTGGCTCGACAAGCTCGCCAACCGTGGCTCGACAAGCTCGCCAACCGTGGCTCGACAAGCTCGCCAACCGTGGCTCGACAGGCTCGCCAACAGGAATTGGGTTAACGAGGTCTGAAAAAAGACCTATTGACAGGGAAACGGCGAAATGATATGCTGAGCTTGTCGAAGCAGAGTATCAAAAAGCCAGCAAAAAGGAAAAAATGGAGATACTGGATTACTTTGTGAGGATAACAGGTTTAAAAAACCGAAACTATGCCGCCAGGCTCTTGAGGCAGCACGGAAAAACCATCTATGTAGGCAAGAAAAATTACCTTAAAGCCGATATAGCCAAGAAGGGCAAAAGACCTGGCAGAAAGAAAAAATTCGGCGAAGAGGAACTAAAACTTCTAAAAAAGGTCTGGGAAATTGAAAACTACATGTGTGGCAAACGTTTAACCCAACTTGCAACCTAATGCTCTAAAACTAAGATGTATCAAGGCTTTCATCTTTTCGATTTTCCCTTTTAGGTAACACGGATTTTTTCTGAAAGAAGGGACATTCCTTATAGTTCAGGGCATGATATATCTCCCTTACACGAACGATGGGTTTACTGCATTTCTTTATGTAAATCGTCCTCCCTGTCCTCGTCTTCATCTCCCTGGTAATAAGCTTCTGCGTGTTCATCCTCCTGACTATATTACTCCAATCATCTCTTATCCCCTTCGCCTTGAGCTTTTGCCTTATGGTGTTTACAACCATATACGCAAGGATACTCCCATAGATGTGTGCCTCTGAATAGATGTCTTTTTGATGAAACACTGGTCTCATCTTCAGATCACTCTTCAATACCCTGAATGTTCCCTCTATCTCCCTCAATGTGTTGTATATCTTCCATATCGTCTCTTCATCTTCCCCCTTGAGGGTGGTGCGGATAAAGTATGCCCCAGGCACCTTCACTCCTTCCACCCTCTTCCACTTAATCTCCGTCGCTATCCCATCCTTCTCCTTTATCTTCACCTCGTACAGACGGTTCACCGAGGGGTATCTCTCTTTTAACCTCCCAAGCCTCTCATATACCTTCTCTATCCTCTTTATCCCTCCCTTCCTCTCTATCCCCCGCTTGATAGACTCCAGCCCCTCTTCATACCTCTTTGAGAGTTCCTCTTCCATGCTCTGCTCTTTGAGCGCCTTCCCCTTGCTCTTTATATACAAAAACCTGTCTTCATATCCTTCAACTTCTACCCATTGGGCAAAAATCTCATTGCCTCTCCTGTCTGTAAGCCTTCTGCCCTTCTCCTCTATCTCAGCTATATGACGGTCTTTCATCTTCGCAAGGGATACACATACATAGTCCCTCTTTTGCTCCCGTAACATCCTGAGATTCTCCTCAGTGGCTATCCCTGCATCTATTACTATCACAGGACAGTGACCCTCCGAAGGATATCGCTCCTCCATGTCTTTAATAGTCTTCTTCAAAGTCTTACTGTCCCTGATGTTTCCTTCATAGATATGGCTGTATCGGATGAAACCCATCGTGTCTGTCACCAATCCCAATGCCATAAGCTTTGCATCATTACGCCTCTCTTTGCTCCGACCAAACCTCGCCTTCTCACTATCCCTCTTCTCCCCCTCAAAATAGAGATTCGTTAGATCATAGAGTATTATCTTGTCTTGCGGTGTAAATAACTCCCCAGTGCGTCTGGCCATCCATCGATCTATCTCCTCTTTGGCTTGATAAAGCTTTCGGCTCACTTTGTAAAGATGGTGCCTGCTTGCGCCAGGCTCTACCCATAAAGTTCACTTAACCCACTGTTTTCCTTCAGCCATTCCTCTGTCTTGTGCTCAGAAGCAGGAAATACCGCACGGGCAGTTATGTATATCATCGCCATCTTAATCCATCTCTCCTCCCACCCCAATTCACCCAGATATCTCGATAACCCTAACTCCTCAAGTGCCTGCCTGCATAACCACTCAGCACCAACCTCACGAGCATCATTATGCTCAAGACTGTTACATCTACCTCCTGATAGTCATGAGACCCTCATCTGCTGCCTCTGTGCTTACAAAGGGATTCCTTTGGTTATCCAGTCATCCCCTCTGTATGATAATACTGGTAATATGGCATAATGCTGAGCAAGGTTTTCTATCTTTTGGGGTATCTGTGAAACAAAAAGGGAAGGCCTCTTGTAAACAATCTGTTCAATCCTGTCAGCAAGAACTTTATGGTCTGATCTATCAGGAAGTTCTTCGAGCTTACCAAGGTTGAGAATATTTCTATGTCTTACAGTATTACCGAGGCGATAACTCTCACAGAGGCGGTAGTAGGTATACCGTTTACCAGTCTTTCTGTTAGGTATGGATATAGGTTTAACGAACATGTGTAGAGTATAGCATAAGAGTGGCAGTAATGTCAAGTAGAAACTATTATTTAGGGACTACATACTAATTTCCAGAAACGATATTCATAAAAATCAAGGGGTTAGGAGCTTAAGATAACCCAAATTGGAGGATTTTTGGGGTAAAATGTTGCAAGTTGGGTTGAGATAAAAGGACGAAAAGGCACAAAGCCTGGAACGCTATTAAAGCAACAAATAGCTATACGCACGTGGGCAGAGTGGGATGAAAATTGCCCTAGGTTCATGGAGATTGATCTGGTAGCCCATGAGGAAGGAAATAGCCGGGGAGACTTTGCTCAAACATTAAATATGGTGGATGTTTGGAGCGGTTGGACAGAACTTGTGGCAATCAAAAACAAAGCTTCAAAATGGGTAAGAGAAGCCATAGAAAAAGTCCAAAGAAGACTTCCTTTTGAGTTACGGGGAATTGATTCTGATACCGGTGCTGAATTTATTAATCATCCTCTGCGTCTTATCCACAAGGTATTCATTCGTGGTCACTGCTTGAACAAATTGACCAAACTGTACCACAAGTTTTTCAGGAGGAAGTTAGTTTAGCCAAATAAAATCTTTGCTCTTTGATTCCTTAACTTATTCATTTTGTCTATAGATTCTTCAATTTTATCTTCTTTGAATAAGTTAATAATCTCTGACATTTTAGTTCTCAGAATAGCGATGTTTTTTCTGGCTTTTTGTATTTGTTTTGCTGGATCATATAAATCCTCAATATTGACCTTTCTTTTTTCACTTGGATATTTTGTTGCTCCTTCAATAGCGAGCAAGATAATATCCAAATCGTACCAATCGTTTTTCTTATCAAGTTTACCCATAAACTCAAACGAATATTGTTCTCTATCCTTTACAATTCGCAGAATTAATAAATCAGATTCAAACGTTGCTACAGCATTGCCAAAAGAATGGGAGTGTTGGATACCAATCAACTTAAAACCATATTCTGTAATTAAGAAATTACATTCCCTACTTATAAATAAATCAAAAATATTATCTTTCATATTATTTCTCCTTCCTTAACATCCATTGATTAACCCATCGATATCCCTTTGTTTCAGTTAGTGTTTGAATTTCCCACTGGAGCCAACTATCAGCTTTGATATGGCTTTTTGGTACAGAAAGGTATATATCATCCCCATTATTAGCTATAATATCCAAAAAGTATTGATTTGCTGCTTTTCGTTCAGCCACAGTTAAGCTATTCCAGACATCCCCTAAATCAAAATAACTTGCATTCATTTTCTTCGCTTTAGCAATATATCCGCCCGTTATACTATCCCAGTGCCCTATAACAGTTTTTTCATTATTCTTAATGTTCATTTCTACAAGCTTAAGGAAATCTTTTTTACCCTCCGTCGATGCGGCTTTAACTACCCTCGTAATAGACTTCCCACCCGAAACTACCTTCGTGCCTTTTACAGCCCCAATACCAATGGTTGCCACTCCAAATGCCTCTTCTCCAGCCCTCTCCCAATCCACAGGACCTCTCTGAGTTCCCAATACGGTTCGAATGGCATAATGGCTAAAGCCTAATCTCCCTCGCTGCTCTGGAACTATCACAGCAGTCCTTGCCACACAACCTACTACTAAAAAACACAATACCCAAACCCCTTTCTTCATTTCCCCATCCTTTTCTAAAATTTTCTCCCTCTCCCGGCTTAATCTCCCGGGAGAGGGAAATGATACCTAATCTTCGAGTTTAAACTTCCAGGCTGCGTTTACCACCTTGAGATCCTTTGCCTCGGGAATATCCCGATACAACATATCCAGATCCTCTTTCATCGTGTCAGTCGAAACGATGTCGTAGGTTATCCAGTAAGAATCATCCTTGGTATAACCACTCTGATGAAATCGGACATAGCCAAGATAGGTGATCGTGTTCTCCTTTACCTCAAACTTATAACCAACCGGATAGGAACGAGCCCCGCTATCTCCACCACTCACACCCCATTCATCGATAGCGTACGTCCCTGGTTTCACCCGATAGAAATAGTATCCCTTCGTCGATGAGGTTGCTCCAATTGAAAAAGGCTTTTCGCCGTTTTCCGAAAGCGGAACAATCTGGAGATTCATCATCAGGTTAAACGATGTGTTCTCCCTGATAAGCTCACGCGTCCCATAAATGTAGCCCCAGAGACCACCAGCCTCTTGTTTCAAAAAGGTCTCCCGTGTCAGGCTCTCCTTACACCCCATCGTCACCAACACAAACAACACCATACTTACCCATGCGATACATCTCTTCATCTTTTCCTCCATTTTTTATATATTTTATGGTCTTATCTCTTTTTGTGCCTCATCATCAATGCCCTGGATGACCCATTTCCAGTATCTCGTCCATCCCATCCTCCTCATCATACTCAATACCCTCCAGAAAGGTACCAGAAAAGTGCCTGAAATCGGTCGTTTTCTCCCACTGTTTCCCCCCCAGAGGCTTCACCATGAGTTCAGAAAACTCTGAAAGCTTCCATTCCCCGATCTTGTTTGCTACCTCTCTATTCATCTTCTTTTTGCCTGTTTTGGGGTCCCGTATCGTGAAATCCTCCCCACTGTAGTCTTTTCTTGTCTTGCGGTAGACATAGATCCCCCCATCCCTCCTATCAAACTCAATGATATGCACATCATGGGTAATCCCCATCTTCTTGAGACTCCCGGCAAACCGACTGCTGGGATCATAAGAGATAAAATGGGGCAATTCGTCGGTAGGAATGTGGGATAAAATGTCTTCTCGAAAAATTTTAATAGTATTCTTTTTTATTTCCTCTAAGTTCACTATCTCGTACTTTTGTCCCTGGTAGAAAAACTCTATCTCACTTATGCAGGTATCATCGTAGCGTGTCCCGGGGTAGGTGGAGTTAATGTAAAAGACTATCCTTAAGAGCTGGGTGGGTAAGCCATATTTCTCTAAATAGATCTCATTCCAGCCGGGAGATAACTCCACCGATGTCTCTATATCTTTAACTTCTTTTCCTCTGTAATATATCTTTTCTTCAACTTCTTCTCCCTCTTTTTTATAAACTGTAACTTCAATTCCCATTCTTTTTATCTTTCGGTTTGCCTCAAAAACATTGGAATTTTTTCCATAGCCATTATATATCCTTACCATATCAACAGGAGTAGGATCGTCCTCATTGGGAATAGGGTAAAAGCCAACAGCTACCACTTCCCCTACTCCCTCTTCCCACCATAAACCATTGGTTCCACTTCCATCCCCCTTTACCCCCTCTGCCCAACAGGTATCAATTCTCCCATCAAAGAGGTTATACACCCAGTAGGGTTGGGGATCACCTGGTAAAAAAGAAGAAGCGCCAGTGCCAATTTTAACCTTTAACTCTGTAGCATACATCCCTACTACTAAACAATACAATATTCCTATCCACCACTGTTTCATAAAGGTTCCTCCTTTCTTTTTACTGGGTAACTATAAAGCTCTTCCCTCTGACACCATATTCTTTAAATTTCCATCTTATTATTATCTCCTCCCCCTTGGGGTCTTTTCCAGTATGCTTCTCCGCCCCAAACAGCTCGGCGAATTCTTCAAAGTCGGGGAAGTAAATGGTCTGACAGCCGTGAGACCAGTTCCACTGGAAGTTATGAGAGACCATCGCTTGCTACTCCTCCTCATCCAGATAGATATCCACTATCCAGCCCTTGATGGTGTTTCCACTTTTGTCCTTTATCCCTGTGTCGACGTAGACCCATGAACCTGATCTATCGCCAATTGTGAGAGTTTTATCCGACCATTCCAGAACTTTTACCTTCGCCCCCTTTCTCAGCCTGAGTAAAACCTGAGAGTTCGTAGAGGGTTTTGCTCTGAGGTTGACATTTTCAGTGTCAAGAATAAAGTAATATTCAAAGTAATGGGACATATCGGGCTGTTTGTAGCTTAAATAAGCATCAAAAATCCATCCCCTTATGGGTTTTTTGTTATTATCCACTATACCTGTATCCACATATACCCATGTTCCTTGCTTATCCCCAATCTCTATCACTTCTTCCGCCCAGTCTAAGATTGTTACTTTTCTTTCTTTGTTGAGTTTGGCTAGCACAGGGGCATTCGTAGAAGGATTCTCTCGAACATTTATATTTTCCCCTTTTGTTTGGTCAACCAACAAAGGAGGAATTTCATCTCTTGCCCAGGCAGGAAAATTTGGTATATTCGTAAAAACCTCTACCCCACAAACAAAAGGAGAAAGTATTTCAATCCCTTCCTCAGAGAAAATAAAGGCTTCTATTCCTTCAAAAAGAAAAAGAGAGGGGTTTAACACACATTGGTATATATATCCTTGTTTACTCCATGAGAGCGTTTCTTTTCCCAATCTCAAAGTTGTTTGCACATAAAGAAAAAGCCCATTACTATATGTTCTTAGAGAATATCCTTCTTCTGCTTCGGAGACCTTCATAAAAAGAGAAGGGAATTGTTTAATTCTTTTAAAATCTATATCTCCGGCAAGATTTTTTCGCCTTAACCATCCCCGGTAAGTAGGAAACTCCGTGGGTTTTTCAGTTTTTCTTACTTCGTAAGGAATTGGATAGTAGGTATCAACATAAAACCATTCATCTCCAACATTACTAAGTATCTTTACTATTCTAAAACATGGCACCTCCCAGATTGCTTTTGAGTTTGTTAGAGGTCCCTCAAATAAAGGAGCATCTTCTATTACATAAACCTCGCCGCTTTTCGTTTTCAAGGGCTTTGTTGTCAATGCCCAGCTGCCAGCTAGGAAATATATCTCTAAGAGAAAAATTAATAGAATAATATACTGTTTCCTCATAATTTCCCCCTCCTAAAATACAGTAATATGTAAATGATGTCGATGGAGAAGCATATTTTGATTTCTTTTTCCTCCCACCAATTCTGGATTTGGATTTCTATCAAAATTTTCCAAAGGGATATTTAGGGGATCTAAATAAGTATTTTTCACTGTGCTCCACTCATTAGCATAGTTATACTCTCTTCCTGGTTCTTTACTCTCTAGCTGCCACGGATCCAGTGCCTGGCTGACCCTTGAGTCGGCCACAAAAGCCTCATATATCTCATCTCGGAGAGCTTTTTGCTCCTCTGTCGGCTCTCCGTTGGTATTATTAAACCTCACCGTAACGTTTCCTCGTGTTGCTGCTGTGAGGTCTCTCTTTATCATCTCACTACCTTCACCATCATCAATGCCCTGGATGACCCATTTCCAGTATCTCGTCCATCCCATCCTCCTCATCATACTCAATACCCTCCAGAAAGGTACCAGAAAAGTGCCTGAAATCGGTCGTTTTCTCCCACTGTTTCCCCCCCAGAGGCTTCACCATGAGTTCAGAAAACTCTGAAAGCTTCCAGTCACCTATCCTGTTCGCTACCGCTCTATTCATCTTTACTCTGCCTGTTTTGGGATCTCGTATCGTGAAATCCTCCCCACTGTAGTCGTTTCTTGTCTTGCGGTAGACATAGATCCCCCCATCCCTCCTATCAAACTCAATGATATGCACATCATGGGTGATCCCCATCTTCTTGAGACTCCCGGCAAACCGACTGCTGGGATCATACCAAATAAAATGGGGCAATTCATCGGTAGGAATGTGGGATAAAATGTCTTCTCGAAAAATTTTAATAGTATTCTTTTTTATTTCCTCTAAGTTCACTATCTCGTACTTTTGTCCCTGGTAGAAAAACTCTATCTCACTTATGCAGGTATCATCGTAGCGTGTCCCGGGGTAGGTGGAGTTAATGTAAAATTCGATACTTACCAACTGGGTAGGTAAGCCCTGTTTCTCGAGGTATATCTCATTCCAGCCAGGAGATAACTCCACCGACGTATCTATCTTTTTAACTTCTTTTCCCTTGTAATATATCTTTTCTTCAACTTCTTCTCCTTCTTTTTTATAACAATAAACTCTAATTCCCATTCTTTTTATCTTTCGGTTTGCCTCAAAAACATTGGAATTTTTTCCATAGCCATTATATATTCTTACCATATCAATTGAAACTGGACCTCTATCATTCGTAAGTAAGGAAAGATCTGTTCCTACAAATTCTCCTACCCCCTCTTCCCCCCATGAACCATTGGTTCCACTTCCGTCCCCCTTTACCCCCTCTGCCCAACAGGTATCAATTCTCCCATCAAAGAGATTATACACCCAGTAGGGTTGGGGATCACCTGGTAAAAAAGAAGAAGCATATGGCTCAATTCTAAGCTTTAAATCTGTAGCATACATGAGCACAGCTAAACTATACAATAATGCTATCCACCACTGTTTCATAAGAGTCCCTCCTTTCTTTTTACTGGGTAAGTATAATGGTCTTCCCTCTGACACCATATTCTTTAAATTCCCATCTTGTAATTGTCGTCTTACCTTGCTTTTCTTCTTTTTTCTCCCCACCAAACAGCTCGGCGAATTCTTCAAAGTCGTCCCTGTAAATGGTCTGACAGCCATGGGACCAGTTCCACTGGGAGTTATGAGAGACCATCGCTTGCTACTCCTCCTCATCCAGATAGATATCCACCATCCAGCCTTTAATAGTATTACCCTTCTTATCCTTAACGCCTGTGTCTATGTATACCCAATTACCCGTCCTGTCCCCAATCGTAAAAGTAACGTCCGACCGTTCGAGTAGCTTTACCCTTGCGCCCTTCTTTAGCTTTAGCAATACAGCCGAGTTTGTAGAAGCTTCGGAACGCACGTTTACATTGTCGCCGGTGAGAATGTAATATATTTCAGGACTTAAATATAAATCTAGTACCCAGCCCTTTATGGTATTACCCTCCTTATCCTTTACGCCCGTGTCTATATATACCCAATAGCCTGTCCTGTCTCCAATGATTGTAATCTCCGTCCTCTCCAGAAATTTTACCCTTGTACCCTTCTTTAGCTTGAATAGTACAGCTGAGTTTGTAGATGCTTTGGTACGTACGTTTACATTGTCGCCGGTGAGAATGTAGTATGTTTCAAGTACAGGCGCTTTATCCGATTGTGCCCATTTGGGGAATTTGGATTTGTCTGTGAGGACTTCAGTTTCCCAAGTGCTACCACCTTTTAATTGTTCTTCATCATCATAGTAAAATAAATTTGCCACCTCTCCTGTTTTTCCCGTTAATAGTATCACATTTCTATATCTATAAATGTTGCCCGTTAAGTGAATTCTTACTAGTTCACTGTAATAAAATTTTTCTTCTGTTCTAATTTTATATGTTCCGTTCGAGTAAATACGATAATAGACAGGCGGACCATCTACTTCATGGCAGGTAATAAACATTTCCTGTATCTTTTTTACTGGTTTAAAATCTCCCCATCCCGCAAGATCCTCCCTCTGAACCCAGCCTTTTAAAGTAGGTGGAATAACTCTATTGGATATTACCTTTGGCTTTTCCTTTTGATTTTGCATACCTGAGTCAACATAATACCATATCTGATTTGTTCCTGAATAATTGATATTGGTCTTTGTAATAATAGCTACTCCCTGAAGAAAGGGTAAGATTTCAATTAAACCTGAATCTATATTTGGTTCTTTATACAATATTGCTCCCTCAGTTATTACTATAGCACCATTGGTTCCAAAAAATTGTAATTCACTCGGTTCTGAATAAACTTTCTGTATATTTAATATTATCATTATCAATATAATAAAATATTTCATTTTATCCTCCTATTGCCTCCATATAGTAATATGAAGGTGATTGTTATGTGCAATCATCAGTCGGTAGAATTTTGAATTCACTTTTTGTGGCTTAGGTTGATTCCAGATATTTGGTTCATCGTAATAATTATTAGGGTCTCTGCTAAGCATTCTTGAAGGATTCAACACTTGCGATACTCTTGGGTCATTATAGAAAGCGGTATAAACTTCTTCTATAAATTCAGTATTTTGATCATACTGATTGGCATATGCCGGAGTGTTATTAAACCTCACCGTCACATCACCCCTTGTCGCAGCTACTATATCTATTCCTCTTCCCGACCCATGTGGGCTTGTGGTGCTATTCCTCCACAGGCTTGATACCTGAATACTATCCACATTCACGCTCCTCACTGACTACTTCTATCCAGAACCATCCCCATCCAACCTACGTCATGCATAACACCCTCCAGAAATGTCCCACTAAAGTCTTTAAAATACGGCGTCTTTTCCCACTCTTTACTCCCTCGTGGTCTTACCATAAGCCCATACACCACACCTCCAGCTACTGCAAACTTTCTCACACCACGCTTCAGTGCTTCTTCATACTCTTTCCACTTCATAGAGACCTCCTCGTTTTTTTTATATTGTAGCTTTGTCTTATGACTTTCTCGAACGTATTATACCACCAGTTGAAATTTTTGTCAATGGGCCGAATTGCTTTAAAATTTTTGTACTGAAAAGGAACGTTGCTTCAAAATAAAAAAGTACTTTAAATTTGTGTAAAATAATCCAGTTCATGGCTCGACAAGCTCGCCAACCGGAATTGGGTTGGCGATGTTTGAAAGGAGACCTATTTACAGGGAAACGGCGAAATGATATGCTGAGCTTGTCGAAGCAGAGTATCAAAAAACCAGCAAAAAGGAGAAAAAGGAGATACTGGATTACTTTGTGAGGATAACAGGTTTAAAAAATCGAAACTATGCCGCGACATTCCTCAAAAATAATCTACGTGAAAGTATGTTGTTTCCTTATAAGTGAAAAAAGGTTGAATACTGGTGTGAGATAGACAGTTGCTATTACCCTTCCGCGGTGAGAAAAAACGGAGGGGCTATTACCATGTCACAGTAAGGGTCGCTCGTTTTTCCTTGTTAAGGAGAAAACTTTAGCTATTACCTTTTGCAATGAGAATCAAAATACAAAAGCTATTTCCTTATCACAGGAAAAAAACTTGCTCTTCCCTTATTGCAGTATGGACTCGGGAGACAAAAGCTCTTCCCTTATTGCAGGGAAAAGGAGAGGGTATATGAGCTATTCCCTTATCGCAGTGAGAACACTTGCTATTACCGTGTTGCAGTCTGGAAACCTGGCAGCTATTCCCATATTGCAGTGAAAGCGTAAAACATAAAAGCTCTTCCCTTTTTCCAGCGGAAACGAAATGCCCATGAGCTATTACCTTTTCGCAGTCTGAAAACAATTTTAGCTCTTACCATAGTACAGTTAATGCGAGGGACATAAAAGCTCTTTCCCTGTTACAGTGGCAACCAAGGGACAAGCTCTTCCCGTATCACAGTTTTATACTCTGCGTTCACACTGCAACAAGGTAAGAGCATTTTTCTCAACCCCCAAAATCTCCCCATCGATCTTACTTTTAAAATATATAAAACATCTTTTTTAACAACTATAACAAAAAATTTTCGATATATATAGTATGAAAAAATTTCTCTAAGGAGAAAACCATGGAAAAGGATTTTTTCACACTCTCAGAAAACGGGGCCTACCAGATCCTCGAAAAAGCCCTCTGGCCAGAGGGACCTATTTGCCCACGGTGTAAGGCAAAGGCTCACCTTCTCTCGTGCCGGCTCGTGTATCAGTGTCCCAAGTGTGGCAGACAATTTTCCTTAAAAAGCCAGTCCATCATGCGAAAAAGTCACCTCTCGCCAAAAATCTGGCTTTCTGCCATGTTTCTTGTCTGCCAGGATGGTGGCATAAACGCCGTCAAACTCTCGAAACTTCTTCATATTAGCTACAAGGCAAGCTGGCTTCTTCTTCAGAAGCTACGAAGCCTTATGCGGCTTACCACTCGCCATCACACGAAATCCCTCCGAAAGCTTGTCAAAACCTTTTTCTTTCTCTCCGGCATCAAACGCCGCCAAAGAAAAAACTTTTCTCCCATGCAGGTTGTCGAAATTGATGCGGATGATACCCCTTCTAAACTTCACATTCATCTTGTGGATGATGTGAGTAGCGATTGGCTTTCAGACTTTTTTGGCAAGCTTTTCCGCCACACGCCCGTAGAAAAAAGAACGCCGTGGCTTTCCCACCTTAACGATGGGTTGAAAAACCTTCTTGAAGACGTCTATCACTATGGTTGTCGAAAGCACATGCAGCGCTATCTTGATGAATTCTGTTTTCGGTTTAACATCGAGGGGGTTTCTTCCAGGCTTGAAGAGCTTTTAAGAAGGCTTGGCAAACGTCGCCAGCTTCTCCCGTGGAAAAAGCTTGTTGCTGAAGGGCTTATTCTTCCCATCTGGGCGTAGGTTTTCGTTTTTTCTTTCTCAACACATTTCCTGCGTCTGTCAAATAGAAAACTAAAAGTTTTTGTTTCATTTTGTTTTTTTGAATTTTTTTCATCCTTTTGAAAGAAAAGGACAGGAAAAACTCGAAAATTCATGGTGAAAACGTTTTTTTCGTGAGGTAAAAGATGAAAAAACATATGCTATTACCTTGTTGCAGTTTTTAGCACCTTATACCCCATAGTATGGTGACGGCTTTCCTGCGATAAGGTAAGAGCAATTTTGGCAAATCTCGCGTTAAACGTTTAACTTGAGTTTCTCTTCCACACTCTTGAGTGAAAAGACATTTGATCTTACCTTCTTACAGCTAAAAACTGTTTTTTTAGCTCTTCCCTTGTTATAGTGAAAAAGCTGGCCGGAAACTGCAAAAAGGAAATAGCTCCCACTCTCCGCGCACGATATACAAGTCACTCACAAAGCGAAAAGAGTATGGAGTGGGAGATTCTTCTCTCCACCCACAAAAGCTCAAACCAAAAATTCCCCTTCAAAAAATTCCCCTTTAAAAGCAAAAAGAAAAAGCCTTCAGGCCCCTACAGACCCTTTTTCTCTTCCCCCGACAAAAATCCGATCTCACATATACAGAAGGGTCGTTGTACTTTGTGCCTTTATAGCCATTTATGGTAAAAACTAAAAAATACTTTATAGAACTAAAACCATAGAAATCTTTCCATAATTCCATGAGTATTCTTCATTTTCTTTTTGAAGACGAAGATTCTTTATTCTTTTTGTTGTTTCTTTTTCATCCCTTTCAAGATCAATGTAAAAACAAACTTTGGTAGTATACAAACCTAAACTCATCGGCACTTTCTTTTTTTACCTTTTTCCATCCTTGATCTCCGTAGGTTTAGTCTATCAAACACGAGAGACGTGAATTTTCTCAAAACTTTACTTCAAAACCCGCACATTCACGAGCTTGTACCTGTCGGGAAGCGTCTCAGTTCCATCCTCCATGATCGTCTTGTTAAGGAATACCTCGGGAAACCAGTACTCGCCTTTTTGTGTAAACTTGATAATCGTTGATGTCAAAAAACCACTCCCTTTAAAATCAAGCCTTTGCAGCCTCATCGTCGTTTTGTCAATAAAAAGAATATACTCGTTGGCCGTGTTTTTCGGAGAGAGAGAAAGTATAACACTTTTTTCATCCTCGGCCAGAGTGGTAAGCGTATAATTCTCCCATGCCTTTTCACTCGGCACACTCAAAAGAAGCGGCCCAAGAGTAAAGACACGCACATAGGGCTGGAAAATATCCCCATACAACTCTGTGCCATCCTCTGTAAGTCCTCGCACCTCAAGCTGCATCCCCTTTCCCCTTTGATAACGAATAATAACACGTGTCTTCTCTCCTGGTTTTACCATATCTTTGGGTATAGTACCCAGTTTCTTCTCAATCGGTCCCCCCTGGAGTTCTGCCTCGAACGCTGGAGGAAGCGCTTCAACAAGATTTTTATGAAACTTCACCACAAATGCCTTGTCCACACCAAAACCAATCGAAACAAATACGAACAAAAAAAGCCCGTATTTACGCATATTCCCCTCCTCGTCTTTTTATACGTTATTATACACCCATTTTGCCAGAATATCAACTTTCAAACTAACGGGAACTTTTTATTTGCCAGGGAAGTATCATGCCACTCTCCTCTTCGTACCACAGGACTCCCGCCACATCATAAAGCATAACTGCTGGAAAAAAAGATTGCAAACACTCTCGCGTTCCCCACGAAAGAGGCTTCCGTATAACCGCCCACGTTTCTCCCTGCCATCGAACCAACCATTCTACTCGCAGCTTCACATCGAGAGTTTCCCCGGGAGTAAGAATACTCATCTCTTCAACGGGTTGATACGCCACAATTTCGTACCGCCGCATACGGAGTCTATACCAGAGCTTTCGTTCCCTTTTTGGAAGAGACATCACCTGACGCAGCATTCTTTTTCTCTTCAGCCACTGAGAAAAAAAATACCCTCCACCGCCGCCAACAAATACAACAAAACCAACAAACGCCATCCAGAATCGCTTATCCATAACCTTACGAAAGAGAGGCGAGTGCCTCATCAAGGCTGTCCCTCATTTCAAACAAACCATCCAGTCCAATAATCTGAAGAGTTCTCTTAACATTGGGATGACAAGAAACCAAAACCATACGTACACCCTTCGGTTGAGCTAACTTTTGAATAGCCAAAAGCGAACTCGCTCCGCTCGAATGCATATACGTCACCTGACTTAAATCAAATACAAAAAAAGAACATCCTGCCTGAAAAGCAGAAGACGCCATCTCCTCCAGAGACTGGGAATCCAAAACATCCAGATTCCCCACGATAGAAAAAACCATCCCCTTTCCTGCAGGTTCTGCAGAAACCACATTAAGCCTCCCAACTTTTGAGGCTGTCCCCTACGATTTCAAAACCTTGACAGCATCTTCGACGTTGCCCATGATCTCAAACAACCCATCCAGTTCAACAATCTTCAGTGTTTTATGAACATTAGGAGTAAGATTAGCAAGAATCATGCGCCCATTATTCTCCTTGAGCTGACGCATCGTGGCAATAAAAACACGAATACCACTGGAACTGAGATAATGCACATCCCCCAGATCAAAAATAAAAAATTTCTCTCCCTGATTGATACGACTATTAATGGTCTCCTCAAGCTCTAGAGCCTGGTTTATCTCTAACCGTCCCGAAACACGAATAATCGTAATGTTATCTTTTTTTTCTACATCAACCATAGAAGGACCTCCTTTTAGGCTCTTTTATTGTAAAGAGATTTTTTCTTTATGTCAATCTATTATAAAAAATATTTTTTTCAGGTTTTTAAATCCTCAGAGAAAAATCGCTGTTTCTTTAGGTTTTTTGAGGAGTGCCGATATACAAAGTAAGACAGGGATGTCAAAAGAACCAAGGAGGGTTATATGGATACGGTCATGGCAAAACTCGTAGAGGATATCATGAAGGTTTTGTCTGAAGAAGCAAAGCTTCTTCAGAAAATACTTCTCCTGGAAGAAAAAAAGTACCAGGCACTCAAAGACGTGAACCTCGAACAATTGATGAGTATAAATGACCAGGAAGAGCTTCTCCTCCAGCATATCCATCAAGAGGAACAAAAACGAGAAAACCTCTTTAGTGAACTGCAAAAGAAAAATTCTTTTCGGGATTTCTCTGATCTTCTCAACCAGATAGAAGATGACACCATCAGAAATGAACTTTCCAATATATACATTCAACTTGCAACCCTGCGTGACAGGATTAAAATGCAAAGCGAAGAAAACAAACATCTTATTCAACTCAATAGCGAGATTATCGCTATGACCCTGGGACTCTTTCAAAAGACCCATGGTGAGACGTATCACGCTCCCCAGACATCAACAAAACCTCCCACGTCAGGGAGTTTTCTTATAAACCACGTGGTATAGGAGGAATACATGTTTTCCACATTTCACGGTATCGAGGTCGGGAAAAAAGGCCTCATGGCCAACAACGCAGCCATCCAGACTATTGGTCACAACCTCGCAAATATAGAGACAGAAGGTTACAGCCGCCAGCGTGTTCATCTCAAGACCTTTATCCCCATCTATGAACCAAGTGCCAACCGCGTTGAAACCCCTGGCCAGATCGGTACAGGTGTCGTTGTGGAAGACATCCAGCGCATTCGTGACCAGATGATCGACGATCGTATCTACTTTGAAAAAGCAGGGATGGGAAATGCTGAAATGCGAGAGCAATTCCTCCACCAGATCGAGATGATTCTCAACGAACCCGATAGACCAAATATCCGAACAGTGATGGATGACTTCTGGGAAAGTGTACAAAAGCTTGCCGCCAACCCCACAGAACGTGCCGCACGAGAAGAACTGATTCAGCGTACCAATACTCTGACAGATACCTTCCGGCATACACACACCTCTCTTCACGATCTCCGTGTTCGTGCCAATGCTCTTATCGAACAACGCATCAATGAGGTGAACCAGATTGGAGCCGAGATTGCCTCCCTCAACGTCCAGATTGTGAAGTCTGAGGCTATGGGAGATAACCCCAATGATCTTTACGATCGCCGCGACCTGCTCATCGAAAAACTCTCAAAAATCATGACCATCAAGGTTGAACGAAACAACAAGCATGAATACCTTGTCTACATAGGAGCTGAAAACTTTGTCCAGGGAGGTCTGGTCAACCCCATCAGTGGTGTAGGAAACACGGAAAATGAGGGTTTCGTTGATGTTCGTTGGGCCGACGGAAGACTCGTTAACCTTGGAAATGGTGAATTAAGTGGCCTTTTAATCGCCCGTGACATCGATATCAAAAATGCCATGGAAAACATCAACACCCTTGCCATTAACCTCATGGATAGCGTAAACGAAGTCCATAGAGATGGTTTTGGACTGAATCTTACTACAAACCTTCCCTTTTTCAAAGAGCTTCCCCTCTCTCCCTATGCCAATGGCGACTACGACTTTAACAAAGATGGGAATATAGACGGTGTGGCTATCTTTCGCGTCACAGGACGAGAAAAACTCACCCCCGAAACAACCATAGGAAGTGCGGGAATCTTAAACTTTGGTCCCAACTATCCCAATGGTCCGGACATTCTCGTCACCTACAATCCCAACGACACCATCAAAGATGTGATTGACCGCATCAACAAATCCGATGCCGGGGTGGTCGCCTACCTCAATCACAAGGGACAGCTTGGTTTCCGTGCACGCTTTCCACTTTCAAATGAACATCCCGAGTTTGTTATCCGCCATCTCGAAGACTCTGGAAATCTCCTCATCGGCATAGCGGGACTTCTCGTCCAGAGCGGACCCGAAGGAGCCTTTGACTATCAGAATCCCGGTGGCATTGTTGCTCTCAACGTCCCACGAGAACAGATAGGTTTTACCCCCAAGGAAAACCCTGCCTTCTGGATGGCTATTAACGAACAACTTGTCTACAATCCTGACAACATCGCTGCCGCCGGTGGTATCGACATGGATGGCGATGGCAGCCCGGACAGAGTTACTGGTCTTGGTGATAACCGTATCGCATTAGCCATTGCTGAACTCCGCCATAAACCCGTGATGATTGAACGCCAATCCACTTTCAACGACTATGTCAAGTCTATTATTGGAGATTTTGGTACAAGATCAGAATCCGCCCGCATCAGCAAGGAGAAAAACGAAGCAGTGGTAACCAGTTTAACCAATCTCAGGGAACAGATCAGTGGTGTCAATGTCGACGAAGAGCTTTCCAAGCTTCTCATGTTCCAACATGGCTACAATGCCTCTGCCCGTATGGTAACCACGGTGGACAGAATGATAGAAACCATTCTCAGAATGGGAGCATAACCAAAGGAGGTAAAGTATGTTAGGAAGAGTAACCCAGGGATACATGAAACAGGATTTTGACTACCATCTTCATAAAAGACAAACCGAAATGCAGGGGGTCGAAAGGCAGCTTGCCTCTGGTTTACGCGTCAACCTTCCCTCGGATGACCCTGTTGCTTCGGTAAATTTTATGGACTATGACAGTCGCATCAAAGAGATGAGCGTTTACCGTTCTCAGATCAGCTTTGCCCAATCCAAGCTCAAGACAATCGATTCCTCACTGGACACCGTCACCCAGATTCTCCAGAGGCTCCGTGAGCTTGCCGTTCAGGCAGCCAACGGTGTGTATACCCGTGAAGAACGGGAAAAAATCGCCGTAGAGGTTGACCAGCTCACCCGGGAGATTTTAGCCCAGGCCAATAGCTACTACAAAGGCGAGGCACTTTTTGGTGGAACTATGGTTTTTGATACCCCTTTCAAGGCCCAATACCGCATCAATGAACAAACAGGTATAGAGTTTCTCGAGGATGTACGCTATATAGGTAACTCCCAGGCACAACTCCTCGAAGTAGAACGATCAATAAAAATCACCATGTCCCAGCCTGGAAACCAGATCTTCTGGGCACAGGATATGGGCATCTACTCCACGATCTCTGTTTCGGGTTACACAGCACCAAAAGATTCTAAAATTGTTATCGATGGGCATGAGATCCAGATCCGTGCAGGGGACAATATTGAAACTATTGCTAATAAGATAAACAGTGCTGGACTTGCTGTCCGAGCTACAATCAATACCCAGGCAGGTTCAAGTTTCTTTGCTATAGAAACCACAAGTCCTCACCAGCTGGTTATGTACGATATGGAAGGAGGAAGTGTCCTTCAAGACCTTGGTCTCGTAGACAATGGTATGTATCCTCCCTACAACTACTCACCAGCTGCTCGTGTCTATACGGGAAGTATCTTTGATGTTCTTATCGATTTTCGAAAAGCGCTTTTAAACGATAATATCCATCAGATTGGGGGTACTGCCATTGCAGGTATTGACCAGTCCCTTGAAAATCTTCTCCGTTACCGTGCCAATCTGGGAAGTGTCTCCTCTCGACTTGATATCATCAATGAACGCTTCCTTGCTGACGAGGTGTATATCACCGAAGCAAAAGACAATGCCATAGCCACCGATATACCAAAGGCTATCACTCAACTCAAGATGCTTGAATTTTCTCACGATGTAGCCCTCAATATCGGTGCAAGAATACTCCCCAAAACACTTTTAGACTTTTTGCGTTAAAAAGTCGCCATTTTCTTGAGATTTTTTTTGTTTTCAGTTAAAGTATAATAGGATAAGGGAGGTCCCTGTGGAAACCATTAAAACAAAGGCCTATGGCGAGATTCAGGTTGATCCAGCGTCCCAGATCACTTTCAAAAGAGAAATCCTCGGATTTGAGGGTCTCACAAAGTACTACCTCATTGAGATGGGTGATCTGCCGAATTTCTACTGGCTCCAATCCGCAGAAGAACCAGAACTTGCCTTTGTCGTTGTCAATCCCCGACTCTTTGTTGAGAATTACAAACTGGTAATGGATGAGATTGATTGGGGATTACTGGAAATATCTGAGAATGATGAGGTTATAGACCTTGCCATTGTCAATATTCCCGAAAACATCCACAACATGACAATGAACCTTTTGGGTCCTATTGTCATCAATGCTACCAAACGAATAGCCATCCAGGGGATATCGATGAACAATGCCTATGGGACAAAGGTTCCCCTTTTCACCAAAGAACTTTCACCAACAAACACCTAAAAGGGAGGGTTGGTTGTGCTCGTTTTATCGAGGAGGGAAGAAGAATCCATCATTATCGATGACACGATCGAAATCAAGATCGTTGGTATTCGGCAGGACCAGGTAAAGATTGGCATCATTGCACCCAAAAATGTCAAAATATTTCGCAAAGAGGTATATCAGGAGATTCAAGAAGCCAACAAAGCTTCCGCTGTTTCCTCTCTTCCTTTTGACGATCTCAAAAACGTTCTCAAAAAAGACAAAAAGACCGAAGGAGGTCAATCATGATCTCACCAGAAAAAATGGAAGTCCTCAAATACTACAATCAGGGGCTTGATCTTTACAGGAGGAGAAATTTCACCGAAGCAAAAAAATACTTTCAGAAATGCCTGGAAATTATCCCTGACGACGGTCCTTCCCAGATCTATATTGAGCGATGTGATTACTTTATCCAGAACCCTCCTCCCCCGGACTGGGATGGGGTATTTGTAATGACAACAAAGTAAAAAATAAAAATAAGGAGGCCTCCTATGGCACACAATATTGATCGATATCGAGATTATCCTACGGTAACCAAACTCAGTAACACCTCCGAGTGGTCAGGAACGATGCGTTTCAAAACCTCTCTGCGTATCGACGGAAATTATGAAGGCAAAATCGATGCCGAGGGACTGCTTGTCATTGGCCCAGACGCAAAAATCAAGGGCGATATCATCTGTGATGAGGTCATTGTGGGTGGGGAAATTCACGGCAACGTTCATGCTCGCAAACGACTTGAACTTTTCAATACAGCCAAACTCTACGGAGACATCAAAACTCCCAAACTGAAAATGGACGATGGCGTTATTTTCCAGGGGAAATGTGAAATGCTCCCGACAAATAAATAGCTTCTTGTTTACCCATTCCCCAAGGGAAAGGTTACCGTGACTTTTGTGCCTTTTTGAGAAGAAATTTTTAATATCCCTTCGAGCTGGTTGGTAAGCATCTGAATCAATTGGAGACCAAAGCCTCCTTTTTCTTTTTTGTCGGGTGGCATACCTACCCCATTGTCCTCTACGATCAGCGTCATTGTCCCATCCTCCACTCCAATCGAAATGGACAACTCCCCTCTCCCATCACCAATAAAAGCATACTTTGCCGTGTTCGTCACCAGTTCGTTAACAATAATTCCGAGGGGAAAGAGCTTTTTCACCTGGAGAAAGGTTTCTGGTATATCTGTTCGTAGAACTATCCTGTCTCGCTGAGGAAAGATACTCATAATCGCTTCAAGAAGATCTTCAAGATAGGCTTTCACCGACAGGCTCGAGGCATCTGGAATCTGAAGAAGCTTATCATACATGATCCGCATACTCTCCACGCGACTAATAGCATCCTGCAGGATAGCTTTCGCCTCTTCATTCGTGGTCTCATCTGTCTGTATTCTCAAAAGAGTCATAATTGAGGTAATATTGTTTTTAATGCGATGATGCACCTCGCGAAGAATGATATTTTTTTCCTCTATCTGTTGCCTAAGAGCTTCTTCTGCTTTTTTCTGCTCGGTAATATCCTCAAACACCCCTTCAATCCAGCCCTTTTCGGGATAGAGACGTACCGAGTAACGGGCCCAGAAAACACTTCCATCCACCCGCTCATACGTAGCCTCTTCGTTTCGTATTTCTCCAGTTTTATTTATCTGTTCAATCATCCGATGTCTGGTAGATGTATCCCTGGAGTTTTCAAACAAGACCAGCTTACCAAGGATATCCTCTTGCTTCTCATATCCAAAGATTCTGGCAAATTGATCATTACATTCGAGTATGCGTCCATCAGATATTTGTGCATGAAAGAGTCCCACCATTGAGTTTTGAAAAATGTTTCTATACATTTCTTCGCTTTCTTGAAGTTTTCTTTCCATGATTTTAGCTTCCGTAATATCTCGTACAATCGCAAGTACCCTGTTCTCATCGAGCTTTGAGTGTCTGGCTTCATAATGTCTTGGCTCATCTGACATCATAAGAGTATACGAAAACAAAGATATTTCTCCTGTTTCAAGTGTATGCTTTATCGCTTGAAAGGACTGCGCGGCAATCTCTGGAGGAAGTATCTCGGTAACCAACCTGCCGAGAAAGTTTTCTGGTTTTGTGTATAGAAGATCTTGAAGATCTTTATCAGGTACTCGAACATCTAAAAATCTTCCCTCTTTATCCAGAATAAACAAAAGATCCGGCAGAGCATTGAGAAGGGCTTCTCTTTCCTGAAGGGTTTCTTTAAGTATTTCTTCGATTTTTTTTCGTTCTGTTATGTCTACTACCGAAATCAGTCCTGCAGGCCTGCCCTCATAGAAAACCCCTACACCAGATACCAGAACCCAACGAACACTACCATCCCTGTGGAGAATGCGTGCCTCGTATGACACAGGTGTGGAAAAGCCGTGTTCTCGACGCATCACCCATGATTTGATCATCTCCTGGTCCTCAGGACAGACAATATCCCACGGCCTCATCTGAAGAATCTCCTCACGGGTATAACCTGAAATGTGTGCGGCTGCAGGATTAACATAAATCCATTGATCGTCCTGGTACATAAGGATGCCTAAAGAAGAGGCTTCAGCAAGCAAACGAAAACGATCCTCGCTTTCTTTTTGCTTTTTTTCTGCCTCTTTGGTCTCCGTAATATCACGCATAATCGTACAGATCATCACATTCTGTCCACTCTTCACCCGAAATGAAAGTGTCTGCACCTCTCGGGCACTGTTGTCTCGACGAACAATTCGTTGTTCCCTGGGCTTGCCCTCCCACTCTGTTCTTTTCCCCGTCGATAACTCGAGAAATCCATCTTTAAGCTGATGATACAGCTCGGAGGAACGAATCTCTGGAGGTGCAAGTTGTATCATAATTTCCCAGATAAACTTCCCCTCAACTTCTGACAAGCCAAATCCTGTTATCTCAGCCATTTTTTTATTCCATTGCAGGATGCTACCGGTGGAAGAAAAGAGAGCTATACCATCAAAAGACTGATCCACTATAGCCTGGTAGCGGTTTCGGCTCTCAATAAGAGCCTCTTCCATACGTTTCCTTTCACTGATATCAGTGTGAGTCCCGAGAAAACGGAGAGGTTTTCCTTGTTGATCTCTCTCAACAATGTATCCCCTGCCAAGAATCCACATCCAGGAAGAATCCTTTCGTCGAAAACGAAACTCCAAGACAAATCGATCTGTTTCTCCTCTAAGGTGTTTCTCTACCTCCTCTTTGACCCTTGCTGCATCCTCTGGATACAGTCGTGAGAAAAACTCTTCTGGATGAAAAGGAAACTCGTTTACCTCATAACCGGCCATCGTGTAATAACGAGGGGAATAGTACACCTGGTTGGTACCAAGATCCCAGTCCCAGATACCATCGTTTACGGCCACCATGATCTTTGAAAGACGATCTTCATTGATACGAAGTTGGCGGGTAAGACGTTCGTGTTCCTCGGCTTTTTGTTTTTTTTGCTGTTTTGATTGGAAGAGGCGAAGCGCCATCTTAATCGACGTATCAAGTACCATACACCCGGAGCTTTTCACAACATAGCCATAAGAGGTAATACTTTCGGTTTTCTCTACAATCTCTAACTCAGTATGGGAAGAGAGAAAAACAATCGGAATATCCCGCTTGCTAAGAATTTCACTGGCTATTTCTGTTCCGTCTTTTTTCCCTTTGCCCAGATCAATATCCATCAAAATAACATCGAGAGCTTTTTCTGATGTGCCTACTCTCAGCGCTTCTTCAGGATTCGTCGCCACAAGAACCTCGTATCCTAGATGCTCCAGCTCTTTTTTTTGAGCCAGAGCGAGAATAGACTCATCCTCAACAAGCAGTACTCGAATAGGCTTCGTCTGGAGTATCATGGAAAACCTCCGGGAAAATATATCCACACCCCTTTCTCCAGAGGTATAATAAACCCAATCCAGAAAAAAGTCAAAAAAAGATAAAAATGCTCAAAACTCTAAAAATGAAGGCAGACAACTTCTTTTATAGTATTTTCATCCAGAGAATAGGTTGCATATTCCCTATTTCAAGACAAAAAATGGTTTCAGCAACAAACCTCTCTCCAGGCCTCGAGGAAACAAGCGCTATTTTCCTTTTTAGAGTTCTCTTTTTAAAATCGATCGCCTTGTTTCATTGAAAAGCCATATTCCCAGGCGTGTAAAAGGGAAGTATCGAAGAAGCGGTTGGCCGAAAATATTATTTCTCGGCACGAGACCAAAATACCGCCCATCCTCACTCAAGTCTCGATTATCTCCCATACAGAGGTAGTAATCATCCCGAACTGTCCATCGAGTAAGCTCTACGCCATTGAGGAAAAATTTCCCCTCATGAATTTCCACACGCCCCTTCGATTCCCTCTCTACAAGAAGCTTGTAGAGATACTTTTCATACCCTGTCGTCTTCGTAAGATCAAGCACATCCCCCTTTTTGGGAATATAGACCTCGGGAAAATGCCACAACAGCACCAGACGATACGCATCAAAGTTCGTTACAATGGTATCCGTTGTGAGATACCTCATAGCCTCTGAAAAGGTAGGAATATTAAAAAGAAAATACCGCCCCAAAAGATGCTGAACAATCCGCCTTTCATTCCCGAATGACTCCTCATAAACATTAAAATCATAATACGAAACCTGTTTACTGGGTGCCATGACCTTTTCATTTTTCATCACCACAAAGGTCGTCTCAACAGGTTTTCCATTGATGATAAGCTGACTGTTGGACATAGCAATTCTATCGCCAGGTTCAGCCACCACACGCTTCACAAGGTTTTTAGGATTGTCGTAGGTATTGTCAATATTAATAAGAGAGAGACTAAAAAGCGACACTACCTCTCCCCAGATGCCAGGAGAGTTCCACGCTGGAGAAATAAATACCACAATATCGTTTTTCTTTGGGTTACGAAAACCAGGAATCTTGCCATGTACCAGAGGGATATACGATCCCATCCCGAGTTTGGAAACCATGAAAATATCTCCAACAAGAAGATTGGGAACCATCGACTGGGTGGGAATCTGATAGGCCTCAAGCAAAAAAATACGTAAAATCAAAACAATAACGTACGCCTCAAAGATCTCTTTGAGATTGTAAAGGATTTTTTCTTTCATTGTTTGAGGTTTGGGTTTTTCTTTCTTTGAAAACATGATTTTTCTCCTTAGATTTTTTTTCGAGTAACGCCACAACATAACAGGATATAGTATTCTCAGAAGTCTTTTCTGATGTTTTCGCCTTTACATGAATAGCGTCAAGAGAAATACCAAGAATATCAGCGAGAGTCTGACGGATACGATCACGATAGGGAGAAAGTTTTGGTTGGTCAAGGATGATAACCACATCAATGTTGTGAATGGTAATGTCCTTTAAAAATCGTTCAACAACATCGGTGAGAAGTTCGACACTTCGTACCTGTTTGTAGCGGGGATCACTATCAGGAAAAAGTGACCCTATATCCGTATGGGCAAAAGGTCCCACCAGTGCATCGATAAGAGCATGAATAAGAACATCCCCGTCAGAATGAGCTATGCATCCCCAGGCAGACTCTATGGCCACTCCCCCAATCCAGAGCGGAAGCCCGGGAGCCAGTCTGTGAAGATCATAGCCCAACCCTACACGAAACATTTATTTCTTTACCTCGGTAAACACAATTCTCCCAGCCGATGTCTGGAGAACACTTGTTACCTTCACCACAACCTTTCGTCCAATGTACGACTGACCATTGGCTACAACGACCATCGTACCATCAGGAAGATATCCCACTCCCTGATTGGGCTCCTTGCCTTCTTTGAGCACGTCAAGTTCCAGCTCCTCACCTGGCAAAAACACCATCTTCAACGCATTCGCAAGATCATTGATATTTAAAATCCGGATATCATCCAGTTTGGCAATCTTGTTGAGGTTGTAATCGTTAGTAACAATATTGGCATGAAGTTCCTTGGCAAGTGCAATGAGCTTCATATCCACCCCTCGAATATCCGGAAAATCCCGTGAAACAATACGAAGTTCAATAAGAGAATTTTCCTTGAGCTTGTTGAGAATATCCAGACCGCGTCTTGCCCGGCTCCGCTTGATCGGATCCCGAGAGTCCGCCAGCGCCTGGATCTCGTTCAATACAAACTTGGGGATGATAACCACCCCTGAAAGAAATCCTGTGTCCGCAACATCGGCAATACGGCCATCAATAATCACGCTGGTATCAAGAATCTTCAGCTCCACCGAAGATTTTTCTTCTTCCAGTCCAATACCCCCAAAAGCTAGGCGCTTGGCACTGTAGGGAAGATAAAAACCCACATACATCATGGCTGCCAGAAAATAAAATTGATACGCCTGAGGCAATCGAAGAAGAGCCATCTGATTGACAACATTCCACACAAGGTTTGCGACAAAATATCCCAGAATCATCCCTCCAAAGGCAAACAAAATAACACCTCGTTTAGGATAAAGCCAAGCCTCAAGAAACCACGTAAGTACGGTAGCACCAATAGCAAACACAAAAGTAATCCACTGACCAAAAAGCACAAAATGAATCCCTGCTAACACGAAAAACATTATCGCCACAACTATTCGACGAAGAAAGTTTTTTCCCCGTTTCTTAGAACCCTGTCTCATAAAAAAACTCCTCTGTATGAATGAATTTACTTATTCGCTCTATACTCAACTACTTTGATACCAAGCTCTTCAAGCTGTTTTGGAGTTACCTCCGAAGGAGAGTCACACATCATATCGGTACCCTTCTGTGTTTTGGGGAAAGCAATCACATCCCGGATATTGGAAAGTCCCTGAAATTCCATCACCATCCGATCAAGACCAAAGGCAAGCCCTCCATGAGGCGGGGCTCCAAACTCCAGTGCCTCAAGAAGAAAGCCAAATTTCTCCCGTGCTTCCTCACGAGAGATCTTAAGAAGTTCAAAGATCTTTGCCTGAAGCTCCATATCATGGATACGAATAGACCCTCCCCCCAGTTCGATACCATTGAGAACGAGGTCATACGCATCAGATCGTACTTTGAGAGGATCGGTTTCAAGCAGTGCCATATCCTCCAGTTTTGGTGCTGTAAAAGGATGATGAACAGCGTCGTAACGGTTTTCTTCTTCGTTCCACTCAAAAAGAGGAAAGTCCACTACCCAAACAAACTTAAGCTCCCCTTTCTTGCGAAGACCAAACCGATCTCCTAGATGGAGACGAAGGTTTGCCATACTATCGTAGACTACCTTTTTCTTTACATCACCGACAAAGAGAAGGGTATAATTCTCCCTGGCGCCCGTAACTTCAAGAAGCTTCTGTTGTATAGAATCCGAGAAATACTTTACGATATTGGATTCGAGTTTTCCATCTTTGACCCTCATCCATGCCATCCCTTTGGCTCCGTACTTGCCTACAAAAGCAATCAGATCATCGAGATCTTTTCGAGAAAGTCTGTCACCCTCGGGAACAGGCAAACACTTAATCATTCCCCCTTTTTCAGCCACGGTTTTAAATACAGCAAAATCACTGTCTCTGACTACATCGGTTACATCCACAAGCTCCATGCCAAACCTGAGATCAGGGCGATCTATACCATATTTTTCCATCGCCTCCTGGTAAGTAATCTGCGCAATAGGAAGAGAAATTTTGATATCGTAGTTTTCCTCAAGCACCCTGGCAATCATCTGCTCCATCAGACGCATCACATCTTCCTGGCGAACAAACGACATTTCAATATCAATCTGGGTGAATTCCGGCTGCCTGTCCGCACGCAGGTCTTCGTCACGAAAACACCGTGCAATCTGATAATAGCGCTCTAACCCACCCACCATCAAAAGCTGCTTGAAGATCTGGGGAGACTGGGGCAATGCATAAAATTTCCCATGAGAGAGTCTTGAGGGCACAAGAAAATCTCGGGCTCCTTCAGGGGTTGATCTGTTAAGAATAGGGGTCTCAACCTCCAGAAACCCGTGTTCATCGAGAAACCTTCTCACCGTCTGGGTAATCCTATGGCGCATGAAGAGATTGTTGTACATTGCAGGACGACGAATATCAAGATAGCGGTACTTGAGTCGAATCTCTTCGCTCACATCCTCCTGATCTATCTGAAAGGGCGGCGTTTTTGATCGATTGAGAAAATCTATCCTGTCTATTTTTACCTCGTAGGCTCCTGTTTTCATCTTTGGATTGACGTTTTCCGGGTCACGGTTCTGAACTATTCCACTCACCGATAATACATCTTCATGACGTGCCTTCTTGGCTATTTCATGTGCTGCAGGATTTGTCTGCGGATCAAAGACAAGCTGAACAAGCCCGCTTCTGTCCCGAAGATCAATAAACATGAGTCCACCATGATCTCGATAGTTTTGAACCCACCCCGTGAGCGTTACTCGTTTACTCACCAGAGATGGATCGCAGATTTCTCCACAAAAATGAGTTCGTTGTTGTTCGACACGAATCATAAAGCCTCCACATAAATCTTTATGAAAGTGTATTATTGTAAAGCTAAAGGCAGTTTTTTGCAAAATAAAAAGACCGATAAGGATAGTGTGTTTTTCTGAGGGGTGAGAAAAGAAAAAAACTCTAAAAAGACCACAAGAGATGGCTCTTCCCTTATCACAGTCATAAAAACATACGCCGTGGTGTTGCCTTTGTTACAACCGACTCAATCTAGCTATTACCTTATCTCAGCCTGATTCCCGGCATAAGACAACTGCAAAAAGGTAATAGCTATTCTTCCTAAGATTGAGATTATCCCTTTCATCGATGGTTTTACAGCAGCTGTAAAGTTTTATTACGAAGCATCGAAAATTGCTATTCCCTTATCGCAGTTCAGGAGGGGTTTAAACAGGGACCTGGCCAACGGTGCTATTCCCTTATCACAGTGAGAACACTTCCAAAAAAACTGCAAAAAGGTAAGAGCATTGTCTCAAAATCCCGGTTAAACGTTTAACCACCGGGGCTTTTCTCAAACAAAAGCCAACCCAAAAAAGAAAAAGAGCATCTTTTTCCCAGAACCTCATCAAAAACACCTTCACTTTTTCCAAAGGGATACTTTTCTTGATTTTTCCCCATCTCTCAATTATAATACAATCATAGTATTTCTAAGGAGAAAGCAGTGCACACCATCGAAATGGCAGAACACTATCTTATTCCCTTTTACAAACGCACCCCTCTCGTAATAACAAAAGGCAAGGGGTGTTACGTCTGGGATGAAAAAAAAAGACGCTACCTTGATATGACATCCGGCATTGCCGTGGTAAATCTTGGACATCGTCATCCACGGGTAGTTAAAGCATTGCAACATCAGGCAAAACGCATCTGGCATATTTCCAATCTTTTTTACCAGAAACCCCAAACCGAACTCGCTGAGAAACTGGTACAGCGAAGCTTTGATGGGATGGTCTTTTTTGCCAATAGTGGTGCAGAAGCAAACGATGGAGCACTCAAGATTGCAAGACTCTGGGGAAACAAAAGAGGAAAAACAAAGGTTATAGCCCTTCAACAGTCATTTCACGGGAGAACGATCGCAACCATCAGTCTCACCGGTCAGGAAAAATACAAAAAAGGGTTTGATCCCCTCCTGGGAGAAATCGTGTTTGTTACTCCCGGCAACATCGAAGAACTCCGACAGGCGTGGGACGATACCGTGTGTGCCATCTTTCTGGAGGTCATCCAATGCGAAGGGGGAGTTAAGGCTCTCTCAAAGCCTTTCCTGGACGAGGTGATGCGACTCTCCCGAGAGAAAGAGAGTCTCATCATTATCGATGAGGTACAAACAGGTATGGGTCGAACAGGAACACTCTTTGGATACCAGCAATTTGGCATAGAACCTGATATTATCACTCTCGCTAAAGGGCTGGGCAATGGTTTTCCTGTTGCTGCTATTGTTGTGAGGCGCCCTCTGGGCAAAGAAATGCCCCAGGGAATGCATGCCTCCACCTTTGGAGGAAACTTTCTGGCATGTGCGGTCGCAAACGCTGTCCTTGATACGATGGATGAAAGTTTTCTCAACCGTGTACAAAAGATGTCACAATACTTTGGACAACAACTCACCGAGCTTCAGAAAAAATATCCTGCCTTCTTACTCGATATACGGGTGTATGGGCTTATGATTGGTATCGACCTTGCAAAAGAGTTACCTGTCGCCGAAGTGATAGAACGTTTCCTTGCAAAGGGAATACTTACCCTCCGAGCCGGTGAAAACACCCTCAGACTCGCTCCACCACTTATCATCCACGAAAAAGAAATCCAGAGCTTTATCAAAGCCTTTGATACCCTTTTACAAGAAAAACAGGGGAGGACAGCATGACACTCGGCGTAATCGGATATGGAAACATGGGACAGGCAATTGTTCGAGGGGTATCCAGGAAAAAGCTTTTTCAAGAGATTGTGGTGTTTGATGTGATCGCTGACAAGATTCGTCGGCTCCCTGGTGGAACACGGGAGGGCTCTCTTGATGACGTTCTAAAAGCCGATCTTGTGCTCCTCGCCATCAAACCCCAGGATGTAGCAGGCTTTCTTGAAAAGGAAAAAGAAAAACTCGCCCATCGTCACCTGCCTCTGATTTCTATCGTCGCAGGGCTCCCTGTGGCGTTTTACCGCCAGTGGCTTACGTGTCCTCTCGCAAGAGTCATACCCAATACACCTGCTCAGGTTGGAGAGAGTGCCTCGGTAGTATACTTTGACGGAGACTTCTCAGAAGAACACAAAGAAAAGATAAAACAGATCTTTCTTTCCCTGGGACTTGTTGAGGTTGTGGCAAAAGAAGAACTCCTCCATGCGGTCACTGGGCTCTCCGGTTCCGGACCAGCGTATGTTTTTCTCTTTCTTTCTGCCCTTGCTGATGGTGGTGTGATGGAAGGACTTCCTCGAGATATCGCAAAACGTCTCGCTATCCAGACAGTGTTAGGCTCTGCAAAGCTTGCTCTTCAAGCACTCTCAGAAGACAAAAGCTTTGAGGACTTAAAAGACATGGTGATGTCTCCTGGTGGAACAACAGCCAGGGGGGTGTATGCTTTAGAAAATGCTGGCTTTCGCGCTGCTGTAATGCAGGCAGTAAGTGACGCCACAAAACGTTCACGGGAACTGGGAGGAAAATGATGTTTGCCGTTATCAATATAGTATACATCTATCTCATGGTAGCTTTAGAGGTATATTCATGGCTATTTTTTGCCTATATTCTTCTTTCATGGCTCCCTTTTAATGAAAGCCAACCTTTTTTTGGGTTTCTTATCAGGTTTTTGAGAGCTCTCTGCGAACCTGTCTATGAATTTATCATGCGATTTCTCCCACCCCTCAGGATCGGGATACTTGATTTTTCCCCTATGTATGTTTTTCTTATTATTGCCCTTTTAAGGATTATTCTTTCAAGGGTTTTTATCCTCTTTTTGGGGTGAGCAAAAGCTGTGGCAAACATCAGTATCATAGTAGTCCCACGAAGTAGTCGGGAGGGAGTATTTCTCGAAGAAGAGCGGATCAAGGTCTGTGTCCACACCCCCCCTGTTGAAGGGGAAGCCAATGCAGCCGTACGCAAGGTGCTTGCTGAAACGCTCGGCATTGCACGCTCGAGTATCACCATTGTACGGGGAGAAAAAAGCCGTCAAAAGATCATAGCTATCGAGGAATGGGATGAACAAAAACTCAAAACCTGGATCAGAGAAAAAACGAAAAAACCTTGAATTTGACTTTCTTAGGAAAGAATGGTATTATTAGATGTTATGATGAATAGTATGAAAATGGAGGCAAACATATGACCACATCTTCCGCGTTCGATAGTGTAGAGACGGCCATCGAGGCTCTCAAAAACGGAGAAATGATCGTCGTTGTCGATGATGAAGATAGAGAAAACGAAGGGGATATCATCCTTGCCGCCGAAAAAGCTACACCGGAGAAGATAAACTTCATCCTCAAGGAAGCTCGTGGTCTGTTGTGTGCCCCCATGACACCCGAGATCGCGGAAAAACTCCATTTGCCCATCATGGCTCAAGATGCCGATGAAAAATGGGGGACGGCGTTTACCGTATCTGTAGATCACAAACAAACAACCACAGGTATCTCTGCTTACGATCGGGCTCTCACCCTCAATAAGCTCGCCGATCCTCAATCCCGGGCCGAAGACTTTGAGAGACCGGGGCATGTTTTCCCTCTTAAAGCACGACCTGGTGGCGTCTTAAAACGTGCCGGACACACAGAAGCAGCTGTTGATCTCATGAAACTTGCCGGACTTCAACCGGTGGGAGCCATCTGCGAAATCCTTAAAGACGATGGAACCATGGCAAGACTCCCCGATCTCATAGAATTTGCCAAAAAACACCACATGCCGCTTATCAGTGTGGCGCAACTCATCGAGTACCGTCGCACCAAGGAGAAACACGTCTTTCGTGCCGCCCAGGCCCATCTTCCCACACAGTATGGGGATTTTGAGATTATTGTTTATGAGAACGACATTGACTTTAAAGAGCATGTCGCCCTTATAAAAGGTGAATGGAAAGAGGACGAACCTGTTCTTGTTCGCGTCCATTCGGAGTGTTTTACAGGAGATATTCTCGGTTCTCTTCGCTGTGATTGTGGGGATCAGCTCCACAACGCCCTCCGGATGATTGAAAAAGAGGGAAAAGGGGTTCTCCTCTACATGAGACAGGAGGGACGGGGTATAGGCCTTGTAAACAAGATCAAGGCCTACGATCTCCAGGAAAAAGAAGGTCTCGATACCGTAGAGGCAAACATCCATCTTGGATTCAAACCCGATCTCCGGGATTATGGCGTTGGAGCACAAATACTCAAAGATCTTGGAATCACGAAAATTCGCCTGCTTACCAATAACCCGACAAAAATCATTGGATTAAGCGGGTATGGGCTTGAAATCGTAGAAAGAGTGCCCATCATCATTCCTCCCAACGAGGTGAATAAACACTATCTCCATATAAAAGAAGTAAAAATGGGCCATCTCTTTCACCACCATGATGAAAAAAAACCAGAGTAGGATTTCCTCAGAGGACACTTTCACTCTCTAACATAGGGCCATCGCTTTCTCCAAGGTATTTTTTAGCGATCCTGCAAAATACCCGCATGTTTTGATACAGGATTTGACCACAACGTTTCCCCTGCCCGACAAAAAATTTGATAAAAACAGAGCAAAATCCTCATCTTTTTTGTTTTTTATACGAAAAGATACATAGGGGCAAGGAGGTTTTTATGATGGTTGTTGAAAAAGAGATGCTTGATTCACTCATCCTTCTCAAAGAACTCTATCATATCCGTGGAATCAAGGCTGAATTTGAAGCAGAGGGTGCCAGTTATCAGGATATGGTGAGACTTCGTCGTTTAACCCTCCAGGCTGGGATTCCTTTCCATGTGAAGATTGGTGGAGTGGAAGCAGTAAGGGATATGCGAGATTGTCTCGAACTCGGCGTGGATGGAATCATCGCTCCTATGGTAGAATCCCCCTTTGCAGTGAAAAAATTTATCGATGCGTACTTTACCGTCTTTGGAGAAAAATCTCATCATATCGCTATTAACATCGAAACAAAGCAGGCCGTTGCCGGGCTTCCTGATATTCTAGAGGTTGCGCGTGGATTTGTCGATGCCATCACCATCGGAAGAACAGATCTCAGTGCTTCCTTCTTTGATCCTGAAATAACCCCCGATAGTGAATTTATCTGGCAAACTGTTGAGGATATCTGCCAGGAAGCAGCAGACCATTTCACCATCACCCTGGGGGGCAACGTCTCCACAAGCACTCAGGAAAAACTCATAAGCCATGAAACCACCCGCTCCCGGATTGCATACGTAGAAACACGAAAGGTGATTTTCCCCACCGAGATTTTCGTCTACAAAACATCTTCCCTCGCGGATGCTCTCCTGTTTGAGAAGCTTTTCATCCTCGCCAAAAAGACAACAGCAGACACCTTTTTAGGTCCTGATCTCAAACGACTCGCCAAGCTCTCTGAACGTGTTAAACAAGCCACGCCAGAAGATTACCTCATGGGTGTATAGACGAGTTCTGAGCCAACGACTATCCTCTCATTTTCAATGGCCAACACGGGCTTTGTTTCTATCTTGATGGGTCTCTTTGAACCGTCAGGCATAGCAACATCCACCACTGCCTCAAAGGGTTTTGGTCCTGGAAAACCAAAGGCAATCTGATAAAACCTGGAAATATCTATCTCTGCGATCCGGATACGCTTCCCCATAAGGGTAAAAGCAACCTCAAAAGCCACCTTTTCTACTTTAATGTTAATACGGTTCGAAACACTATCATACACAACCGAAACCTCTCCATACGCTGGTGTCGAATAGCGTAGCGATGGTGAGACAAGGGAAACGGTAACATCCGCCTCAAAGCGAGCCCTTCCCGGAACAAGTATGAGACGAGGGTTCTGAACAAGCCAGCGATACTGCCCCCTGATACTACCGATACTAAAACTCTCTGTTTTCTGAACAGGCCCTACCGCCTGAAGAAATTTGTTCAGGGTACTCTGATGAAGAATAATACTTGCATCAGCTTCAGCCCAGACAATCCCTCCAAGCCATAGACCACACAAAATCACCAAAAGCTTTTTCATGTTTCCCTCCATCAAAAAATGTGTTTATATTATATTTAGAAGCTTTTTTTTTGTCAAAAGAAGAGAAAAATATTGGCAGTGTATACTTAATTGTGTCTGGTAGGAAAAAGATAACCTCCTGTGATAATATAAATAAAACTATCACAGGAGGCCAGATATGATTGAGACGAAGAATATTTTAGAGCTATTCAAACCAATTGTCAAGGAAGTATTAGAGAGTATGTTAAAAGAGGAAAGAGAGATTTACCTGGAAAACAATCCTCCCACAAAAGGCAATGGCTTTTACGAAAGGGATTTAAAGACAGCTTTTGGCGAGCTTACAGCCATACGTGTTCCAAGAACAAGGGATAATGGATTTAAAAGTGCCCTTCTTCCCTATCGCAAACGCATCACAGAAGACTTAGATGCATTAATCAGGGCTATGTTGATATCAGGAATGTCAACAAGGAAGATAGCAGAAGTTTTAAAAGAGCTTTATGAAATAAAGATTTCTTATGCTAACATCTCAAGGATAAGCCAGGTAGGCATAGAAGAGATTCAGAAGTGGCGTAGTCGCCCTCTCATGGAAGAATATGCCGTGGTATTTCTGGATGCTATGGTGTTTCCTATCAAGAGAGATAGGGTAGAAAATGAATCAATATATGTAGCTATAGGCATTACACCTGAGGGAAGACGGGAGATTTTAGGATACTACCTACCAGGAGGCATGGAAAGTGCTTATAACTGGCGGGAAATTTTGCTAGATATAAGAGAAAGAGGTGTCAAACAGATTCATTTTATTGTCTCTGATGGCTTAAGTGGTATGAAAAACGTCATAACAGAGATATATCCCCACGCAAAGTATCAGCCCTGTGTAGTCCATGTCATGAGAAACATACTGGCTAAAGTGAGAGTTCAACACAGAAATATCATTGCCACTGAAATAAAAGAGGTATTTCATGCCAAAGACAAACAGGAGGCAGAACAATTGTTTATGAAATTTACACAAAAATGGAAAAATATCTATCCCAACTTAATGAATAACCTCTTGACAATAAGAGAGAATATATTCACTTACATGGAATTACCTGAAGGAATACGAAGCATGGTGTATACAAACAATGCCCTGGAAAGACTCTTTAAAGAACTTAAAAGGAGATTAAAAACAATGGAAATGTGTCAAAGCGAGGCTTCAGCTGAGAAATATCTTTACCTGTTATTAAGATACCAAAATGAGAAGTTCTTAAAAGAAAGTTAAAAAATTGGGAGTATTACTTTCAACTCTATCGTGAGCAACACTCATACACCAAAGAAAATATTCACAGCGAGGTTATCCTATGACTAGACACAATTTTCTTGACACAATGGAAATATTTTCCCGTTGCGTCAAATAAAAAAGTACTCGAAATTCGAATCATTGCCTCATAAAAAAAAGTACTCAAAAATTCCATACAGTTTCCTCCAAATTTTTGTTTTTTACATTCTTTTTCTTTTGAAGGCTGAAAAGTTTTCTCTGGCAAGCCGTAATTTTTGTCTTAGGTGAAACAAATCGAGAGCCTTATAAAGCCTTGTTAGGCGTTCCTTTTGTGCCTCACTTACATAAGAGCTTTCTAAAAGCCGCTGGTAGGGAGTTTTAATATCATCATGCTTCTTTTGCACCTTGCTTCCGATTCTCTTTTTCTCTGTCATTTTCATAACCGGTTGAAAAAAGTTGGCATAAAGCCTGAGATACGCATAGAGTCGGTTCAAGTAGTAGACTTCTTCCTCGGTATCGTAGCGGAAGAATCCAACATTCTGGCGGACTATGGAATAGTTTTTCTGCTCAACGTAGCAGTTATCATTGGAACGGGAGCTTCTCCCCTTGTAAATTTTATCTGGTTCTTCTCACACCAATCACGCAGAGGATGATTAATAAATTCAGCACCGTATCAGAATCAATTCCCCGTAAATCAAAAGGAAGTCTTCCTTTGACTTTTTCTATGGCTTCTCTTACCCATTTTGAAGCTTTGTTTTTGATTGCCACAAGTTCTGTCCAACCGCTCCAAACATCCACCATATTTAATGTTTGAGCAAAATCTCCCCGGCTATTTCCTCCCTCATGGGCTACCAGATCAATCTCCATGAACCCAGGGCAATTTTCATCCCACTCTGCCCACGTGCGTATAGCTATTTGTTGCTTTAATAGCGTTCCAGGTTTTGTGCCTTTTCGTCCTTTTATCTCAAGCTTTTTACGCTCATGTTTCAAAAGTCGGTCAATACTTGAAGCACTTATATGGCGCAAGTTCTCTATGGCCTGTGGAGAACCGTGGAGATGTCCGTTTGCTAAGAGATTATCTAAAACTTCATTTAAAATTGGCTTTAAACGTTTGCCACACATGTAGTTTTCAATTTCCCAGACCTTTTTAGAAGTTTTAGTTCCTCTTCGCCGAATTTTTCTTTCTCCCAGGTCTTTTGCCCTTTTGGCTATATCGGCTTTAAGGTAATTTTTTTTGCCTACATATATGGTTTTTCCGTGCTGCCTCAAGAGCCTGGCGGCATAGTTTCGGTTTTTTAAACCTGTTATCCTCACAAAGTAATCCAGTATCTCCTTTTTCTCCTTTTTGCTGGCTTTTTGATATTGTTTTGCCGTTTCCCTGTAAATAGGTCTCCTTTCAAACATCGCTAATTCCACCTTTTACCTCCAGTTCTTTGAACTGGATTATTTTACACAAATTTAAAGTACTTTTTTATTTTGAAGCAACGTTCCCTTTTCGAGTACTTTTATTATGAAGCAATTCGATTTTTTGACAAAATATATGTTTGCTTTTATGATGAATGAATGGAGAAAACGATGGCAAAACCCCACATAAAACTATCCTTTTCTACCTCTTTCCAGAGAGTAGAAAACATCTATGCGGAGCTTTTTCTGCCAAACAAGTGGCACCACCTCCTTAAAAGAGATTTCTCCCTGGATCCCCTGTTTCTTGAAAGAGAGTGGCCTGATCTTGAGGTATATGAGTTTCTCCGGAGTTTTGTTTCCTATTCATGGAATACTGACCACCGGGAAAATGTTTTTTCCATGCGACTTTTTCCACCCTTTGAGGCGTGGTTTTTAGAAAAACTCTGTCAGTGGTCATGGCCAGCTGTCCGCTACGAACACAGATACGAGACCTGGAAGGGAGAGTTTCTCCTTGAAACGATGGAAGCAAAAAATCTCTGTGATGGTTTTTTACTTGTCACCACCAGTGTCCCTCTCCTTCTCAAGGAAAATCGGATCCGCGTACTTGCCAGCCCCTTTGTCACAGAAAAACTTGAAAAACTCTTTACTGAGGGAAGGGTTTCACTTGATTTTGAAGCCTTTGAATCGATGCTCCCTCATATACCCGAGATAAAACGGTTTTTCACAGGAGATTTTCCCCAAACAAAAGAGGTAGTTGATGGAGAAGTAGAATTAGAACTCAGGGAACTCCAGGAGGGGTTCTTTGAGGTTCTGGCGTGGCTCACGATGGACGGTCATAGGATGACTTTACGTTACGATGAGATCGAACAGGGGGTTTCTTCAAAACGAAGGCTTGTTTTTCGCGAGGCCAATAGGGTGTTTTTTGTTTCGCCAGATACCCCTCTGTACCGTCGTCTGGAAGAGGTAAGCCACGCTACACTCAAAAATTTTTCTCGCTTTTTAGGAGAAGTGAAAGAAAATGTTATCCTGACTCATGATGGAAAGGCACTTTTTGAGAGTTATCTTGACCAGGTATCCCCAATTGTTTCTCTTCGTACTCCATGGAAAAAGGTTTCCCTCGATGAGGTGATCCTTGAGGTAAAATCCACAGACTCGACCCATTGGCTTGAGATCAATTTTACCCTTTCTGTGGGAGAATGGAAACTCTCAAAAGTTGAAAGAAAACAACTGGCAAAATACGGGTATGTGAAACGGGAGAATGGCTTTTTCTCGTTGAAAGAAGAGGCCCGGAAGTGGCTTACACAACTTGAAGATGCATGGTTTATTGATCACACAGGAGAAAAAGAAAAAATCCATCCTTCTCATGTGTTTCTCTTGAAGGATCTGGTGGAGAGTTTTCCCGATAAAGAAAAAATAACAAGCATTGTTGAAAAGAAGTACACAGAACTCCCCTTGGAGGGAGAAATCCTGGATACATCGCTTCCCCTTCCCGAGATGCTTGCTTTTGTCCTCCGCCCCTATCAGAAAATAGGGTACTGGTGGCTTCATTTTCTTTACAGGTATCATTTTGGGGGCTTTCTTGCAGATGAAATGGGGCTGGGAAAAACATTGCAGGTGATTGCCTTTTTGCTCTCTGTCAAAAATAAAGGTCAAGCACTCATTGTTTGTCCAACAACTCTTCTCCACAACTGGGCAAAAGAGATCAAAAAGTTTACAGGCGATGAATTACAATTTCTCGTCATGGACGGCACTCAACAGGAACGCAGGGAAAAACAAAAACATTTCCAGAAGTATGATGTGCTCATTACCTCGTACACCCTTCTCCACCAAGACAGAGAGTTTTATCACGAGCATGAGTTTCATATCTGTGTGCTGGATGAAGCCCAACATGTGAAAAATAAAAAAGCCAAGCGAACCCAGAGCATCAAGGCTCTCCGGGCTCACCATCGTATTGCCGTCACAGGTACACCTGTCGAAAATAATGTCAGTGAGATGTGGAATATCTTTGATTTTCTTATGCCGGGATTTCTTGGATCCCATAGCTGGTTTGTAAAGAATTTTGAGATACCCCTTCAGAGTCCCAATATCCGTGAACGAGAAAAGGCGTATGAAAGGCTCTCCAAACTCATCAAGCCTTTTGTCCTTCGAAGAACCAAGGAGGAGGTACTTCCGGATCTTCCCCCAAAAATCGAACAGGAGGTATGGCTGGATCTCACCGATGAACAGAAAAACCTCTATGTCACGATGGTGGAACAAATCAAAAACTCGTGCGATGAGGCTTTTAGACGTTCACAACAAGAGGGTCTGATACATTTCCTTGCTGGTTTAACAAGACTCCGCCAGATTTGTCTTGATCCAAGGCTTGCTGGCTTTGAAACCCGGGAAGAGGCAATCAAACTTCGAGCCCTTCGGGAATTGATCCTGGAAGCAATGGACAGTAATCACCGCGTTGTAGTATTCAGTCAGTTTGTTGAGCTTCTCAAGCTTGTCCGTGAAAATCTCGAATCCCTGGGTATTGAAGTGCTTTCCCTTGATGGAAGAACGCGTCACCGGATTGAGCTGGTGGAGCGCTTCAATCAAGAAGAGATGCCTGTATTTCTCATATCAACGAAAGCTGGTGGAACAGGGCTTACAATTACGGGAGCTGACACGGTGATTCTCCTTGATCCATGGTGGAATCCCTCCGTCGAGAAACAAGCCGTCGATAGAGTACACCGTTTGGGACAAAGACGCAGCGTCCATGTGTTTCGACTCTTTACTGAGGGAACCATCGAAGAGAAAATGTTTCATCTTCAGCAGAAGAAAAAACATCTCTTTCAGGCAGTGGTCACCAGTAATACAGAATTTCTCACCAAACTTTCCTGGGAAGAGCTTGCTACGCTTCTCGTCCTGGAAAAGTAACTTTTAAAACTATTCCCAACCCATCCACTCCCCTTCTCTGAAAGGGAGAAAAAGCCCCTGTTTTCTCCCCAGGATTTTCCCCTATCGAAAAGATGACTCTTTTCCCAAAAATTGTGACAAATGCCTATTGACATTTTGCTTAAGGAAATTATACTCCCCCTGTCCTCATGGGGAAAAACAAAATAAACCAAGGAGAAAGGGATGCAGAAAACCCTCAGGAGAATGGAGGTTTTGTTACTTGTTCTCTTGAGCAGTTGTAGCCTCATAGATCCAGGAGAAGAGATCTATATTGAAAAACGAGAGGGGGACCCCCGTGGTCTCCTGTTTACCTACTATGAGAATGGGGCCTATGGTGTTGATCCAGAGACCCTGGAGGTAAAATGGATCATCCGTGGAAGTAATCCGGAGCGCAAGCCCTATTACCCTGTCAAAAGTCAGGATGGGAGGATATTTGTCGTTCCCTCACAGTTTCGTGACGGTGCCCCACCAAATGATACTATTGTAGTGATTGACAACAACGGAAGGGTGATAAAAAGATGGAGACCATTTCCACCTTACACCATTGGCCATCTCATTCTCGTCCAAAATATCCTCTTTCTTCTCTACCCCTTCGGAGCTTTTGCTCTCCTTAATGTGGATGACTACAGTGTGGTCAAAGAAATAACAGAGGTACCTCTAGATTCGACTCGATCTTATAATGCAAATCATATTATCAACCATGGAAGAGCCCCTTTCTCTGACATACGAATAGACATCGGGAAAAACATAACGATAACCTCCAATCTTAATTATTATCCCACTAACAAGGAAGGATCTCTCGATCCTTTTTATACCCTGATAGGAGACGACGCCGTTGTGGGTCTGGATAGGACGGGAGAACTCTGGGTATGGGATATGAAGACAGCGGACTTGAGAACCAATTTTTATATAACGAATTATCTTAGTAGCCCTACCACTGGCATGAAGGTAGAAGGAGGAATGGTATGGTATGTTGACAATGCTCATACCATAGTGTGTGAAATAGTTGAAGAAAATGAAGCTGGAAAAGCTATAAATGTAAGATACCTTTACTTTGATTCCTCTACCTTCGCATTTCTCAGAGAGATCACCCACCCAAATGGGAATATTCCCCCTGAGCACTTTCAACTTTCAGCTCTTGAAAAAGTAATACAGAACAAAATGTATTTTGTAAATTATTTTGAAACCTCAAACGGTATTTTCTGTTTTGATCTCGATGAAGGTCGGATTACGAAGAGTATTCCGTGGCCTTCTCCGACGAGACCGAGGAGGACAAGATGAAATGGCTGGCAGGAATTTTGTGTATACTCCCAGGATTGGTATGGGGAAGAATGTGGTGGGGGGTAGGAGTGGAGGGACGTCTTGTGCAGGGCTTCTGGGGACAGGAGTCGGGATTTTGTGGTGGAGCGGGTCTGGAGGTGGAAAACATACGGCTTCTCTTCTCAGGAGGGGTTTTGAGAGGCTATAAGGACATGGTGAGTTATATGGGGGAAGTGGAACTGATGTCACCTATCTGGATTTTTGAGCCGCGGCTAGCCGGGACGGGATTCTGGGCTGATGTGGGACGGGCGGTGTATCTTGGACCTGGCATCATCTGGCAGTATCATAGTTCCCTTCTCGATTTCTGGTCACTCGAGATGATAATGGGGGTAAGGTTCGGCCTGGGTGGTATCAAGCTATTCACCGGCGAAGAGATAAGCGATCACCTCTGTGTGGATGTCTATGGCCGCTGGCGTCCATGGAACAGTATTCTCATTGGAGAAAAGACACTGAGTGTGGGAATGATGGTAGGATGGCAATGGTAAGTGGTTTGGAAAATCCATGCTCTTCCCTTGTTGCAATGGGAACTTCAAACCAAAACTGGAACAAGGGAAGAGCGCTTCTCCCACGCGGCAATCACGATTGCACGCGGTAAGATCTCACCCTCAAAGCTTTTCATTGGGGGAGTCGAGACGAAAAACCCTTCCCTCTGATACTCCACAACCCCCTCTTACCCCTGCCTCTTTTGGACGAAAGCCTTAAAAGCCCTTCCCCGTTCCTCGTAGTTTTTAAACATGTCAAAACTCGCACACCCTGGGGAAAAGAGAATCACTTCTCCTGGTTTTGCGTGTGAAAAAGCTGTCTCTACCGCCACCTCAAGAGAAGGCACTTTAGTAGTATGGGGAAATTGCCAGGCACTATCAATCTTTTCTGCCGCCTGTCCCAAAAGAATCACGGTTTTCACCTTTTTGTATACCAGGCCTTTTACCAACGTAAAATCAAGCCCTTTATCCAGTCCCCCGGCAATAAGAATCACAGGAACATCAAAACTCTCCAAAGCCTTTTCTAAGGCATTCACCGTTGTTGCCTTGGAATCGTTGTAAACCTCTACACCATTGTAGCTTCCAACAAGCTCAAGACGATGCTCCAGCCCACGAAATTCACGGAGAGTGTTCTGGATAACCTCCATCGGAACTCCCGCCATCAAAGCCACCAGCGAAGCTGCCATAACATTCTCAATATTGTGTACCCCTTTGAGCTTCAGTTCCTCCTGTTTTACCAGAAGTTTCTCCCCGTAGTATATACCCCCATCATAAAACATCATATCCGCACGGGACTTCCGGCTAAAGGTAAGAATACGGCTCTTCACACCCGCCGTAACTTGCTCAAAATACGGACTATCTGCATTCACAATTGCCACATCATCCGGCGTCTGATTGAGAAAAATCCTCTTTTTTGCTTCGAAGTAGGCGTCGAGATCAGGATAACGATCCAGATGATCCTCAGCAAGATTGAGAAAAGCCGCAATTCTTGGTCTAAAATTCACAATCTCTTCAAGCTGAAAACTGGAAAGCTCAAGCACCATCTCCTTTACAGAAGCCACGGCAGCCTCATGCTCAAAAATCGCTGTCCCTATATTTCCCCCCACAAGGGCAGGTTTATAGGCACTGATGAGAGCATGAGAAAGCGTCGTTGTAGTAGTTTTTCCATCCGTGCCGGTAATAGCGTAGTAGTACACCTCCGGATGAAACCTGTAAAAAAGCTCAATATCCCCAAACACGGGAATCCCTCGTTTCTTCGCCTCTTCAATCAGAGGAATCGTCAGAGGAACGCCGGGGCTTGGCATCACCACATCCGGTTGTACTTCATCAAGGATGTCTTTTGATTGCCTTCCCAACAGGCTAAAAAGACGCGGGTGATTGAGTTCTCGCAAGAGAGCCTGTTTCTCCTCATTATCAACCGTATCGGAAACGTACACTTCTGCTTCCCTTGCAAGAAGTACCTTCGCCGTCTCAAAGGATGTTCTTCGTGTCCAACCGATCAAAAGATACCGCATACACCTACCCTAAAAAGATTCTTATCATAGTATAGAGAAAAGCTCGTAAAAAAACAAAAAAAATGGGTCATCATACGATGACCCACGTAATAACCCTGTTGTTTTATTTTTCTTCTTTCTTCCTCTCGAGGTAGAGAATCTTATTCATCGCGTTGAGGTAAGCTTTGGCGGAGGCAACAAGCACATCGGTACTCGACCCATGGCCAGAGTATACTTTCCCCTCATACTTAAGGGAAACCATAGCCTCTCCCATCGCATCCTGCCCGATAGAGATTGAAGAGATCCCATAATCCTCTAATTCGGGAGAAATACCTGCTATACGATTAATAGCCTTGTAAATAGCATCTACAGGGCCATTCCCTATCGCTGCCTCTCTGATGATACGATTATTCTTTTTCAGTTCGACGGTTGCCGTAGGCAAGGCATTGCTTCCACTCATGATCTGCACATGCTCAAGAAAGAGCATCTCTGGCATATCAATCGAGAGACACTCTGAGACAATCGCTATCAACTCGTCATCATAAACGGCCTTTTTCTTATCCGCCACCTCGGTAAACTTCTGGAAAACCTTCTCGAAATCGTCACCCTGGATAGTATACCCGAGCTCTTTTAAACGGGCTTGCAGACCATGTTTCCCTGAATGTCTCCCCAGCACAATCTCAGAATGTGTACGACCAATTTGCTCGGGCTTCATGATCTCGTAAGTACGTCTCTCCTTGAGTACCCCATCCTGGTGAATACCCGCCTCGTGAGAAAAAGCATTCTTTCCAACAATGGCTTTGTTGGGCTGCACTTGAATACCTGTCACAGAGACAATGAGACGACTTGTCTTGTAGATCTCCTGAGTCACAATGCCTGTTTCCACACCAAAAATATCCTTGCGAAGCTCAAGTGCCATCACGATCTCTTCCATGGCAGCATTTCCTGCCCTTTCCCCTATACCGTTTACAGACACCTCTACCTGACGAGCACCAGCCTCAATAGCTGCAAGACTATTGGCAACAGCAAGCCCCAGATCGTTGTGACAGTGAACAGAAAGAACAGCCTGATTGATATTGGGAACCTTTTCCTTGAGAGTACGAATAATCTTTGTAAACTCTGAAGGAACCGTATACCCTACCGTATCCGGAATATTGATGGTTTTTGCTCCTGCGTCAATAGCAGCGGTTACCACCTCAACAAGGTAATCCAATTCCGTACGGGTGGCATCCTCAGCAGAAAACTCTACATCATCGGTGTATTGTTTTGCATACTGAATCGCATACACAGCTTGCTTGAGGATTTCTTCTTTTGTTTTCTTGAGTTTGAACTCACGATGAATGGGTGAAGTAGCAATAAAGGTGTGAATCCTTTTTCTCTGAGCATACTTGAGTGCCTGAGCCGCCGCATCGATGTCTTTTTCCACAGCCCGTGCAAGAGAAGCAATAACGGCGTTTTTTACCTCCTGAGCAATAAGTTGAATAGCATCAAACTGGACAGGAGACGATACCGCAAAACCAGCCTCTATAATATCCACTCCCAATTTTTCAAGCTGGAGAGCCACTTTGAGTTTTTCGTTTATCCCCATGCTGGCGCCAGGAGATTGCTCCCCATCGCGCAACGTGGTATCAAATATATAAACTTTATCTTTCATACCTATTCTCCTTTTTTTCAAAATATAGATGTTTTTCGTTTATTATCAAAAAATATCTCTCGCTGGGCGAAACGCCCAAAGGATACTATACAGATAAATACCAAACGCGCTCACCTTTAAGCCCTTGCAAAAATGCCAAAAAGCCCCATTGCATCTACTCCTTTCTTTGATTTTATTATATACAAAACATCGGAAAAAAGCAAGTTTTGTTAACTTTTTCTCTGTCAAATAAATTAAAATGTCACCTTTTTATTGAAATAGAAATGTCACTTTTTTATGCCGAAACTCTACGACCATAATCATCTATTTCAAAAAAGTTCAATTCGATATTTTTCTTAAAAATATGTATACTTCCATCAAGCCAGGTTTTTAAGATAACATTGTCCCCGGGTTTTATGGCTATAGGTTGTTTCTTTTCAATCTGGTATATTCTTTTAGAAAACTTTATTGTATAATCTCTATAGACTTTGCACTCGGCCGTATAACAAACATAGTTCCTTAAGTCCTGATCAGGCATTAATGCAATATGAAAATCTTCATCCGACAGAGGTTTTTTACTAAATTTTCGGTTATTCTTTTCCCAGTAATATTCTTTCAAAAACGATTGGCACTGTCAATATCCTTTATGTTTTTAGTTTCATTTCTGCTATTAACCTGTCCTGATGGATCCCATTCCATCTCTCTACGCGTCCTTTTGCCTGGGGACTATGGGCATATATCATTTCTATCCCCAGCCTATGGCAGACCTCTCCAAACTTTGTTAGAGGCAATTTCCCTGCAAGCTGTTCTTCTATGGTCGCTTCCCGTTTCGTATAGAACAGGCTTTTATAATCACAATAGATCGAATAAGGAATACCGTATTTCATTATCCAGTCAAACAAACATTGCAGCGCTACTTGTGTCGTTTCTCCTGTGTCGAAAAGACCGTAAGATGTGCCTGTAGCATCATCCACCATATTCATCAGACAGACTTCTTTGCCTGTCCCAAACCAGTCGTGAATGCTGCCGTCCATTTGAATCATTTCTCCAAAATGCTCTTTTCTCGGCCTTCTGGTACGGTGTTTCGCAGTTTTTCTTATTTTCTTCCACAATCCTGTTTCCATCATCCATAAACGAAGCGTTGATGCTCCTATTTTTATATGATGTTCCTCATAAAGCTTTTCAGCTATAAATGTCGGCTTAAAACCTTTATAATTATTCCGTACTATCTGCATAATTTTCTCTTTGATATCACTGCTAATTCTGTGATTCCCCGGTTTGCCTATTAATTTGTGATTGAGGGCTTCATCACCCTTTGATAAATATTCTTTAAAAATTCGAATAAGTTGCCTTCTGCAAATCCCCAGTATTATTGCAGCATCTTTCTGCTTGATTTTCTTGTTCTTTACCATCTCCAGTATTTTTGCCCTCTTCTGTGCTTTAAGTGTCATCGTTATCACCTCTCTCATCTGCAACCTCTCGTTTTTTTAGTTGCAGTATTTTAAAAGGTGACATTTCTATTTGCACAAAGTGTGACATTTTAAATTGTTTTCGACAGTTTTGGCTTTGTTATACTTTCTCTTCTCATACCAATAAAAAGAAAAGGTTTTAGTTAAACGTTTAACCGGATATTTCCAAAAGATGCTGTTACCTTATCGCAGCGAAAACATCAACACTGAACTGAAGTAGGGTAATAGCCTATTTGCTATTACCTTGTCACAGCCAGAGCTTTATTTCCATCTCGAGAAAAAGCTATTACCTTTTCACAGTACCCAGATATTACCTTATTGCAGCCAGTCCCTTCAAGACTGCAAAATGGTAATAGCTACTCCCTTGTCACAGCAAAAATCTGAAGACTGAAACAGGGTAATAGCTATCACCTTATCACAGCATATCACCTCCCAGGTCTCCACTGTGATACGGTAATAGCTTATTTTTGAAATACTCTTCCCTCTTTACCGATCCACTTATGACGGAGAACTCTTCCTGGTGATAGTAATTCCCGGTTTAAAAACTCGTCCTTTTCTCACATTTTTTCTTCTTATTTTATTCCCATACTACTTTGAGACCGAAAAAGGATAGTTAAACATCCCCGTAAGAAAATATTTTTCTCTTTATGCTTTTCCCCGAAAGCACAAAAGTAACCATACTCCCTCCGAAACATCACTTGCGATACTGCCACATTCCCCTTACCCCTCCATCCTCTCTACAATGCGCTGGATCAACAGAGGCTTCTTGCTTTTTTTGTCAAAATCTATCAAAATCCCTTGAAGCTCAAGTTCCCCCTCGGTAGCAGGAGAAAAACGCACAGGGAGATGTTGAATCACCCGCCGCTGGGACTCTGAAACATTCATCCCGATAACCGAATACACCGCCCCACACATACCAATGTCCGTAATATATGCTGTCTTTTTTGGCAGAATGCGCTCATCTGCCGTAGGAATATGCGTATGGGTTCCCCAAAGCGCATGAACACGCCCATCGAGATACCACCCCATCAACTGTTTCTCGCTGGTAGCTTCAGCATGAAAATCCACAAGCACCAGTACATTTTCCCCCTCCAACTGCTTCAAAAGCTCATCCATCGCCCGAAAAGGACAATCAATAGGCTCCATATAAATACGCCCCATGATGTTGACCACCACAACATCCATATCCTTTTTTTGCAGACGATAAAAACCATTGCCAGGTGTTCCCGGAGGATAGTTGAGCGGCCGGATAAGCTGAGGCATTTCTTCAATAAAATCAAAAATCTCCTTTTTCTGCCAGATATGATTCCCCGAGGTGATAACATCTATCCCCCAGTTAAGAAACTCCTCCGCAATTTTTTTGGTGATGCCAAATCCATGAGCTGCATTTTCCCCATTCACAACCACCAGATCTGGTAGATACTTGCGCTGAAGATGGATAAGTTTTGTCTGAAGAAGCTTCCGCCCGGCATCCCCGACAATATCTCCCAATGCCATAACCCGAAAAACATTTTCCGCTTTCATTGTTTGCTCCTCTTGCTATCCTCTTTCCCTCAAAAAAGCCTCATAAAAAGACCAGTGTTTCACCCTCACAGACCATCGTTTTTACTTTCGACGCAACTGATACAATTGAACAGCCCGATTATGCTCCTGAAGTGTCGAAGAAAAATAATGTGTCCCGTCATTTTTCGCCACAAAGTAGAGGTATTCTGTCTGAGCAGGATACGCGACAGCCAACAAGGCAGATTTCCCGGGATTGGCAATCGGTCCAGGGGGAAGACCATAGTACCTATAGGTATTGTAAGGGGAAGTATTGGTAAAATCTCTTTTACGGATATTTCCATCCCAGTTTCCTTCCATTTGACGGATATAGATAAGCGTAGGGTCTGTCTGGAGTTTCATCCGCACCCGCAACCGGTTATAAAACACCCCTGCTACGATAGGCTTCTCATACTCCACACTTGTTTCTTTCTCCACAATACTTGCCAGTGTCAACGCCTGATAAAAACTCAGCCCATGAGCAATAAGAGCCTGCCTCATCTCCGGTGTCACCACACGTTTAAACTGTTTCACCATGAGAACCACTATATCCTCTGCAGTTAACCCCAGAGGCACACTATACGTATCAGGAAAAAGAAAACCCTCCAGATTTTTTATCCCCTTGACCCCAAGCTCCTCGACGAGATCAATTCTCTCACAGGCTTTGAAAAATTCTTTTTCATTACTGATGAAGTTCTGTCGCACAAGATACGAAGCTATATCGTAGATATTCCACCCCTCAAGGATCGTCATCCTCCGCGCGTAGACCTGCCCTGTCCCCATCTTTTTGATAAGATCATCGAGATTTTCACCCGGAAGAATCTGATACGTCCCTACCTGGAGTTTTTTATCATACCCCTGGATTTTTGCCCTCACTTTAAAACGAACAGGATCCCGTATGATTCTATTGTCTGCGAGACGTTTTGCGATACGATTAAGAGTATCCCCCTTTTGAATCTCAAAAAGAACCGTCTCACGATTAAGGGTAATATCCCTTGCACAACTGGAAAGCCCCCATCCAATGATAGCAACAAGAAAAACAAAAAAAACACGTCTTTTCATGATCTGCCTCCCGTTTGGGTTTTATAGACCTCCCACAGACAAATAGCAACAGCCACCGATGCATTCAAACTATCCAGCTTACCCGTGGTAGGAATACGAATCATCTGATCACAGCTTTTTCGCATCATCCGTCGCATACCCTTGTCTTCTGATCCAACCACAATACACAAAGGTTTTTGAAGAGTCACCTCTCCGAGGGTTCCCTCACCAAACATATCCAGACCATAGACGGTAAACCCCAGAGATTTCAGTTTTTCCGTGGTACGAACAATATTCCTGACATACAAAACAGGTTGCTTATAAATAGCTCCAGCCGAAGCCCTGATCACCTGAGAGGTAATACGAGCACTATGATCCTCGGGAAGCACCACCACATCCACCCCCAGAAGAAGCGCCGATCGGATGATAGCCCCAACATTTCCCGTATCTGTCAGCCCATCAAGCATCAAGACATACTGAAGTTTTTCCCAGTCTGTAAAATCCTCTTCTTTCTCATATACGGTGGGGGGGAGAGAGATCTCCGCGATAATTCCCTGATGTTTTTGTGTCCCTGCAAGCTTCACAAGCTCATATTCCGACGCATATTCAACCAGAACATCTTTTGCTTTCGCTCGCTGTATCTGAGAAAGGAATCTGTTTGATTTCCCTTTTTCTATGACAACTCGTTTGATAGGAATCTCATCCTTGAGGGCTTCTTCGACAGAGTTTCTACCATAGACAAACACGTTGTCCCCTCATGTCAGGCTGGCATACGTTTAAAGAAGGCATTGAGAAACTTAAACCATCCCTTATCCTCATCCGCTACCTGGATATTCAAGAGTCGCTTCGCAATATGGTTGAGACAGAGGTTTACCGGTGCATTGGGTGCAAGAAATGCAAAAGGAATCTGCTTCTTGACCGCAGCAGCCACCACTGGATCCTCAAACACAAACCCAAGATTTTCAACTTTGATATTGAGAAACTGTCCGCAAATCTGGATAATTCGCTGAGAAACCTTGTTAGCCTCCGCCGGAGAAGAGACACGGTTCATCAACAGCTTAATATTCGCGTTATCGGTTTCGGCAACAATAGCCTTAATCACCCCGTAAGCATCGGTAATCGATGTCGGTTCAGGGGTTGCCACAACAATAATCTCATGTGCAGCAAGCAAAAAGCTAATCACATTGCTCGAAATACCAGCCGAAGTGTCAATAATAATATAGTCAGCATAGCTAATCTCGCGAATAGCCTGGATCAGGTTTTGTTTCTCTTCATCCTTGAGGTTTGCCAGCTGAGAAAACCCATTGGCTCCCGCGATGATGTCCAGATTATACTCCGTTTTGTAGATGATCTCAGAGATCTTTTTCTGTCCCTTGATAACATGCATGAGATTGTACTTGGGGATAATACCCATAAGCACGTTGATATTGGCCAGCCCCAGATCAGCGTCCATAACAATAACTTTTTGGGGCGATTCTTTCATCCGGGCAAGATGAATACCAAGATTCAAGGATATACTACTCTTTCCTACCCCCCCCTTTCCGGAAGTAATCGCAATGATTTTTGTATCATGATTGGCAAAACTCCCCATCATCCTTCGCAAGCCTTCGGCTTGATCCGGCCCTAGAATTCCCTTTTCCGTCATTGACATACCTTACCTCTTTTACCCTTATTTTAAAGCATCATTCACAAGACTTTCGAGATTCGCTATCTCAAAATCCTTTGGCACTTCCTGACCATTCGTGATAAACGAAAGTGGAAGTTGACAGCGATACAACATGGACAAAAGCGAACCATAGTAAAGCGTTTCATCCAGTTTGGTTGCAAGCACATGATGAAAACTCAAAACCGAATAGCTCTCTACCGTAAAAGCCAGATCCCTGGGTTTCGTCGTTGAAGAAACTACCAGATGAATATCAAAAGGCACATTGCATTGTTTCAGCCAATCAGCAAGTTCCTGAAAGGTGATCGTATCCCGTGGGCTTTTCCCTGCCGTATCGATAAAGGTATAGTAATAATCGTGTTTTTGATGCATAAGCTCAAAAAATTGATCTTTGGTTTTGATCTCATAGAAAGGTGCTTTGAGAATCTCGGCATATTTGGCAAGCTGAGGGTCAGCCCCAACCTTGTACCTGTCAATCGAGATAAATCGCATCTTTTTCTGTCTCATAGCAGCAAGATGTGCCGCAAGTTTGACCAGCGTCACTGTTTTACCCACGCCTGTAGGTCCTACAAACAGGATATTATTGCCAAAACTGTAATTATCAAGAGAGATCTCCTGTTTTTTCAGATGGGAGAGAAGAAAACTCTTCGCCTCAAAAAGAATTTGATTTTTATCCAAAAGAACATCACTCTTGAGATTTTTAATGTGTTCAACAATATCATGTATCACCACGGTGTCAAAATCTCTTTCTCTAAGAAATTCCTCCAACCACATGAGGTTGTTCTTGGCTATTTCGGCATCACGAACAATCTCACTTTCCTTCTCATATTCCTCGCTCATATGATGATTCACCAAACCCTCTCTCAAAGAGCTGAGTTCCTTTTTTATAAAACTCTGAAGAGAGGATATCTCCATTTCAAGCTGATTCACCTTGGTGAGAAGTTCACCACCAGCTAAAGAAGCAGAGGTTGTTTCGGAGGCATTCTGCAGGACAACTGCAGACTTTTCTGCAATAACCTGGAGAGCTTGTTCTTTGATATGGGTGTTTGTTGTTCCCAATCTAGAAGGAGAAGGTTGTTCGCTGGCCATTGTTTTAACCGCTGCCAGGGTATCCGCGGAACATGTTTTCATTCCTTTGCGGAGAGCTCTATTCTGTATAGAGGCAACAGCAACCCAAACCGTATCCTTTTTGAGGCCAAACCACCGACGAACCTCCCGACTTGTCACACGTAAAAGCTGCGTTTCATTGAGGCGATTCTCCCTGATGGCTTCATCAAACATACGATCAATAGCTTCTTTGCGCGTTCGACCTTCATAACTACGGTACTCCATATATCCTCCCTTCTCACTCTCTCTATTATATCATATTTTCGTTATTTACGCAACTCATGAGGCTACCCTTGGTAGACTGATCATCCCTATCTGATCCACAGAAACATCGACAGGAATCTCCGAATACGAAAGCACTCCCACAGAGGGAAATATTCTCTCAATCATCTCACGAACAAGACGACGAACCTTCTGAGAACAGAGAATAACCGGCGTATAGCCATTCTGCAGGGCATTGTCGATAATCTGAGATGCCTCCTGAACAAAATGATTCATAATCTCGGGATCCAGGTTAGCGTAGGAGGCATTTTGCTGTTCGTAGATAGAATCCTGTAAGATCTCTTCAAGTTCAGGATCAAGCATCACAGCCTTGATGGTGTTCTTTTCGTCAACATAGTTCGTAACAATCTGTTTCGCCAGCGCTTGACGCACGTATTCAACAAGCGTGTCAATATTCTTGGTTGCAGCCCCATAGTCCGAAAGTGTCTCAAGAATTGTCACCATATTGCGAATACGGACACCCTCACGGAGAAGCCCCTGCAGTACCTTCTGAATATCTCCGATACTCATATGCTTGAGCACCTCATCCACCACGACGGGATATTCCTTGCGAATAGCATCAAGCATCGCCTGGGTATCCTGACGTGTTAAGAGGGAGGCTGCATTGCGCTTGATCACCTCGGTCAGGTGGGTAGCAATAACAGCAGGGGCATCATATACTGAAAATCCCATAGATTCCGCTTTGACCCTTTCTTCGGAAGATATCCATTTTGCCGGCAGACCAAAAGCTGGTTCTTTCACCGTAATACCATCGATAGCATCCAGATCCAGACGAGCATTCATAGCAAGAAACTTGTTGGGATAGACTTTGCCCCGTGCTATATCAATCCCGCGAATCTTGATCACGTATTCCGAGGCATCAAGAGCCACATTGTCCACGATGCGAATGGGGGGAACAAGGACACCCAGATCAAGCCCTATACGCTTACGAATCATCCGAATACGATCAAGGAGATCGCCTCCCTGCTGCTTATCTACCAATGGAATCAAATTGTACCCTATCTCAAGGTTCATCGGATCAACCTTGACAATATCCTCAACGGTTGTCGTCTGTTCGGCGGTCTGTTTAGCCTTGGTTTCCTGTTGTTTTTTCACCTCTTGTTGTACCTGAGCCGATTGGAGAGTGTATCCAAGGGCTGCCAGTCCTCCCCCTAACAAAAGCATGATCAAGGTAGGAAAACCGGGAAGAAACGCCATCACGCCAAGTACACCACCGGTGATATACAGACTTGAAGACGTCGAGGCAATCTGTTTTACCACATTCTTACCAAATCGTTCCTGAGAAGCCGATCGGGTAACAATGATACCTGTTGCCGTGGAAATAAGCAGAGCCGGTATCTGGGAAACCAAACCATCACCAATTGTCAAAAGCGTATAGGTGGCAGCAGCCGTTGCAAGGTCTTCACCACGAACAATTGTTCCTATCACCAAACCCATGATAATATCCACAAGGGTAATCACCAGCGCCACCTTCACATTTCCTGAAACAAACTTGGAAGAACCGTCCATAGCCCCGTAGAAATCCGCTTCCTGACGTACCTCTTCACGACGTTTCCGTGCTTCCTCTTCTGTAATCAAACCCGCATTGAGATCGCTGTCGATAGAAAGCTGTTTTGCTGGCATAGCATCCAGGGTAAACCTGGCAGCCACCTCTGACACGCGACTCGCACCCTTGGTAATCACAAGAAACTGGATAGCAAGAAGCACAACAAATATGGTAATACCAATCCAGTAATTCCCCCCAACCACAAACTCTCCAAAAGCGCGAATAATCTTGCCCTGAAAGGCTGTCCCCTGACTGAGGATAAGACGCGTTGAAGAGACATTCAGTCCCAGTCCAAAGATGGTTGTCAAAAGAATCAAGGTTGGGAAGGTATGAAAATCTGCCGGTCTGCGAATAGACAAAGTACTGAGAATAATCATTAAGCTCACTGCCAGATTGACCGCCAGCATCATATCAAGAATCCATGCTGGAAGTGGTATCACCATCATCAACACAATCACTACCACAGCAATCGCCATAGGAAATTCATCAAGAATCGTAGAAAAAAGACTTCTCGGTTCCGTTGCCATGGTCCCTCCTTACGCCACCACCGATTTTCCTCTCGCCTGATAGACAATCGAGAGAATACGTGCCACCGCTTCAAAAAACTCCGGTGGAATCTCTTCCCCTACATCCACGAGCTGGTAGAGAGAACGGGCGAGAGGTTTGTTTTCTATTACATAGATATCGTTTTCCTTTGCAAGGGCTTTGATACGTTCAGCAATTGGTCCTTCCCCTTTCGCAATCACCACGGGGGCATTCATATAATGGGGGTCATACTTGAGAGCTACGGCAATGTGGGTTGGGTTGGTAATCACCACATCTGCCTTGGGAACCTCTCGGGCAAGATTCTGACTGAGAAAACGACGCTGCATCTCCCGAATTTTTGCCTTGATCTCCGGGTTACCCTCCATTTCTTTGAATTCCTCTTTAATCTCTTGTTTGGTCATCTTCAAAGACTGGATAAAGTTCCAGCGCTGAAAGGCATAATCAACAACGGCAAAGACCAAAAGTAGAATTCCCACCGTGCTCACAAATTGAAAGATAAAAACAGCAAGAAATTCCACCGACTCAAGCACCGTCATCCTCGCTAACGTAATCAACTGTCCAAATCGATTAAGCATAAAAAGAATAGCGACAGAAAACACCCCCACCAATTTTAGCAGAGACTTCGCCATATTAAAAAGCGTCTCCACCGACCAGAACATTCTTACAAAGTTCTTCCCAATATTACCCCATATCTTCGCGAGGTTAAATTGGATACGCTTTGTTGTAAAAACAAAACCACCCTGCAGAGCATTGCTTATGATAGCCGCCACAACAGCCACCAAAAAAATCGGTAAAAGAATCTGTGCTACAATCCAGAGCATATTGATATACAGCGCCGAAAAATTCCCCGATGAAAAAGAAAAATTCAAAATATTCTCAAGATAAAAACGAAAAAGAGAAAAGAAAAGCCTCCATAAATAAGCCGCTATAAGACTGACTGCCCAAAAAACAATCAAAAACACAATAATTGCCGTTAACTCTTGCGAACGGGGAATCTGTCCTTCTTCTCTTGCTTTCCGTTTCTTGTACTCTGTTGGCTCTTCGGTTCGTCCCTCATCCTCTGCCGCAAAAAGCTGGAGATCAATCTCGATAGAGACAAGCTCGGGATAAAGTGAGAGAAGCCACGATCTCGTACTCATGCCCCACCCCCCTGTTTGATCATACGCACGAGGCGGTAGACATCAGAGAGTGCCTGGTCAACAAGCGCTTCTCCAACATTCACCAGAACAGGAAGAAACAACCAGAGAACCACAAAACCCACGATAAGTTTGATATGAAATCCCATAATCATCACATTAAACTGGGGTGCCACACGCCCAATCATCGCAACAGCCACATCAAGCAAAAGAGACACCGCAATCACGGGAAAAGCAATCCTTAACCCCGTATCAAAAAGAACCATTATACCAGCTCCCAAACTCTTGACCAAGATATTCAGCGATGTTCCATCCAGTCTCCAAAAACTACGAAAACTCTCTGCCACTACCTGTACCAGGTAAATATGCCCATCCACACGCAAAAACAAAAGAAGAATCAGGATACCCAGGACATTACCCAGCGCTGGTGTCTGCTGTTCTGACATGGGATCGTAGACTTCATTGATCCCCATCCCCATTTGCATACTAAACATATGTGCCGCATTTTGAAATGCGGAAACACAAAAGTACACAAAACTCCCCAGACCAAACCCGATAACAAAGTTCACCACCATATCCGCTCCCAGCTCCATAAATCCCTGGGGTTGAGGAATATTATACCCCACCACCAGAGGCACCAGTACCAGACTCACAAAAAAGGCAAAAGAAAGTTTTACGCGCATGGGGAGCGCTTGTCCAGAAAAAAACGGTGCACTGGTAAACATCCCGACCATTCTCACAAAGACAACCAGGAAGATCTCAAAATAGCGATAAAACGCCTCGTAGAGCATTTACCCTCCTACAGGCGTGCCTGAGCGATATATTCAAAAATACGGTAAGTAAAATCCTTAAACTCCCTGAGAAACAATGGTCCCAAAAACACCATCAAAAGCAAAATAACAATCATCTTGGGAACAAAAGTAAGCGTCTGTTCCTGGATAGAGGTCGTAGCCTGAAAGACACTGATAATAAGACCAACCACCATCGAAATACCCAGAAGTGGCACGGAGAGAAAAAGAATCTGGTAGAGTGATTCACTGAGGAGCTTAAGGATAAGACCATCTGACATTCCTTACCTCCTACCGAAAACTCAGCACGAGTTTTTCAATCAAAAGGTCCCATCCATCCACCGCAAGAAAAAGCACAAGCTTGAGAGGAAAAGCTACCATCGTAGGAGGAAGCATCATCATACCCATAGACATGAGAACACTCGCCACCACAATATCAATAATCGTAAAGGGAATCAAAATCAGCATCCCCATATAAAACGAGATGGTAAGCTCATTGAGAATAAAGGCTGGAATCAACACAAAATCCGGAACATCATCACGCGTTCGAGGTCTTTCCGTTTTCGACATCTTTACGAAACGATAAATATACCTTTCCGACGTCTGTTTAAACATAAAATCCCGGATAGGCTTCATCGCCTTCGTATATCCTTCTGCGAGAGAGAGTTTGCCGTCAAGATAAGGACCTATACCCTCCTGATACGACTTCTGAAAAATAGGATACATCACAAAAAGACTCATAAAAAGCGCAAGACTCACAATAATCTGGTTGGGTGGGAGCCCCTGTTGAGACAGCCCCCTCCCCACAAAGGAAAGAACAATATACATGCGTATGTAACTCGTCAACGTAATGAGAAGGGTTGGAGCCAGAGAAATAATAGTGATAAGAAAAAGCACCTGAAGGGACAATGCTACCTGCCGGGGTGTCTTTGCTTCAGTGATATTCACATTCACCGATGGTATAGGAATATTTGGTGTCTGTGCAAATCCAGCAACTGACAAAAGAAGAACAAACCCCAGAACAAAGCCAGGTTTTCTCACTTCCTCCCTCCCCAAAGAGTAGTAGTAGAAACATACTTACTACTACAGATAAGTATATTATGAGATGATTATAAAAAAAAATCAAGTGTTTTACCCAAAAAAGAAAAATTTTTTGTAGAAAATACACAGAAAACCACTTATGTTCTATCACAATTTGAAAAAAATTCATCTTTCTCTTATATTCTAATTAAATTAAGAAAAATTCTTCTTTTGTTTTCTTTCTGCTTGACAAACCAGTTTTTGGCAGTGTATACTTAATTGTGTCTGGTAGGAAAAAGATAACCTCCTGTGATAATATAAATAAAACTATCACAGGAGGCCAGATATGATTGAGACGAAGAATATTTTAGAGCTATTCAAACCAATTGTCAAGGAAGTATTAGAGAGTATGTTAAAAGAGGAAAGAGAGATTTACCTGGAAAACAATCCTCCCACAAAAGGCAATGGCTTTTACGAAAGGGATTTAAAGACAGCTTTTGGCGAGCTTACAGCCATACGTGTTCCAAGAACAAGGGATAATGGATTTAAAAGTGCCCTTCTTCCCTATCGCAAACGCATCACAGAAGACTTAGATGCATTAATCAGGGCTATGTTGATATCAGGAATGTCAACAAGGAAGATAGCAGAAGTTTTAAAAGAGCTTTATGAAATAAAGATTTCTTATGATAACATCTCAAGGATAAGCCAGGTAGGCATAGAAGAGATTCAGAAGTGGCGTAGTCGCCCTCTCATGGAAGAATATGCCGTGGTATTTCTGGATGCTATGGTGTTTCCTATCAAGAGAGATAGGGTAGAAAATGAATCAATATATGTAGCTATAGGCATTACACCTGAGGGAAGACGGGAGATTTTAGGATACTACCTGCCAGGACGCCCCGTTGCGTCAAATAAAAAAGTACTCGAAATTCGAATCATTGCCTCATAAAAAAAAGTACTCAAAAATTCCATACAGTTTCCTCCAAATTTTTGTTTTTTACATTCTTTTTCTTTTGAAGGCTGAAAAGTTTTCTCTGGCAAGCTGTAATTTTTTGTCTTAGGTGAAACAAATCGAGAGCCTTATAAAGCCTTGTTAGGCGTTCCTTTTGTGCCTCACTTACATAAGAGCTTTCTAAAAGCCGCTGGTAGGGAGTTTTAATATCATCATGCTTCTTTTGCACCTTGCTTCCGATTCTCTTTTTCTCTGTCATTTTCATAACCGGTTGAAAAAAGTTGGCATAAAGCCTGAGATACGCATAGAGTCGGTTCAAGTAGTAGACTTCTTCCTCGGTATCGTAGCGGAAGTATCCAACATTCTGGCGGACTATGGAATAGTTTTTCTGCTCGACGTAGCAGTTATCATTGGAACGGGAGCTTCTTCCCTTGTAAATTTTATCTGGTTCTTCTCACACCAATCACGCAGAGGATGATTAATAAATTCAGCACCGTATCAGAATCAATTCCCCGTAACTCAAAAGGAAGTCTTCTTTGGACTTTTTCTATGGCTTCTCTTACCCATTTTGAAGCTTTGTTTTGATTGCCACAAGTTCTGTCCAACCGCTCCAAACATCCACCATATTTAATGTTTGAGCAAAGTCTCCCCGCTATTTCCTCCCTCATGGGCTACCAGATCAATCTCCATGAACCCAGGGCAATTTTCATCCCACTCTGCCCACGTGCGTATAGCTATTTGTTGCTTTAATAGCGTTCCAGGCTTTGTACCTTTTCGTCCTTTTATCTCAAGCTTTTTACGCTCATGTTTCAAAAGTCGGTCAATACTTGAAGCACTTATATGGCGCAAGTTTTCTATAGCCTGTGGAGAACCGTGGAGATGTCCGTTTGCTAAGAGATTATCTAAAACTTCATTTAAAATCGGCTTTAAACGTTTGCCACACATGTAGTTTTCAATTTCCCAGACCTTTTTTAGAAGTTTTAGTTCCTCTTCGCCGAATTTTTCTTTCTGCCAGGTCTTTTGCCCTTCTTGGCTATGTCGGCTTTAAGGTAATTTTTTTTGCCTACATAGATGGTTTTTCCGTGCTGCCTCAAGAGCCTGGCGGCATAGTTTCGGTTTTTTAGGCCCGTTATCCTCACAAAATAATCCAGTATCTCCTTTTTCTCCTTTTTGCTGGCTTTTTGATATTGTTTTGCCGTTTCCCTGTAAATAGGTCTTTTTTCAAACATCGCCAACCCAATTCCGGTTGGCGAGCTTGTCGAGCCACGGTTGGCGAGCTTGTCGAGCCATGAACTGGATTATTTTACACAAATTTAAAGTACTTTTTTATTTTGAAGCAACGTTCCCTTTTCGAGTACTTTTATTATGAAGCAATTCGGACGCTTGACTTTTTTTGGAAAGTGTGGTATAATATATATATGGGAAGACGGGAGATTTTAGGATACTACCTGCCAGGAGGCATGGAAAGTGCTTATAACTGGCGGGAAATTTTGCTAGATATAAGAGAAAGAGGTGTCAAACAGATTCATTTTATTGTCTCTGATGGCTTAAGTGGTATGAAAAACGTCATAACAGAGATATATCCCCACGCAAAGTATCAGCCCTGTGTAGTCCATGTCATGAGAAACATACTGGCTAAAGTGAGAGTTCAACACAGAAATATCATTGCCACTGAAATAAAAGAGGTATTTCATGCCAAAGACAAACAGGAGGCAGAACAATTGTTTATGAAATTTACACAAAAATGGAAAAATATCTATCCCAACTTAATGAATAACCTCTTGACAATAAGAGAGAATATATTCACTTACATGGAATTACCTGAAGGAATACGAAGCATGGTGTATACAAACAATGCCCTGGAAAGACTCTTTAAAGAACTTAAAAGGAGATTAAAAACAATGGAAATGTGTCAAAGCGAGGCTTCAGCTGAGAAATATCTTTACCTGTTATTAAGATACCAAAATGAGAAGTTCTTAAAAAGAAAGTTAAAAAATTGGGAGTATTACTTTCAACTCTATCGTGAGCAACACTCATACACCAAAGAAAATATTCACAGCGAGGTTATCCTATGACTAGACACAATTTTCTTGACACAATGAATTTTATGAATTTGAAGTTATATTTTTTGTTAAGTGTTTTATTAATAGTTAATAAAGTTTTTTCTCAAGGAGCAGTAATTTATGGTGAAAAACACTTTTATACATTGTTAACACCGAAAGGTTGGGTTTACGATAAAGACTTTTGTAGAGCAGTGGGTGTTCCATATATTATATTTCCTTCTTCAGAAGAAACTAATGAAGTGAAAAAAATATATATTTATTCTATGGGATTTGACAGAAAAGAAGGTAGTAAAGAAAATATAGATAGTTTTGTAAAATACGATACAAATGATTTTCTTAACAAATTTCCTGACCTTAAAATAGAGAAATTAAATATTAACTTTACAAATATTGTAAAAAACCAATATCTTAGTGGTAAATACTACATTTTTAAATTTACTTATCCTGATGGAAGATATGAGAATGTTTTATATATAGATGCAAAAGAAACAGTTGTTACGATAGTATATTCTGCATATTATGAGGAAAATTATAGAAAATACTTTAATGATTTTCTTTCTCTGGTAAATTCCTTTATTTTTCTTGGAAATGAAGTAAGAAAATCTAAATAAAAGGCTGGGAAAACCAGCCTTTTTCTATTTGTTTTTTAAATAACTATCAATATTTTCTGCTGCCTTTCTTCCCTCAGAAATTGCCCATACTATTAATGATTGTCCTCTTCTCATATCTCCTGCAGCGAAAACCTTCTCAATATTTGTTTTATAGTTTGAATCAGTTTTCACATTTCCTCTTTCATCAAGTTCAATTCCAAGTTCGTTTACTAAATCATGTTCTGGGTGTAAGAAACCAAGTGCAAGAATAACAAGATCAGCCTTCATTTCAAATTCTGAATTGGGTATTTCTTTCATTATAGGTCTTTTGGTCAGAGGATCTTTTTCAAATTCAACACGGGCACAGATTAGTTTTTCTACTTTTTCATTTCCTACAAATCTTTTTGTAAGAATACACCAATCTCTTTGGCAGTGTATACTTAATTGTGTCTGGTAGGAAAAAGATAACCTCCTGTGATAATATAAATAAAACTATCACAGGAGGTCAGATATGATTGAGACGAAGAATATTTTAGAGCTATTCAAACCAATTGTCAAGGAAGTATTAGAGAGTATGTTAAAAGAGGAAAGAGAGATTTACCTGGAAAACAATCCTCCCACAAAAGGCAATGGCTTTTACGAAAGGGATTTAAAGACAGCTTTTGGCGAGCTTACAGCCATACGTGTTCCAAGAACAAGGGATAATGGATTTAAAAGTGCCCTTCTTCCCTATCGCAAACGCATCACAGAAGACTTAGATGCATTAATCAGGGCTATGTTGATATCAGGAATGTCAACAAGGAAGATAGCAGAAGTTTTAAAAGAGCTTTATGAAATAAAGATTTCTTATGATAACATCTCAAGGATAAGCCAGGTAGGCATAGAAGAGATTCAGAAGTGGCGTAGTCGCCCTCTCATGGAAGAATATGCCGTGGTATTTCTGGATGCTATGGTGTTTCCTATCAAGAGAGATAGGGTAGAAAATGAATCAATATATGTAGCTATAGGCATTACACCTGAGGGAAGACGGGAGATTTTAGGATACTACCTGCCAGGAGGCATGGAAAGTGCTTATAACTGGCGGGAAATTTTGCTAGATATAAGAGAAAGAAGTGTCAAACAGATTCATTTTATTGTCTCTGATGGCTTAAGTGGTATGAAAAACGTCATAACAGAGATATATCCCCACGCAAAGTATCAGCCCTGTGTAGTCCATGTCATGAGAAACATACTGGCTAAAGTGAGAGTTCAACACAGAAATATCATTGCCACTGAAATAAAAGAGGTATTTCATGCCAAAGACAAACAGGAGGCAGAACAATTGTTTATGAAATTTATACAAAAATGGAAAAATATCTATCCCAACTTAATGAATAACCTCTTGACAATAAGAGAGAATATATTCACTTACATGGAATTACCTGAAGGAATACGAAGCATGGTGTATACAAACAATGCCCTGGAAAGACTCTTTAAAGAACTTAAAAGGAGATTAAAAACAATGGAAATGTGTCAAAGCGAGGCTTCAGCTGAGAAATATCTTTACCTGTTATTAAGATACCAAAATGAGAAGTTCTTAAAAAGAAAGTTAAAAAATTGGGAGTATTACTTTCAACTCTATCGTGAGCAACACTCATACACCAAAGAAAATATTCACAGCGAGGTTATCCTATGACTAGACACAATTTTCTTGACACAATGCTTGACAAACCACGTTTTTACCTTAAAATGTATAAAATATAAAAATACACAATAAAAACTTAGTAATGTGAAGTATAAAACACCTCAGAAGTTTTAGAAAAACATCCAAAAAGGAGGATATATGAAACGTTTTCTCATGCTAAGCCTTGCAGCCCTCGTTGCGTTAAGTGGTTGTGGGAAAAAAGCCCAAACCGATGTACTGAGGTACAACAATGGAACTGAGCCTCAGACCATTGATCCTGCTATTATGACCGGTCACCCGGAATTTACCATTGCTATTCAGATCTTTGAGGGTCTTACTAGTTACGATCCCAAAACCCTCGATCCTATCCCTGGTGTTGCCGAAAGCTGGTCTGTTTCCAGTGATGGACTGGTGTGGACATTCAAGCTCCGCCCAAATGTCACCTGGTCTGACGGGACACCCATCACAGCTCAAACCTTCAAAGAATCATGGCTGAGAGCCTTGGATCCAAATACCGCAGCAGAATATGCCTACCAGCTCTATGTGATCAAAAATGGGGAAGCTTACAATGCTGGAAAAGCCAAAGAGACCGATGTAGGTATCAAGGTTATTGATGACCTTACTCTTGAAGTTACACTCGAAAATCCAACCCCCTATTTCTTGCAGTTAACCGCATTCCCTACCTATATGCCTGTTCCCATGCATGTCGTGAAAAAGTATGGGGATAAGTGGATTCTCCCCGAGAATCTCGTGGTCAATGGACCATTTAAGATTAAAGAATGGCTTCCCAACCAGAAAATTGTATTCGTGAAGAACGAAACATATTGGGACAAGGACAAAGTAAAACTCAACCAAATAGAATTCTACGCTATTGAGGACAACAATACCGCCCTCGAGAAATACCTTAACGATGAACTCGATTGGCTCCCCACGGTACCTACAGACAGAGTTGATGAAATGCTTAAACATCCTGATACTCGTGTGGCACCTCAACTTGCTGTGTACTTCTACAGGTTTAACGTGACAGACCCTGTTCTCAAAGATCCCCGCGTACGTCGTGCTCTCTATCTCTCAATCGACAGAAAATACATCATCGACAATATCCTCAAGGCCGGGCAGCAGCCAGCTTACAACTTTGTTCCCTCTCTTGCTGGCTACACTCCTTTTATCGGAGAAAAGGAAAACGTCGAAAAAGCCAAAAAGCTTTTGGCTGAGGCAGGATATCCCAATGGTGAGGGATTTCCTAAACTGACGATTCTTTACAATACCTCCGAAGGCCACAAAAAGATCGCTGAGGCTATTCAGCAAATGTGGAAGAAGAATCTTGGCATCGATGTGGCTCTGGAAAATCAAGAATGGAAGGTTTACCTCGACAAACAAGCAAAACTTGACTATCAGATTTGCCGTGCAGGATGGATAGGTGACTATCCCGATCCGAACACCTTCCTCGATATGTTCGTTACCGATGGTGGAAACAACCAGACAGGCTACAGCAATCCCAGGTACGATGAGCTCATCAAACAGGCTGCACGCGAAACCAACCCCAAAAAACGCATGGCTATCCTTCGCCAGGTAGAAGAGATCCTTATGACCGATCTTCCAATCATGCCTATCTACTTCTATGTAAATATCTTGATGTGGAAACCTTATGTGAAGGGTGTCTATATGAACGCTCTCGATCTCCATCCTCTCAAAGAGGCCTATCTCGAGAAATAATCTTATACGCACAGCCCTGGTTTTATTGCAGGGCTGTGCGTGTTTTTATTTTTATATAAGGGAGTAACTATGCTACGATACACAATTAAACGATTTCTTGCAATGATACCAACACTTTTTGTGATCATTACTCTTACCTTTTTCATCATCAGACTTGTTCCGGGAGGCCCCTTTTCAAGAGAAAAACAACTTCCTGAGCAGATCCTCAAAAACCTGGAAGCAAAATACCATCTTGATGAACCACTCTGGAAACAGTACTTCCGTTATCTCGGAGACATTATTTTTCGCCTGGATTTTGGACCTTCCTTCAGGAGTCGTGTGTTTAGTGTGAATGATATTATCGCACGAAAATTTCCCGTTTCTTTTCAACTTGGAATTGAGTCCCTGTTTGTGGCACTGCTCTTGGGGCTAACTTTTGGGATTCTCTCTGCTCTCTACCGCAACAAATGGCCAGATTACCTTTTTACAGGCATAAGTGTTTTGGGTATTTCTCTTCCAATGTTTGTTATTGCCTCCCTCTTTATTTTAATTCTTGCACGATGGCTTAGACTCGTGCCCGTAGCAGGATGGGGAGAGTTTCGCTATCATCTTATCCCTGTTCTCTCACTTGCCTGGCCATACATGGCGTATATTACCCGCCTCACCAAGGTTGGTATAGTCGAAAATATGACAAAAGACTATGTAACAACCGCCAGAGCCAAGGGACTTCCTGAATCAACGATTCTGGTGAAACATGTGCTCAAGGGTTCTCTTATCCCTGTAGTATCATTTCTCGGCCCGGCATTTGCCGGTATTGTCACCGGCTCCATGGTGGTAGAAAGTATCTGTAACATCCCTGGTATTGGTATCGAATTTGTTCAATCAGCCTTTAACCGTGATTATACGGTTATTACCGGTATCACGGTGGTATATGCTACTTTGCTCGTGTTCATGAATTTTGTCGTGGATATGGTTTATGCCCTCCTTGATCCAAGAATTCGCTATAAGTAGGAGATAACTGTATGGAAAAGGAAAACCGTGAACTTCACCTCGAAGAGGTAAAAGGCGTTTCTCTCTGGAAAGATGCCTGGCGTCGCCTCGTTAAAAATAAAATGGCTGTTGCAGGAGGTATTATTGTGATCTTTTTTGTGCTAGTAGCCATCTTTGCTCCTGTGATAGCTCCTTATTCTTATGAGGAGATAAATTTTGAAAATCCTCAGATTAACCAGCCCCCATCCTGGGAACATCTCTTTGGAACAGATAGCCTCGGTCGAGATCTCTTCTCACGAATTATTTATGGAAGTCGGGTTTCAATATCCATCGGTTTTGTTACGGGAATCGTGGCACTTCTCATCGGAGTAACCTATGGAGCCATCGCAGGCTTTGTTGGAGGAAAATTAGACGAATGGATGATGCGTTTTGCCGATATCCTTTACAGCCTTCCGTATATGTTTTTTGTGATTCTTTTGATGGTAATCTTTGGAAGAAACTTTATCATGCTTTTTGTCGGAATTGCCTCTGTCTCGTGGATGACGATTGCCCGTATCACCCGGGGACAGATCATGTCGCTTAAGAATAATGAATTCGTTGAGGCTGCCAAATCCATCGGGGCTTCGCGAAGACGTATCATCTTCCGACATCTTATTCCCAATGCCTTAGGACCTATTATTGTGTATCTTACCCTGACTATTCCCAGCATCATGCTTGAGGAGGCTTTTCTCTCTTTCCTGGGATTGGGTGTCCAGGCTCCCATGACCTCGTGGGGTCTTCTCGCTGCCGAAGGCAAGGGGGTTATTACCACCTGTCCCTGGCAAATTATTTTTCCTGGTCTTGCCTTGACCTTGATGCTTTTTTCCCTCAATTTCCTCGGCGAGGGCTTACGTGATGCCCTCGATCCTTCTCAGAAAAACAAAATGTAGGATAAAGATATGAGTGGTACCAATCTCTTGGAAGTACGTAACCTCAAAACAATATTCCAGACAGAAGATGGCCCTATCAATGCGGTGAATGGAATATCCTATGCCCTGAAATACCATGAATCCGTTGGCGTTGTAGGAGAGTCTGGTTCGGGTAAATCGGTGTCTCACCTGAGTATGTTAAGACTCATCCCCAATCCACCCGGAAAAATTGTTGGGGGAGAGGTGTTTTTTGAAAATACAGATCTTTTGAAACTCTCTAAAGAAGAGATCCGATCCATTCGGGGAAGGGATGTTTCTTTTATCTTTCAGGATCCTATGACATCTTTGAATCCTTTTCTGAAAATAGAAACCCAGATGATAGAAGGCCTCATGCTTCATAGAAAACTTTCCCGCAAGGAGGCTTACGAACGAGCGGTAGAACTTTTCAAACGGGTGGGTATTTCAGAACCTCAGAAGCGTCTCGCTGGTTATCCTCACCAAATGTCGGGGGGTATGCGTCAGCGTGTTATGATAGCCATGGCCCTCATGACTAAACCAAAACTCCTCATCGCCGATGAACCAACCACGGCTCTTGATGTAACTATCCAGGCTCAGATTCTCGAACTTATCAATACCCTTCGCAAAGAAGAAGGCATGAGTCTCATTCTCATCACCCATAACCTCGGCGTCGTCGCAGGAATGACCGACAGGATTATTGTGATGTATGCCGGTTATATCGTGGAAGAAAATACAACAAGTGAGCTTTTTCATCGTCCCAGACATCCCTATACGGTAGGGCTTATCCGTTCTATTCCAAAAATCCACGAGAAACGTGAAGGAAGGTTTTACTCGATTCCTGGTAGCCCTCCCAGTCTTCTCAAGCTGCCAGATGTCTGCCCATTTTATCCACGTTGTGAACGAAGACAGGACATCTGTAAACAAAAAATGCCACCGCTTGTCTCTGAAGGCAGTGGGCGGTATGCGTGTTATTTCCCATATTAGGAGAAAAGAATGCAAGTATTGTTTCGTGTTAAAGATCTCAAAAAACACTTTGTTTTACGAAATTCTCTCTGGGAAAAACCTCATGTTCTTAGAGCAGTAGACGGCGTCTCTTTTGATCTCTATGAAGGAGAAACCCTCGCGGTCGTTGGAGAGTCTGGCTGTGGAAAATCTACCCTTGCTCGAACAATGATCCGTCTCCATGAACCAACCGCTGGAGAGCTCTGGTTTCAGGATAAAAACCTCATGGATCTTGATTATCGAAGTCTTCGCCTTGAGAGAAGATTTTTTCAAATGATTTTTCAGGATCCGTATGCCTCACTGAACCCCAGGCTTACGATTGGAGCAATTATATCAGAGCCCCTTGAAATTTTTAGAAACTATGGGGTCCTTACCATCTCGAAACAGGAAATCCGCGACCGGGTTGCCGAACTTCTCACCAAAGTAGGGCTTTCTCCAACCTTTATTAACCGCTATCCCCATGAGTTTTCAGGTGGACAGAGACAGAGAATCGGTATAGCCCGTGCACTGGCTCTTCAGCCGAAACTCATTCTCTGTGATGAACCGGTTTCCGCTCTAGATGTTTCCATCCAGTCCCAGATTCTCAATCTCCTCGAAGAGCTTCAAAATGAAATGAAACTGACTTATCTTTTTATCTCTCATGACCTGGCGGTGGTAAAACATATCTCTTCGCGAGTTGCTGTGATGTACCTGGGGAAAATCGTGGAACTCACCTCAAGCCAGGAACTCTACAGTCAACCATACCATCCGTATACGAAGGCTCTTCTCTCGGATGTCCCCATACCTGATCCTGCCCTTGAAAAACAAAGGAAGCGTATTCTCTTGAAAGGGGATGTTCCCTCACCTATTGGGGAAACGAAGGGTTGTCCTTTTAAAGATCGATGTTACATGAAAAAACCCACATGTGAAGAGGTTGTTCCACCTCTTGAGGAAAAAACACCTGGCCATTTTGCGGCATGCCATTATTGGGAGAGTTGTCGGGATATGTAACTGCCGGATGAAAGCTTTTTCCTCTTGATGATATAAAGAGATCTTAGTTGGTCGCAACTGAAAACTTTTCCTTTCCTCTTACTTTGTTGCAGTGAGATGCAGAAGGTGCCAGCTCTTTCCTTGTTGCAGTGTGTCTCTTATGCGGGCTATTACCTTGTTGCAGTGTAAGAAGGGACGCTTGTTGCTATTACCTTATCGCAGTACAAAAAACTCCAGCTATTACCATATTGCAGTTAATGCGTGAAACCCGAAAGTTATTCCCTTGTTGCAGTGGAAAACAGCAATGCTCTTACCTTTTCACAGTCAAAACGAGAAAATTTATTCCCTTATCGCAGTTGGTCTTTCCCCGGTAGCTCTTTCTTTATTGCAGTTGAGAAGCAGGAAATTTTTTAGCTATTACCCTGTTGCAGTCGGAAGAGGGTATTGTTTAAGCTATTATCGTGTTGCAGTGGAAATATGGAAATTAAGTAGGCTCTTCCTTTGTTGCAGGGAAAAACTCTTGCTGTTACCTTGTTACAGTGGGGAAATTTCCAGCTATTACTTTTTCACAGTTATAAACCATCTGATGCCACTGCAAAAGGGTAAGAGCTTACGTCAAAACCCCGGGTTAAACGTTTAACCTATACCTCACCTCTCACACGTTCACGTGCTTTGAAATGTGCTCTTACCTTGTTGCAGAAAAAAAGCTTGCTCTTCCCTTTTTGCGGTTTTAATCAAGAAACAATGCTATTCCCCTATCACAGTTTTATACTCTCTGCTTACACTGCAACAAGGGAAGAGCATCCTCACCCCTTACAGATTACCCATGTAACCACTTTTTTGCACTATTCTTTTCCTATCATTATAATTTTTCCATATAATTGTTCTATGGAGGAGGCCCCTATGAAAAAAACATGGTTCCCCATCATAGTCGCATGTATAGTGATAGGAACAGGGAGTTGTAGTACCCCCATCAAAACAACATCTGACAGAAAGCCCATAGGAGTTCCTACCCTTCAGGTGTCAGCAGACGATAAAGCTCGATACCTCCATGTTCCCAGTCCCGACTGGAGAGACCAGATCATCTATTTTATCATGATTGATCGTTTTTATGACGGAAACCCTGACAACAACAATATGGGAGCAGGTGAATACGACCCCAAAGAAAACGCTAAATTCTCCGGTGGAGACATCGCCGGTATCGCTAGCAAGTTAGACTATATCCAGGGTCTGGGAGCAACAGCTATCTGGATCACTCCTCCTGTAGCCAACCAGTGGTGGGATCCTCTTGTCCACTATGGCGGTTACCATGGCTACTGGGCACGAGATTTTATGGCCGTTGATGAACATTTTGGAACTCTGGAAGACTATCAGGCGCTCTCTGTCATGCTTCATAAACGGGGAATGTATCTCATTCAAGACATCGTGTGTAACCACGTCGGAAACTATTTCACCTACACCAACACCTACAACCCCTCGAATGTCACAGAAAACCTCGTTCTCAATACCCGCTCTCTCCCGACAAGTAAACCAACCCGATACCCCTTTGATCAGATCGATCCAACTGATCCCAACCAGAGAGAGTTAGGCATCTACCACTGGACACCCTCTATAAACAACTACAAAGACCCCCATCAAAAACTTCACTATCAACTTTCCGATCTGGATGATCTCAACACTACCAATGAGGTCGTAATCAAGTACCTCAAAGATGCCTACAATTTCTGGATTACAAATGTAGGTGTCGATGGATTTCGTATTGACACGATTATTTATGTTGATCACAACTTCTGGCATCGATTTATACACGATAAGGAAGAAAACTCTCCTGGTGTAGCCATCATGGCCTCTCGCATCGGCAAGTCAAACTTCATCACCTTTGGTGAGGCCTGGCTAAATGCAGCCCCCTACCAGGACGAATGTGAAAGAGAAGCTCGTAGCTATCTTGGTACATCTCAAAAACCAGAACTTACAAGCGTGCTTAATTTTTCCCTCCAGCAAGAGATTAAGCGTGTTTTTACCGAGGGGGGAGAAACTTCTCTCATGACCTATCGATTCGCTGCCCTCAAGAAGCATTTTGGCGATATCCATTATCTCTTCAACTTTTTTGACAATCATGACATGAACCGTTTTCTCCAGGGTGGTACCATTCCTGCACTTAAACAGGCTATCGTGTTCCTTTTCACCATTCCTGGTATTCCTGTGATTTACTATGGAACAGAACAAAAACTCACAGAAACCCGGACAGCCCTCTTTGCTGGCGGATATGGCTCGGGCAACAAAGATCGTTTTGATACCGAATCAGAGATGTATCGTTTCCTTCGAGATATGGCCACCCTGAGAAAAACCAACCAGGTCTTCCGCAGGGGAGAAATCATCCCGATAAAAGATGAACCTACAGGCCCTGGCATCTTTGCCTACCTCATGGACGATGGTAAAGATCAAGCAATTGTCATCTTTAACACCTCTGAAGAAGAGATTCTCGTGGACAATCTCGACCTCAAGAGACAAAACCCGGCTTTCCTTGAGGTGCTTCACAGCACCCGAAAGGTACAAAAACCCCTTCTTACCGATGCCACCGGGAAGATATCTTTTCTATTAAAAGGAAGATCTACCATTGTAGCCATGGTAAGAAGCACCAACAGCTTCTCCTCTCTTCCTGCACAGATCTCGTTTGATATACCAAAAACCAAAGTACTCACAACCAATATTCTTCTCAGAGGCAAGGCTCAGGGAGTATCTAACCTGATGCTGGTAATTGATGGGCACATTGGTTCAGCGCTTTCTGCAGCAGTAAACGAAAAAGGAGAATGGTCTGTACTCCTTCCTGTAGAAGCTTTAGACAATGGAAAACATCGCTGTACAATGTATGGTAGTATTTCCGGAACAGATTTTATTGTCAGTCCAACCTATGCCTTTGAGGTAAAGATCGAGTATACAAAGATCCTGTCTCTCACCGATCCAGTAGGAGATGATAAGGGACCCTCTGGTAACTACCTCTACCCAACTGATGTATCCTTTGACCATCAGATGGATATTGAACGCGTGGATGTCTTTAGGGCAAGAAACAACCTCATGATCACCCTGACCATGGCCAGGCCCATCAGTACTGTCTGGAACCCCAAAAATGGATTTGACCATGTCACTTTCTATATATATTTCTTTGTAAGGAATCGAGAAGGCGGAGCAACTGTTCTTCCTAGGCAACAAGCCAAAACTCCGCAAGGGTTTAGCTGGCACTATATGAGTATGGTTGGTGGCTGGAACAACAACCTTTTCTCCTCTCGTGGAGCAAGCGAAGAAAACTATGGCACTCCTCTAAGTGCTTCTCCCAAGATTCTCGTAGATCCAGACAAACGACAGATCTCCCTTCGCTATACAGCAAACTCTTTTGAAAATCCCCAGGATCTCTCAGGGATGAAGATTTATATCACTACGTGGGATTACGATGGCTTGGAAAGTGCGAACCGTCCTATCGAAAGAGAACCCAAAGCCTACCGTTTTGGTGGCGATCCAAACGGACCGATGATCATGGATGATGTTGGGCCTTTCGTATTACCCTAAAAAATAAAGAAACAAAAAAGTGGTGTTGTGGCAGAAGAAACCCAACACCACTTTCTTTATTTTAAAATATTTCTAAAAAATATCAATAATCCTATAAAATTATGATATAAAAAAGCATTTCTATCCAGGATTCTTAATTCACAGAAAAAATTCAAAAAACCCTTGATTTTTTCTGAAAAATCTTTAAAATATACATAAAATAACTTTATGTGAAAGGAAATTTTCCATGGCAGAATTACGATGGAATCCTCTCCTCAAAACATGGGTAATGGTGGCAAGTCATCGCCAGAATCGCCCAAACCTTCCCAAGGACAAATGTCCATTTTGTCCTGGATCGGGCAAGGTTCCCGATCAATTTGACGTTATTTCCATCAACAATGACTTCCCCGTGATGATGCCACAGCCTCCTGAACCCGATCCTGTAGCCACAGAATTTTACCAGACCATGCCATCGTATGGAAAATGTGAAGTGATACTCTACTGCTCCCAGCATTCTATCACCCTTCAGGAACTCTCTGTTGAGCATATTCAAAAGCTCGTAAAACTCTGGAAAAACCGTTTCCTCGAGATACGTAAGGATACTCACGTTAAGTATGTCTTCCCCTTTGAAAACAAAGGTGAAGAAGTAGGGGCTACCATCGCCCATCCCCATGGTCAAATCTATGGCTATCCATTTATCCCTCTCAAGCTTGAAACAGAATACGCCGCCAGCCAGCAGTACTATGAAAAACACGGCCAATGTCTCATCTGTAAGATCACCGAAGAAGAAAAGCAGAACTCCCTGCGCATTATTCATGAAAACAACAGCATGATAGCTTATATTCCCTTTTTTACGGACTATCCATGGGGGGTATTTGTCGTCAGCAAGCGTCATTTTAGTCATATCGATCAGATGACTGAAGAAGAGGAAAGGGATCTTGCGGAAACGCTCAAGGTGGTGGTTGGAGCCTTTGATTCTTTGTTTGATAGACCATTTCCCTACATGATGGTGATGCATCAAGGACCGGTGAATCATGAGCTGGAAGCGCCAAGTCATACCTTTTTCCACTGGCATCTAGAGTTTTATCCCCCCTTGAGGGATAGAAACAAGATTAAATTTTATGCCTCTTCTGAAATGGGAGCCTGGGCGGCCGCAAATGTGATGGCGGTTGAACAATTCGCCCGTCAGCTCTTTGAGGCAAGACTCAAATTCCTGGCAACCTGGGATGAAGAAAAAGCCCTCGAAGAAGTTACAACCATCTTTCATCAGCGCTACGGAAAAGAGAATGCACCCATCCACATCTATAAAAGTCCTGCCCGTGTTAATCTCATCGGGGAACATATTGACTACAACGGAGGCAAAGTTCTTCCGGCTGCTATTAATCGCTTTATCTATGCCCTTGTACGTCTAAGAGATGATAAAAAGATCAGAATGTCCAGTTTACAATTCCCGGGAATACTCGAAACGACTCTTGATACCATCGCCCATCAAACAGAAATCCCATGGGCAAATTATCCCCTTGGGGTTCTCTCTGAATGGAAAAAAGCAGGGTATCCTCTTGACAAAGGAATGGATGTCTTATTTATGAGTACGATACCACCAGGATCGGGTGTTTCTTCCTCCGCTGCATTTGAAGTAGTTTTTGGGTATGCCCTTTCCGATCTTTTCGAGGTCTCCCTCTCTCGTGTCGATCTTGCTCTCCTCTGTCAGAGGGCCGAAAACAACTTTGTTGGCGTCTCTTGCGGAATTATGGATCAGTTTGCGGTCGCTATGGGAGAAAAAGACAAGGCTCTTCTTCTCGATTGTCAAACACTGCAGTACGAAAAGATCCCCGTTCATCTGGGGGAGTACTCTCTCGTGCTTACCAACTCAAACAAAAAACGGGAACTTATCGATTCTGCCTACAATACCCGTCTCAAAGAATGTCGAGAAGCGCTTTCACTGTTACAACAGCGTTTCCCCATCAAGGAGTTGTGTGAACTCTCAGAAAGTGACCTGCATTCAGCAGAGGATCTCTTTCAGGGAAAAGAAACCCTTTTCAAACGTGCCCTCCACGCGATTACCGAAAACCAGCGCACTTTAGATGCTGCAAAATTCCTCTCGTCGGGAGATCTTCATGGCTTTGCTCAGTGTCTCAATGCCTCTCATGACTCTCTTCAACATAACTATGAGGTTACCGGTGAACATCTCGACACCCTGGTGTCGCTTGCTCGGAGTGTAGAGGGATGTCTTGCGAGCCGTATGACAGGGGCAGGGTTTGGCGGCTGTACGATTAGCCTTGTCAAAACCTCTGCCATTGATAGGTTTAAAACCATTGTCGGTTCAGGATACAAAGAAAAGTTCGGCATTGTTGCTGATTTTCTTGTCCTTAGCCTTGAAGATGGAGTAAAGAAAAAGATATAAAATCTAAAGGAGGTTATTATGCCGATGATCGAATGGCCCAAAACAAACGATGTCCTCGGAACAGTAAACCGGGGAAACGTCACTGAATCTGGTCTATGTACCCTCTGTCGTGCTGATTGTCAGGGTAAATGTGAGACCTGGCTTTCCAGTATGCGTGGTCGCAAGATGCTTTATCCTCGAGATTTCGGGTACGTAACTGCCGGAAGCGGGAACACCACCCACCTTGGAGTAAACTACAACTCCCTCCGTATCCAGGGATACAACTACGGTGCGTTTGGCATTCCCAAAGGTCTTTCCAACTCTCCCGATGATTGTATCTTCCCCAATGTCAACATAGAAACTTCGTTTGGTTCCCAGGTAAAGACAAAGGTCCGTGTCCCCATTATGACAGGGGCTCTTGGTTCCACCTTCGTTGCAGCTCGTTACTGGGATTCTTTTGCCATTGGAGCAGCTCTGGTTGGATTTCCTATTGTTGTGGGAGAAAATGTTGTCGGTATCGACAAACAGGCCATCATCGAAAATGGTAAAATCAAAAAAGCACCAGAACTTGACCGCCGTATTGATACCTATCTCCGATACTACGATGGCTATGGTGCAATCCTTGTTCAGATGAATGTTGAAGATACACGAAACGGTGTAGCTGAATATGTCATCGAAAAATACGGAGACAAAGTGATCATCGAGCTCAAATGGGGACAGGGAGCCAAGGATATTGGCGGAGAAATCCAGGTTACCGATCTGGACTATGCGATCTTTTTGAAGAATCGAGGCTATGTAGTAGACCCAGATCCAACAATTCCTGAGGTCCAGGAAGCCTTTAAACATGGTGCCATTCGAGCGTTTGCCCGCCATAGCCGTCTCGGCTATACCAACCTGAGTACCCCGGAGGCTGTTTACAAAGAATTTATGAAAGGTGTCAAACACCTCCGCAAACTGGGCTTCAAGCGTATCACCCTTAAAACCGGTTCCTATGGCATGGAAGCCCTCGCTATGGCTATACGTTTTGCTAGCGACGCAAAGCTGGATCTGCTAACTATTGATGGCTCTGGTGGTGGTACAGGAATGAGTCCATGGAACATGATGGAAACATGGGGAGTCCCATCCGTTCTTCTCCATGCCAAGGCCTATGAATATGCTTCTCTTCTGGCAAGTCGTGGCAAAAAGGTTGTGGATATGGCTTTTGCTGGTGGTCTTGCTCGTGAAGATCATATCTTTAAAGCTCTTGCCCTTGGAGCCCCATTCACCAAGCTCGTCTGTATGGGACGTGCCTTGATGATTCCAGGATTTTTGGGAGCAAACATCCAGGGCGTGCTTGATCCATCCAGTCGAGAACGTCTCAACGGAAACTGGGACAGTCTTCCCAAAACTGTCACTGAGATCGGAAGTAAACCAGAAGAAATCTTCGCCGGTTATTACGATGTCCAGAAAAAGGTCGGAGCATCTGAGATGAAAAATATCCCTCTCGGTGCTATTGCTGTCTGGACACTTGCAGATAAACTCGCCGGAGGACTCCAACAGCTTCTGGCTGGAGCACGAAAATTTGATGTCTCTCAGATTTCAAGAGACGACATAGCTGCCGCTAACCGGGAAACCGAAAAAGAAACAGGAATCAAGTTCATCACCGATATTCAGGACGAAGCAGCTAAAAAAATTCTTACCATGTAACATAAAAAGCCGCCTTTAAGGCGGCTTTTTATTTTTAAACGATTTTTGAGATAAAGAGTATCTTTCTTCAGGAGAAAACACTGGCATAAAACAAAAAATTCTCAAAAAATGACCTTGCCTCTGTTTGATGATAAAAAGTATTTTTCTTAGTGCACGAGGTACTATCAACATGCTCGAAAAATATCTTTCTTTTTTTGACTTTTTCTTTAGTTAACTTTATAATAAAAAAGTTAACTAAAAGACAAGGAGGAAGATAATGATCTGGGTCCAAATACTTTTTATTATTTACTGGGTGGGATTTCTCTGGCTAGCATGGAACAAAAGAAAACAGCTTCACAACTACGATGACTATGTGGTTGCTGGAAGAAAACAATCCACCTCGATGGTATGGTTTTCTCTTCTGGCCACAGCGATTGGAGCCTCTGCACTGCTTGGTGTCACCGCAAATGCAGAAAAAGTCGGCTGGCCAGTTTTTTGGTGGCTGGGAGTCGGGGCTATAGGACTTGCTTTGCAAGGCTGGCTTATCACAAGCCGGGTAAGGGAAATAGAGGCTCACACCCTCCCCGAACTGGAAGAAAAACTCATAGGAAAAACAGCCCGATGGCTTACCGGCGTGGTAATCGGCATCTCCTGGATCGGAATTGTGGCGGCACAGTTTAAAGCTCTGGGAAGCGTGATGAATATTTTCTGGCCGGGGATAGATGGCAGACTCATCATCGGGTTGGTGGGAATCGCCATGACACTCTACACGATGGTAGGCGGACAACTCTCTGTCATGGCCACCGATCGATGGCAATTCGCTTTGATCTTCTTGGCCGTATTTCTGCCCCTCTTCCTTGGAATTGGTGACGGCCGATCGTATGAGGTTCCCTTTGTCATGTGGAACGACAAATTCACCATAAAAGATTGGTTTATTTACCTCATTTTGACAGGAGGAGCGTATTTTGTAGGACCAGACATGTTCTCCCGAGCCTTCTGTGCCCGGGATGGCAAAACAGCCCGGAAAGCTGTGTGGTTTTCCTCTGTTGGTGTGGCTGTGCTTGCCCTGGCCATCACGTGGGTAGGCATTATGGCTTCTCGTATTGCTCCCGGTGAAGGGGTTGGAATACTTCGTCTCGTAGAAGCAAAAATGGGCATCATCGGCCAGGTTATTGTAGCATTTGGAATTCTCTCAGCACTGGTTTCCTCAGCTGATACCACACTCCTTTCTTCCGGAACCATATGGGTGCAGGATATTTTTGGTCTACGGAGTGTAAAAGCAATCAAAATAGCCATTGGAGGCATCGGCATCCTGGCTATACTCCTTGCATTACTGAATACTCCTCTTCTCCAGATGCTTCTCAATGTGTATAGTTTGTACGTCCCTGCAGTGGTTCCTGCAACTGCCGTTGCGCTTTTAGCCCTCAACTCCAAAAGAAAACCTGTGTCCGGGATTCTTCTGGCAGCTATAGGATTAGGGGCTCTTTTTGGAATGATTTCCTTTACGGGAATAGGTCCCTGGATAAAACCAGACAAGCTGATAGCTGTCTGGGGAACTGTCATAGCCGTCCTCGTCTCACTTCTGGCATGGATATCAGGAAAGCCTAAAAGCTAAAAAAGCCTCTCTGGAGCATCAAGTCTGATGCTCCAGATCTCCGAGGCATGTTTCTATTTGGAGATAAATTAAAGAACACAAAAAAGCTTTATAGAATCTCTGCCTTCTTAATAGTTTTCAAAAAAAAAATCTTTTACCCTAGCACTTGACTATTTTTTTTTCTATGATATAATATAAAAAACTATTTCCATAGGAGGAAGTTATGAAAAGATTTTTGTCATGGGGAAGCAGTATTCTTTTACTGTTTCTAGTGCTCGGATGTGGAGGAGGTAAAGCACCTGCAGCAAAACAGACCACCTCTTCATCAACAAGTGACTATACTTTTACTCAGAAAGTAGCAGCAGCCTACCGGCAGTCAGATACTAGAGTTGAACTCAAGATGAAATACGACGATGCCAAAAGCTATGCCTACACGCTCGAAGTATGGGACTACGAGACCAAAACCCCTATCCAGGTTGTCGAAAAACAACCCGGCAAAAAGAAAGGCGAATATGTCCTCACGACATCCCCCCTTTCTCAAGACAAAAACTACCTTGTGGCCGTCATTTCAGACACGGCTGATGGGAAAGCTACGAACACTTTTGAGATCCAGCCCGGAAATGAATGGCTCAATCGTTTCTTCTCTGATAAACCACTCGGGTGTACAATCTCTGGTAACAGTGCCACTTTCCGTGTTTTTGCTCCTCGTGCAACACGGGTAGTTCTCGCCCTCTTTGACACCCCCTATGAAGGCCCTGTTGAAGCCGAAAAACAAGCCGGTGAAAAACAAATTGAGATGAAAAAAGATGCCAACGGCGTATGGGAAGTCACTCTTCAGGGAAATTATGTGGGTAAATTTTATGGTTACCGCGTATGGGGACCAGCTGGAGATACCGAGGCATTCAATCCCAAAATCATCATCGCTGATCCTTATTCAAAGGCTCTAGCCACCAAGCAAACCTCTCCCCAGTACCATCTCACCGTTATCGTCGATCCCTCTACTTATCGCTGGCAGTCCAAAGAAGCCTACATGCCCTACAAACAGCATGAACTGATTGTATACGAGATGCATGTTCGCGATATGACCATGCTCTCCAAAAACATCACCAAGAAAGGGACGTATGAAGGATTGGTCGAAGATGGAAAAGAAGGGGGAATTGCACATATCAAAGAACTCGGGGTAAACGCCGTAGAGCTTCTCCCTACCCACGAGTTTAACGAAATCGAAGCCCCCTACATGGTAAAAGCACCTGGTATCGTCTACAACAACTGGAACGTCTATGGACGCAACCACTGGGGATACATGACAAGTTGTTATTTTGCTCCTGAAGCGTTCTATTTTGAAGGCAAAGTTCGTCCTGGCAAATGGATAGGTACCACCGGGGCTCAGGTTTACGCTTTTAAAGCCATGGTCGATGCCTTCCACAAAAATGGTATCGCTGTCCTCATGGATGTGGTGTATAACCACGTCTCCCAGTACGACAGAAACGCACTCAAATACATCGACAAGAAGTACTACTTCTTCATGAATGAACTCGGCGGATACGATGCCCGATCAGGGTGTGGCAATGACTACAAGTCTGACAGACCTATGTCCAGTCGTCTCATTGTAGACAGCACCACCTACTGGGTCAAAGAGTACCGCGTTGACGGTTACCGCTTCGATCTGGGTACTATCATCGACTGGAAAACCTATGAAGCCCTCGTTCCCGCTGTGAAAAAAATCAACCCCAACGCTTACTTCACCGCAGAGCCCTGGATGGGCGGACGCGGCGAACCTCGTGACGGTGGTGGTTACTCCCTCAACGAAGGCAACAACGGCTTCGACAAACGAGGCATGGGTTCCTGGAACGACAAATTCCGCAACCTCGTCCGTGGAGGAGCCAATGCAAGCTATGGGGCTTCCGCTGGTCTGGTGTTTGGGAATGCTCCAATTGCTGAGATGAAAAAAGCTGTGCAGGGGTATCCTTCTCTCTTTAGCTATGTTGGTAACTCCTTCAACTATATTGAATCTCACGACAACAATACCTTTGGTGACTTCCTGAGACTGGGCAATAGAGATCTCAAAAAGGATACGGCTCTTGATGTATTTACTGACGGCAAATTCGATGTTCAGAAGTACCTCAAGCTTACCAAGCTCACCGAAAAGCAAATGAAACAAGCAAAACTCGGCGCTCTCTTCCTCTTCACAGTACCCGGTGCTGTGATGATGCATGAAGGACAGGAGTTTGCTCGTATGAAGGTAGTGGTACCACCCACGCAAAAAGATATTTATCCCGAAAACACAGGAAACTGGATCCTCGACGAAAAGGGCCAATGGATCAATGCTGCTGATGGAAACAAGAAATGGTCTTCCAAACCTCGTCCATGGGTGATTGACCATGACAGCTACGAAAAAGACAACGCGGCCAACTGGATTGTCTGGGAACTCAAGAATGTCAACCGTGAACTCTACGACTACTATCGTGGTCTCATCAAGATGCGCCGAACCTATCCTGCCTTTAGTGCCGGCGCTGGTACCAAGGTCCAGTTCATAGATGCCAAGACAAAGGATGGAAGCGCCAATCTCAACTCAGCTCTCGGGTATATTTATCCTGCTGAAGTTACCAAAGACAAATACACCTTCATGGTGTTAATCAATGGTAACCTCGGCAAAAAAGCCTCCTTCACCCTCCCTGATGGTGAATGGAACGTCATGGTTGACGGTCAAACATCATCCGTACAGGGCAAGAAGGTAAGCGGAAAAGTGGTGCTCGATGAAATGAGTGGCATGGTCCTCTACCGATAAAACTGACAACAAAAGACGAAAAGAGGGTGTCCCAGGGCACCCTCTTTTTCTTTTTTCGAGAAAAATCTCAAGCCTGTATTACTAAAAAGAATCCACAAAAATACCCTTTTGTGTATATCATCTCCAGAGAACAAAGAGGTGTTCTAATTTTTCAGGAAAACAACAAACAAAAATCCTCCACCAAGAACAAAAAAAACTTAAACAAAGTGAAAACGAACCTCCCCTTAAACCTCCAGACAGAGTAATAGCCTCTCGAGAAAAATTTAGCCCAAAAATTGACGAAAAAATTATTTTATATTATAATATTATTATATAATTATAAGAGGAGTATCCGCATGATTGCAGTAAACGAGAAATTCTGTCCCAAGAACCATATCTGTCCCGTGATACGGCTCTGTCCCGTAGGGGCAATCTCTCAACCAACCCCCTTTTCAGCCCCTGTAGTTGACCAGGAAAAATGTATCGATTGCGGAAGATGTGTTCGTGCTTGTCGTACCTTTACGAGAGTCTCTTTAGACGTTGCTCAAGCCTGACACCTTTTCGTAAAAGTATCGGAGAAACTCTCGAATAAGATTGGGGTCTTTGACCCCTTTTTCTTTTTCTACCCCGCTCGAGACATCGATAGCATACGGTTGAAACCGAAGCACTTCCTCGAGATTCTCTTTTCGAATACCACCGGCAAGAATCCCCCTCTGTGAAAACCACACCTGCATGGTATGGATACTCACTGAAACCCTTTGCCCTGTTCCCCCATACTCCTCAGGGTGCCACGCATCAAAGAGTATGGCGTGAGCTTCTGTCTTGTGGTATCTTTCAATCACATCATCATCCAGAGAAACCACCCTCACAGCTTTGATCACTTTGCCGTACCACTCACCACGAAGTTTTCGCACATGATCCTCATGATACTGTTCACCATGAAGCTGAATGGCATCCAGGCCTGCCGTATGGGCAATCTCAAGGATCTCCTCAACAGACCTATCCACAAAAACCCCAACACGGGACACAAAAGGGGGAATATCCAGACAAAGGTTTCTCGCCTCCCCAACGGAGATATGCCGAGGGCTTGGCTCATAAAACACAAAACCCACAGCATGAACCCCTTCTCTGACGGCCATATCAAGGGAATGCGGATCTCTTAACCCACATATTTTGACTCTTGTCACACCTTCCTCCAGCAATATTGTAAAGCAAACAAAACTTTTTTTCTATCAAAAGAAAACCCCGGGGCTTTTCCCCGGGGAACATACACACCATCAAAAAATACTACACCGTTTCAAAAATACTCCCAAGAACTACCTCCCAGCGATAATTCTTTTGGACATGCTGTGAGGCTTTCTGTCGGAGATATCGCCACTCAAGCGTTTTACGCTTCCGCATAAGATACTCTATCTTTTCTACCCACTTCTCTACCTCACTCACAGGAAGCACAAACCCTGTCTCCTCGGGAAGGATGATTTGCTTAGGACCACCTTCATCGGTAACCAGGGCAGGTACTCCACAGGCCTGAGCCTCAAGCACCACCATACCAAACGTATCCGTCGTACTCGGGAATACAAACACATCCGATGCCGAATACACATGGGGCAAAGCGTCCCGACGTATCTTTCCGAGGAAAAACACCCTTTCATACGATTTTGCTTTGTGCTTCAAATCCTTCAGATAGGGTCCATCCCCTACAAAAATCAGATTGATGTTTTCATACTTCTCCGAAAGCTTTTTGTAAATTTCAAGGAGCACATCCACGTTCTTATCTTTGGAGATTCTCCCGGCGTAAAGCAGATTTACCCCTTCAGGAATACCAAACGAATGATGGAACACATCCCTCACCTCGGGAAGATAGCGGAAAACACTGGTATTGATCCCTTTTGGAAGGAAACGAAGTTTTGATTCAGGAATTCCACGCTCTTTCAGGATATGAAAATACTCCTGACTCTGGAACCGCACCTCATCCGCCATCGAATAAAACCAAAGTTCATACTGCTTGAGAAGCGAAAGAATCCCCTCATCCTCAACTATCTTTTCAGCCTCCCTCACAAAATCTGTATGATAGATAGAAGCGATGGGAAGATTCATCAGCTTGGCCACAAGTATCCCCAAAAGCCCGAGAGGCCCGGGGGTAGAAATGTATATCTCATCAGGATTTTCTGCTGTAAGCCGCTCAAGTGCCCGCAACAGTGAAGGAAGTTTCAACGTGTAATGGTCATAAAACGGCAGGGCAAAAGCATGGAAAAAATCCAGATAAATCGTATTGGGTGGAATACCTTCATCAATCTCATGATCCAGCAGTGAGGTAACAAACTTTAGAGGCATCTGCTCTTTGTAGGAAATCCAGCCCAGCTCCTTTAAAGTGGCAGATACTCCATTGAGATCGTTTATCGTATCGGTAAACCAGAGGATCTTCTTTGGTTTATCTGGCAGAGGAAGATTCATGCGCTTACGAAGCTCTACCAGAAGCGCACGGTTACTGTAGAGATGCTTGGCACTTGAGAGAAAAGGTGCTGCCAAAAACACTCCCGTGAGGGACGATGAAAGGTTTTTAATAATACCCATCAGATCACCCTGACGAATATTCTTTTCAAAAGACTTCACCAGGCGGGAGAAAAACTCATCACTCATCTCTGTAATTCGATCGTAGAGAAAATCCAATTTCACCCGAATATCCTCTTGTTCCCTTTCCCTTAGACCCGCAAGCGTCCTCTCTAGAATATCCCGCAAAACATCGGAACGCTTTTTCTTTCTCATAAAGAAAAAGAGCTTCTCTTTCAACGTGGATCTCCGCGGACGAAAGATCTGCTGTGACAAAGAAACAAAGAGATTTTTAGACTTCTGTGAAGCTATCTTCATCTCCTCAAGATGATCGTACGTGATCTTGTAGATCGAATACACCAAGCCCTTGTAGTCATTCTGGTAACCAAGAGGCATGGTTTGTCGATTCTGAATAGCACGCAAAAATTCTACAGGAGTTTCTGCCTCTGCTTCGGTATACGTTCTGCCTAAAAATATTCCTCCATGATCATCAGATCCTCCTGTCAGTCCCTTAATCCAGGGCTCTTTCCCCACAGGATGAATCCCATGTTTCTTCTCAAGCTGAGCAAGATGCTCCGGGGTAAGTCTTCTCAGGATATCCATCCACTGCTGATTAAAATACCCCAGACGCGCCCCATTAATGCCCTCAAAAACATTAAAAAGCAAAAGAAACTTTTCAAGATGATCCGGAGTGAGTCTCCCATTTACCGCATAGGTTGCATGCGCAAGCGAGTGCGGGAGATTCTGCTCTACCAGATAGTCTCTTAGATGATAGATGTTTTCTCGAAGCATCTGTATTTTATGAAACTGTTCACGCGTAATCCCATATACCAAAAGATGTGCCTTGCATCCATCCTCAGGAAAATAGGTTGTCGCCTCAACACTGATAAAACAATCCCCGGGATAACGCTCCACCAGAAGCTCAGCTCCATCAATACGGTTATGGTCTGTAATCGTAACAAAATCCATCCCTCGCTCTTTCATCAAACGATACAGCGTAAAAGGATCCGTATACGATTCTTTAGCTCCTATCTTGTTTAAAAACCACATGGATGGTCGCTCAGAATACCGTGAATGTACGTGGAGATCCACTTTTGCCATATTTCCCTCCCTTTCGGATTTCATAACATTATACACTTCTTTCTGTGAATCTATGATGAAAAAAAAATGAAAAAATTATGAATTTTCACCTTATCTTTTTCTTTTCATCCTTTCAGCCAAATTTTCCAGAAAACATTCAAAAATTGCTTTATTTTCTTCTTTCCAATACAATACAAAAGAAAACCTCTGCTGTCATTAGTTTACTTCTTCTCTGAGAAATTTCTCCTGGGGAGGAAAACCATGATGATCAAAAAACGATTTTTCTCTCTCTGGATGTTCTTAACGGGAATTCTTCTCTTTGCTCAAAATACCATCATCGCTCAAGAAACACACCGCATGCGAATTGCTGTTGTAGAGTTTGAGTTACGAGGAGACCCTATCGAAATAAAAGATATCGAAAAAATTGTCCCTGAATTTCTTATTACTGAACTTCAAAAAATAAAAAAATATGAAATCGAAGAACGATTGCTGCTTGCCAAAGTTCTCCAGGAACAAAAACTCAGTGCCACAGGTCTGATTACTGAGGAAACCGCCGTAAAAATCGGTCAGTTATTCGGGGTAGAGGCTTTAGTCAGTGGCACCATCATCTCTTTCGAAAACGAAATCATTATCAATGCTCGCATCATATCCACGACCACTGGAGAGATCATCTCTTCAGCCATGGTAAAGTTTACAAATCGAAAAAACTCAAAGAAAATATTGAAATTCTCGCCTATCAGCTTTGCGGCATATCTGCGCAAAAACTTCAGGAGATCAAAGAAATTCAAGAAATGAATCGTACACGATATCAACTGGAAATCGGCCTTCTCTCTGCCTTCGCGCCCGAACAAAAGTTTGCAGCGCTAGCCCTTTTTTATGGGGGATTTGCTTTCCAATCAAAGTTTGTCGACTTTTATTTCTCGGGTGCCCCTCCCCTCATTTCAACCTTTTCTCTGATGCAGGCTGGTCTCGTGTTCAACATCAATCCCTTCTTTGGGATAGGAGCGGAATGGTCCCATGCCGATCTTTTTCACCTTGAAAAGGATACCTTAGAAAATTCCATCAATAGCTTTAATGGCGACGCCTTGGGTCTAGGGATAAAAATAAGACCATTTGCTTCCACCAGTGCCAAACTCTTTATGGGTGAAGTGTTGCAAGGCGAGGTATTTGCCAGAGAACAAAAATTCCCCATGACAGCAGGAATCCATTTTCCCCCCACGTATGTGGGTATCCACATAGAAAGCTTTCTCACAGAAAACGTTGGCATGCATTTTCTTCTTCTGTGGTTCCAACCATACTATGGAAGCTCTCCAACAGAAACCGACACAAGAGTCACTGGCATCTATGGAGGAGCAAGCTTCACCTACCGTTTTAGCCTTGCCAACAATGAAACAAGTTTTCAATGACGCAAAAAGAAAAAACATCCCTTTCATAAAAAATTAAGCCCCATAGCTTCACATCTACGATATTCGCATAAAAAATCTACAAGCAAAAGTTGCTTTATTTTCCTTTTGTTGCTATAATGATAAAGAAGAAAAGACGGGGGAAAGTATGGAAAGAAAACTCTCCTACCTCATAGTAGATGATGACCGTGCTATTGTCAAGCTTATCTCAGAGGCACTTACCCTTCAGCCCTTTACCTTTCAGGTTTTTTCCGCACTCAATGCCGAGGATGCTCTTTCTATCCTCGAGAGAGAGTCTATAGACATCATGGTAGTCGATATCCTTCTCCCTGGCATTTCCGGGATAGATCTTCTTAAAAAAGTCCTCCAGAAATATGAAAATATATCTTCCATCATGATCTCTGGCTATAGCGACATCGACAAGGTTAGCCAAGCGCTCAAACTTGGGGTTTATGATTATATCATCAAACCCATTAATATCGAAGAGTTTCTCCACACCCTGAGTCGTCTCGTCGAACGTATCCACCTTCTCGATGAAAAAAAGCTTTACGTTCAAACCCTTGAAGCAAGAGTCAAAGAAGCTACTGAAAACCTGGCTTCCATGTTTTATGAAGTACTTTCCTCCACGATCTACATCCTGGAGGCACGAGACATCAATACCCTCCGTCATTCCCAGGATGTTGCCTGGTATGCTGAGATGCTCGGGAAAGAGTTGGGTCTTGCCGATGACCAGCTTGACAAACTCCGCATGGGTGGCATCCTTCATGACATCGGCAAAGTTGGTCTAAAGGATGAAATCCTCTTCAAGCCAGGAAAACTCACCCCTGAAGAATACGCTATCGTGAAACAACATCCCGTCATCGGTAAAAAGATCATCTACCCCATAAACCAGTTTGATAGAGACGTTTTGGATATCGTCTACTCTCACCATGAATGGTGGAATGGAAGCGGCTATCCTGAAGGAAAAAGGGGAGAAGCCATCCCTTTCCTCGCCAGAATCACAGCTATTGCTGATGCCTACAGTGCCATGGTGGCTGCCCGAGTCTACAAACCTGCCAAAAAACCCGAAGAAGCCCTCGAAGAACTCAAAAATTTTTCAGGAATACAATTCGATCCCGAGCTTGTTCCGGTTTTCTGCAAGGCTATAGAGAAAAACATCCTCTCCAAGAAAGGAGAATAACCCCATGAAAAAAAACATCTGGATAGTCACAAGTATTTTTCTTATCATACTTCCTGCCTGTCAACCCAAAACCAAAACATCGCCAAAAAACATTCTTTCTTTTCAAGGAGAAGTGATCGGCATCGATCTTTACCCTCAGCTTTCCGAAATGAATCTCAAACTCACTCTTGGTATGATCCAGAACGGCTTTCTGGTAACCAAAAGCTCCAATAGGCTTCGAATCAAACAAATCTCTGATGTTGAACTTCCCATCGAAACGATCAATCGCATACAAACAAAAAAATTTGATACATGGTATATCGCCATCCTCCCTTACCAAACACACACAGAACTTTCTGGTTACATCTTTAGAACATACCGCATAGAAAAATACCTCATCAAAGACAATCTGAAATCCTCCCCTATTATCACAGCCATCTCCCAAGGACTCCTGGAACAGTTTGCACATATACCCGAGTACCAAGGTCAGGGCTATATTACTGCCCTTCATTATCAAGACCTCGGAAACGACATAAAAATCCAGATAGAAGTGGCGCTTATCGACCATGACAGGCCATAATTCTGCCTTTCTTCACAAGGCCGACGAATACTTTGCTTCGGCCCAGTATGACAAAGCCATAGAACTCTACCGAGAGCTTCTTGACCTGCCAGGAATAAACCGACTTCTCATCCTTGAAAAGTTATCCTGGAGTTGCTACCTCACCGGAAAATACAAAGAAGCTCTTCGTTATTTCTCCTGGTACGACACCCTTGAACCTAACCAACCCACTATTCAGGCGATGATTGGTATATGTACTCTTGAACTGGGCAATCTCACCAAAGCCAAAGAAATCCTCTCCCTTTTTGCCGAAGATCCCTTGAGTCCTCCCGAGGCTCTCGCTGCTCTTATCAGGACCCTCATTCTCCTGAAAGAACCGTATGAACATCAACTGCAAAAATGGTGGCAAAAACCAACTATCACCGCCCCTATGACCTACAACATCGCCGAAACTCTCATGGATACCAATATCATTCAAGCAGAAGCATTCCTTGAAATGGCACTCTCACGTTTCCCTGAGGATCCTCTTCTCCTCTATGGATCTGCCATCTGTGCTCTCAAACATGGCGACACTTCACGAGCCGCTCTTTACTGTGAAGAGGTCCTCAAGTATGATAAAGAACACTTCCCCCAGGCTGTCCTCCTTAGCATCCTCTTCCGAATCACCTCCGGCAATACGGACGAGATAGATGCCCTCCTTGATTTAGCAAAAACCAAAGGATGGCTTGATAGCGAATGGCATCTCCAGATTGCCGAGGCATGGAAACCCATCAATAAAGAAAAATCTCTCGAACACCTCTGGCAAGCTATTCAACTTTCTCCAAAAGATACGCATATCTGGTTCGCCTATCTTGAAACTCTGCAGTATTATGATAACCCGAAAGAACAGATCTTTATATCTCAAGAAGCATACCGGGCTACCCAAAATCCAATCTTTCTCAAAACTGCTGGCGCCTGTGCCATAACAGCCAGAGATTACCCAACTGCTGTAAAACTCCTCAAAGAAGCATACAACCTCATGCCCGAAAAAGAAATCGCCTTCCTGCTCATGATGAGTCTTTTTTCTTTACCCGAAGACCACAGCGAGGAAATCCTTGAAATCGCCCAACACCACACCCCTGATAACACCACACCAGGCTACGCTGCCTACGTCATCGGCAAAACCTACCTAGCAAGAGGAGAAAATACCAAAGCTCGAGAGTGGTTTTCCCAAGGAATACATAATGCCCCTGATGCCAACCTTTTCTACGGAATGGGACTTGTCGAGGTTGACAACCAAAACTGGGAAGAGGCCAAAAAATTCCTGCAAAAAGCCTTAGAACTTGCCAGCCATCCCAACATTCTCTACGCTCTTGCTCTCTGTCATCTTCAACTTGAAGAGATAGATAAAGCCATCCCACTTTTCAAAAACTACTGCGAAACCCTAAAAGACGCTGACACTTGCTATCAGGTAGCTCTCCTTTTCATCAAATACCATTACAAAGATCATGCACGGCCTTTTTTAGAACTAGCCATCCAATACAACCCCTCCCATTCTCAAGCACAAACATATCTCAAACTCCTCACTAACAAGGAGAAAAAATCATGAGAAAATGGGTTTTATTTTTTCTTCTTATCCTCTCTTCTGCCTGTCATCAAGAAGACTTCATCTTCATCCGAAATCTCGATCGGGTAGAATGGCTTACCATCCAGGACTTTCTCCGTGAAACCGGCCTCACCTCGCAAAGTAACACTCTGATCACAAACGCGGTATCACGAAAACCCTCAGATATTCCCCAAAACCTCTCTCTTCCCCAGGAAACAAAATACCTCACTGTCCCTGCAAACAAAGACTTTACCCTCCAGATCTCCTCCCCCAACACCCTGATAACACTCAAATCGGCATCCGGTATTTCCTACCTCAAAGAAAACTCAGACCCAGAACAAGGACTTTTTGCCTTTCGCTCAACATCAAGCAACGGAAGAGCCCATTTCCAGTACTATGACCTGGACGGAAAACTTCTCAAAAACCTTTTCTACTACTTTCAAGTCCAACAGCCCTCAAGCCCTCAAACTCCCTCTACCAACATAACCACCCGAAAACCCGCATCCTCTCAACCAGCAACAACCGAAACACAAACCAACACCCCTTCTCAGACTCCACAACAAAACATCGAATGGTTCCTCTCCAGCATCCGAAAACTCCCCGATGGCGAGGCTATCAAAAACCTTGAAACAGCCACCTCGGATACCACCTTTTCTGAGAGTGAAAAGGAACATCTCAACTACACCCTCATAGAATACTATCTCAAACAACGACTCTATACAAAAGCCTCCAATCGCATTGAAACCCTCCAAGAAAAAGAATACCAGGCTTACTACCGGGGACTCTATTACGAGGCCATTCAAAAGCCCAGTCGAGCGCTTGAATATCTTCTCCAATCCCTTGACATAGGTGGGAGTGTCACTGCCCAAGCCGTCATCGCCACAGAACGGGTGATGATAAACGCTGGTGTCTCCGATGCTACACTCGTAAGACGACTGGACACCCTCACCACAACGATTAAAGACCCATCTCTCGCTGCCGAGTCCATGATCCAGCTTGCCCTTCTCTACGAAGGACTACGAAACATCACCCGGGCACGAGAACTCTACCAAACCATTATTAACGGCAACTATCCCCGCCAGTGGAAAGAAAAGGCCCAAAAAGAACTTGAGACCCTCAACAAACAATTCCCATAAAGAAGCTTAGTACCAGGCCTTCACCACTCTACTATTAAAGATCCCCCACTTTTCCTTCTCCCCGGGAGGAATCTCATGATAGTTTCCCTCCAGATCATAAATCCCCAACGTATTGGTAAAAGCCCACGTTTTTAAATTCTCATGGTACACATGCGTATTACGAAGATCAATCTCACGCAACGTTACAATTTTATGAATCCCCCGCAGATTTGTAATTCCCACATTATCATGGAGGATCAAGACCTCCAGAGAGGTGAGATTCGAGAGACTCGACACATCCTTTATACGGTTTTTACCAAGATTCAGAAAAACAAGATTTGTCAAAACTGCCAGTGGCGACACATCCTCTATAGCATTATTATAGAGACTCAGCCTTCTCACATGAGTAAAATTCGTAAAAAAACGGAGATCAACAATCGCATACCCTTCAAATCTGAGATTCGTCGAAGAGAAAACAAAAGACTCTGAATACGTCCTGAGTGCCAGTCTCACACCAGAATCTTTGATATTATCCCAGGGAATACTCTGACCAACCATCATCAGCGGCAAAAAAAATAATCCCATCAACCAGTACTTCATACGCTACTCCTTTGGACCTTCTGATAAATTATCGATATTTTGAGAAAAAACTTGACGATGAGCACTCTGTTTTTCGTTACCTAGACTCTCATACCTCTCATTGATCCATTTCCAGAGAGAGAATCGCTGTTTCGGCCAGAAAAGAACTTCCTGCCACATATCCAAAACCAACCCAAAAGACCGCCAAAAAACCCGCACATAGAGCCATTGTCCATACCGTGAAGCAGGGAAATACCAAAAACTCTGCAACATCCAAAAAGCCACACTAAAATTCACCAATCTCAAAACCAAAACACCATAATCGAGCAACGGATCAAGATAAAACCACCCAAGAAAAAGCCCCGTTTGTTTTGTACGAAGAGAAAAGAGAAGCACAGGAAAAGTAATCCAGATAATCCTCCACACCCTTCCCAAAAAACTTTTCCTATTCTCTTTGAATATCAAAACAAACAAACACAAAATACCAAAAAGAACAACAGCAACATGCCAGGATAAAAAAAACTCCCCTACCGACACAATCGACAGGGGAACCATAAACCAAAAAAGAATTTTATTTCTTTGCATTCGTAGAAGCTGCTGGTTCCAGCTTCTCCTCTACAAGCTCAATGATAGCTCTCTCAGCACCATCGTTCGAACGATTACCCAACCGAATTATACGAGTATAACCACCGGGACGATTTGCATAACGCTTTGCAATATCTGTAAAAAGCTTATTTAACACCGCTTCATCACGAACCGTCTCAAAAACCTTTCTTCGGGAAGCAACCGTATCCGTTTTAGCTTTCGTTATCAACTTCTCAGCAAATGGACGGATAAACTTTGTTTTCTCCACGGTGGTAATAATCCTCTCATATTTAAACAAACTTGTCGCCAGGTTACGAATCAAAGCTCGCCGATGGGAAGTGGTACGACTGAGCTTCTTCACTTTATTGCCATGTCTCATAAACTACTCCTCGTCCTCATTTTCCTCGATATCTTCTATATCTTCTTCCACAGGACCACTCTTCAAACTCAAATTATACATTGCCAGCTTATCAGAAATTTCCGTCAGAGATTTCTTTCCAAAATTTTTGATCTTGGAAAGAGAAACAGGATCATAATTGACCAATTCCCCTATCGTCGAAATACCTACTGACTTTAGACAATTGTAGGCACGTGCGGAGAGATGCAGATCCTCTATCGGCTTCTCCAAAATCTCCGACTGACGGTCTACTCCCCCTCCCAACTCTGACAAATCTTCTTCAAAAGTAGTAAGAAGAGAGAAATATTTACGAAGAATTGCCGCAGCCATCGAAACGGCCTCACGGGGATCAAGGGTACCCTTGGTCCAGACCTCCAGTACCACCTTTTCACAGTCAGTACGTTCTCCCACCCGATAATCCTCAATCATATAGTTTACACGTGTCACCGGAGAGAACAAAGCATCTACAGGTATCTGTGAGATAACCGTCTCCTTCGCCAAAAGATCCTCAGCTGAGCGATATCCTCTCCCGTATTCAATAGTCACATCCATATAGAGCTCAGCATCCTCATTGAGCGTCGCTATCTTGAGATCAGGATTTACAACCTCAATAGTAGCATCAACAGCAAAATCCTTTGCGGTCAATTCTCCCGGACCCTTCTTTTGGACATGAATCACCTTCTTTTCAGAACCATCGAGAAGTCTTAAGTGAATCTTTTTAATCGCCAGAATCACATCTATAAGATCTTCTTTTACACCTTTCACAGGCTCAAATTCGTGATTCACGCCCTCAATCTTGATCGCCGTAATTGCATAGCCCGGAATAGCGCTCAGCAAAATACGACGAAGAGAATTGGCAATAGTCACACCTACACCTTTATCAAAAGGATAGATAGAAAACTTCCCATAAAAAGGTGTAAAAGTCTGTCCATCAAAACGAGTCTCATGGGGCAAAATAATATCCTTAAACAAAAAACTTTGATTCATCTCTTCCTCCACTACCTTGTGTCAAGGGTTACTTGGAGTACAACTCAACGATAGCCTGCTCATTCACCAGGATGCCCTGACACATCTCAGCACGCGTGGGAAGTGACTTGACTGTAGCCTTAACCTTTGAAAGATCAATCTCCAACCATGTTGGAAGAGTTTTCGAAGACGCCGTCTCAAGAGCCCGAACTACCATATCGATCTTCTCAGAGCCAGGCGCAAGAGAAACAACATCCCCCACTTTCACAATCACGGAAGGAATATCCACTTTTTCCCCATTTACAAGCACATGTCCATGGCGCACCAACTGTCTGGCAGCCTTATGTGAAAGAGCAAAACCAGAAACATATACTACATTATCTAACCGTCTCTCAAGATACTGCAACAGCATCTCACCTGTCACACCTTTGTGGTGAGTAGCCATCTCAAAATATTTCTTGAACTGGCGTTCATAAACACCATAGTAACGCTTTACCTTCTGCTTTTCACGAAGCTGAACTCCATACTCCGTGGGTTTCTTCCGATCCTTTCCATGCATCCCAGGAGCGGGGGAAGCTTTTCGTCTTTCAATAGCACACTTAGGCGAAAGACAGCGTTCTCCCTTGATATAGAGCTTTACCCCTTCACGGCGACACAAACGACAGGAAGGTCCAGTATATCTACCCATAGTCTCTCTCCTTTTGCCTTATACTCTTCTTTTCTTACGAGGACGACACCCATTGTGAGGAATCGGTGTAACATCTCGTAAGGTCTTTATCTTAAGTCCCTGAGCAGCAAGAGCTCGCATAGCAGCCTCGCGTCCTGCTCCAGGTCCTTTTACACGCACATGGACATACTGAAGCCCATGATATTTCGCGGCCTCAACAGCCTTTTCACAGGCAAGCTGCGCTGCATAAGGTGTCCCCTTCTTCGAACCCTTAAACCCAGCCACACCAGCACTTGCCCAGGCAATTGTATTTCCATTCATATCAGTAAGAGTAATAATCGTGTTATTAAAGGTAGCACGAATCGTTGCAACCCCTTCAATCACACTCTTTTTTTCTTTTTTCTTGGTCGTTACTCTAGCTTTTGCCATAAGCTCACTCCTTTACTTTTTCTTTTTGATAGTATTCGGGCGAGGACCCTTTCGTGTTCGTGCATTGGTGCGTGTTCTCTGTCCCCGAACAGGCAACTTATTCTTATGGCGAAGACCACGGTAACATCCAATATCAATGAGACGCTTGATATTCATCGCAACCTCAGTACGCAGATCACCCTCTACCTTAAAGTTGCTCTCAATAATATCACGGATCTTGGCCAACTCTTCTTCTGTAAGATCCTTTACCTTCTTGTGAGGATCAATTTTAGCCATCTCCACGATCTTGTTCGCTGTTGTCTGACCAATACCATAGATATAAGTCAGACCAATAAATACAGCCTTATTTCCCGGGATTTCTCTACCAGCAATACGAGCCATGCTTTTCCTCCATTAGCCTCGTTTTGAACCACGCTGGCGCTGTTTGTGTTTGGGATTTTCACAAACGACCATAACCAGCCCATGACGTCGAATAACTCGACATTTTTCACATATTCTCTTCACAGACGCTCGAACTTTCATACACTCTCTCCTATTTATAACGATACACAATTCTGCCCTTCGTCAAATCGTAGGGCGACATTTCCAAGGTAACTTTATCCCCCGGTATAATCTTGATAGAATTCAACCTCATCTTACCGGAAATATGAGCGAGCACACACTTCTTACTCGGCAACTCTACTTTAAACATGGCATTAGGGAGTTGTTCCACAACCACCCCATCCACTCGAAGAACGTCTTCCTTGTCCATCAAGCGCTTAGAACCTCCTTTATCTGAGAAAATACATCATATATTGTAGCATTTCCATCGATTTCTGTCAAGATTTTGGCGTCTCTGTAATAAGAAATCAGCGGCATCGTTTGCTTCTCGTAGATATCCAACCTCTTGAGAATCGTCTCCTCTTTATCATCCTCACGCTGGATCAAAGCTGTTCCATCAACATCACAAATCCCAGCCACCTTTGGCGGGTGTGTCTTTTCATGGTAAACGGCCTGACAGGTCGGACAGGTCCATCTCCCCAAAAGACGATCAAGGATAACCTCACGAGGTACTCTCAAATACAGCACATGCGTCAAGCGTTTCGAAGGATCTATAGCATCAAAAGCCTTCGCCTGCTCCACTGTTCTTGGGAATCCATCCATGAGATATCCTTTGGCACAATCTGGTTGACTAATTCTCTCTACCACCAGATCTATCACCACCTGATCAGGAATAAGCTCACCACGTGCCATGTAGCCCTTAATCATCTCCACATCCATATTTCCCTTATACTCACCACGTACAATCGCACGAAAAATATCCCCCGTGGCAATATGAACAAGTCCAAAGTGTTCTTTCATCATAGCTGCCTGGGTACCTTTTCCTCCTCCAGGAGGGGCAATAAGGGCTACACGCAACATTACTTACTCCTTAAACTACGCTTCTCAATAAAGCCATCCATACGGTGCATGAGAAGCTGCGATTCTATCTGTTTCAACGTCTCAAGTGCCACATTCACCATAATGATAAGGGATGTTCCGCCCATAAGGAAAGCAAGTTCTGCAGGGATATTGATATACCTGAGAATAAACGTTGGCAACAAAGCAATCACACCAATAAAGATAGCCCCGGGCAACGTCAATCGGTACAATACACCTGCAATATAATCCTCTGTCTGAGTGCCTGGCCGGACCCCTGGAATAAAATCTCCCCTTCTCCGCAGATCCTCAGCAATATCATGGGGATTCAGTTCAACCTCAAGGTAGAAATACGCAAAGAAAAGAATAAACAGAAAATACACTATATTGTACAAAGAATTCCCATGCTGGGCCAGAGTCTCAAGGGAACGCATAAAAGGAACATCCCACAGACGACGAAGCCAGCTAAAGATCGGCGTAAAAAACATCATGATCGAGCTACCAAAAATGATGGGGATAACGCCTGTAGGGTTAATCTTAAAAGGCATAGAAGAGGCAATCCCCTGGGCGCCACCTGCTCTCCGGGTATGCTGGATCGGAATATGTCTCAGTGCCTGTTCCTCAAACACCACAAGAGCAATCACCAGGAAGAAAAGACCAAGCACAATGATCAGGTTCATCGGATCCATGGTACCTCGCTGCACCTGAAGGACAAGCTGAATAAGCGCTCGAGGCAATCTTGCAATAATACCCGCCATAATGATAATGGAAACTCCATTTCCAATTCCCCGTTCAGTAATCTGCTCACCCATCCAGAGCAATACCAGTGTTCCAGCAGTCACCGTAAGAGAAAATACAATGATAAATGCCACCGGCGAAAACGAAGAAAGGATAAACTGAGGAGCACTTGCCACAAGACTTCGTGCGTATAAAAAACCCTGTATCAGAGTCACCAGTACCGTGCCATAACGGCTATACTGAAGAAACTTTCTTCTCCCCTCAGGTCCTTCACGAAACTCTTTGTCCAGCGAAGGAAAAATCGCCTTCAACAGCTGCATGATAATCATAGCTGTGATATACGGCATAATACCCAGAGAGAAGATAGAAATATTCTCCCGCGCACCACCAGAAAAGAGGTTCATCAAATTCCCAAAGGCACCCTCGCTAAAAAAACCTCTGTTAGCCAACAATTCTCCCAGATCCACTCCAGGGACAGGAATATGGGCACCGATACGGTAAACAACCAACATTCCAATCAAAAAGAGAAATCTCTTCCGCAGATCTTCAATCTTAAAAATATTCAAAAATGCCTTAATCATGAGAACCTCTTTTCCGTTATTTTTATACAAGTTCTACAGCACAGCCAGCCTTCTCAAGGACAGTCTTGGCTCCTTCAGACACAGCATTCACCTTAAGCTTGAGATTCTTTACTGTAAGATCGCCATTTACCAGTACCTTGATAGGGCAGTTTTTATGACGAATAAGTCCTTTCGCCTCAAGATTTGCATAATCCACCACTTCGCCATCTTTAAACCGATTAAGCATGGCCGTAGTAACCAGATTGTATACCACCTTATGAGGATTTTTAAAACCTCTCTTGGGCAAACGTCTATACAAAGGCATCTGACCGCCCTCATACCCCGGGCGAATTACTGCCCCTGCACGTGCTTTCTGACCTTTATGACCACGGCCACAGGTTTTCCCGCGACCATTTCCCGTACCACGACCGACAACTTTTGCCTTTCTTGTCGCTTTTGGATGAGGTTTAATTGTAAGTACTGCCATACTACCCTCCACCTATTCCTTGCCAAACATCTTCTCTACACTCAGGCCACGACGTTCAGCAACCTCTTTAGCATCCATAAGCTGCATCAAACCATTCATCGTAGCCTTTACAAGGTTCATGCTATTCGTAGAACGAAGAGATTTTGTCAACACATCATGAACACCAACAAGCTCCAACAAAGGTCGAACGGCGCCACCGGCAATCACACCGGTACCCTTTGAGGCCGGACGCAGCAACACAACGCCACTTTTATACTTTCCGATCACCTCATGAGGAATAGTCGTCCCTTTAAGATTGATTTTCACAGCAGCCTTAATAGCCTTATCTTTTGCTTTGCGAATGGCATCAGCCATTTCGTTAGCTTTTCCATAACCAAAACCAACCATGCCTTTGCCGTTTCCAACAACCACCAGTGCATTAAAACGGAAACGCTTTCCTCCTGTAGTCACCTTAGCTGCACGACGGATGCTCACTACCTTTTCTTGCCATTCCTGAGCCTGTATTTTATTCTCTGCCATACCTCACCTCTACTCTAAAATTGTATCCCGGCCTTGCGGCAGGCATCAGCAAGGGCTTTGACTTTGCCATGGTATTTGTAACCATTGCGATCAAAAACCACCTTCTTCACCTTGAGAGATTTAATCTTCTCAGCCAAGGCCTGACCAATAGCCTCTGCGCTCGCAATATTTTTGCCAAGCTTTTTATCCTTAAGTTCCTTACTGATAGAGGAAACACAACCAAGCACCCGATTCTCAGCATCAACAATCTGAGCATAGAGGTACTTGTTAGACTTAAAAACCACTATCCGACAGGCATCTTGAGCCACCTTGAGGTGTTTTTTGCTGCGCTTTTTAGCTTTTTGCCAACGCTCTTGTTTCACTTTTACCTTGTCAATCATATCTTCACCTCACTTATTTACCGGTTTTCCCTTCTTTGATACGCACATGCTCGTTCACATAACGGATACCTTTGCCCTTGTAGGGTTCAGGGGGCTTAATCTCACGAATATTCGCTGCAACCTGCCCAACAAGGTGTTTATCAATACCAGAAACCTTGAGTACAGTATTATTGTTCTCGAGGGCCAAAGTAATACCCTGAGGAGGAGTAAACTCAACGGGATGAGAAAAACCTACCGTACACACCAGTTTGGTCCCTCTGAGCTCCCATTTGTATCCGAGACCCTGGATCGTTAACTGTTTGGAAAATCCCTCAGAAACTCCCTTCACCATATTGCGAATTATTGCCCAATACAGACCAGTGTAGGCAGCCGCTCCAAATACCTCTTTGGGCTTTACCATAACCTTGCCGTCAACTACCTCAATAGACACATAATAAGGGAGATACGTTTGGGTGAGTTTTCCTAACTTTCCCTCTACAGTAACTGTATCCACCTCTACCTTCACAGTCACACCGGAAGGCAATACAATCGGCTTTTTTGCTAGTCTTGACATACGCCCTCCTTACCAAACATAACAGATCACCTCACCACCTACCCCAAGATTTCTCGCTTCCTTATCAGTCAAAACACCCTTGGAGGTTGTGAGGATTGCAATACCATAGTTATTATAGACGCAGGGAATAGCATCCGCTTTCACATACACACGACGGCTCAAACGACTCACACGCTTGATTCCCTGAATCACTGACTTACCGCCCACGTATTTCAGTTGAATTTCATAGGCATATTTATCCGTCTCAGCATCCCTGAAATCAGTGATGTAGCCTTCCCTTTTCAAAATAGAAAGAATCTCTCCCATCATCACAGACTTAGAAACTGTAACCACGGGATGCTTTCTTTCTACAGCATTGCGAATCTTGGTAAATGCATTCGCTAATCTATCCATAGCTTTCTCCACTCTTCGTTTTTACCAGCTGGATTTGCGTACGCCCGGTAAAAGCCCTTCAGATGCCATCTTACGGAAGCAGAGACGGCAAAGACCAAAATCTCTGATGTAGGCTCGAGGACGACCACAAATATTACAGCGGTTATATTCTCTTA